>NZ_JAGGQW010000023.1 GCF_018613065.1 Bacillus sp. ISL-7 | reverse complement strand
CTTATTTACTAAAAACTGTTGATTTCTACTTGACGGTTACACCCATTTATTGCAGGAAAAACGCAGAAATACATGTGGTTGTTTTGGGGAGATCTGAACAAAATTGTTGGAAATAATTTAAAAGTAATTGCATCAAATGAAAAAGGTAATAAATTAACAGTTATAAAAGCAAACCCAATTGGAGGAGAAAACTGGGGAGCACCAGCTTCTACTCCATCAGGCATTGAGTTACCAACAAAAGGCATCTGGAAACTCGATGCTTATATTAACGATAATTTATTTGGAACTATTGTCGTAGATGTTAAAGAAAAATAATTAAATCCTCATCTTAGCATTCTACTTCAAACAGGAGTAAAGTGCTTTTCATATGGAGCTAAAGTTCACCTTTCAGATGAGGGTTCTTTCAATTAGGGTGGTAAATCATAAGTCGTTTAAAGTCATATTAAGATTTTTTTAAATTGTCATCTCTAGAAATCTTGAGATATAACAGCATTTTACCCATGTATAAATACTTGTATTGGTGCATGAATGCACTATTCTTCTGTAAGTCATAATTGTCGCACTAAATATCTAAAAATCTTATACATGTAAATCTTTAATTTAGCCATTTTTATTTAGTAAGCACTACTGAAACGGGGGCTTATCTTGAATAAGATTTAAGCAATGATCTTCAACAATCGGGCGCAATTCTTGTACAAGGAATTGTGTCTTTTAAGTTATCATTATGTCTTAATAATTTAGTAATGCATAATTGACCAATAATGTTCATTAAAGGGTATTTCATTAAGATTTATCATTATTCCTTTCTTTCTTGATGGAAATCAAAAGCCAAAATGCAACAGAAAAAAATATTAAATAGCAAGTAATTATAAAGTAAACAGAATTTATAAAGTGATTATAAATCCAATAGAACATCTTATTCACCCTTGCAGAAAATGTTTTTCTTAAATTAGATGATGAAATATCTTAATAAGATTATTTGTTATTAATTAAAGTTTATACCATTAAATGAACAATTCGAACATTTTGAGCCGAAACGTGAGCCGTAAGTGACTGATATTGCGAACATTAAAAAAGGCACCTCATATGAGGCGCCTGCTAATTAGCAGTCTTTATTTTTACTATAGTGAAGTGGTGGAGGAATTAACCAACCATTTTCTTTATTCAACTTTAACATTTTTGCACCAAATTGTGCTTTTGCTAAATGAAACTGACCATACATCATTGCAATATCTTCTCGGATACATTGGCCAATTAGCTGGCTGCATGCTACTAGTCCTGCAGCCACGTTGCTGCTAACAGCTGCGCTGATCTCTGGGTCTGTAAACCTTGCTCCAACAGGAATGTCCTCTAAATTTACATTTGGACGATCCGGAGGCGCTGGTGGTAGGCCAATCCCATTCGCTTTAAGAAGTTCCTGTAATTGTTGGTTTTCGTTTTTCATTCCTTGAATAGCTTCTTCAATAAGTTTTTTCAAGTCTTGATCGCCAGCGTGATTAATATAAGACTGGTAAGCGGCAATTAAGCCATTGTTGGTCAAAAGGTAAGTCCAAGTTCCGAATACCTCACCGTAATGCATTGGTTCATCCTGAGGGTTACCACTTAGAATTCCCATGACTACACTCCTTATTATTTTTTGTCCATTCATGAATTACTCCTTTTAAAGGATATAGAGCACATGGGATATTATTAAATCATATGAACAAGATTATTCACTTAAAATGAATTTTTTATGTTTAGAGAGTTAATGATTAGATTGAACATTTATTTATTTACTTCACACTTCGAGGATAATATGCAATAGCTTATTCAAGAATCGGGCGCTATTGTTGAACAACACAGGTAGATAATGATCAAACTTTTTTAAAAAAGTGCCCTCGTGAGATATTTTAAGAGCCTGTTTTAATCAATCTTTTTTTCAAAATCAGGCTCTTTTATATTTGGAAAATCAACATTATAAGACGTTTATTCTAATTGAGGTTGGAAGTGAATTCAATTTGTAATGCAAAGATAAGGTTAATCTAGGATAGATTACACTCAAGTATTATTAAGCAAACCGGCGCAATTTAAGTAAATAAAATTCTATATCAAATACCTATTTTAAAATTTTCTTTAAAAAACTCTTCACATACTATGGGGGGGTATAGTATTATGTAATTAAGGAGGTGAGGCAATGTCGATGAATTCAGAAAGTCTTAATAAAATTGTTGATATCGATCAATGCTGCTCATCAGACGGTGCAAGAAAAAGCCACCATTCAGATAAAGTGAAGAATAACTTAACAACAAGATTAAATCGAATCGAAGGTCAAATCAGGGGAATAAAAGGATTAATTGAAAAAGATACGTATTGTGATGATGTCATTACTCAAATATCTGCGACTCAATCCGCTTTAAATAGTGTCGCCCGTATTTTACTTGAAGGGCATATGAAGTCATGTGTTCTAGAAAAAATTCAAGAGGGAGATACGGATATTTTAGACGAGGTAATGGTGACAATTCAAAAATTACTGAAAAAATAAAAGGAGACTTAGCGATATGGAAAATATAACTTTAATCGTAAAAGGTATGTCATGCGGCCATTGTATTAATTCAATTGAAGGCAGTGTAGGCGAATTACCCGGAGTTACCGCTGTTAAAGTAAACTTGGATTCAGGAACGGTTAGTGTGGAGTTTAATCCGAGCGAAGTTACTATTGATAAAATCAAAGAAACAATTGATGACCAAGGTTATGATGTTCAATAAATTTGGTTAAAGACCGTGCGGAATAAAGCACGATTTATTTTTAAAAATAATATACTATACCTAGGTATGGTAATAACGAATAAAGAGGAGTAAATCATGGAAAATGTAATATTAACAGTGAACGGAATGTCATGTGGGCATTGTATAAATTCAATAGAAGGAAACGTAGGAAAATTAAATGGTGTTCATTTTGTAAAGGTTCACCTATATGAAGAAAAAGTAGATGTATCATTTGATTCGAAAGTGGTTTCTTTAAAAGAAATTACTGACATTATAGAAGATCAAGGTTATGATGCAGCGCTGAGTAAATCGTCTAAAGATCAAAGCTGTCACTAAGGAACTGAAAAAACGTGCTGTCTTTAGTGGCACGTTTTATTACCCCAAAAATATACCCCACTATAGTATGTGGTGATAGGAGTAAAAGGTTATGATCGATAAAAAAGAAACAACACTTCAAATAGCTGGCATGACGTGTGCTGCTTGTGCAGTGAGAATAGAAAAAGGTCTAAAAAAAATAGATGGAGTAGAGGATGCGAGCGTAAATTTCGCATTAGAAAAATCAAAAGTAACATTTGATTCGTCTATAGCAAATGTAAATCAATTTAAAGAAAAAGTGGAATCTTTAGGATACAAAGTAATCAGTGAGAAAGCTGAATTTAATATAAGCGGTATGACGTGTGCAGCGTGTGCGAATAAAATTGAAAAACGTTTAAATAAGTTAAATGGTGTTCAAACCGCAACGGTTAACTTTGCCTTAGAATCGGCCCTTGTAGAATATAATCCTGATGAAGTTTCGGTCTCAGATATGAAGGAGGCCATTAATAAATTAGGCTATCGCTTGGAACAAAAGCAAGAATCTAAAGGCGAAAAAGTGGATCATAGACAAAAAGAAATTGAAAAGCAAAAAGGGAAATTTATATTCTCGGCTATTTTATCCATCCCTTTACTTTGGGCAATGGTCAGTCATTTTGAGGTTACTTCTTTCATTTGGCTGCCTGAGATGTTCATGAATCCTTGGGTTCAACTCGCGCTTGCGACTCCTGTCCAATTTTTAGTAGGCGGTCAATTTTACGCAGGTGCTTATAAAGCATTAAGGAATAAAAGTGCAAACATGGATGTCTTGGTTGCGCTTGGCACCTCTGCAGCTTATTTCTATAGCATCTACTTGAGTATTTTATCCATAGGCTCTGATGCACATATGGTGGAATTATATTTTGAAACAAGTGCTGTGTTAATTACTCTAATTATATTAGGTAAACTGTTTGAAGCAAAAGCAAAGGGACGTTCCTCTGAAGCTATTAAGAAGCTTATGGGCTTACAGGCGAAAACGGCCACAGTTTTAAGAGACGGGCAAGAATTGAATTTACCAATTGAAGAAGTAATCGCTGGTGATATCGTATATGTGAAACCAGGTGAAAAGGTACCTGTAGATGGAGTGATTTTTGAAGGGAGATCTGCCCTTGATGAATCAATGATTACAGGTGAAAGTATTCCTGTCGATAAAACAGTTGGAGATGCAGTAATAGGATCAACCATTAACAAGAATGGATTTTTAAAGGTAAAAGCAACAAAGGTGGGAAAGGATACGGCCTTAGCTCAAATCATCAAAGTAGTCGAAGAAGCTCAAGGATCAAAAGCGCCAATCCAACGTTTAGCCGATGTTATATCCGGAATTTTTGTCCCAATTGTCGTTGGGATCGCCATTGTGACATTTCTGGTTTGGTACTTTGTTGTAAGTCCCGGAGAGTTTGCAGCAGCTCTTGAAAAGTTAATTGCCGTATTAGTTATCGCATGTCCATGTGCACTGGGCCTAGCTACTCCTACATCCATTATGGCAGGGTCAGGCCGAGCAGCTGAATATGGAATTTTGTTTAAAGGCGGAGAGCATCTTGAAACGACTCATCGATTGGATACAGTGATCCTTGATAAAACGGGAACGGTAACAAATGGAAAACCAACACTTACAGATATTATTCTTGCAAATGGATTTGAAGAAAAGGAATTTTTAAAGTTAGTCGGTGCTGCAGAAAAAAATTCCGAACATCCGTTAGCTGAGGCAATTGTTGAGGGCATTAAGGAAAAAGGAATTGAACTGGTCAGCTCTGAACATTTCGAAGCCATTCCTGGTTTTGGAATCGAATCAATAGTTGAAAGCAAATCCTTGCTTATCGGAACGCGCAGACTTATGGAGAAAAATAATATTAATGTTGGAAACATATTACCTAAGATAGAAAACTTAGAAAAGCAAGGTAAGACCGCAATGCTAGTCGCAATTGATCATCAATTTGCAGGAGTGATTGCTGTTGCAGATACAATTAAAGAAACCTCTCAAAAAGCGATTGAACGGTTAAAAAATATGGGTCTAGAGGTTGTTATGATTACAGGAGATAACAAACAGACAGCCCAAGCAATTGCAAATGAGGTCGGAATTGACCATGTTATAGCAGAAGTTCTGCCGGAAGGAAAGGCAGAGGAAGTTAAAAAGCTTCAAAAAGCTGGAAAGAAAGTGGCGATGGTCGGTGACGGTATTAATGATGCACCAGCGCTTGCTACTGCAGATATTGGCATGGCAATCGGTACTGGTACGGATGTAGCAATGGAGGCTGCTGATATTACTTTAATCAGAGGAGACTTAAATAGTATTGCCGATGCCATCTTTATGAGTAAAATGACGATTCGAAATATTAAGCAAAATCTATTTTGGGCCTTTGCTTATAATGCTTTAGGAGTTCCAATTGCAGCACTGGGCTTTCTGGCACCGTGGCTTGCAGGAGTAGCAATGGCATTTAGTTCAGTGTCAGTTGTTTTAAACGCACTTAGATTACAGCGGATTAAGTTAAAAGGATAATTGATCGATAAAAAAGAGAGGAGCATTTTTATGAAACAAAAAAACATTTTGACCTGGGCAATTTCAGCGATTGTTTATCTTGTGTTAGTCATTGGCGGATATTCCGTATATGCAAGCTTGAACAGTAATAACGATCACACTAATACCCACTCGGAAGCAAATAGTCATGAGAAAAAAGAAACTATTGCTGAGCAAGCACATAACGATGATCATACAAGAGGTAAGGATTCAGGGCATTCAAATCATGGGGCTACATCAGAAAGTGAAGTGGTCACAAACGTAAAATATGAAGAAGGCTTAATTTCCATTGATCTAAAGGATAAAGACCAAAATTCACCTGAATTAGAAATTTCACATGAAAAGATTATGCATTTAATTATTGTAAGTGCCGACTTAAAAGATTATTACCATTTACATCCTGAGGAAAAAGGAAATGGTGTGTATACTCTGAAATTCGACCTGCCTGAAAACTCTTATAAAGCTTTTGTTGATATTAAACCAAAAAACCTTGCCTATCAAATTAGTCCGATAGAGCTGCATGTGGGGAAAGGCCATGGTGACCTTGATGAAAATTCACTAAAGGCTGATACAAACTTAACTAAAACAATTAATGGAAAGACGGTTGAATTAACAACTACAGAGCTAGGAGTAAACAAAGATGTTACGTTAAATTTTGATACAAAAGGGATTACACCAGAGCCCTACCTGGGGGCTTTAGGTCATGTTGTTATTTTGGATGAAAAGGGTGAGAAATTTGTTCATGTGCACCCTACTTCAGAAGAAAAGACACAATTTGAAACAAAATTTGATAAACCTGGGATCTACAAAGTATGGGGAGAATTTAAATTTGATGGTAAAGTAACTGCCTACCCATTTGTGATAGAGGTAAAATAAACGAGGAACAGAGGGGAATGTTATGAACTTAGATGGTGTTAGCAAACATCTATTAATTTGCAACGGGAAAACCTGCATGAAAAATGGAGCAGAAGAAGTAACAGAGACCATTAGGGGAGAATTGAAAAACTTAGATCTGCAAAAGGAGATTCACACAACAAAAACATTATGTAACGGCCAATGCAAACATGGTCCGATCGCTGTTCTATATCCACAAGGAACCTGGTATAAAGAAATGAATAAAACTAAAAGTGAAGAGCTTATTCGTCAATTGAAAGAAAACGAAAATGTTCATTTAGGCTCTGAACTTTTTTACCATGATGGGCAAACATTTAAGAATCATGAGAGTGAACTGTAACATCTTATCTCTATATCGACCCAAAGCGTTTCTGTTTAACAGGACGCTTTTCTACTGTAGTAAGTGCCGAGTGACAATTGGTATTTCATCATAATAAAGTCGTTTTAAAAAAAGTCCTTTACTGGAACATGCTATCTTCCACAAACGGGCCATTTAATGGAACAAGACTTTCAAAGACTGGATATTTAATTTAATCTTAGTAAGAGATTGTGAAGAAACGTACATAAACTAAAGTAAGCAGTTGAAGATAGAAATGACTCCTTTATGACGATTTTGATCCATGTTTAGTATTTAAAAAAGTATATGAAAAGTAAAAATGCACAAAAGAATCCATCCTCAATGGTAGTTAAGGACGGATTCTTATGACGTAAACACCAAGTTCTTAGGGGTCACTTGGCTACAATTATTATAACTCAACTTTCGCACACTGAAATAGGCAGGTATGCCTTGATATAGTTGGGTAAGCCAGCGATCCATTGTTGTAGTTGATTTTTGATTAACTTTTGAATTTTCTTGTTACTCTCTTTAAGGGTATCTTCAAGAAGCTCGATTAATTGCTGAAGCGCAGTAGCCCAATCGAGGTCACTGATTTCATCACAAAGTTCATAAAACATACCACCTAGTGTTCTTTCGTCCCTGCTACATTGGTTTTGCCATGACAGTACAATGTATCGTGAAAAGACAATCGTTGTATGACTAATTAAGGAATCATAGGAACGACCTTGAAACTCCTTTTGGAGTTTTAATAAGGATTTCGTTGTCTTGAAAAAGACTTCAATGTCCCATCTCATGCCTTATATTTTGATAATTTCTTGGTCATTTAACGTACAGTCTGTACTCAAAATAGCTAGCCACTCGCTCTTTTTATTACGGTTACGAACGAAGACCATTTTGACTGGAACTCCGTTGGCTTGGGTGGTTTGTATGGAGCGAAGAAGCCCTTTTTTTCCTTGAATGGGTGCTGCTAAACGATAGAGTGGAAATGAGGTTCTCGTTCCTTGAAATTCACAATGAGTAAGTTTGGAACAAATTTTAACTTGACAGAATGTTTGATAAATAGTAACATTACTACTATAAATTAATTCTTTAATTGATTTCTCTAAATAA
>NZ_JAGGQW010000022.1 GCF_018613065.1 Bacillus sp. ISL-7 | reverse complement strand
TTGTTACGTTGGCTTAGCTTCATATTTGAAACTAAAAGTTTTTTTGTTTGTCTACACGTCTTGTTTGTTTAGTTTTCAAAGAACAATTCATTCAATGGAACAACTTTTACATCATACCATTTTCTTTCATTCGTTGTCAACAACTATTTTAATATTTTTAAAGAGAATATTAATAGTTTCGAAGACAACTTTTATATCTTATCATTACTCAATCACATTGTCAATAAGTTTTATAAAACATTAATAATCTCGCTGACAACTTATATATATTATCACCTACAATACAATAAAGCAACAGAATTTTTATCCTTATTTAAAGTTACTTAATCTCTCGAATTAATTTTTTAAATATTATGATAAAATGAGATATATATTTTATAAAGGAGCGCGGAAAATTGCTGTCATTTATTATAGTAGTTATCGTATTGTTTCTCATTCCTGGTCCAGCTGTTTTACTAACCATTTCTCAAACCGCTCAAGGCGGGAGGAAAACTGGCATCATCACCGGTATCGGGATTGCGGTCGGTGATTTAATCCATACGATTGCAGCCGTACTTGGACTTTCAGCCATTCTAATGACCTCGGCACTCGCCTTTGAAATCGTGAAATATCTTGGTGCCGCTTATTTGATTTTTTTAGGGATTAAGTCCCTCCTTGAAAAATCCAAAAAACAAGATGCGCCGACCGTAAAAAAGAACAACACAGCCACATCGTTTCGTCAGGCCTTATTAATTGAATTACTCAATCCTAAAACGGCTCTTTTTTTCTTAGCCTTCTTACCACAGTTCGTCCACAACAATGGGACCCCTGTTGTCATTCAACTACTTATTCTTGGACTCACCTTTGTGTTAATGAGCATAATGTACACCACATTGCTAGCATTCCTAACAAGCTCGATAGGTGAACGACTTTTCTCAAACCAGAGCGGAAAACTTTCACGCTGGCAAGGGAAGGTTATTGGCACTATCTATATTGGCTTAGGTCTTCAGTTGGTTTTTCAGAATCAAAAATAATGAAAAGTTATGTACTTATATAGGAAAAGTGAATTTATTAAATATCGCTTTTCCTATTTACGGGCTAACGGAATCTTTTCTTGATCATTCCATTCCCTATATCAAATGCTACTTTCCCAAGCATCTCTTTAATGAAACCAGCTATTATGATGGCGTTGGTTCCTGCCGCCAATAAGGCTTAATTGAAATCATAAATAGCGATTTCTTCCTTACTAATATTGTTTTCCTTACTCCTCTTTACTTACATGATTCGGAAGCCTGCGAAATTTATAGTGTCATTCAGATATCGAAAGCTTCTCAGTCGTGCTGCTTGGTTAATATAGAAATGGTTGTAAGGGAGGATATCCTGCCTTCTTTTTATCAAGTATTGAAAAATGTTTCAATCGAAGCCGTATTGATGACCAATTTACTACGTCCTCTTAACATTCGGTCCGTTGCATCGGAGGTATGATGATACGGTAGTCCAGAGCGTACATACACATAATGATCTTTTGATAATGAATACATTTTGACATGGTTCTCAAAGCATCGTCGCTGAAAACCGCTGTCCTCCCCTTGATTAACGTGTGGGAAGGCGATTTTTTTCAAAAGATCTTTCTTAAAAATCAGTGTCGCTCCACTTAAAAAATGGGAGGTTTTATAAAGATTTTGACCATTATTAATGATCCAGCTATTTTCATGATGTGGATTATATAATCTCAGTTCTTGTTTCTTCTTAAAATAAATATAGAAGCTGCTTTTCCCAACTAGTTCTGCCTTCGTTTGCATGAGCGCTTCAAACGCTTCCTTTAGATAGCTGCTCCCGTAATAGTCATCATCGTCCATTTTCCCAATGTATTCAAAATTGGCCTGCTCAGCTCCCTTGTTTAAACACTCCCCTAAACTCATTTCGTCTGGAAATTGGAATAACTGACTGTTTAATTTAGCCTCATCCAATTCCCGCTCAATTTGTTTGAAATTCATTTTAGACGAATTAAGAACTAAAATGAGTTCCTTCTCCTTGAAGGTTTGTTTTTGAAAATTAGCAATGATGTTGCTGACAAACTTCTCTCGATTGGTACAAGCAATGATGGAAATCAAGACCTTCCGCCTCCCAAAACCACAAGTTCAACCACTTAGTACAGAATGAATTTTTTAAAAGTTTTTCTATTTCTGTATATTCACCTATCCCCTCCTAAGACCCGTCCGCATAGGATAAGTGAACACGAAACTTAAAAAATAATTATGAGTAAGGGACGGAAAACATGTCAGAAATAACGATAACGGCTGATTTCCTCTTTTAAAAAAATAGGGGTAATTGGATTAGGATATATTGGTTTACCTCTTGCCCTTCTATTTGCCAACAAGGGATTCGGTGTCATTGGAATTGATGTCGACGAGCGAAAAGTGAATAGTTTAAAACAGAATACTTCATATATACCGGAAACTGTTGAATTTCTATCCTTCCATCGATCCGATGAAAGCTTAAGGAAAACAATTGCTTGGTATCAAGCAGAATGGGAGAAGGGTCAAGTATGAGAGTTATGGTAACAGGCGGAGCGGGATTTATTGGCTCCCATATTGTTGATTTGCTGATTACTGAGGGTCATGAAGTGATTGTGGTTGATAATTTAAGTACGGGGAATAAAGAGTTTGTTAATAATAGGGCGACCTTTTATGTCGCAAATATATGCTCACCGCAGTTAGAGGGGATTTTTTCAAAAGAAAAACCAGAGTATGTGATTCATCAAGCGGCCCAAGTCGATGTTGCCAAATCGATTCAGGATCCTGTTTTTGATGCGCAAACGAATATTCTTGGTACGATTCGTTTGTTGGAATGCTGTCGGAAATTTAATGTCCGAAAAATAGTTTACGCTTCCTCCTGTGCAGCCTATGGCGAAACGGACGACCGCAGTATTAAAGAGAGTTCGATGACGGAACCCATCTCCTATTATGGGATTTCCAAGCATACGCCGGAAAGATATATTCAACTCTATTCGCAATTTTATAAGCTTCCCTTTACGATCCTGCGTTATGCAAATGTATACGGTCCACGTCAAACTCCTAAAGGAGAAGGCGGTGTCGTGGCTATTTTTCTACAGAAGGCTTTAAAGGGCGAACAATTGACGATTTACGGGAACGGGGAACAAACACGAGATTTTGTTTTTGTGAAAGATGTTGCTGCAGCCAATCTCCTTGCACTTGGCAAAGGAAACAATGAAATCATCAACATTGGTCTAAATCAAAAAACGAGCATTAATCAACTGTTTGGAGTCATTTCCTCGCTGGGTGAAATTCCTCTGGGTGTCCCTGTTTATCTTCCTGCTCGTAACGGTGACATCCTCTACAGTCAGTTGAATAATACAAAAGCACTGCAACTGTTGGGGTGGAAGCCTCGCTATGATTTGCTTAGCGGCCTAAAGGAGACAAGGCTGTTTTATGAAACAGAAGAGTCCTTTAAAGAAAGGGATACAGATGAACAAAAGTGAAGTGACCGTCCTGATCCCCTTTTATATTCCAGGGGCCTATATTAGGGAAGCATTGGCTAGTGTTTTTGCTCAAACCGAATAGATGTGCTGTTGTTAAACCATCGTCGTCATAGCAAAAATCAAACCAATCAGATGGAAATATACGAGGAGAGGATATTAACAAGGTTATCAACATTAATTACCTCTATATCCACACCATATAAGAAGATATCAACAGATTCCAACCATTTATACACAGATTATGTGAATAACGTTTTCTTTTTCATAAAGGAATTACAAGTCAGGGGATTTATCCACATATTCCACAGTATTATCCACAAAACCAACAGATTTGCCCACAATCGACTTATATATATCCACATTTTATATGGATTTTATCCACATTTCTCATCACAAAAGACCTAGACTAATCTCTAGGCCTTTTGTATTTAACTGTTCGAGTTTTCCTCTGGATTTGCACTGTCATAACGATCGACAATTTCTTTTAGCTCACCCGTGTCTCCTTTTGCATTAATGATCTCAAATAGTTCATTTAACCCTTCACTAATTTTCTCATCATCCTGTTTCATTGATTTTACCTCCCTTTTTATTCATAGGATGACCCTTGAGAAAAGAAACTATGTTATTTAACGATTGCTGCCCTTAAATTATGAATCCCAAACTCCAAATACCCCTTTAAACAGGTCAACATATACACCCAGCCTTCTTTATTATCAATCAACTGAGCGATTAACTCATCATCATCTTCGCTAAAACCTTCTTCGACCACTTCAATAATGGTACTTGATTGATCCAATTCTTCCAGAGAAATTGTTACACAATTCCCTTCTCCATCTGTCCCCCACCGGAACACGATTTTCTTATTTACCTCGACTTCGAGTACTTCAATATCGACTTGTGCATCGTATTCTTCATATCTTAATGTGACTGTTTGGCCCTGCTCCCATCTCGAACTTGATGAGAACCAGAAATTCTTGATTTTCGAAGGGTCTACGAAGGCTTCAAATACTTCATTAGCTGGTTTTATTATTTTAAATTTTGTCAGATTGTACATTTCGAAATCATCCCTCTTTTACTATGGTTAATATATGTAATGGTTGTCCTATTGTTTTATTTTATACCTTTTAGTCTATAAAAACATAAAAGCCTGTACCAACTACACAGATACAGGCTTTTTTTAAAATATGATTTCGCTTAGATTTTTAAACCAAACTCGACAACTTTACTATTATGATAGCTTGCTCTAATCATAAACTTGGCTCTTAATTCTTCATCCAGGCAATCTTGCTGTAACAGCGCGTTGTGTCTGTGCTGGATTAAATGATAATAATATTTTCCCTTAAAGAACATTTTCAACACAAAAAATCCTCCTCAATAATTTACATAAATCGACGGAGTTATCGTGTTCGGTAACTGGCAAGCATCGTCGTTAAACCTTAGCCCCTTTAGTTTTGCGTCACCATTTTTCAATGGCTTTGCCGTTTCGTACGATTTATGTGTTATTCAAAATATATGCAACTGAATTATAAAATAAAAGTGTCTTTGTACCTACACTCACTTAAAAGTTAATTTCCTTCTGTCGTTATACGATGGCTGCCAATTGATTCTACCAAACCTATCGATGAAACATCCTTAGATTCACAGCCGTTTTGAAATCATCTTGGACAGAATTTAGAATGACGTTTTAAAGTCTCTAATCCTGTCCATGATGTTTACTGAAGTGAATTTTAAAAAAAGGGAGTTTACTATGTTAAAAATACGTTTCGTCTTTTTGACTCTTATGGTGTTTGCAATCTCTTTGACCGGCTGCACTGGAAAATTTCATTTTATGCAAGACGATGGAAAATTAGACAACAATTCCTCAACTGGTGCAGAAGATCAGCAACAGGATGCTAACGTCCAAGTTGGTTCCTCCCCAAAGGTGATCCCTGTTCTTGTTAATAAGGACAATAAACTGCCCGATAATTATCAGCCAAGTGATTTAATTTACCCTGACATCCCATTTACGTTCGCACAGAAAGCAGAAAAGCGGCAAATGAGGGCAGAGGCAGGTGCGGCGATCGAAAAATTATTCGCAGGCGCAAAACAACAGGGTGTGCATCTGTTAGGTGTTTCTGCCTACAGGTCCTATGCTGCCCAAACAGCTTTATTTAATTACTATGTTGATCAAGATGGATACGAAGCGGCTAGAACTTATAGTGCGGTTCCAGGAACGAGCGAGCATGAAACTGGCCTGGCTATTGATGTGACCGGCGGAGATGGAACATGTGCTGCCGAGGACTGCTTTGAAGGAACAAAGGAGGCAAGCTGGCTCCAAGATCATGCAGCGGAGTACGGCTTCATCATCCGCTATCCGAAAGGTAAAGACTCGATCACCGGCTACCAATACGAACCCTGGCACCTGCGCTATGTCGGAAAGGCAATCGCCAAAGAAATCATGAGCCGCGGCATTACCCTCGAAGAATACTATAATGCCACAGTTGTGAATAATTAATTGATGTGGTGCTTTTATGTGGTGTCAGGCACCGTAAAAAGCGGAGTGCCCGTTTAGCTGATTTCCGGTGCCTCGATTTCTGGTGCCTGACACCGAAATGGTTCGCGCATGTGTAAGAGTCAAAAAGGCCCTCACTACAACCGGAGTTGTAGTGAAGGCCTTTTGTGTTTATTTCCCTTTTATCTCTAATAATTTCAGGCGAAGGTCGTTTTCCATCGAAGCTAATTCCTGTTCTGCTTGGCGGCGCTTATGGCGGCCTTCCTCTTGGATTCGCATGGTTTCTTCAAGTGTCGTGATTAGGCTTTCCTGAGTTTTCTTTAAGGTTTCAATATCAACGATGCCGCGCTCATTTTCTTTCGCCGTCTCGATTGTATTGGTTTTTAGCATTTCTGCATTTTTCAAAAGGAGTTCATTGGTTGTTTTCGAAACCTGTTTCTGAGCCTCGACTGCATGACGCTGGCGTATTAACGTCAACGCAATCGCGACCTGATTTTTCCATAACGGAATCGCCGTCATAATCGATGATTGGATTTTTTCCACTAGGGCTTGGTTCGTGTTTTGAATCAAGCGAATCTGTGGAGCACTTTGAATGGTAATTTCCCGGCTTAATTTTAAATCATGGAGACGCTTATCTAAGCGATCCGCAAATTGGATCATATCGTTAACTTCTTGAAATTTCATTTGGTCATTGGTTACTTCAGCTGCTTTTTTCAGCTGTGGAATTGTCTTTTCCTGCATTTCTTCAAGCTTGATCTCCCCAGCTGCAATATAGACATTAAGGGCATGGAAATATTCCTTATTCGTCTCATACAACTGTTCAAGCAATTTAATATCCGACATCAGGACATTTTTGCTGCGATCGAGTTTCACACTGATTCGGTCAATTTGGGCGCCTGTTTTTTGATATTTTGAGAGTACTTCTTGAATCGAACCTGAAATTTTGCCAAACATACGAGCAAATAAGGATGGTTTCCCATCCTTCAAATCATCCGGATTCACTTCATCAAGTCTCTTCATTAAATCACTGATGATTTGCCCGATTTCACCCACATCTTGTTTCTGCACATGCTCTAGCATTGTATGCGAGAAAGATAATAGCTTACCTTGGGCTTGGGTACCATATTGAATCATCGACTGATGGTTTGTTGGATCGATTTGTTCAGCAATCTGATACGCCTTTGCGCGATGTTCTTCTGGTATCACATCAATTAATTTAACAGGCCTAGCCTCACTTGTGTGCTGGACCGGATTTTTTGAAAGCTCTAGTTTATCCCCAAACGGGTCGGCAAGGATATCATCTAATAAATTTCCAGTTTTGTTGGGTTGAATTGGGTTGTTTTCGTTCATTTTAGCCACCTATTTTCTTCCGGGAATTTAGCGTCCTTTTGCTTATTAAGGGTATGCTTTGCGACGTCAATTTCAAAATTTAAGTGATCGATATCATCGGAAATCACTTTATATAAATCCTCTTCCAATACCTTTGTTAGTTCATTTAGTGTATGACGAGTTTCAATAAGAGATTGGCCCATTTCCATGTTCTTTTTCGGCTGGGAGGATAAAAAGCTATATTTCTCGGTAAGTTCAACGATTGAATCTAAATGTGAAAAATAAAACTGCTCAGCCTGGTAAAATCGCTTCGGCTCTTTGGTTGTCATCTTGTGTATTTTTTTTGTAATTCGAAGAAGATCAATTCTTTGTTTTACGGACGATATATCACGAATGGTAAAAAGGTTTTTATTTAAGCGATTGATTTTCTGTTTGGCTTCCATAAGGTTTTTCCGAATATATCGATATTCTTTTCTTGATATCTGATGCTTTTTTAAAAAGCTTCTATTCATAACGATGGAAAGGATTAAATGGGTAAGAATCCCCCCGGTAATGGCAATGCCTGTTGACGGCCAAAATGCTTGACTCAAGGGAAAAAAGCAGACCAGCCAAGTTACCACTGTTAATGGGACGGCTACAAATGAGCGAAGAAGAAACGACAAAATCGGGTTCATAATAAATCGACTCCTGAGTTAAGACATCTTTATATTCCTACGAATGAATGCAATGGAATGTTTCAATTTCCTCAAAATATAAACCAAAAAGAAAATTATTTCCATTTATTACTTCAACAATACACGAAAAAACTCCTGCCTGCCATAGACCTCAAACGGAAAGAAATCTAGGTCTTGAGACGTATTTTTAGATGGTGTCATATTTATTGGTGCTTTTATGGTGTCAGTTATAGTGTCAGTTATGGTGTCATTATGGTGTCAGGCACCGCTCGTGGACACTTGCACCATTTGTCCACGCACAGTGGACAACGCGTTTTGGGTTTCCATTCTTTTCAAGTGCGATGCCTTTATGAGGAATCCAATTATCTAGGCTTCTGCCCAAGAGTAAACTAATACGATGCATAGGATAGATACGATAGTGAGGAGAGAGGAGAATATTATGTATAATCCATATAATATGCCTATAGATTATCAAAGTGGATTGAACCAGCTAAATTTTAGTAGACAATATCATGGTGGACAACAACAGTACGGTGGACTACATCACCATGGTGGTGGACAACAACAGCACGGTGGGCAACATCACCATGGCGGCGGACAACAACAGTACGGTGGGCAACATCACCATGGTGGTGGACAACAACAGCACGGTGGGCAACATCACCATGGTGGTGGACAACAACAGCACGGTGGGCAACATCACCATGGCGGCGGACATACAGGTTTTAACCTTGGATCATTGGGATCTAGCTTGCTTGGGCTTGGCTTAGGTTATTTAGGAGGAGCCGCACTAGGAAATGGACCTAACCCAGGAGGATATGGGTATGGCGGCGGTTATGGCGGCTTCCCCGGATACGGTGGGTTCGGAGGATACGGCAGCGGTGGACCAGTTCAGGGATACAATCCTTATGGCCCAGGAGTCGGTGGAGGATTAGGCTTTCCTGGTGTTGGCACGCCAGGTTACCCAGGAGTAGGACCTAATATAAACATGTACGGACAGCAATTCCAACCAAACCCTGGTTTTAATAGTGGCTATGGGTCATGGTCTCCTAACGAATATGGGATCCCAAGTGTAAATCCAAGTTTGGGCACATACTCAATTCACCTCAAGGATTAAAATACAGCTCATAAAGTAACTAATAAAAGGAAGCCCCAATGAGCTTCCCTTTATTAGTATTTGAGTTCCAATCCATACATTACTAGATTAATCCCCATGTAATCCCATGGGGATAGACACCGAATGTGAAGGAAATGATTTAATAATTAATAGGAACTTGATATCCTTTATCATGCTTTCTAGCAAAATCCTCTGGATTTGCAACAAGGTATAGGATACCTTCTATAAAACCTATAATTGTAGGAACATAAGTCCAGCAGAATAACAAATAAAGAATCCCCATACCTGGTCGGCCAAGGTAAAACTTATGGGCCCCAATACCACCGAGTAGAATACCTAAGATCCCCGCGGTAGTTTTGTTTTTAGTATACCTAGCAACAAAGCCACCGACTCCCCCACTAGCAGCGCTTGATGAACTAGATGAGCTTGAGGAACCGCCTCCGCCACCAGCATTCATAAACACCATTGGTTGATTATTTTTGCTACCATCTTCAAGCTTTTCCATTTTTTTCTCATTTTCATCAAATAACTCATTTACACATTTTTTGCAATAATTTTTACCCTTAAGCTCTGTGTTGCAATTATGACAAATAAATTTCCCACAGCCTACACAGGTACCAACTGATTCCGCATCATCATGGGCATAACAAACGCTCATTTTACAACCCCCAATAGTAGTATTTATGTAAAAAAAATTAATATCTTAATAGACATTTTACTACAATTGGTAATATATTTCTCTAAAATTTTACAAAATTTTTAGGAAATAGAAAAGTTTGGTTTTGTATACAACAAATAGTAATGGGTGTATTAGCTAAAGAATGTAGAGTTTGAGTTTTGAAGAATTATGAATTAGAAAGTTGATATAAGATTAAAGATTAAAGATTAAGCAGGATAACCATAGAGGCAACCCGCTTTTTAAAAAGATATTATCGTTCATATAGTTCAAGCGGCAGCCCATCCGGGTCCGCGAAGAAGGTGAATTTCTTGTTTGTTACGGGGTCCACACGCACGACCTCCACATTCACTTGAAACCTTGTCAAATATTGGACCGCATCTTCGATATCATCTACTTCAAAGGCTAGATGTCTCAAACCAGCTGCTTCAGGATAGCTTGGCCGGACAGTTGGTTCCGGAAAAGAAAACAACTCAATCTGATATTGACCATTCACTTCCAAATCCAACTTATAGGAATCTCTTTCCTCCCGATAAACTTCATTAATAGGCGTCAGCCCAAGGATTCGAACATAAAAATCCTTTGATTTTCCATAATCCGAACAAATCACCGCAATATGATGGATCTTATTTAACTTCATCTATCCACATCCCCCTAAAAAATCATCACTCAAACCAAATACCTCTTGTCTGCTCAAATAGACAAGAGGTTCTATTATCAACTTAACTGTCCACCCTACACGGACAAAGCCCTAAAAGTGTCCACAGATGGTGCCTGACACCACATTTTTCCCCCACTCTATTCGCCAAAATCCGTTGGGCGGTCGCCATTTTTAAAGTGGTGAAGGATGGCTTTTACGATTCGTTCGGAGGCGAACCCATCTCCGTAAGGATTGGAGGCGTGCGCCATTTGATCATGTGCGGCTTGGTCTGACAACAGCTCATCTGCAAGTCGAAAGATGGTATTCTCACCGGTTCCAGCCAGTTTTAATGTACCCGCTTCAATTCCTTCTGGGCGCTCGGTGGTATCACGCAAAACTAGCACCGGTACACCCAAAGATGGTGCCTCTTCCTGTACACCGCCTGAATCGGTCAAAATCAGATATGCCCTTGCGGCAAAGTTATGGAAATCGATCACATCTAAAGGCTCAATCAGATGAATTCTCTCGTTTTCTCCCAGTACTCGATTGGCAATTTCACGAACCACTGGATTCATATGGACCGGATATACCACCTGAACATCGGCATGCTTTTCGACTACACGGCAAATGGCACGGAACATATTTTCCATTGGTTCTCCCGTGTTTTCCCTGCGATGGGCCGTCATGAGAATTAACCGGTCATTCCCGAGTTTGTCTAAAACCGGATGAGAATAATTCGATCTCACCGTTGTTTTTAGCGCATCGATGGCCGTATTTCCAGTGATATAAATAGCCTTTTCTCTCTTATTTTCCACCAAAAGGTTTTGCTTCGATTGGAACGTTGGCGAGAAATGGAGGTCGGCCAAAACACCCGTCAACTGGCGGTTCATTTCCTCTGGGTACGGGGAATATTTATTATGAGTCCGGAGTCCGGCCTCCACATGACCAATCGGAATCGAGTGATAGAACGCAGCCAAGCTTGACACAAATGTTGTTGTCGTATCACCATGGACCAGCACAATATCTGGCTTGACGTCCGAAAGAACTTGGTTGAGTCCCTCTAAACTGCGTGTCGTAACATCCAGAAGAGATTGCCGTTCCTTCATTATATTTAAGTCATAATCAGGCGTAATTTCAAAAATATGCAGCACTTGGTCAAGCATCTCGCGGTGCTGCGCTGTCACCGTCACAATCGGTTTAATTTTATCAGGATATTTCTCTAATTCTTTTACCAAGGGAGCCATTTTAATTGCTTCCGGTCTCGTTCCAAACACAGTCATTACCTTCAATTGATTCTCCATAGAGACCTCCAACTATATCTTCAGTCCAATATCATTTACATTCACTAAACATGATACCAAAGATTATACATTTATGAAAAAACAATCCTCCCTGTTCTGTCATTAAAATTCCTCAACTATCAATGACGCCTTGTAATTATCTTAAAATTTATATGTACAATATTACTTTTTTCCCAAGGGTGAATATATTGCAGAGTAAATTTTTAAAATATCCAACCTAGGAGTGAATTATATTTTGAAAAAAAGGGCCCTTTTTACCATCCCTATCAGCTTGCTACTCATCGCAGTAATGGTGGCTTCCATTTTCCTCATCAATCTCAAACCAGCCGCTGGGAAAATCGCTCAAGCCCAAAAGCTCGCTGAATACTCCAAGCCGGCAGTCGTTCGAATCATTGATTATGCTGTTGTCCAGTGGCAATTTAATAATCCCAATGATCCTGAAGTCATCGCCATATTGGAACAGCTAAATAATCAATCCGTAGTAGGAGGCTCAGGTTCAGGGGCCATTATTAGCTCTAACGGCTATATCGTCACCAATGCTCACGTCGTTGAAGCGACTCAACAGGAAGACGAGGATATTGCCAATGCTGCGTTTGAACAACTGGTAACGATTATCGCGGACTATTTTAAGGTAGACTATGAAACAGCCTACAGGTATATGGTCCAGTATACACAATACACTGGTATCGAAAAGGTTCTAAAAGTAATTTTACCAGGTGGAGATGTACTTGATGGCGAGGTTAAAAGCTATGGTGCTCCTATTAATGAAGGAAAAGATGTCGCCGTTCTAAAAATTGAAGGAAAAAACCTGCCGACTCTACCGCTTGGAGACTCTGATAATATCCAGAACCAAGATAATATTTGGGTCAGCGGCTATCCCGCTGCGGCCGATTCAGATTTATTATCGCCAGATTCGTCGTTAGTTTCTTCCATGAATGCTGGCCAAATTTCTGCAACCTCCAAAAAGACTGAACAAGGAAGCCCGGTTATCCAAATTAACGCGGCTGCTACTCATGGGAATAGCGGTGGACCAGTCATCAATGCAAAAGGCGAAATTATTGGCTTGCTCACCTTTAGAGGCGACACAGTCAACGGCCAAGAAGTCCAAGGCTTTAATTTTGCCGTTCCTGTTAATACCGTTAAAGAGTTTGTCAACCAAGCGGGTGCTAAAAATGCGAAGAGTGATACGGATAAGCTTTATCAAGAAGGACTTAACCTTTACTGGGGCGGCTACTATAAGCATGCATTAGAAAAATTCGAGGCAGTCCAACGGATTTATCCGAATCATTCCGAAATCAAACAATATATCGCGAACTCCGAGAAAAAGATGGGCAGCAGCAAGACGCTCTGGTCCGATTATGCGACTATCTTCTACATCGTTGATGGTGTTGCAGGATTGCTCATTATTATTCTTCTGTTGTTCACGTTTGCCTTTAGACCGAAACAGCAAGCAGTTACTGCGGCACCGGCTGCTCCAAACGCAACGCCTGTAGCCCCACCGCCAACTGAACCTGAAAATACCCTAACAGACCTAAATAATGATGGAAAAATCGACGTTCAAGATATCCTCCTCGCCCTCCAAGAGGCACAGAAAAAGCAGAAAAAAGACGAGGAATAATGTGGTGCCTGACACCAATATACCTTGACAAAACCTATAGAAAAATGGGATGTAGTTGATGCTACGTCCCATTACTTTAATACGAATCCATATCATTAAGGGGAAATCGCAGGTTTGATGATCTATCCGGAGGAATTATAGTCTGCAGCCATGAGGAATGATGAAGGAAAGTTATCCATCTACGGGTTAATTGGCAGTGTGGCCGTTATGGCCCTAAGCCTGTTATTATTTATATAAGAGTATGCTGATGGGTGTCAGGCACCATGTGAATTTTTCACATGGTGCCTGGCACCCAACTATTCTATTAGGAGGTGAAGTCAAATGATTTACTTTTTTCTAGTCTTATCCTATTTGATTGGGAGTATCATGTTTGGATTTCTGGTTACAAAAGCTCTCTACCGTAAGGATATTCGCCTTCATGGAAGTGGAAATGTAGGGGCGAGGAACGCAGGACGCCTTCATGGAAAAACGGCCTTCGTATTAATATTTCTAGGGGATGCTCTAAAAGGTGGCCTCGTCATACTGCTGGCTCGCTATTTTGGATTTTCTGACCCCGTTCAACTTGTTGGTTTAGGCATGGCCATTTTAGGCCATCTGAAACCAATTACCCTGAACTTAAAGGGAGGAAAAGGGATCTCAACTTTTATTGGCGGAATAATTATGTTTGAGCCGCTACTTGTTTCCCTTATTATCTTAGCATTTCTAGTACTCTATCCTTTTACAAAGAGCTTCACTTTTTCAGGATTAGGTGCATTCCTATTCATTCCTCCTTTTCTATTAATCATCGACCATGATTGGATAAGTTGTGCAATTGTATTGTGTATCTTAGTTTTCATTTTCCTGGCCCATTGGGACAATATCAGGGTGAGACTGAAAAAATAACATCAGATGTCCGCAGTCCACCCCACAAGGACACTTTAGCCATTTTGTCCACGGATGGTGCCTGACACCAACTAATGTCCAACTGATGAATTCAACTAATGACACTAACTGAACTCCGTTCACACTTCATTTAACTGAACAGCTTCCCAAATACTTTGATCTGTTATGGCGGGGCTTGCTTGCAGGTCAGAGATGGTGCGGGCGAGACGGATGATTTTGATTTGTGTGCGGTTGCTCCAACTCTTCTTTATTGCGTGTCGTTGCAATGTAGATTGCTGTGTGTCTGTCAATGGGCTTGCCCTTAATAGCATTTTCGTAAGGGACTCTGCTATTGCAAACCTCCATTCCATAACGATCATATTGCCTGTTCCTAGCTTCCTCCACTCTCCCCCGGACAATTTTTGAGGACTCTCCTGCCGTTTCAATCGCAGCTGTATTAAAATTAATGGGTCCTAAGGAGAGATTAATATCAAACCGATCCCTGAGCGGACCTGAAAGCCTATTTTGATAGGCGAGTATCTGCTTCTTCGAACAGGTGCAATAATGTGAATTTGACCCTTCATAGCCACATGGGCATGGATTCATTGCCGCTATCAAAATAAACGACGCCGGATAGGTAATGGTCGCATGGGTGCGGCTAATCATGATCAACCCATTTTCTAATGGCTGCCGCAGCATATCTAATGTTTTTTTCGAAAACTCGCCAATTTCATCGAGAAACAAAACACCATGATGTGCTAACGATATTTCGCCTGGCTTTGGGTATTGTCCGCCCCCGATTATAGAAACACCTGAAGCTGAGTGGTGCGGATTTCGATAGGGAGGCATACTGGAATGAGAAAAGGAATTTTGACTCAATTGATACAAGCTGATTACCTCAAGTAGCGACTCTTTTGTTAATGCTGGTAAAATGGACGGGAAACTTTCAGCTAACATACTTTTTCCACAACCTGGTGGTCCCGTCAGTAAGACATGGTGTTCTCCAGCGGCAGCTACCTCTAAGGCATGTTTCGCTCCTGTATGACCAATAATCTGCTGCATATCCAAATAAACAGTGTTGGTGAACCGTTCATCATCCTGCTTTTTATTAAAAGGAGGAATCCATTGCCCAGAAAGATGTCCAATCGCATCCTGTAAACTAGAAACATAGATGATTTCCAATGGCTTAAGATCTAATACCGGCAATTCCTCATCAAAAGGCATATAAAGCTTATGAATCCCCAGCTTCTTTGCCGCAAGAACAGCAGGCAGCATTCCTTCGACAGGCTGAATTGATCCATCCAACGATAATGATCCAAGAAAACCAGTATCCTCTGGGACGATTACCTCCAGTTCATGCAAACTTTGCAGTACAGCAATCGCCATCGGAAAATCAAACATAGAACCGTACTTTTTTTGATCCGCTGGTGATAGATTAATAATAATTTTCTGACCTGACAAGTGATAACCTAAGGTTCGAAGCGCAGCAATGATTCGCTCTTTTGATTCTTTTACAGCCGCATCTGGCAATCCAACAATTTTAAACGAATCGTTCCCTACATAAGAGCCAACCTCGACATGCACCCGATATCCTTCCATCCCTTTTAAGCCGATACTCGTTACTTTAGCCCACATGTCTTTTCCTCCATCTTAATCATGTGAATTTTTCCATCTTCCCAAAAGAACTTGTCGGTTGGTAATGCCTTTATATAATTTTCATAGTGTTGTAATGATGGGTCGGGAAAATATGAAAGTAGTGTTTTTGGGGCAATCAGAGGAATACTTTCTCCAAAGACATAGGCTCGGCAGCTGCTCCAAGGGTAATCCTCAGGTTTTGCCACCATACCTGCTGAGTGGGGATTTAAGTGAATATATTTACTCACGTCTATCTCATATTCGGGAGAATTGAGTAGCTCGGCACCATAGCGCTTATCGAATACATGACCGGAGAAATCGTACTTTCTATTAAAATACTTTGCAAATTTGGTGTTGAGATTTTTCATGATATTACTCAAAGGGGTTTTTAGCGTTTCGAGCTGTAAGTGGGTATGATTTGTCATCAAGCAGTAGGTGTGAAGGATGAATGGGTAACGTTCTCTTGTTTCTTGAACTATAGCTAGGTACTTCTCAAAATCTTCATCTTCGAAAAATAGCGAACTTTTCCTAATTCCTCTAGTGGTAACATGATACTTTGCGCCTTCAAACCAAGGCCGGACACTGCGAACCATTGCAATCACTCCTTATTTAGTAAATTGGTAGAATTTAGGTGGGGAATCGAGGTAGAAAAAAATGAGGTCATCCGAGGTAAGCATTCCCCATAAAACAGGAACAGCAAATAGTAACCACTATTACCTTTCGACACCCTCTCCAAAAATCCTGCACGATTCCCCAAATTTCACATCATCTATATAATTTTGGGTATTAATGACTGTCCATACATAAAAGACAAATGTCCACGATTGGTGCCTGACACCATTCTCCTGACACCATTATCTAAAAAGATGTATAAAAAGTCCTAGTTTGTAATATTTATTTTGTATGGATTTATAATTCTTATTTTCTATATGGGGGGATGTCTCGCGGTGAGGGTAATTCAATGGCTGGTGGGTGCATTGCTTCTTGTGTATGGGATTTACCTTATTTTTGGAGTACAGGAGTTCTTTGGAACCTTAGCAATAATCGCGGCTTTTTTTATCTTTCCTAGTTTAGGAAATGGAAGGAAAAGTTCTTATAGCAATGATCATGTACATTATTACAAAAGTAATTCAGACAGCACTAATGACGACCTCGGTTCCGACGGTGACAAGGATTCCGGAGGCGATTCGGGTGGAGAGGAGACGGCGGCGGAGATTCGGGTGGAGATGGCGGCGGTGGAGATTAATCCTCACAGAATGCATCATTGAAAAGACACCCTTGCCTTAGAGACAAAGGTGTCTTCTTTTTGAAGACTAAACTACTATCTGCATGGGAATAGCAATCAAATCCAACCAAAGGTATGAAGCAAGTGGTTACTTATTTTTAGTAAAATAATATAAAAACCATACGGCATGATTTTGCTCATCTGCTGCCGCTCTTTGAAATGCCTCTTTTATAGTTGAGTCCGAAGTTCCATCAGCTACCTCCATGTAAAAATCCACCGTTGTTTGCTCATCTTGTAACGCAAATTCCAATCCATTTAAATAAACCCCCGGACATTCCTCGCTGATTTTCGGTTGTGGCTTTCGGCCAGTCAGCCTTGTATAGATCTGATCAAATTGTTGATAATGCTTTGATTCATCTTGACGAATTTCAAGGATTCGACTTTTCTCCTTCTCATTAGGTGCCAAATTTGCTAACTTTTCGTAACAATTTATGGCATTGTACTCACCATTAATTGCCTTTTCTAGCTCTCTTATTAACTTATTATTTTGTCTATATAAGGCATCGTAGTAATTAGTATATGGGTACATTGTAGAACCTCCCGATTATTCTCATGGATATCCTACGTGTGAGAAGATGACTGGGTGCTTACTATCATTTCTTTTTTGGAAAAGTAAAATGAAAATATCAGCTGTGGTGCCTGACACCGTTTAGTATGGAGCACTTTTAGAAAGAATGGTAAAAGTACTCCCTTCAGAAATAAGCGGAACTTCGAAACGAAGATCCTGCTATTTTTATTGATATTAGCGTACGAAACTGCTTATGCCTTAGAAACGAAACAAATTTTCAACCCTATTTTAATGATAGTTAAACGTTCAAAAGCTGCCTTAAAAATTAAAAACGGAGGTTTTTACATGAAAAAGAAGTTATTAGTTTTATCCGCTGCCATTGCTTTGCTCCTGAGCGGTTGTTCCTTACTAAATGATGCGAAAAATACACTCACATATGTAAATGATGCAAAGGATTACTTAGACAAGGCGACGGCATTTGCAAATGAAGCACCCTCTGTTGCTAAACTTGCCGTTGGAGATCAGCAAGCAGCAGCAGATTTCCAAAACATGCTCCAAGATATGAAAAAAGAAATAAATGCATTCAATAAACTTCAAGCCCCAAACGTAGCTGTTGATTTACACCAGCAAATTGTCGACCAAAACAACAAACTTGCAGCCGGAATTGACGTGTATCTAAAACATATGAAGAATGGCTTACTCGACCCTTCTGTTCTTGAAAACACAGAAATTTTTCAAAGCGTACAAGATATAACCAATATCCTTAATCAAATCAAAGAGCTTGGGCAAAAATAAATTGTCCTCTCGGGTTCGCGTATATCCAAAAAGGCGGTCACATGGAACTTCTACGTGACCGCCTTTTATTATCCATTTATTCAAAACCGGTACATTATATATAAGTCTTAATCACCAATAAAAATAGCTCGTCAGATGTGTTCATACCAAAGAATTTGATGTTATGATAGTAGCAATCTTAAAAATTCAAGTTAAACATGAAAGGAGATTGACTAAGCTATGGCTTCTTTTATAGATGAACGCGATGGTGTCTTTCATGCGGTTTGTCCGCTGGATTGCCCGGATCAGTGCGGTTTACTTCTACATAAGGAAGATGGGAAGGTTATTAAAGTGGAAGGCGATCCTGCGCACCCGGTCACCAAAGGGCATATCTGTAACAAAGTCCGGAATATGACGGAACGGATTTATGATGAAAACCGTCTAAAATTCCCATTGAAGCGCACAGGCCCAAAGGGCGAGGGTAAATTTGAACAAATCAGCTGGGAGGAAGCCATCCAGACGATTACTTCCCGTTGGAAAGAGTTGATCGAATCCGATGGACCGGAAAGCATTCTTCCTTACAGTTTTTACGGAAACATGGGCAGGCTTAATGCCGAGGGAATGGATCGCCGTTTCTTCCATCGCCTCGGTGCATCGCGTTTAGACCAAACCATCTGTTCCGCTGCTGGTTCGGTTGGCTATAAATATACCATGGGTGGCAGTATCGGAACCGACCCTGAGGATACGCTTCATTCCAAATTATTCATCTTTTGGGGCGTTAATGCGGCGAGCACCAACATGCATCAAGTCGCGTTAGCTCAAAAAGCCCGCAAACAAAATGGCGCCAAAATCATCGTTATCGATGTTCACAAAAATCAAACTGGTAGATTAGCAGATTGGTTTATTCCGATATTGCCTGGAACCGACAGTGCTCTCGCTTTAGGGATGATGCACATCTTATTTGCTGAAAACCTAGTAAACCAAGAATTTTTACAAAAATATACCCTCGGACACGAAGAGCTGCGCGAACATGTCGTTCAGTACGACCCGATCACGGTTTCTACGATCACCGGTGTACCAGTAGAAGATATTTATAAGCTGGCACGGATATATGGCAAGACGTCACCATCCTTTATTCGCATCGGTAATGGACCACAGCATCACGACAATGGCGGGATGTTTGTCCGGACTGTCGCATGCCTTCCTGCTCTCACTGGTCAGTGGCTTGTCAAAGGCGGCGGCGCGATCAAAGGAAATTCAGCCTATCTAGCTCCGAATACAGCTCACTTGCAACGACCGGATTTATTAAAAAATAAACATACGCGCGTGATTAACATGAATTTACTCGGTGAGGCATTACTTACACTAGACCCTCCTGTGAAATCACTTTATGTGTACGGTTCGAATCCTGCCGTGGTCGCACCTGAGTCTACTAAAGTCCGAAATGGGCTAGCGCGAGAAGACTTATTTACCGTGGTCCATGATTTATTTTTAACAGAGACAGCCAAATACGCGGATATCGTTTTACCAGCGACATCCTCCTTTGAAAACACGGACATCTACACATCGTATTGGCATCATTACATTCAACTGCAGCAGCCAGTTATTGCACCATTTGCTGAGTCAAAATCGAATGTCGATGTGTTCAGGCTACTCGCAAACGGAATGGGCTTTAATGAACCTCTTTTCCAAGAGACAGAGGCACAAATGATTACTCAAGCCCTTGATAATCCGCGCAATCCGTATTTGGAGGAAATTACCTACGAAACATTAGTTGAGCATCAATTTATGAAAGCCAAATTGAAACCGATTTTTCCTGGGAACTTGCCAACCCCTAGTGGAAAAATTGAATTATTTTCACAGAAGATGCAAGAAGAAGGCTATCCCCCATTGCCAACTTATGTACCATTAGTAAACGACGGGGATCATCCGTATCAGTTTGTTCCTGGCCCGAATCATAATTTCTTAAACTCTACCTTTTCCAACAATCCAAAGCACATCAGCTTGGAAAAAGAACCAAAGGTGTATATGAATCATCAGGATGCTTTCACGGCGGGGATTGTAGATGGAGATACGGTCCGCGTCTGGAACGATCGAGGAGAATGCCGGCTAAAGGCGGCTGTCGGAGATCATGTTCTACCTGGAGTCGTCGTTACGCAAGGACTGTGGGCGGATTCTGTTGACTCAAAACAGCTAGTAAACTCCCTCACCCCGGACCGAATCGCCGATATGGGCGGCGGTGCCACCTTCTTCTCAGGGAGAGTAAGTGTGGAAAAAATATAGAAAATGCCTGATACCCACTCCGGTGTCAGGCACCTTTTTTACTCGCCTTGTATCCATGCCCGATCATTTCATGGACATTATGGACGGTGACATAGGCGTTTTCATCTACTTCCTTAATAATACTTTTCAGTTGGACGATTTCCTGCTTATTGATGACGATATAAAGGACTTCTCTGTTCTGACCGCTATAGCCTCCTCGTCCGTCTAAAACGGTTATTCCACGCAACATCCGACTTGTGATGTTGGCCAAGACCTGTTCAGGAGAATTGGAAATAATCATCACTGCTATCTTTTCATCGAGTCCTTCGACAATGAAGTCGATCGCCTTCGCTCCAATGAACACAATCAACAGCGTATACATCGCTTTTTCCAAACCAATGATGAAAATCGAGCCAACCACTACTAAAATATCAATAATTAGCATGCCTTTCCCAATGCTCCAACCTAGCAATTGGTTCGCCAATCTAGCTAATATTGTCGATCCTCCCGAGGTTCCTCCCGTCCGGAAAATCAATCCCAACCCAGCTCCGACAAGCAAACCCGCAAAGATTGAGGCCAAAAACGTATCCTCAGTTAATTGATGTCCAATATCCTCGGTTAAAAATAAACACAGCGAGCATGCTGCAATTGAAATCAGCGTATAGACAAACGTTCTTTTTTCAAAAAATTTATAACCAACCGCTAGCAGCACTGTATTCAATACAAAATTTACGATACCCGGCGACCAATCAAACAAATAATGGGCAATAATCGTAATCCCTAAAATCCCGCCTTCTGATAGATGGTTCGGGATTGTGAAATAATTGACACCCACCGCAAAAATTAGTGATCCTAGTAATATATACAAAATATCCTTCAACGTATTCTTCATAAAAAGAACCCCTTAACGAATTTAATAACCTAATCTTAACCTAGTAAATGATAACCATCAAACTACAAATTAGGCAAAAATCATGACAAAAAAATGCTCCAAGAACATTAAATTCTCACTGCAGTTTTATCTATAACATCCGCCGCTCCGACAGGAATCTAATATAAAAAAGCCCTGCCTACGTATGTAGACAGAGCTGCCAATTAATATGTTTGTTTCTGATGCCAATTCCACGCATCTGCAATAATTCGTTCCAGATTCCGTTCAGCCTTCCAGCCTAGTTCGCTAAGAATTTTTTGAGAGGAAGCGACAAGCATAGCAGGATCTCCGGCACGGCGGTCAGCCATTTCTACGTTTGCCTCCACACCGGTAACTTTTTCACATGTTTCAATGACTTCCTTAACGGAATAGCCAAGACCGTTGCCAAGATTATAAATCTCAGCCGATTTCTTCCCTGTTAATAACGCCTCGAGTGCAAGGATATGGGCACTGGCTAAATCAGTCACGTGAATATAATCGCGAATACAAGTACCATCAGCTGTATCATAATCAGCTCCAAAGACAGATACTTTTTCCCGCTGGCCTAACAGTTGTTGAAGGACAATCGGAATTAAATGTGTTTCTGGGTCATGACTCTCGCCAATTAATGCTGATTCGTTGGCCCCTGCTGCATTAAAGTAACGTAAGACCACATAATTCAATCCATAAGATTTTGAGAAATCAGACAGGATTTGTTCGATCATCAGTTTGGAATGTCCATACGGATTAATCGGTCTGGTTGGAGTTGTTTCATCAATCAACTCCACATCAGGAATTCCATAGGTAGCTGCAGTGGAAGAGAAAATAAAGTTTTTTACGTTGTTTCTCATCATCACATTTAACAAGGTAAGTGTGGACGCCACGTTATTCTGATAATATTTCAAAGGATCCACAACAGACTCCCCTACCAAACTAAAGGCAGCAAAGTGCATAACCGCCTTTATGGGATAACTTTTGAAGATCATTTGTAAATCTTCTTCATTGCCAAGATCACCTTCGACAAAAACGGCCCGGCTATCAACTGCTGCGCGGTGACCAGTCGATAAGTTATCGAGAACGAGAACCTCTTCTTTTTCTACTAATTCCTTTACAAGATGGCTACCAATGTAACCTGCTCCGCCAACGACGAGAATCATATTCATTTCCCCTTAGCTAGAATTTCAATTACCTTTTTTATTATAGCATTTTGACGAAAAAACGTATATTTTGCGTTAAAGTAAAAAAGTGCCAGGCACCATGTGAATTTTTCACATGGTGCCTAACACCCTGACTGTTAAGCTACTTGGCCATCATTTTTACGGCTTTTTCTCTGTTTATCTGCTTTGAGGACTTTTAAGGATAGGTAAATGCCTGAAACGGTTAGGAAGATCATCGCTAGTGCAACTAGGTCGACCAGCCATTTCACATTAGTCGTGCCGATTTTCCCTTCATGAAGACCTCTAATGATACTTGTGATCGAACTCGCTCCGCCTTCTCCCCTAGGGCCGCCGGCGCCCATGCGTCCAGGAAAATGACCAGCTGCGTTTGTGCCTGTTTGTCCTTGAGTTTGGCCGTTTGTCTGCGTTTGATTGCTAGGAGGATTCTGCGATTGAGTTTGCCCAGTTGTTTGGCTTGAGTTTGTGGTTGCACCTTGTGGTCCTACACCTTGATTAAATTGACCCGGCTGGAAATTGCCTCGATTTCCTTCCATTTGTGTCTGACCGATTAACCACGGCTCGTTCATTAACAAACCCGTAATTGACTCGATTAGGATAAAGATAGAACAAATTAAACCAATCCATAAATGGGCTTTTCTCGTATCTTTCATATAAATTCTCCTCATTTTGTTATATTTTTTTAGATACTCTCTTGTAAATTGCCGCTTTGAACTACTAAAAACAAGTTTATTTGCGAAAAATTAGCTTTTATTTGCGGATTAACTGGATTTATTTACTAAAAGAGATAAGTCGGTTTTATTTGCGAATTTACTAGTTTTATTAGCGGATCAAAATTTCGCCATCGCCAATGAGAGATGAAATCCTTATCGTCCTTATTGGTAGCGAAGTGCTTGAATCGGATTTAGTTTGGATGCCTTGTTGGCAGGGAATACGCCGAAGACGACCCCGACCACAAGCGAGAATAAGAACGATGATAGAATCACGGTTGGGGAGTAAGCGATGCTTAAACTCATCAGTGATGAGACAACCTTTCCTAATCCTAATCCGAATAAAATTCCTATCAATCCACCCATTGAGCTTAAGACGACCGCCTCAATTAAGAATTGCAGGAGCACATCACGTCTTTTCGCGCCAATCGCTTTTCTGATTCCAATTTCCTTCGTCCGTTCTGACACGGACACAAGCATAATATTCATGATGCCGATCCCACCGACAAGCAAGGATATACTTGCAATTCCTCCAAGCATCATCGTCATCGTGTCGGATACCGAACTCATCGTGTCCATCACATCCTGCTGATTCGTTACGCCATAATAGTCACTTTTGCCGGGATACATACTGGCAAGCGACAATTTAACCTCATTCATGACGAAATCCATTTGATCCTCGCTTTTACCTTGCAAATAAACCGTGCTTATTGTTGTACTGCCAACTAAACGCTGACCCGTGCTCAATGGGACGATGACCACATTATCCCCGCTCTGCCCGAGTGAACTCCCTTTCGAAGCTAATACCCCTACAACTTTGAACGAGGTGCCTGACACCTGAATATATTGGCCGATTGGATTCTCTGTGCCAAAAAACGTCGCAGCGGTATCCGAGCCAAGAACAACAATTTTTTGGCGGTATTCTACGTCCAGATCGGTAATAAAGCGACCTTGACTAACCTTCGCATCACGTACCGTTGAATAAGCGGCGTTTGTTCCTGTTAAGGTGATCTGTGAGGAGGTCCGCTCCTTCTTCACATAAACACGCCCCGAAACAACCGGTGCAACAGCTTTGACTCCATCAATATCACTTAACTCATTAATTTTATCCTCGGTTAATTCAATATCGGTACTATAGGTATTAACGGTCAAAAGGTTCGTTCCCAATTGATTGATTTGACTTGTGACGTTTTTCGCTGACCCTTGCGCAATCGACACCAGCACAATGACAGACGAAACCCCAATAATAATGCCGAGCATCGTCAAAACAGCCCGGAGTTTATTGCTTTGAATACTCCGAAGGGCCATCTTAATAGATTGCATGATTCCCAAGTAGTACACCCCCATTCTCAAAGAGCTGGCCGTCTTGAATACTAACCATTCTTCTTGCTTGTTTCGCAATCTCTAGATCATGTGTGATTAAAATAATCGTATGTCCTAATTCATTCAATTCCTTCATTAAAAAAAGAATCTCCTTGCTCGTTTTACTATCCAGTGCTCCTGTTGGTTCATCGGCGAGGAGAATCGCCGGCTGCCCAACAAGCGCTCTCGCAATCGCAACCCTTTGCTGCTGGCCTCCGGAAAGTTGAGTTGGAAGATGTCCGGCACGATCCTTCAAGCCCACCTTGTCCAATCCGTCTAAAGCGCGCTCGCGCCTTTCTCTTGTCGATACACCGGCATATAACAATGGCAATTCTACATTTTCGAGTGCTGTGAGCTTACTTAATAAGTTAAAGTTTTGAAAAATAAATCCAATCTTACCATTACGAATCGTCGCCAAGCTGTTATCATCCATTTTTCCAATATCTTTGCCATCTAGGTGATAGGTACCCTTATTGGGGCGGTCAAGGCAGCCTAGCATATTCATTAATGTCGATTTTCCCGATCCCGATGGGCCAATAATCGCTAGAAACTCGCCCTTTTGAATTTCTAATGACACATCATTGAGGGCATGGACCGTTTCACCGCCAAGTTTATAGGACTTCATCATATTTTTTATCTCAATAATTGGAGTCCTCATTAATTGCCACCCTTTCCGCTCGAGCTAGTTTGTCCCTGTCCACCACCGCTTGGAGGCATTCCACCGCCAGTCATTGCTCCCATTCCGCCCATGCCGCCTTGCATCCTACCCCTTTGATTGTTAGAAGAACTACTAGTTGCAAGAGCAGGTAATTGAATCCTTTCGCCTGCCGTTACCCCCTCTGTAAGTTCTACATAATCATCAGTCGAAATGCCCGTTTTCACGGTCCTTTGCTGGCTAGTACTGCTTGCAGAACTAGCCTCGGTAGAAGCGGAAGTCACAACAACATACTTCTCATTATTGTTTGTATACACCCCATCAACTGGAACGTAGAGAGCATTTTCCTTACTCTCGGTGAGGATACTAGCTTCTGTACTCATCCCCACCTTTAAGTTTTTAGGTTGATCGATATGAATGGTGACATCAAAAGTGGATGTTCCGTTTGCAGAGGTTCCTTCTGCGGCAATATCTGTTACCTTTCCAGTAAAAGTGGTGTCAGGATAGGCACTCACGGTTATGCTAACGGTTTGTTTCTTTTTAATCTTAGTAATGTCTAGTTCATCCACTTGAACCACAGTTTGTAAATTCTCGTAATCGGTGAGATGAGCGATAACCTGTCCATTGGTAACCCGTTCACCATCTGTAACAGAAATGGTTGTAATCTTACCATCGGCTGGGGCCGTAATCGGGTCACTATCATCTGTGAAGGTGATTAACTCATCTCCCTCACTTACGGTGTCCCCTGCAGAAACTAACACTTCATCAATTTCATCATTATCGACCGTCGATTTAATATCTTCACTAGTCACTGGTGCAACGGTGCCAGATCCACTAATCTTCACTTCGAGTTTGCCTTGTTGAACAACGGCTGTTCGAGTTTGAGCCGTTGTCTCCGTGCTGACTGTTTTCGATTTATAGTATTGAAACCCGACAAAGCCAATCACCAAAACGCTTACGAGAATCCAAATCAACTTTTTCATTCCTATATACTCCTTTTGCTCCCTGCTGCATTACACCCTCCGACACCAGGGAAGTTTTTATTTGATGAGCCTATTATCTTGTCGGTTCCTTAACTTATCCTTAACAAAGAAAAGCGCAAGCGGTCCGTTTAACGGCGTAAGACTGGAGCGCTCCGACTAAGATAAAGGAAACACGGTGAGCATAGCGAACCGATGTTGACTTATCGAAGGGAGGAGAGCGAAGTCTACTAGCCGTTGGGCCGTTTGCGCTAGACAGTTATCTAAGTATAGAGTTTTGCCTTATTTAATTAGGGTGTCAGGCACCATGTGAAAATTTCACATGGTGCCTGACACCCAGCTAAGAGATGCACAATATTTAAAATTGAAAAAACCTTAATTCCTTGTAATTAATGGAATTAAGGCTTTTTCATGTTGATTATTCTTAGGCCAATCTAGATAAGGCAACAAGTGTTTGTTTGAGTAATTGTTCCTAATTTACTTTGATGGAGACAGAATTGCTTTTATTACCAGACTTATCTTTAGAAAAAATTGTCAAGGTAGTACGTTTTTTCTGAGCTTTAATTTTGACTTTGTAATTTCCCTTTGCATCTACAACTGCGTTGCTTACATATGTTTTTCCGTTATAAACATAGATAGTCGAGCCAATTTCAGCTTTTCCTGTAACAATAGTAGACTTAGAGGTTACTTTATTTACTGAAGGTTTAGCAGGAGCTGTGAAATCTGGCATTTTTGTAAAGGATGGAAGGCCAGAGATATAGCCAACGCCGCCTGTCTTATCAATACCGATTCCTTTTTCCATTGCTTTCTTTAACTCTTCTTTATTAACAGCAGTAATAGCTTTTCCGTCTAATTCATCGCCTGGATGTTGGAAATTACTCATAATATAAGAGAAACCATTACGATCATCGGCAGCGAACAATCCAGTGGATTCCGCTCCTGCTGGGTTCGATAAAATACGTGTTAACTCTTTCGTATCGACATTATAAGCCCATACATAGTTATTCGTATGCTTACTGCTATCTTCGCCAATAAATAAGGTTTTCATTTCTTCAGAGTAGCTTAAGTTATCAGGACTTGCTACTTTATCTACATTCGCTGTATTACCGAAAGCATCAGCCGTTGCAAGGTCTTCACCTGCAAGTAAACCTGACATCTTTGTAGCCACATACTTACTAAGAATGCTGCGGTCGCTGTTATCTTTTTGACCACTCATTAAATCTAATTGATAGGTTGCGCCGGACTTAATTTTAGGTAATTGCATATCATCAGCAGGATCTTTTCCTGTGCTGTCTTTTTCCATGCTGCCGCTTTGGTCGGAAATAGCGATATACACCTTGTTATCTTTGGCGTTATATGTGACACCTTCCATTTTGTTGAATTCAGTAGTGGCACCAATGTAAGCTGCATAACGGCGTGATTCAAGAAATGCTGCCGCTTTTTCCATACCAGGCTTTAGTTTTACATATTCTGTTTGACCATAGGAATATTGTTTAATCGCTTTAAAACCTGGTTGCGCTGTATCAGACGTTTCAAAGATGTCACTGAATTTAATATCGTTGTCAATGATCGCTTGTATTTCCTTATCATTGGCATGTCCTAGCTTAACCCATTCTAAATTTCCTGAACCGCCATTTTCAGTCCCAGTTTGGACGAATTTAGCAGCGTATAATGTACCAGCTGATAAATCTTTCGCCTTATCGGCTACATACATGAACATACCAGTATTTGCACCGTCATCACCAAAGTAAGCTGTACGATTGTCAGGCATCATTTTCATTAATTCATGAGAGAAGCGGCCAAGACTGTAATGTTTTTCTACTTTTACTTTACCGTTTTTCTTTACTTGGATTTCTGGAACGTAGCCATAGAAATATGGATTTGCTTTTAATTTATCCCCGAAATAAAGCTGTGAAAAGCTTTCAACGGAAGTTCTTGCCGATGACTTCACGTCAAATTCGTATTTGCGCGCGTCTGGCTCATACTCTTCCGATCCTAAATGTGTATTCCATGGTGAAAGCGATCCATTACAAGGAATCCAAAGTCCGTTAACCTCTGAAAAATCAATTTTCTTAACCTCTTTAGCTTTCAATTCACCAGTCTTCTTATTTTGGTCTAAAGTGGTTAAGGACATGGAAGCAGGAACAATTCCATAAGCAGAATTACCAGCTGCATCTAATGTTTGATATTCATAATGTGTAACCATGTAAAGCTTTCCGTTAATCGGATTTAATAAGCTGTTGGAATCAGGTGCATCCGAAACAAATGGGGTTGGTTTTCCAGGAACACTAGTATCCATGATTGGATCCCCATAATAATCAATCGGTGTACCGGCAGGAATCAATTCACCTTTATTAACTGCGATTTTATCTTCTGATTTAAAAAGTCTTTTATATGATAGAGGGAACGTTTTTACTTTTCCATTGCTGTATTTTACATCAACGGAGGCGCTTGTATACGTATCTACCATTTGATCGATAGTAGTTGGGGCAGGCATTCCATTAAATTTAACAGAGTCAACCTTGATTTGGCTATTACCTGCTGCAAATGCTGGTGTGACGGCAGGAATGGTTAACGCAATTGTTAGAGCGACAGCAGCACCTTTTGTTACCATGCTATTCTTATTCATTGGGATCCTCCTATATGAAAGTTTTCTATCATCTACTAAACATTTAATGACTGAGCTAATTTTTAAGGTTCCTAAAAAAATAAAAGTAGAAAGGAATGGTTACAAACCTATCTACTTTTATATCAATCTTGTCCATTATAGAAAGATCTTAAAGATTTTTTTGATTACCTTTTGCGTCACGTTCAACTTTCATTTCTGTTACAGGAAGGTATCCTTGCTCTTGTAATAAAGTATTTTGAATATCATCTGACATCATGTAATCAAGGAATGCTTTAGCAAGATCTGCAGCCTCACCCTTAGTATAAGAGTGTTCGTATGCCCATACAGGAAATTTACCAGATTGCACATTTTCTCCAGTCGGTTCTACACCATCGATGGCAAGAGGTGTTACAGATTCGTCAGTAAAGTATGAGAATGCTAGGTAACCAATGGCACCGTCTGTTTCGTTAATAATCTTTTTAACTGTGTTTGAAGAATCTTCGGTAATTCCTTCAGCAGGTGTTGCACCATCAAGGGCAAATTTATTGAATACTGCACGTGTACCTGAAGAGTCAGGACGGTTGACAAGAACAATCTTTTGATCTGCTCCGCCAAGTTCTTTCCAGTTTGTGATTTTTCCAGTGAAAACTTTAATTAAATCAGCTTTTTTAATATCTTTAATCCCTACTTTAGGGTTAACAGCAGCAGTCATACCTACTACAGCTACTTTGTGGTCAACAAGTTGATCAGCTGGGATACCTTCTTTTTCTTCAGCAAAAACGTCGGAGTTACCAATTTGAACGGATCCTTCAGCAACTTGTGATAAGCCTGTACCAGATCCACCAGCATTTACTTGAATATCAACTTTAGGATTATTAGCCATAAATTCTTCGGCTGCCGCTGCCACTAAAGGCTGCATTGCCGAGGAGCCGGAAATACTTAATGAGCCAGAAAGTTCTTTCGTTTCTTCAGTCTTTGCCGTTTCTTTCTTCGCAGTTCCTTCTGTCTTTTCTGTAGAAGTTGCGCCTCCACATGCAGCCATGAAAACCATTAACGCAGCTAGCAATGTAAGCAGGCTTAATTTTTTCAAACTTTTCATATCTTTAAATCCCCCTAAATTTTTGTTGTTGTTTACGTGTTTTAGATTAATCCTTTTTTGTTAACTGAGTATTAATGGGTTGTATAGTTTTGTAAAGATATGATGTATTTTGTAAATTTAAAATAGTTTGTGTCATTTCCTGTCTTAAAATCTACCTATCTCCATTTAATAAAAATATCACCGGCCTTCTAGGCAGGTGATATTTGCTTTCTAGTATTTTAAGCTGATAACGGGTGCTGCTTAGTCTTTATTTTTCTGACTTTTCCACTCAGCCAATCGTACATAATCGGGATTACCACGAGGCTAATCAGTGTCGAGCTAATCATGCCGCCCACGACGACAACCCCAAGCGTTTTTGAAATAATCGTATTCCCGTTACCTGAGAAAGCTAAGGGAAGCAAGGTTAAGATGCTAGTTCCCGCAGTCATTAACACAGGTCGAACCCTTGAAGAGGTTCCTAACAAAATTGCCTGCTTGGCGTCCATCCCATCAGAAAGGTTACGTTCAATTTTATCGACAAGCACAATTCCATTGGTGACGACAATGCCTGTGAGCATCAATATTCCAATCAATGCGGCGAGATTCCACTCCTTTCCGAAGACTGCCATACTCCATACCGATCCGATTAACGCCAGTGGAATGCATAGGATGACTGAAACCGGTGCATACCAGCCACGAAAAACACTACTCACAATCATCAGGACTAGCAAAAGAGACAGAGCAAGAGCAAGGCTCATTTCAATCACCATTTGCTTGACTTGCTGAGAGATCCCTCCAAGCGAATAGTCAATGCCTGAAGGCAGGTCCAAACCTTTCATTGTTTCATTAACTTGTTTTGTAACCTTTCCAATGTCGCGTGTAATAATATTGCCCGTCACGGCAGCAAATGGACGACCATCCTGCTCACTGATTACCGTTTGGGTACTGGTCTCCAAGGTCGTAATCTCCGCTAATGACACCTTTGAACCGTCCTTGGCAGTAAACATTTCATGGCCAATTTTAGATAGAATCGTTTTTTCAGGATCCGGGTCACCTGCTTTAACTAGACTTTCCCGATTGTCTAACCGAAGGGAAATTGGGGTATTCAGGTCACCAGATGGGACATCCATCCTTACGTCTTTAGGTAGGTAGCGATCGAACCGATTAAGAACTTCATCGACATTTATACCTAAGCGTTGAATTGCTTCCTGATTAAGTGAAAGATAATGTTTCATTGCTGCATCGGCATCATTTGCCGCTCCTTCAATACTTAAACCTGGGATCATTTGCAGCTTACTTCTTACCATAATGCTAGCTTTGGCAAGATTTTGTTGGTCAGCCCCGGTTAAAATCACCTTTAAGCGAGAATCATCTCCGGAAATATTTTGATTAGAAACGGTATAGACAGCAGATGTTGATAATCTGCCAAACTGCTGACGCATTTTTTTTACAAATGAATCGATGTCACTTTTATCTTTGATCCCAATTGAAATATTGGCGATATTCTGCTTTTGCATCCAACCGCCGCCTTCATCAAAGACATCATCAAACATCGGTGTAAATGTCAAACCAAGAGTGGAAGTGTATGTTTCTACTTCAGGATCATTTTTTAAGATGGTTTCGATATTTTTTACTTCCGCATCCACATCAGAAAGTTGCACTCCTTCAGGAAGCTCGACCTGGATGGCTACATCCTTTGAATTTCCTCTTGGAAAAAAGTTAACCGGCAGGAACACGGCTTCTGCTATCGTGATGGCAAAAAGCACCACAGCAAGTCCCACTATCACTTTTTTCTTCAGAAATGCCCAATGAAGTAGGTTTTGCGCCCTTGTCTCCATTTCAACTGACTTATTCATTGGCCATTTTTTCCATAATAAGTGAGCCAAGGCTGGTACGACAATAATAGAAACGGCAAGAGATGTCACAAGGGCGATGACAACCGACCAGGCAAATCCTGAAAAAGCCGAACTAATCATCCCTCCGATAATACTTATTGGTAGAAACACAGCAACGGTGGTTGCAGTGGAGGCAACAATCGCTGGAATCATTTCCACTACCCCGCCAGCCAAATCGCGAACTGTGATATGTCCGTTGTATTTTTCCATTTGTTTTCTGTACATATTATCGATGACGACGATCGAATCATCCACCACCCGGCCCATCGCTACAATTAATCCAGAAATCGTTAAGATATTCAAACTGACATCCATTGCTTTTAAGATCGCTGTTGTACCAAGAAGGCAGATTGGCAAGGATAAGGCAATAATAAATGTGGAACGGACATTCCTGAAAAATAAAAATACACAGATGATCGAGAACAAAATCCCCAATAACCCCTCTTTGATCAGACCCTTTAAAGCAGCGTTTATGTCCTTCCCCTGGTCCAAAAGAATAGAAAGATCGACTGTTCCTGACTTGATTTCTGGTATTTCTATAATCCTTTCATTGATCCTTTCAGTCACATCGGTAATGTTTGAAGAAGGTGTTTTTAAAACATCGAGTAGAACACTCGGCTGCCCTGCTGTTCTAGAAATCGTCTGTAGGTCAACAATACTGCTCTCAATGTCTGCTACTTCCTGTAAACTTACTGTTTTCCCGCCGCTAACAGGAATCTTTACACTTTTTAAGTCTGCACTATTAAGAGTCCAATCGGTCACACGAATCGGCATGGATATTTGTCCATCCGGTCCGCCTTTTTCTTTGATGGTTCCTTGCGGCAATACTGGATGAATGGCAGCTAGAGCCTTTTGAATGCCTTTTATGGTTAACCCATATTTTTGGAGGGCATCTGCTTTCAACGTCAACAAGTATCCGGAATTCCCTGCCCCGGTGACACGGACTTCTCTGACTCCCGGAACACTCTTAATTTCATTTGCCACTTTATCTTGAATAGATGTTCGTAATTGATTTTCATCAATTTTTCCGGCATTACTTGTTAAGCTTACTCGCATGACAGGAAAAGAGTTCGTACTGACCCGTGTAATCAATGGCGTTTTCACACCGTCCGGCAAATTAATTTTATCAACGGCCGCCCTCACTTCAGTTTCCGCCTTTTCCATATCGGTGTGGCCTGGAAAATAGAGGCTCGCCATTAAACCGCCATCAAATGAGTTTGTTTCCAGATAATCAAGCTTATCAACAGATCCGACTGCTTCCTCAACCTTTGCGGTAAGGAGTTGTTTGACCTGATCAGATTGATATTGATCAGCTTGAATCGTTACCATTAGGGCAGAGTTGTTGATTGGAGGTAAGTAATCCCGCTGCATCTGCACGGCAGACAAGGCACCCCAGGCAACAATTAGGACAACACATGTCAGGATCAAAACGGACTGTTTCATCGATCCTTCAATAAATCGAATCATTTTTTAAAACCATCCTTTTAAAATAGTAATTTTTATAATTGCAAAAATAAAAGGGTGACCCATGGTGTCTGGTCTCACTGACAGAATACTGTATAGAACTCTTCCGAATATACAGCATTTTACGAATGGTGCCTGACACCCTGCTTTGGGGTCACCCTCTTTCCATTATTTAATTATTCTTTTTTTCGCCTGGATAAGGTTTATCACCTTTTGTAGCTTTCCAGAGAATCTTGTTCAATTTTTCTGAATCGGCATGGTCAACTCCTGAGAAATCTAGTTTTTTAGATTCTTGAGCCATCGGTGCCGTTTCTCCATTCTTCCGGTCAAGTGGATAGGTTGGTTCTTCTACCTTAAATGGAGAAAAGTTAGGTTTTTGGGTGAACGAATTGACCATCGGCACCGCTGAAGCATCAAACTGTGTCATTGGTTTCATGCCCAAAATCATTTCCATCGTACGAAGCATGGACGTTGTATCATATAATGTGCTGTCTACGCTGCCAGTTTGTGTATAAGGGCTGATAACAAGGGATGTAGTCCGGTGAGCGTCCACGGAATCCCAACCATTCTGTGCATCATCTTCGGTAACAAAAATAGCAGTATCCTTCCAATAAGAAGATTTACTAACCATATCGACCAGCTTACCAAGTGCATAATCGTTTTGTGCCACCATGGCTTGTGGGGTTAATTCTCCTGGTTTTGTTCCGAGCGTATGGTCGTTAGGCAGGCGAACGATTTGCAGCTGCGGAAGATTGCCGTTATCTTCGTATTGCTTAAATTCTTCTGACCACGCATCCAAGCGGGTAAGATCCGAAATTTTAAGATTATAGGAAGGGTAGTCAGGGTCAAAATTATTGCCCATGCTAGCTTCAGCTGCTACATATTTCCCCGTATTTTTGTCATAATTGACGAATTCACCATAGTTTCTGAATGATACACCCGAGCGACTTGCATTCGTCCATAAGAATCCGGCTTTCGGATAGGCCGCTTCATTGCCCCCTTCAAAGTCATAACCGCGGTTACGTCCCGAATAGTTTGCAAGCCAGTTTTTCTCTACATAGTCGTTGGACTGTGCAGCTGTAGACCAGTTATGTCCCTGAGCACTGATTTCAGCATTCGCATAAAAATTGTCTAATAAAACGAATTGATCGGCCAGCTTATGAATATTTGGGGTAATATCTTTACCAAAGATGGTTAAGCTCGGGTCGCCATTTCCTTTTTCCATATCACCAAATACTTGGTCATACGTACGATTTTCCTTGATAACATAAATGACATGTTTAATTGGTGATTCTTGTCCTTCAAAGCGCGGGATTGGGAATTTTTCGCTTGCACTGAATCCTGTTGGTTTCATTTCTTGATTATTCTTTTCCACTTGTTTCGTATATTTCTTCAGTTGCTTATCATCTGGAACATCGATAAAGGACATGGTTCCTTTCATCATATTCCCGATGTACTGTCCTTCCCGGTTGGAACCAGCACCAAGACCCTTGGCATTCAGAACCATCAATTTGTCATCATGTAAATAGATACCACTTGGATACCAGGCAGTTGGAATTAACCCCTTCACTTCTCCTTTTTGCAGATCAATGACTGCTACGTCGTTATTTCCACCGTTGGTAACGTATAAAGTTTTGCCATCCTCGCTTATTGTTAGAGCATTAGGCTGGCTTCCCGCAGGAGCATTTTTATATGGGCTAAGCGAAATGGTTTTGATTTCTTTTTGTTGTTTCGTGTCGATGATTGAAACGGAATCGCTGTCGGAATTGGATACATAGATCATGCCGTTCACCGCATTTTCAATAATCGCATTCGGATGCAGCCCTACTGGAATGGTGCTTTTGATCGTCAGCGTATTTGGATCGACCACACTGATGCTACTTTCACCCCAGTTGCTGACATAAAGGGATTTCCCATCATTGCTCATTACAGCTGCATACGGATGTTTCCCAACAGCGGTTGTTTTTACAATTTGATTTGTGGTAAGGTCAATTTTTGAAACGGAATGATTTAAATTATTCGCAACAAAGAGCGACTTTCCATCCCTTGAAACGGAAATTCCAGCAGGATAAAAGTTTGTTTTGCTGCTATCTTTAAGGATAATTGGAGATTGTTCAGTTAACGTTCCATTTTCAAATCCATAGACACGGATCTTGTTATTCCCTCCTGCTGAGGCATAGACGGTTTTTCCATCGCTGCTAAATGCGACCCCAAAATAGAGGGATTCAGGCGATTTGTATGGAATAGTCTGTACGACCTTCTGGGTGCTAACATCAACCACTTGAAGAGATTGTTCCCCTTGTCCATCGTTGGAAACAATAAGATAACGGTGATCCGGGCTTAATACACCACCCATTGGGAAATCACCAAGCGTCACTTGTTGACCAGAAGGAGTAACGGGCCACCCATGAGAGGTAACTGCCGTTCCATCTGCCTTAGGTCCAACAAATTGTGTGTAACCTGCATAGGCTGACGTTGAACCAAGAAGCAAAGTAGCCAGCGATGCTGCCAGTATCTTTTTGCGTTTCATAAAAACATCTCCTTATTAATATGTAATCCTTACATGCTCCATCCTACTCCCGCTTTATTAATTAGAAGTTAAGCAGAGTTAAAGAAATATAAAGAAAAATAGGAAAATTTTAGGATTGTTTTTCTCGCTTAGTAGTTTTAACTCAGTTGACATCTGTCTATATGACCAGAAAAAATAAGTAAAAAAACAAGGTGCCTAAAAGTTTAGGTCACCCTGTTAGCTGCTCTTTTTAATCCAGTAGAAATTTCGTTTTTACATACGAGTTTCCCAGTTAGAGCATGATTTATTGTAAATTCTGATTGGTTACTTTTTTATTATTTCCCTTATTTTCCTGACTCTTGATCAGTTCCGCTGTCTGGGGAACCAGTATCGCCTGAATCTTGATTTTGTTCTGTATCCGCATCTGTCTTTGTATTACTACAACCTGAGGCAACTCCTACCAACATGAAAGACGCCATTAACACTAACATCCAATTTTTTAGATCCTTCATTTTTTCTTCCTCCTTGATTGTTTCAAATTTTAGTACAATCTCATGATATAAAAATCTGTGAGAAAAAGAAGAAGAATCACTCATTCTTTACATTCATTAACAGATTATTTACAATTTTCATAATATTTTAGCGAAATATTAAGCTAAATTAGTCCATTTCGCCCTTTCTTTATTTCATTCCATCCATTGTTCCTATAATGACATACACCAGCGTTAACCTATTTCACTGCTTTTACAAAATTGACAATAAATTTACATTTTATAAATACAGACTTAATAAACAATCGATATGATATCAATAGTAATAATCAATTCCACAGAAGGAGTTGTGAAAATGTTAGAGATGTTCATTAGATTAGTTATTTTGACTACCTATTGCACTCTTCATTGTCCTTAAACTCTTTATTCGAATAAACAAGAAAAAGCATCTGCAATTGCAGATGCTTTTTCTTGTTTATTCATTAGCTTGCTGGCCAGATAGATTCTGCCCATTCTGGGTGATCGATGAATGGATTGCGGTTGCCTTGAATCGATTCAATGACATCATTTCGATGCTTTTCAAACGCATCCGGCGGATCCATTTTGCTCCATTGCAGAAGAACGGATTTCTTGCCATGGAATGCTGTTGGGTACGTATTCACTTTGTCAGCTAACTCAAGGTTAAGCTCACCTCCGTCACCTTCGTAGCGGACATCCATGTACATAAGCATTCTAGCAATATCACCCTTTACGCGATTAGGCGGCTCAAATGAATCACTATCATAAAAACATTCGGCACATTCACCTTGAGGGTTACCACCGTTATCAAAATCCAAATGTCCGCGTGTACTATTTACAGATGCGTCAGTTGGTCGTAAATGGTGGATATCCGTTCCAGGTCCAACGCTTGTTCCAAAATCACCATGAGATTTTGCCCAAACATGCTCACGATTCCAATCGTTTACACTTGAACCAAACGTAGTTTTAGCTTGCGAACGGTTCGTATAAAGCAGGATGACGTTGTTTGGATTGTTTGGATCTTCATCGGTTTTCTTTAACGCTTCTGTTACTTGCGCATACGTTAATTTTGTTTGTGTTTTAATGATATTGTGTAAAGAAAGCTTCAGTTCAGCACCTGTTTTTCCAGCGACTGCTTGGTAATAAGCTTCCACAGTATTAGCTGGTACAGCCGTTACCGTTATCGTAAATGTTGCATTAACTGTTTTTGTTCCATCATTTGCGGTTACAGTCACATTGACAGTACCTTCTAGTGGAGTTTGAATTGTTAACGATGATCCTTGAACTCTACCAGCAGTTGATGTGTACGTTAAAGCATCGCCATCTGGGTCAGCAAAATAGCCGCTTAAATTCACTGAAACTGGTGTGCCGACTTGAACTGAAACATTTGGCAAGGCTTTAGAAACTACCGGCGCATGATTCACTTTTGGTGGTGATGCGATTGGAGAAGGAAGAACCACTCCGCTCGCATTTGTGAATTTAATGGCAGATGTATCGGCGCCGTCTTTCACTGTCCATTCTTGAACCTGCTCGACTCCTCTAATTTGACTGATATTCGCATTATCAATGACTACTTCTTTTACCACTAAGCCGCCAAGATCAATAACTGCACCTGGTGCGGTTGGGCTAAGAATGACCGTAGTAGTCTTTAAGCCTTCGCCAGAAAGCTTCGCGTAAGAACCTTTTATGACAATACCTTCTGTAATGATAGAGTTTGCACTTACAGTAATGTCAGCACCCACATTGTTTACCGTTAACTTCTTCGTTTTGAATCCGTTTAAGTTGTATACCTTTGTTGATTCTGGTGGTGTCACTGGTGGTAAGACTTCCGCAGCCTTTAATTGCGTTTGAATAATCAATGGGTCATGGTCACTTGCACGGCCATGCTCTTCCATGAAGCCAGAGTTTATGTGCAAGATATCGACCGTTGTATTAGCTGCCATATTGTTGGACACTAAGATTTGGTCTAGTTCTTGTGCATTCCCTTGGTAAGAGTAATTATAACGCTCATTTTCAGGAACAAAGTCAACCATATTGGTCAATTCATTCCCTTTTGCTATTTCTAGCGTTTTCGTGAATTCAAAATCATTAAAATCTCCTAGTAAAACAACGTTTGCGTTTGCATCTTTTGCTTTTACATCTTTAACGAAGTTATTAACAATCGTCGCAATCTTATGACGTTGAACTTCACTGCTTAATACTGGCGGCTGAGTTTTCCCGAATAGCGGCGAATCTCCACCCTTAGAGTTGAAATGGTTGGCTACCACAATCACACTTTGGCCTTGGAAATCAAATTGAGCAGCCAGTGGTTTACGGCTTGAATTAAACGCGGCATTTGTTGGATCAATCCGTCCCGGGTTTAATGTCAGTTTCCCATTTTCAAAGCCGACTGCTTGTGTCGAAGTTCCTTTTGGTGCTCCTGCAGTTAAAGAAACGCGATCTTGATTGTAGAGGAAGGCGACACGAATGTTCCCGCCTGGTGCCCCGCCATCTTGATTATTGACTGGTGTGATCTCAGTATAAACATAGGTTGGTCCACCGAGAGCGACGACCTTGTCAATAATTTTTTGCGCACTTTGTGCACCATCTACCGAACCATTATCGGTTTCACCATTGTTATCTTGGACTTCATTTAAGCCGATAATGTCAGGATTTTTCATCTTTGTGACAATCGCATCGGCAATTTTTGTTACCTTTGCATCTGGAGTAGCGGTAGAGAAGTTCTCAACGTTATACGTTCCAATTGTTACCTTGTCTGTTGCTGGTGTAATTTTTGTAGCTGGACGAACGATTGGTGTTTCTGTTAACGTTGGAAGACTTGATTCTTGAGCCATCAATTTATAGTTGCTGTAACCGTAGTTCACAACACCCTTAATTGCTCCCCTAAAATAGTCGCCCATTTTTGCACGGTAGGATTTATTGGCTGTTGAGCCATTTCTTACATCAACCCCAATTCGGTCGGGATTCGTGTCAGTTGCTGTAATACGTAAACCGCCAGGATTCACGTTGGTTGGATATGTTCCAGGAACAACCCAAACTAATCCGTCTTTTTGCAGCGCAATAACTTTCCCGTCGTCTACTTGTGCATACATACCTTCAATGCTTTCCCAGAAATCAATTGCATCTTCCTCAGGATCAAAGGCTGCAAATTGGTCATTATCAATGATTTCTGTTGGAGCAATGCGATCTACACCAAGTTTGATTGGTGCTGGTACTGGAGCTGTTCCAATTTTAGTAATCGTTGCAGCTTCGATTTCTGTAATCGTTAAGTCAGTAGTTGTTTTCTCCGCGAAACCTTCGCCGTAGAATTCGGTTACTTTTCCTGATACTTTCACAAGGTCACCAATGGATACACCATGTGCTGTTTTAAATACCAAGATCCCGTCTGATGTACTATTATCGCCGTCACCCACTAAGTCTTGGATGAAGAAGCGGCTTGTTCCATCAATATAAGTAACGACACCTTCTACATCCGATACTGTTTTACCGTTTAATAGCGAGTTGTGTGATTTGCCTTGGATATCATAGATATGAATTGGGCCGTCTTGAATGATATAATTAAAGGTCGCAACCGCACTATTTGTCATTCCTTCTTTGACTGCCACAGCTTTAATCGTTGTTGCCTTACTAATAACAATTGGCTGTATAAACGCTGGGCTAGTTGTGGTTGGTTCACTGCCATCAAGGGTATAGTGAATCGTTGCCCCAGCTGTACCTGTTGCTAAGGTTACTAATGTTCCTGTATTTACCAATCCGGCACCTGGAGTAGCAATAACAGCTTGTACGATGCTTGAATCTAGTAAAATATCGCCTTCGTTCCGTGGAATTAATTGATAGACACCATTAAATGCACTAAGAACTCCGGTAATCGCTTCATAAGTTGTACCTGTAGTTAACATGGTTGAACTTGGTGGACGAACTTGGAAGCTTGTTCCATCCACATCAGTTACTGTGTAGTTTCCACTAGAAAATGCCCCTAATGTTACATTTTTTACTGTTACTAGTTTTGCTTCTTTGCTTTCTTGTAACTGAACCGCGGTTAACACTTCTGCTGCAGGAACTGCTTCTTTCCCAGTAACAATAATATTTTCATGATTGGCTTCAATTTCAAGCAACGTAGAAAATTCCGTTAATTTACCAGATACAGTGATTTTATCGCCTGGTAGAATCGTTGTGCTATTAGTCGGTGTGTAAGCAACAATTCCAGCCGTAGCATCTTGGAAATAAATTGCTCTGCCTAGTACAGCGGTAACTACACCGCTAGTTTGAACGTTTGATTGTAACGCAGCTGTTCTAACTTCAGCAATGGTACTTGCTTGTAGAACTGTATAAGCAAACGTTGCGACATCACTGTTTTCTAAGTTGGCTTTTACAGCAATTGCTTTGATTGTCTTGTCTGCACTAATATCTATTGGTGCTGTGTATTCAATGCTTGCTGCTGTTGGTGTAGTGCCATCAGTTGTGTAGTGAATTTTAGCGTCTGCGGTCGCTGTTGCTAAAGATACTTTTGTTCCAGCTGCCACTGCACCTGCAGCAGGTGAAGTTGTTACGTTGGCAACCTTTGTTTCTACTGGAGTAGACTCACCATCCATTGTGTGGCTGCCAAGGTTTGTAAACACATTAACACCCAAGCTATCCCATTCAGTTACTGGATCAAATGCGTCATTTGGGTTACTATCGCCAGCTGTAACGGAACTTTTGCGGACGATCGTTTGGTCCAATGTTTTGACAGTTGTTCCCCAAGCAGTACCAGGATCAATTCCTACCTGACCGATAACATCAATAATGGTCCCGTTATGTTTTAAAACAACCGCATCATCACCATTCCAGTTGATAATGGTTTTACCAGCATCTAATAAGTTTGCCTTTGCGACGATAGCCGCATCCGCATCACTACGAGAAATGACAAATGTTGATCCACTTGCAAGTGTTGCAGACGGATCTGAGGATAAAGACATTTTAAAAGTGGTTGTAGTCGCACCATTACTATAATTTTCAAGTGAATATTCACTTAATTTAACAGCAGCGCCTGTCCCATTGTAGAGCTCAAGTGCCTTGTTAAAGCTGGTGCCTTCAATATATTCAGAAATAAATAGGTCAGTGGCTGCGGTGGCTGCGGTGGCAGAGTTAATAGAAAAATTTGGTAATACTATACTGATAAACATGATTGCCACAAGTATAATATTTAATTTCTTCTTATTTTTTCTAGACAAATCCTCGCACCTCCTGAATGAGTTCGGTGATTATTTGGATCTTTTTTTAATAGTTGTAAATTCCTCCAGCAGTATCACTGGAGGAATTTACTAATTAATTATCTTCAAAGATTGTGTCGCCTTCAACTGTTACAGTTGATAACTCAACATTAGTGCCACCTCTTAAGATAAGGTTGCCTTTTACTGTTGCGTATTCAAGTTTTGTAACATCTGTTACATCAACAATAACATTTCCAGTGTATATCTTCGGGCTGGCTTCTGTTCCGCTGAATGTTGCTGCTGGAACTACTTGTGGAGCTACGTTTACAATACGTCCTTCAACTTTTGCAGTAACCGTTTTATTTGGCTGTGCTTCAATAAAGTCTCTAAACATTTCCCAATCCACAAAGCCAGGCTCACTTACACGTCCCTCTCCGTAAGCTTTAGCAAACATTGAGAATCCGTCTCCACCTTTAGCAGTAAAAATGTTGGTTGCAACAAAATAGTTTTTAGTAAGGTCTAGAGCAGTATAGCTTCCATCTTGACTTTTCACTTCAATTGTTTGAACTTTTTGACCGACTGGTTTCGTGCTGTCATAAGTGAATTTCAACCCTGAAACTTGTAAGAATCCACCAAATGCAACTGGAGCATCCTTCACACTGTACTCAAGGGCAGCTTTAATTTCATCACCTTTTAAGTCCATGATTCCTAAAGCGTTACCGAATGGTAATACTTTAAATACATCTGCTAATGTAATGTTTCCAGCAGGAAGAGTTGTCCGAACTCCGCCACCATTTTGCAGGGCAATCAACGTGTTAGGATTGATTGTTTTTGCTTTTGCAAGCATACCGTCAGCAACAAAGTTACCAAGGTTAGTTTCTATTGTACGTGCAAGAGGATTCCCACCCTCTAATGTAACAGCTGCTGTACCAACGATAGTAGCTTTCTTCGCATCAATTGCTGGCCTATATTTTGTATTTAAGATGTTTGCTATAGCTGCATCTTCCGCGAACGTAGCAATGTCAAGAAGTTTGCCAGTTGTTTCAGGAACGATTACTTTACCTGCCGCATCAAATGTAACATCCAATGTTCCGAGGTACTTGTTGTATTCGTTGGCTGAAACGATAGCTGTTGGCTCAACGCCTGATGTATCAAAGAAAGGAGCATCTAGCTTAGTATGAGAGTGACCTCCAACAATGACGTCGATTCCTTCAACAGCCCCAGCTAATACTTTGTCATTGTCCCATACTGGTGAGTCATCAAAACCAATGTGTGTTAAAGCAATAATTTTGTTAACGCCTTGTGCTTTTAGGGCATAAACAGATTTTTGTGCCTCTTGGATATAATCTTCGAAAGTAACACCTGCTCCTGGACTAGAAATAGTTGGAGTCTCAGCTGTTGTTAAACCAAAAATACCGATTTTTTCACCATTTACAACTTTGATTATGGCGTTGTAAATTTCGCCGCCCAATGGTCTAGCAGTTGTTACATCGTTATGGAAACGGGATTGTAAATTTGCATCATTTGTAAAGTTTACGTTTGAACTTACAAACGGGAAATCTGCTTCTTTTACAAAGTTTGATAATACTTTGGTACCCATATCGAACTCATGGTTACCAAATGTCATTGCATCATAACCTGCTAGTTCCATAAACTCTAAATCTGCTAATCCTTTATACTCATTAAAATACAATGTTCCAGAGAACACGTCTCCAGCATCAAGTAATAATGCTGCAGGTTTTGTGGCACGGACCGACTTAATCGCGGTCATTTTTTTCGCCACATTATCAAGGTTTGCATGGGTGTCATTTGTGTGCATTAAATTCAAAGTGAATTTTGGTTCTGCGATTGTGATCCGTCCTTCAACTTGAGCATTAACCGTTTTGTTTGGCTGCGCTTCAATATAGTCTCTGAACATTTCCCAATCCACAAAGCCTGGCACACTTACACGGCCTTCTGCGTAAGCTTTAGCAAACACTGTGTAACCGTTGCTGCCTTTAGAAGTAAAGATGTTTGTAGCAACAGAATAGTTCTTAGTAAGGTCTAGTGCTGTGTATGTACCATCTTGACCTTTTACTTCAATGGTTTGAACTTTTCCACCGACTGGTTTAGTAGGGTCGTAAGAGAATTTCAAGCCTGAAACTTGCAAGAACCCGCTAAATGCAGCTGGTGCATCCTTCACACTGTACTCAAGAGCTGCTTTGATTTCTTCACCTTTTAGGTCCATGATTCCTAATGTGGTTCCGAATGGTAATACTTTAAATACATCAGCTAATGTAATGTTTCCTGCACGAAGAGTTTTCCGAACTCCGCCGCCATTTTGAAAGGCAATAACAGTGTTAGGGTTGATTGTTTTTGCTTTTGCAAGCATACCGTCAGCAACGAAGTTACCTAGGTTTGTTTCCCCAGTACGTGCAGGATTTCCACCTACTAAATCAACTGCTGCTGTACCAACTACAGTAGCTTTAGCTTTCTTCGCATCAATTGCTGGCTTATATTTTGTGTTTAAGATGCTTGCTGCAGCTTTATTCAACCCGTTTACAGACAATGTTTTGTCCAAGTTCGCAGCTGTTCCTGAGGTAACTACTAGATTACCCTTACTGAAATCCCACTTCGTCAATGATACAGGCTCTGCAGCCGCGCTTACACCAGACGGTAACACAATCGCTAACAGCAAAATAGCAGTCAATGCTAAGCTAATCCACTTTTTCGACCTGTTTACTAATTTAGTCACAGATAAATTCCCTCCAAATTTAGATTACTAATCTTTGAAAATCACACGCAGACTACTAAGCTGTAAAACTCCTACAGCTCCTGACTCTCCCTCACTTTCCATTAGTAAATATTTTACTACCATTATTTTATATTCAAATTTGTCATTATTCTATATATTTCTAGAATCTACAAAATTTTACATAAAATTAACAAAAAGGAACCCGAATTGTAGCTGAATCTGCCTAATGCAAATACCTAGCATTACAGACTCTTCCACAAATTTCACCAGGTTAAAGTGGAAAGCGGTATAATTTTTAAAGCAGATTCTTAAGAAAAATCGAGCAAATATAAACCAGTTATTAGATAGTCCTATATAACTAGTTACCTTCTCCAAAGGTTCATTTGCTCAGGCTAATTGTCAAAAAAAAATTGAATAATCACTCCACTTTCATTTGAGTTAAAAAGCTTCCTCCTATAAAATCAATAATATGAAATACAAATCAGGAGGCACCCGATGAAATTAAGTAATGAAGAACTCGAAATTTTAAGACTCATCGAAGAAAATCACAAAATCTCAGAAGAAACAATCGCCCTAATGGTGATGAGCAGCGAAGAAACCGTAAGAAACACCATCAAAAAATTAGAAGAAGAAAAAGTAATTGTCAGTTACCCGGCCTTAATCGATTGGAGCAAAGTCGAGGGGCAGGAGAATATCATTGCGATGATCGATGTTAAAGTAACACCGAAGCGCGGAGTTGGATTCGATGAGGTCGCCGAAAGAATTTATCGTTTTCCAGAGGTAACATCTCTTTACCTCATGAGTGGTGCCTACGATTTATCGATCACCATTGAAGGTCAAACCATGAATCAAATCGCGTCCTTTGTATCGGAAAAACTATCAACGATTGATAATGTCATTTCAACCACAACCCATTTCATGCTAAAAAAATACAAACATGATGGGGTGATTTTTGGCGGCGGCGATGAGAAAGACAGGAGAATGGTGATTACACCATGAGAAAAGATTACTCCCACTATATATCTGAAACTGCTAGGGAATTACAGCCATCTGGGATCAGAAAATTCTTCGATTTAGCTGCCGGTATGAAAGACGTGATTTCTTTAGGTGTTGGCGAACCAGACTTCATTACGCCTTGGAACATTAGAGAGGCCGCCATTTTATCGCTGGAACAAGGCAATACGGCATATACCGCGAATCCTGGCTTACTAGAATTACGGCAGGAGATCTCTAATTATCTTGGAACAAGATTTGCAGTCAATTATGATCCAACAAACCAAATTATCGTCACTGTCGGAGCAAGCCAGGCAATCGACCTAGCCTTTCGCGCCATTCTAAACCAGGGTGATGAGGTACTGATTGTTGAACCAGCGTTTGTTTCTTATGCTCCCTTGGTTTCGATTGCCGGCGGGACACCAATCGCCATTTCTACCTCTCCTGCAAATGGTTTTAAATTAACACCCAAGCAGTTAGAAGGGGCAATTACAGAAAAAACGAAAGCCATTTTGTTTTGCTCACCCAATAATCCAACGGGCAGTACCCTAAACAAAGAAGAACTGAAGGAAATTGCCGCAATTGTTGAAAAACATGATTTAATTGTTATTTCCGACGAGATCTATGCAGAATTAACCTATGAAGAAACGTATACAAGCTTTGCAACGATTGAAGGCATGTACGAGCGGACGATTTTAATCAACGGATTCTCAAAAGGCTTTGCGATGACCGGCTGGAGATTAGGCATGCTCGCTGCCCCTAAGGAATTTGTGGAGGTCATGTTGAAAATTTTTCAATATACAACGATGTGTGCTCCGACCATGCTCCAATACGGCGCTATTGAAGCACTAAGGAATACTTTTCATGAAGTAGAAGCAATGAAACGAAGCTATCGAATGAGACGGAACTATGTCGTCCATACCTTGAATAAAATCGGCTTGGACTGTCACACACCTGGGGGAGCCTTTTATGTCTTCCCTTCTATCAAAGCAACTGGCCTCAGTTCCGAACAATTCGCCGAAGAACTACTGATGAAGGAAAAGGTCGCAGTCGTGCCCGGCAATGTGTTTGGAGAAAGTGGAGAAGGTTATATTCGCTGCTCCTACGCAGCCTCCATGCCACAGCTGCAAGAAGCTCTGAAAAGAATCCAGAGATTTATCGAGTCAAAGGGCATCTACGGCGAAAAACGAACAGAAGAAATAAAACTAAACCAATAAATCACAAACCTTAAAAGCCCAATTGCTGTATCGTTCACATACAAGCAATTGGGCTTTTTTTCATGTTTTAAGTGGTGCCTGACACCAATATTTTATAGGCATATTTTGTTGGTGCCTGACACCGCTTTTTTTATGACAGACCTTCCAATCTATGCTAAAATACTCGAGGTAATGGTAAAAAAAGGGGTGAACTATTTGTGGTCCTTTTCAATCAATCTTTTTAATAGAAAGAAAAAGAATTCTCCTCCTAATCAAGAGTTTATTCATAGTAACTACGATGTATTATTTGAGCGAATTAAGCTCGTTTCTTATATGTTAATCTCTACTTATCCTTGTTTTTTCATCGTTGACTTTTTCCTGTTTAATAAACTGAGCAGCCCTACATTTAAATTCAATCTTTCTGCCATTCACATCATTGGTCTTATCATCTCCCTTATGTTTCTATTCATTTATCATTTTTATAAAAATATTTCCAAGGGGTTCGTTGTTACTAGTTATATCCTTTTCTATTTATTAATCGGGGCAGCCTCTTCTATTAATAGTCAATTATTTACTGGAAATATATACTCCTATATCATTATTTTATTAGGAGTTGCCGTCTTCTTCCCAGTACAGCCAAGAAACGTATTGATCCTGTTTTTGGGTATACATATATTTTTCATTACAGGATTATATCTTATCGAACATGAGCACTTCTCATTTTTATCAAAGTTGATTAATTCAACCGGTACCGTCGTCATTTCTTTCATGATTGCCCTATCATTCTATTCATTTCGTAAAAATGATTTTTCAAACAAAATGAAACTAGAACGAAATGAGGAAAATTTCAGGCGTCTTTTCAACCTGAATCCGAACCCGATCATCCTTAAAAAGCTAGAGAATGATGAAATTTTGCTGATGAATAAACATGCCATTGAATACTACCAACTCCAAGGTAACGATATGACTCAAATAGACGGGAAATTCTTGTTTCAAAACATCGGAGAAAAACTCGACATCCTAAAGCGTCTGGAAGAGCAAAAAAGTATAAAAAACTTTTGCGTGGAGCAACAAATCACGCCTGATATCCGGAAATGGGTCATGTTGAGTTTAGAATTGATAGATTACTTGGATGAAGCTTGTATCCTGATCGGTGTCACTGACATCACCGACCTGAAAAAAAATGAGGAAGAACTTTTTAAACACGCTTTCTATGACATGCTTACTGGAGTGCTAAATCGAAGAAGTGGGATGGAATTGCTTAGCAAGCAGATGAGCGGCGAGGCAGAATCTCAAGAATTCATTATCTGCTATATTGATATTAACGATTTGAAAATAACCAATGATCTTTTCGGTCACTCAACAGGTGATGACTTAATTAAGACCTGCTGCGACACGATTACCCAGCATATTACGAATGTGGATGTCTTATTCCGCCTAGGAGGGGATGAATTTATTATTGTCTTCTTCCAAAAGCAGATGAAGGACGCCCGGCAGCTGGTGAAAAACATTAAGCGTGGGTTCGATGATATTAATGTTACCAATCAGAAGACTTATTCAATTTCTGCTTGTTACGGTTTTTATCACTATAAACCTGGAACCGAAATAACGCTTGAAAAAATTCTCGAAATGGCCGACCAGGAGATGTACAAAGAAAAGTTCGTTCACAAAAATAAATTCACGAGTCCAGCCCCTACCCCTGACTTGGAAAAGACATTTATTTGAGCTTACCAAATTTTTTTACCAGAGAACCACCCGTTCGCTTTGCATATAAGGCACGGGATGGTTCTCTTTTTTAGTCCATTGAAGTGCGTTTTGGTGTCAGGCACCATCATATCTGTTACAAAAATGGAACAAATTAAGAGGTAACTCTTGAATTTTCATCTAAAAACGAATAATATAATTGAGGTCTTATTAAAATGTTCGTATTTTGGAGGAACAGCTATGTTTAAATTAAAAGAAAATCATACCAATACAAAAACAGAACTGCTTGCAGGGATCACCACCTTTTTTACGATGGTCTATATTGTCGTAGTTAATCCGGTCATTCTTGCCGATGCAGGGGTTCCGTTTGGGCAAGTATTCACTGCGACCATTATAGCCGCAGTCGTCGCCACACTATGGATGGCGTTTTTTGCAAACTATCCAATCGCCATTGCCCCAGGCATGGGACTTAACGCCTACTTCGCCTATTCTGTTGTCGGCGGCCATCAGGGGATAACCTACCAAACTGCCTTTGCCGCTGTTTTTATTGCTGGTGTTATCTTTGTCATATTATCGTTAACTCCCCTTAGGGAAAAATTAATTGACGCCATCCCGGAAAACCTTAAACACGGGATTACTGCAGGAATTGGCTTGTTTATTGCCTTTATCGGCCTGCGTCTTACAAAAATCATTACAGCTCATCCGACGAATCTTGTCGGTCTCGGCGATCTTCATTCAGCTTCCGCCCTTTTAGCGCTAGCAGGACTGGCGATCACACTTGTATTAATGGCGCTTCGAGTCAACGGGGCAATATTTTTTGGAATGGTGATCACCGGGCTCATCGCTTTCTTTACGGGCCAGCTGGAATTCAGTAAAGGTTTTATGTCGCTGCCCACTCTGCCAGAGGGACTAATTATTGCTAATCCAGTGACAGCGCTGACTGACGTAATTCAGCATAGCCTTTATGCTGTTGTCTTCTCTTTCATTCTCGTGACCATTTTTGACACGACGGGTACGATGATTGGTGTCGCCAACCAAGCCGGTTTAATGAAAGGAGGCAAACTGCCGAGGGCCCGCGAAGCTTTACTTGCCGATTCGATTGGTACGGCAGTCGGGGCAATGTTTGGGACGAGCCCAACAACCGCCTATATTGAATCGTCGTCTGGGGTAGCAGCAGGAGGACGAACTGGTCTAACTTCCCTAACGGTTGCGATCCTGTTCATCCTGTCCGCCTTCTTTGGTCCACTGGTTAGTACGGTTTCCGGGATTTCTGCGATTACCGCACCGGCTTTAATCATTGTCGGCAGTCTAATGATGGGAAGCATTGCAAAAATCCGCTGGGACGAGCTGGATGAAGCCTTCCCTGCTTTTTTGACCGTCTTGAGCATGCCGCTCACATCAAGCATCGCAACAGGGATCGCGCTTGGTTTCATCAGCTACCCGCTTCTAAAGTTAGTTAAAGGGAAGTGGCGTGAAATCCATCCATTGCTATACGTGTTCGCTGTCTTGTTCTTTATCCAACTTGCATTTTTACAACATTAATATAAATAGAGTGTCAGGCACCAAATTGGTGCCTGACACTCTTTTTATGTTACCTATTTTTTAGGAAGATCAAGTGCTTGGTACGCTAATTGATACTTTCCGCCGTCTGCTACTTCTGAATGGTACAATGCCTTTAGGGCAGTATTTTTCTCAAGCCCGTGTTCTACTTTCAACTCTTTTAAGCGTGTATGCAATTCTTTATTATCCTTAATTAGCTGCTGCATTTGTGATTTCAAATACTTCATAAGATGATTAACTCCTTTCAGAAACCAAATCCGTTCCCCAAGTATAGCATTAATCAACTTTATTTAAATAAATCATCCCATATTTATTTTCTCTGACCGTGTCCCTTTTGCCGACTTTTTTCAATATAGAGTGTAATAGGAGGTGGCGGTTTCGGTCATTTAAGACCTCTCTTTCTTACCGAAAGACTGGTACAATTACATTTTCGGTAACTAAGAGAATCAACTGTTGGTGACATCCAGTAACAATTACTGTGACAAGCATCCGAACCTATTTGTCCATACTGACATAACATGTATATATAATCAATTTTTAGAAATGGAGAGGATGAAATGAAGCTTTATTTAGATCCAGGTCATGGTGGACAAGACCCAGGTGCCCAAGGTCATGGATTAGATGAAAAAGATGTGACGTTAGCTATCGCGCTCAAACTACGTTCCATATTACAAAATGATTATGAAAACATTGAGGTAAAAATGAGCAGGAGCAGTGATACCACAAAAAGCTTAAGCCAGCGATCGAGTGAGGCCAATGCATGGGGCGCAGATTTTTTCTTAGCCATTCATATCAATTCTGGACCTAGTACCGCTCTGGGCTATGAAGACTTTATATACAGCGGCTTATCTGACACTTCTAAGACATCCCAATATCAAGATATCATCCATACCGAAGTCATGAAAGTGAATCAACTGAAAGATCGCGGCCAGAAAAAGGCTAACTTCCATGTGTTACGTGAATCAAACATGCCAGCACTCCTAACTGAAAATGGATTTATCAGTAACGATCATGACGCCGCACTAATGAAACAATCTTCTTGGATCCAAAAAGTAGCACAAGGTCACGCGAACGGAGTTGCCAAAGCCTTTGGCTTAAAACGGAAACCAATCGATCCGCCGAAACCAGATTCCGGAACACTTTTCAAAGTAATTGCCGGTTCATTTAAATCAAAAGAAAATGCGGACGAGCGAGTAGACCAACTCAAGGCAAAAGGCATCGAATCATTCGTAGATACCACAAAAGTAGCGGGCGAAACATGGTACCGAGTTCAAGCAGGAGCATTTTCCAACCGAGAAAATGCCGAAGACCGCTTAGCTGAGGTAAAAAAAGCCGGAATCAACGATGCTTTCCTAGTTGCAGAATAAGCAGGCATTTAATGTGGTATTTATAGTGTCACAGTTATGGTGTTACATTTATGGTGTTACATTTATGGTGTCAGGCACCACAAATGGACACTCGTCCGTCACAGAAGGACAAACATCCCGAATGATAATATCCTACTAAGGACCTCCTCATCATGAATGCTGGGAGGTCTTTTGTATGATTTTTCTTCTAACACTGTTCAGATAGAAGCCATTGGATTGGATTTGCCATAACATATATATGAACGTATTTTAAATGAAATGGAGGAGTAAGCATGAAGCTATATTTAGACCCTGGTCATGGCGGTGATGATCCCGGAGCCCAAGGGAATGGTCTGGATGAAAAAGATATTACCCTAGCTATTGCGCTTAAAATACGAAATACCATCCTAAAGGATTATGAAAATGTTCAAGTTAAGATGAGTCGTACAAGCGATACCACCAAATGCTTAGCACAGCGCTCAAGCGAAGCCAACGCCTGGGACGCAGACTTTTTCCTGGCTATTCACATCAACTCTGCTGACAGTTCAGCCCAAGGATATGAGGATTTTATATACAATGGCGCCTCTAACTCAAGTAGAGCAGCCACAGTCCAAGATATCATTCATGCCGAAGTGATGAAAGTGAATCAGCTAAAAGACCGCGGGCAAAAAAAGGCCAATTTCCATGTAATAAGAGAAACAAATATGCCAGCAATCCTAACGGAAAACGGCTTTATCAGTAATAAACATGACGCCCAATTGATGAAAGATTCATCCTGGCAGCAAAAAGTAGCTCAAGGCCATGTCAACGGAATTGCAAAGGCCTTTGGTCTGAAACGCAAAGCAACGAAGGAAACACCGAAAACAACAACTACACCGAAAACACCCCAATCTAGTTTAACAACAGTTTACACAGTCTATGTTGGATCTTATAAATCCAAAGAAAATGCAGAAGACAGGGTAGCTGATCTGAAAAAGAAAAATATTATATCTTCAATTGTTACCACTAAAATATCTGGAGCAACCTGGTACCGAGTGAAAGCAGCAACCTATACGACCAACGCAAACGCAGAAAAACGTCTCAAAGAAATCGAAAAAGCAGGATATAAGGATGCCTTCATTATTATTGAAAAAGCCAGTGCAACGACTACTAAATTAGCTACTCAAAAACCAACTACAAGTACCAGTAACTCAGCTACCCAAAAACCAACTACAAGTACCAGTAACTCAGCTACCCAAAAACCAACTACAAGCACCAGTATAACCACAACAGCAAAACCAGCCACAACCACCACCAGCAAAGAAACGAATACTGCAGGCGGCACGAAAAAGAACACGAACCCAAGTCCGGCTCCAGCCAACAGTACAAAAGAACTCCCCATCATCGCCGACCCCGGTCAATTTACCATTTTCGGTCCGACCTTCCTAACTCCGAAACAGATGAATCAATTTGTGAAAAAGGTCAATCCTAACGCGCCGGAATTAGGTCAATTTTACCAAACGTTAGGGGAATATTACGGCATTAGAGGAGATGTCGCCTTTGCACAAGCCATCCACGAAACAGACTATTTTCGGTTTACCGGAGTCGTCAACCCTGAACAAAACAACTACTCAGGGATAGGAGCAACTGGTGGAGATACTCGCGGAGCAAGCTTTGAAAATCAAGAAGAAGGTGTCCTTGCACAACTTCAACACTTGTATGCGTATGCAACAGCGAAGCCACTACCAGATCAATATCCATTGGTTGATCCCCGTTTTCATCTAGTCGACAGAGGATCTGCTCCCACATGGACCGCTTTAAACGGAAAATGGGCTGTTCCAGGTACCACATACGGGCAATCTATTCTAAATCTCTATGAAAAAATGATCCATTCCGGATAATTAATAGGTAGAGCAGCAACAACTCCTGCATCTTCCCAGATTGTCTTCCCCAATTTCAGGACTTACTTGGATGATTTCCCCAAATGAAAGACCTCTTTTATTTTTAGAAGAGGTCTTTTCCTTTGTCAGATAGTTAATTCCGCCCCCTCGTTCCGGTATATTACCGAAGAAACGAGACCACAATGATATAAAAAGGGAGGTCTCACCATGCGCGGAATATATATTTTATTATGGGCAGCAGCAATCTTGATCTTGACCTGTACCGCCGATTTTTCTGAATTAATGGCATCTGGCAAAGTCCGCTTTGAGTGGGTCGGTCATCCGAACTTTTCTGAGTTGCTATTCCCCTTACCGCTCGAGCTCAGCCGCGGCTTCCTGCTTCAAAAATGTGGTCATGCCTTTGCCTTTCTCATTCTAACATTTTTACTGCAAACTAAATTCCATTCAAAAGCATTCATTCTAATTCTAGCAATTGCCTTTGCTTTGCTAACTGAAATCCTGCAATTATACTTCTCTCGTGATGGAAGAATGTTTGATATGGGATTCGATCTAATCGGTATTCTTTTTGCATCAGGGACACGGAGTCTACTCACGGTGCACCAATCCAGGCAAACCGGGTTATAATGGAAGTTATTTATGTTAAAAAAGGCGAAAACCAATTAGTTGGTTAATACCCTTGTTAAAAATTTAAATTCATAGCCTTTATAAAAGGGAAATTCCAAAATGATCAACCCTCAATTTTGATAATCGGTTTACTTTTAGGATTTAACCATTTAATTACCTTCAATAGATCATTTTCAGAGATAGCCGTGCATCCCAATGTATAACGAGTGTTAATTATATACTAACATTAACACAGTATTTATTATGATTTAAACAGAAAAAGGCAGCCCTCACTAAAGTGAGGGCTGCATCACAAAACAATTATTCTATCAAAATGGCACTTTTTTATAGTATCTCCTGGTTGTCAGCGGGTGGTCCCTTTGTTGTTCCAAATGACAGCTGACTCTCTCAAGGAAAGCCGCGCAGACAATCGGAGAGACAAGACTTCTTAACCCTTCAGAAATACCAGCTAATTCATAATCCTTTGTATCAAAAACCGTTAATTCCTTCGTGTAATGCTCAGCAAAGCGCTCGACTCTCTCTGTGAGCGGACGGGATTTATCCTCTCCTTTTAGTAGAATAACACTCGTATTTTCCTCCACTAATTCCAATGTACCGTGGAAGAAATCGGACGCATGTACCGGCCGTGTTTTAATCCATTGCATTTCCTCTAAAATACACATGCCATAATAATAGGTTTGACCCCAATCGATACCTGTCCCCGTAAGGATATGGTATGGGGTCTCCTTATGTTTTCGGGCAAACTCGGCAGCCCTAGGTTCAACTACTTCCTTTACTTTTAGAAGTGCACTTGGTAAATGCATCATTTCCTCGACAAATTGTTGATATTGCGGGAATTCATTTCGCTTATACATCAAGCGGAACGCTAGTAAATAGGACTGGATATAAAACGATTCACAGGAGGTATCATCTGCCGCATAATTGACAAAGGTATAATCGGTTAAATTCGCTAACGGTGTAGCGGCATGACCCACTAAGCTAATCGTGGTCGCACCTTTTTCCTTACAGAACGCCGCCGCCTCGACGGTTTCTTTGGTGGTTCCAGACAAAGAAGGCAAAATAACTAATGAATGTTCATCTAGATGTTGATGGTCCATCACTATTAATTCCGGAGCGATTTCCGTAAAAACGATTAAAGTGGAATGAGTTTTTAAAATATATTCAGCCGGGTACATGAGAATGGCTGCTCCGCCAGTACCGACAAAGAATACATTTTTCAAACCTTTTTCCATCACCGAATCTAAAGCCTGATCAAATTCATCCTTAAGAGACAGTGCTCCATTTTGGATGGCTATATATCTTTCCACATCAAAGTTGAACAAACATCCCACCTCCTAATATGCCATTTTACGGTAATATCTGCGAATCTCTAACGGATGATTTCTTTCCCTTTCAAGGTAAACGCTGATTCTGCCTGTTAGTGCCCAGTTAAGGCATACGGCAAAGTGCTTTCTGAATTCGTCACTAATCCCTTCCAATGGATAATCCTTTGTATCTAAAATGAACAATTCCTTTGTGATATTTTCTGCAAATCTTTCCACACGTTCCACCAATGGGCGAGTTTCATCTTCGCCTTTAAATAGAATGACACTTGTGTCTTCCTCAACCAGCTCCAGCGTTCCGTGGAAGAATTCAGCAGCATGGATGGATTTGGACTTAATCCATTGCATTTCCTCTAAGATACACATGGCGTAGGAATATGTATTCCCCCAAAGGTTCCCCGCCCCAACCAGCATATGGTAATCTGTATTTTTGTGCTTAATAGCGAATTGCTCAGCACGGGCATCGAAATCCTCGAGTGCATGAACGATACCTTGTGGTAAAAGGGCAATTTCTTTGGCAAACTGATCATATTGCGGAAATTCATCATTGTTATGAATAAAACGGAAAGTAAGCAATTGCAAATGAATAAAGAACGTGTCAAAGGAATGCTTTTCATGACCAGTTGAGATGCAATAATCAACGGCTTCAGCCAATGGAGTGCCAAGTTCAGCCACTAAACCAATCGTTGTTGCCCCCTTGCTCTTACAGAACTCAGCAGCAGCGACGGTTTCTTTTGTTGTTCCAGTAACAGAAGCAAAGATACAAACCGAATCCTTTGTCAGGTGGCGATTATTCATTACAAGCAGTTCAGCTGCAATCTCAGCATGAACCTCCAGCGATGAATTGGACTTTAAGATATACTCATATGGATACATCATCGCAATCGTCCCACCAGAACCGATCAGGAAAATATTCTTAAAACCTTTAGCCGAAATTCCATCCACCACACGTTCAATCTCTTCTCTCTTCGCAAGCGCCTCTTGCCCAACTAACTGTAAATATAAATCAGCATCAAATTTCAACATCCAACATTACCTCCAAATTTAAATTAGAATTTTTGGGACTACAAATTTATATAGAAACATTTGGTGCCTGACACCATTCATGGACATTTGTCCTCATGTCGCAAACAATAAGGGCCATCCCTCAACCGTCCACCCACAGCGGACAAATAGCCAAAGTGTCTTTCTTTGGTGCCTGACACCAACAATGAATCGCTCCAACATTGACACCAACAATTTCATTAGTAAGGTACTTTCCACATGTATCTTCTGGTGGTTAGTGGGTGTTTGCGGGCTTCGGCTAGTTCTTCGGCGTATTGGCGCAGGACTGCTTGTAGTACGAGTGGGGCGATGTAGCCTTTGACGCTTTCGGCCACGCCTGTTAGGTCAAATTCCTTTGCATCAAGGACTACCACCCTTTCCCCATACTGTTGGGTGAAATCCAATGAACGTTCTTCTAATGGACGTGTCTCGTCTAAACCTAACAGCTGAATCACTGGAACGTCTTTATCCAAAACTTCAAATGGCCCATGGAAATACTCCCCGGCATGGAGGGCGTGCGAATGAATCCACTGCATTTCCATCAGCAGGCAAATCGAGAACCAATAGGCAACCCCATAATTGGCTCCGCTCGCCATGGTGTAAATCACTTTTTCATCCTTATAGGAATTAGCAAATTCCTTGGCCGAAGCTAAATACTTTGCTTTCTCCTGTGCAAGTATTGAGTCTAGGTTCTCTAAGGAGGCAACGACCTCTGAAAACTTTTCATTTCCTTCTTTGATAGCCAGAAGTCCAAAAACAAGCTCCAACATCACAGCCTGCGCCTCGTTTACAAACTTCGCTTCTTTCCCATCTTCATAAACAATGACATATTCAGATACTTGGGCAAGCGGTGATTCCGCATCAAAGGTTAGCGAAACAGTAATCGCACCTTTTTCCCGTGCGAAGCGGGCTGCCTCGACCGTCTCTGGCGTTTTTCCATAGTGCGAGCACGAAATCACCAACGATTTCTCATTGAGTTTCCGTGGGTTACGGTGCACAAACTCATTGGAACTATATAGGTCAGAATCAATGGTGTCACTTTCACGGTCTAACACGTATTTACTTGCATACATGAGGGAAGAAGAGCCCCCGCAACCTACGAAATAGACACGATCAATCGCCTGTTCTTTAAAAACTTCCAAAGCCTTTTGTACGTCAGCTAACATTTGTCATCCTCCTTTATTTATGGACTTTTACGGTTGAAATTTCTTTTTGCGTATATTGGAGCCTTTGATATGTACCAAAACAAATCAAGGCAAAACCACAGATAAAAATACAAGAATACAGCAGCACCAAGGACCCAAACCCATCGTATAGCAGCCCGCCCAGAAAAGGGCCGATGGTTCTGCCCACATTAGCTGCACCACTCACTAAACCTTGATACATACCTCTTCTATTGAGGGGTGCCAGTCGATCCGCAATCGCTGGCACGGCTGGAAAAATAAGAATTTCTCCGATTGTCATAATCACCATCCCCGTTACAAACCCGCCATACGACTGGCTGTGTGACAGGAGGGCGAAGGTTAACATAAAGAAGATCACACCGGATAATAGCTGCCACTTCACCGGACGCTTCAGTCGGGCCATGAACCACTGGATCAAAGGCTGCCCTAACAAGATCAGTAAACCGTTGATTGTCCACAAAGCACTATATGCTGACAGCGGAAATCCTAACTGGTGCATATAATTAGAAATACTCGTTTGCCATTGGATATACGTAACCCAACAAAACATAAACCCTAAACAAAGAATGAATAACGAATGGAAGCTTTGCTTCGTATGACACACTTCTTTTTTTTGCGTCAGGGCCGCGTCCTCTTTTTCAGTTGCTTCATAAACGGGTTCCCTCTCATCAAGAGCAAACCAAACAATGAAAATAAACAGGAGATAAGTTAACCCATTGACCCAGAAGACGTATCGAAACGAAAACTGGGCCACGATTCCCCCTAAAGACGTACCTACCGCGACACCAAAGTTTAGAACAAGGTAAATAAGATTGAAGCTTTTTATGCCGCCTTCCTTCCACACCACCCCTGCAAGAGCATAGATGGGAGGAAAGATTGTACCTATACCTAATCCAAGTAGAACCATCGAAAGAATATAAATCGGCCATGATAGACCAATTGAGATAATGAAAATAAGACTCGCTGATGTTAGAACCGCTAGGAGTAGCGTTCGTTTCCCGCGGATGCGATCATACAAATAGCCGCCAAGAAAACTGCCAATGATTTCAGCTCCCGAATGAAGCATCAACACAAGACCTGCTTCAGATAAGGTTTTCCCTATCCCTTGCGTAATGTAAATCGTATGCAAGGGCCAAAGAAACGCCATCCCTGTTGAATTGACCAACATCGCCAGTAATAAAACTTTTAAACTCCTTGGATAACTCCTCCAAATAGACATAGGATAAAACTCCTTTTATCACTGAACTAGTCACCCGATTCGGAACAATTCCCTCCACTTTTACACAAGAAAGGGTGCAAGACTTCGTAACGATTTTTCAACCGCCTGATTTGGATCTATCAAGTAATGAGAAGAAGTAAACTCCAACGTAAGAGCGCGATTGTAATTGTGGTCACCTAAGGTTTTCATGTATTTTTCCAATGGCAGGCTGCCGTCTCCCCATGCTAAATGTCCACCCGGGTTCCCATCAATAAAGTGGATATGGACAAAATTATCCTGCAATTTTTCAAAGTAGCTGGCTAGCGCTTCTCCTTCAACCGCAAGCGGAATGGTATCGACCATTCCCTTCAGAGCAGGTGAATGGATGGAATCGAGCATTTCTTTTAGATCAGGCAAAGTATTAATCAGATTGGACTCAATTTTTTGTAATGGCTCCAAGGCCAGAACCGTCCCTTGTTTCTCCGCATAGGCGGTAAGCTGCTCTAATGAATCTTGGGTCCGCCTCCAGGCTTCCCGTCTGCTTTCATTGCGGTACCCCCACCCGGCCGTTACTAATACCATCGGGGCTTCTAATTCAAGCGCGGCATCGATTGACTTTTTAAAGTAAGCCACACTTCTTTCACGAATCGCTGACTCGTTTGCCGCAAGATTAATTGGGTACATACACTGTTCAGGCGTAAAGCAAACGACCTCGAGTTCACGCCGGACGATCTCTTTCTTAATGGCACGGATTTCAGTTAAGGATAGATCCTCCACATACAGGTGCGGTGCTGCACCCCACAGTTCAATTTTTTCAAACTCATACTTCACCATAGCATCTAAAAAATAGTCCAGCGGATAGTGCAGGTAGTGAAAGTTCATCCCAGTTATTTGTGACCGTTTGATTTTTCCCATCCAATCCCTCCAACGTAGAAAGTTTGTTAATACCCTAATATTTACCAAAAAAGTCATTTGGTATATACCATTTAAACCAATCGTACAAAATCCAAGTAATTTGAAAACGAATAGGGAAGGCCAATCAACCTTCCTATTCTGTTCCATCACTTTTCAAAAAATCCATCCATTCAACACAGGACTGACTGGAAAGGAAGATTACCCTTTCACACTGCCAGCAGACAGTCCGCGAACAAATTGCTTTTGGAAAACGATATAAGCAATAATCATTGGCAGCGCTGAAATGGCCAATCCTGCCAATTGAATCCCAAAGTTTGTATTCAACTGGCTTCGCAAATTCATCAGCCCAACTGGAATGGTCCTCAGTGCTGAATCTTCCACAAATACTAACGCGAACATAAATTCATTCCAGACGTTCATCCCTGTTAGTAAGGCACACGAGGCAATGATCGGTTTACCCATCGGAACAATAATATGCCAATACACCTGCCAAATATTACACCCATCAATAATGGCTGACTCCTCAAGCTCTTTAGAGATGGATAGAAAATAGGACCGCATTAAGAAAATCGCAAACGGTAATTGAAACGCAACATACGGAAGGATTAACGCCCAGTAGGTGTTGTATAGTCCAACCGCCTGCAGCAATTTGTACAGTGGAATTAAGCTGACCTGCGGTGCCAGCATCAAACCACTTAGGATGAGCAGCAGAAAAATGTTCTGCCCCTTAAACTGAAAACGGCTTAACCCAAAGGCGGCCATCGACCCAAGCAGTAACACCGATACGACGGAAGTGACTGTTATGAATACACTGTTTAGGAAAAATTGACCAATCCCCGCATCCCATGCTGCCTGATAATTTCCCCACAGCCATTCCTCTGGCAACGACCAGGTATGCAAGAAGAAATCTGCATTTGATTTTAATCCACTCAGGCCAAGCCAGATAATTGGATAGATGATCACCAATGAAAAGATCCCAAACCACACAAGAACAGCATATTGGAAAATTCGATCCTTGACCTTCCTGACGGTAAGCTTTGTACTTCCTGTCCCGATTTCTTTCATTTCATTTGTTTTTACTACTGGCGGATTATTTTCCATCGCCCTTACGCCTCCTGTCCTGATTTGCCTATTTTCAGTTGAATTAAGGAGAGGGTTAGGGTTATGACAAAGATAATTGTCCCAATCGTGGATGCATAGCCCATTTCATCATTTCGGAATGCAGCCCGATAAAGCATCGTGCCTAAAACCTCGGTTGAACGGCCAGGTCCCCCATTGGTCATCACATACACCTCATCAAAAACCTTGAAGGCACCGATAACCGTAATCACCGTACCGACAAGAATCATTTCCTTCATTTGTGGCAAGGTGATATAAATGAACGTCTTTATCTTAGAAGCGCCATCAATCATCGACGCTTCATAATATTCAAAAGGAATTTTTTGCATGGCAAGCAAGAACAGCATCGTCATATAACCGGTATACTGCCATTGTGAAACAGCTACAACCGCATAAATCGCCGTCTTACTGTCACCCAGCCAAGATAAGGCCCATTCTGATTGACCGATCGCTTTTAACACCCCGTTCACTAAACCAACTTCTGGATTATAAAGCAGCTGCCATAACAACCCAACAACAGCAATCGAAATAACGGAAGGGATAAAAAAGACGGTCCGGAAAAAGGGCTGAAATCTTCTAATCAATTTATCTTCTAAAACCGCGGCAATAATTAAGCCCAAACCTACCTGAAAAACTAACGAAATAACCGCGTATAGGGAATTATTTTTCAATGCAGTAAAAAAGATTGGATCCTTGAAAAGTCTGCCATAATACTCTAAGCCAACAAATACTCTTCCAGCCTCAAAGGAATTCCACCGAAACAAACTGTTATAGAGATTTAATACGATCGGTAAAAATACAAAAAACAGGATGAAAAGGAGCGCTGGCATAATAAATAGTATAGCGGTTCGACTGCTTCGAAATGTTTTTGTCATCCCCAACTCCTCCTAGGAGGGGGTAAGCATTTCCCTGCCTACCCTTTCTCAATAATTAAATGTATCGTGTCTTAACTTTGAAAACTGTCTAGCTGTGGCGCTTTCGCTTTTCTTATTCCACTTCACTTTGAACTTGCTTAGCTACTTCCTGAACTTCTTTGATAATTTGTTCTGGGGTTTTTGACCCGTCAAGCAACAGCTGGATATTGGATAAATACACATCTGCTACCTTGGCATGGACGTCTGTGTCGAGCCATTCGGCCATACCTTCCGCCTTCTTCATGTAATCCACACCTTCAGCTACTTCCTTCAGAGCCGTATCCGGGTTAGTGGCCCCATCAATCGGACTTGGCCAGCCAATTTGCTTCACAAGCTTCAAGGCATTTTCTTTACTTGTTAAGAACTTCAAGAATTTAATCGCTTCTTTCGGATGCTTGGTTTTTGAAGAAACGATAAATCCATCCGGTGCACCAGTAATGAAACTTTGACTGCCCTTACCCTCTGCAATGGACGGCATTGGGAAGAAGCCCCAGTTTCCTTTCATATTATTCTCGACCGTTTGGAACTCTTCTAATTCCACATAGAAGATCGCTCCCTTACCAGCTGCAAATAATTGTTGTCCCATATCATGGGAACTAGAATTAACATTCTTCATAAAATAACCCTTTTTATTCAAATCTACTAACATTTGCATCGCCTTCACATAGCCAGGATCGGTGAACTCTCCTGATTTAGGATTATAGTCTTTCATTCTCACATCCTGTGCGACCATCTTTTGGTTTAGACCTGTTAAGTAATGGATCGCTGCCCATGGGCTTTGGTTTCCGAGAATGATCGGTGTTTCTCCGCCCTTTTTCAGGGTTTCCAACACTTGTAAAAATTCATCCCATGTAGTCGGTGCCTGCAGTTGATATTTATCAAAAATCTTCTTGTTGTAAACAAAGAATTTTCCATTGAAGCGAAGAGGAATGCCATAATTTTTTTCGTTGGATGTGAAAGGTTGAAGGGATGCCGGAATAAAACTGTCCTTCCAAGCGGTATCTTCATTTAAATATGGAGTCAAATCTAAGGCTGCATCAGCACGAACGAATTTTCTGGCAAATTCACCTGACCATGAAAACATAATGTCTGGAACTTCGTTACCGCCTAAAATAACACGTAGTTTGTCTTTAATCGGTTCATCTGCAATCGCTTCCATTTTAATTTTGATATCTGGATTTTCTTTTTCAAATGCTTTGACTACTTCTTCAAAATAAGGAGCGTATTCTGGCTGCGGCCACTTATGCAAAAATTTTAATACGACTTTCCCTGAATCCTCATTGGAGGAAGAAGAACTAGAACATCCCGTCAGGACGAGCGCGAACACCAACAGTCCTGCTAATAAAACGTTTATTTTCCTTCTCATTTCATTAACCCCCTAATTTTTTTATAAGATCAACCAGTTAAAATCCTTTCACCCCCTAACCTTTTATCCTTATTTCAATCCCTTTTAGGAGATTAAAAGGGAATCCCAAAACCAAATGCCCCATCAACCAGACATGTTTGTGCCGCAAATTTCGCCCCTTCTTCCAAACTATTTTTCAGGAGGACTGCTTCCTGCACATCAGGATTTGCCTTCTTTTTAGAAAGATAATGTAAGATAAAGGCGGTAAAAAAGGAATCTCCTGCACCAAGCGTATCAACCGGCTGCACAAAATGCGGTTCTTGTCGGTAAAACGATTGGCCGTCATAGATCATCGAGCCGCGTGAACCCATCGTGCCCAAAACTAATTGACTCCCAAACGAATGGACACGTTTTAATAGATTCTTAACTTCCTCGTCGGCCAATTGCCCGCAACTTAGTAAACTGATATCAATATGCTGGCAATTTCTCTCGAGCAACGCATCGGTATAATCACTTGAAAAATCATAGGATACCAGGATTCCGGAATCTTTTAACTTTTGTAACTCTGAATCCATTTCACTGTAGATGCTGCTATGGGCAATATCGAAGCTTTTAATATAGGCCAAGTCTTCTGCGCTTAGGATAACGGGATGCTCGCTTTGAACACCGCCCCCATTCCCGCCAATAAACACTCGGTCACCATCCACTAAATCAACCGCGGCAAATCCATTCTCTCCCTCATGCTGGCGGCAATGAGAAATATCTATTTCCAAGCTTTTTAAGGTAGTAATAATATGCTCTGCAGCCCGATCGTTGCCGAACACTCCAAGATAGGCCGATTCAACCCCTAACTGCTTAGCGTAGACACTGAAATTCAAAGCATTGCCACCTGGATACATCGTTTTCTTATAAACATATTTATCAACCACATTATCGCCAATGCCGATTACCTTCATGAAAAAAACCTCCAATTACCACCAAATGGTATATACCATTTGGTTTATTTTTTAAGCTGAAATGATTTTCCTCATTTCAGCTTTAATTCCGAATAAAATTTGACAATGTCACTTCTTGTTAATGAACTAGAGAATTCAATTTCCTTTTCATTTTTATCAAAAGCAACGGATTCTTGTAAGATGCACGGACTCTCAGAACGTATTTTTAACAGCTTGCTCTCACTTTCGTCCGACACGGTCACCTGCATGTACTCTTTTGCCATGACAAGGACAATTCCGTACTCTCTTTCTAAAATTTCATACAACGAATCATTTTCCGTAATAATTGCATCAAGCCCTGGGCAAAGCTTCTCTGGCAGGAACGATTCCTCAATCGAGATCGGTGTCTCATTAACAAGCCGAAGCCGTTTAATAGCAGTCATCACTTCCCCCGAGGACAGCTTTAATTTTTGCGCTAAATGAGCGTGGGCTTCCATTTTACGAATGGACAGGATTTGTGTACTCGGAATCAATCCTTTACTCAACATGTTTTTGGTAAAACTGTTAAAGGTAACAAAATCCATCTCAATTTTACTTTGATTGATAAAGGTACCCGCTCCTACACGCCGTTCTACCACACCTTCCCTTTCCAGGATCGACAGGGTGTGTCTTGCGGTCATACGGCTAATTTGAAACTGCTCGGCCAATTCCCTTTCCGAAGGAAGTTTATCACCGTGCTTAAGTTTCCCACTCTCAATCTCCTCAAGAATTTTATTCCTTAATTGTTTGTAAAATGGAGTTGCCTCTTCATCTCTTATCATTCTACTCATCTCTAATTTCTCCCATTTATGCAGATATTAAATATCATACATAAAGGATATAGTATTTCTACTTCTTTTGTAAATTTTTGTTTCGCGGTGGTATATACCATTAAGACTAGAGTTAAGATAATCTTTTTGGAAGTTTGAAAATAGGTAATTTGTAAGCGCTTTAAATATAATGTGTCAGAATACTTAATTAATTTTAGGATAATCCATATCTTTAACCTTGTCAACCGAAGAAATTTCTACAAAATCAGCTATGAGAATACTAATTAAACGTTTGATTAGTTTCACCTTAAGCCTTGTCAAGGCTAGGTTTCCCTCTCCAACTGCGCAAGTATATTGTCGAGGATTGTCCGGCTATTTCACCGAATATACCTAAGGCATGTCCCTTGAGCATTGAAAAAGAGAGCATGAATCACCTCTCTTTGATCTAAATTACTGATTATAATCCCACATAATCCTCCACTCACCTTTTTCTTTTACTACAAAGACCTCTTGCTTTAAATCAAAATTTCCATATTTCCCTTTATAGGTTTGGGTGACAGGAACCTTGTATACATCTTTCAGCAAAGGTCCAGTTTTAGACATCTTCCACTTTTTCACTTCTTCCGGCTTGCCGATTGTATGGGTGAAGGTTTCCACCCCAAAATGGTTCATAAACACATGGGCACGATCCTGGATGTAGTTTCCTTTAGTAAACTTTTCCTTCATAGCAGAATGAAATAGATTCCATGAATTCGCGAAATCACCGTCAGCTTCATACCTATAAAACTCGTCGACCATTTCCTTTGCCTGATTGCTAGGAGAAAAGAAAGCAAACTTCATTGCCAGAAAAATTGCTAAGCTACTAACAATCAAAACGATCCCAATAATCATACCTTTGGAAGGTCCATATTTTTTAGCCATGATTATCCCCTTATATTCCAAGCTTTATATAAAAATATGTCTCACCATGTCCAAATAGTATTTTGAATTGATTTGGATGTGTAAAATCTCCCCTGCTCCTTCCCTTTAATAACTTCTGGTGAAAACGCTCAGCAGGGTGTCAGGCACCAGAATTATAAATTTTATTCATTAGACTAGATATATTAAAACCACCAATTCCCACTAATAACACCAAGCTTTCTTTTCTCCCACCTTTAATATTATAGTCACGAGAAAATTGGCAATGATAGTAAAGGAGGTGAAAAAAAGATGACAAACGACCCGAATCTTCGTGGAAATATGATCGATAACGAATGGAATAGTGAAGAGGTTCAAAATGAAATCATGTTCAGCGGAATAATCGACGATGAATGGCTTGAAAACAGACGAACAGATGATGAAGACTATGACTATCAAGATGATGACCATAACGATTACGTATGGTAACCCAGCTCAAAAAGCCACGGAAAGGTTCCGTGGCTTTTTAACAAATTTAAAAACCGCTTACTGGCGGATAAGTTACGTTTACTGGCGGATATGCCTTTTTACTAGCGGATAACTTAATTATACTAGCGGATAAGAACATGTTTCTGTCCAAGATGTATTAAAACTCCATAAGTCTCCTCTACATCAGATCGCAACCACAATACAAATAAGGCCGGAATTCCGGCCTCATTTTTCTAACGATTATCCACTTTCTCCGGATAAAGATCATGGTTCATCAAACGGAAATTTGCCATCTCTTCGTACTTTGTTCCCGGCTTTCCATAGTTACACCATGGATCAATCGAAATCCCGCCGCGTGGAGTAAACTTTCCCCAAACTTCAATGTATCTTGGGTCAAGCAGCTTAATTAAATCATTCATGATGATATTCACACAATCCTCATGGAAATCTCCATGATTCCTGAAACTGAAAAGATATAACTTCAATGACTTACTCTCAACAATCTTTTGATCCGGTACATACGAAATATACATCGTCGCAAAATCCGGCTGGCCCGTCAACGGACATAAACTAGTAAACTCCGGGCAATTAAATTTTACAAAATAATCACGATCCGGATGAAGATTATCGACCGCCTCCAATACCTCTGGAGCATATTCAAATGAATAGGTAGTCCCTTGATTACCTAATAAAGTTAAATCCTTTAAACCTTCTTCATGGCTTCTGCCAGACATACAAAAACCCCCTTGTAATCTATCCCGACACTTCACTAGAGTAGAGTTTCCCGCAGCAGCTCTATTTTTCAAACTAAAAGGATCCCACAAAAAAGCCACGTCCAGTATGGACATGGCTGATCGTCATGTATCCATAGTTTTTTATAGAGGGTATCAGCTATGAACCTCTCCCGCAAGTACGGGCATTCTCTTCTTCATATCATATAGAACACCACAACATTCGTCAATGGCAGATCAAGGCAATTTCAACACCTCTTTTTTAAAAAGGAACCCATCATAGTGACTGAACAAAAGCTGTCCCTTGACCTCGTCTTCCCGTTTTTTAATTAGTCCTCTCGCCAAGGTGAATTTTTGCAGCGCTGGTGCCTGACACCATGTGGTATAATAAAAAATATTTGCCCGACTTTCGGGTTTCGAAATTCTTATTTTATGAAAAAGTCCTGTTACAAGGCATAGGGGGATATGATGAAACAACAAGAAGTAGGATCACGATCGATTGGGCTGCCGCTAACCATTTCAATCATTGCCATCTCATTTTCGGCTATATTTGTCAAATGGTCAGACGCACCTGCCTCGATTTTGAGTATGTACCGGATGTGGTTTGCTAGTATCTTAATGGTTCCCATCGTCTGGAAAAAACGCAGTGAATTTAATAATATCATGAAAAAAGATTGGTTCTTTTTATTTTTTTCAGGTTTCTTTCTAGCCTTGCACTTTGTCCTTTGGTTCGGGTCCTTGAAATTAACAACTGTCGCAAGCTCGACCATCATCCTTGCCTTGCAGCCGATAGTCTCCTTGCTTGGAGGCTTTCTCCTATTTAAGGAACGAACCACCTTGTCCGCATTGATGACCATGGGTATTGCCATTATCGGAGCGATGATGATTGGCTGGGGGGATTTCGGTTTAAGTAAGGATGCAATCATGGGGGACCTGCTGTCGTTTTTCAGTGTCATCTCAGTAGTTGGCTACTTATTAATCGGTCAGACGATCGTCAAAAAGGTATCACATTGGCTTTATAGCTTTTGCGTATTTTTCTCTGCTTCGATTATTCTTACCATCTATAACCTCTCAACAGGAGTTTCCTTAACTGGATATCCTGCCAAGGAATGGGGCATCTTCTTGTTACTCGCCACCGTTCCAACGGTCAGTCATGTGATTAATAACTGGCTCTTAAACTACGTCAATGCGACAACGATCTCGATGAGTATTTTAGGCGAACCCGTCGGTGCCACCATTCTAGCGGTCCTCTTATTAAATGAACATCTCGTCAGCTGGCAAATTGTCGGCGGCCTGCTCGTCCTGCTCGGTGTCTTCTTCTTTTTAAGCCAGCAGCAAAAACCACTGCCACAAGCGGTAAAAGAAGGGACTTTTAATTAGCCATTAAGAGAACAATAGTACAGAAAAAAGGGGCTAAGATTAGTCCCTTTTTTGAATACATATAGCTGGTGATCAATCACATTGAAATGTTCATTTCATACCTTTTACCTCATTCTTTTTAAGAAAACTCTTAATTGATTCTACTGATAATCCAAGTTCTTTTGCTTCCAAAATTAGTACAAACCATTCATTATCGATAACCGCAACTTCACTTTCTAAAACATTCATATTCTTCCTCCTAAAATGCTCTCCGTTCTCAATTATCCATTTATCTATTAAAATAGTCTCTACTGCTCAATATAAGCTATTATATCTAGTACTTTTATAACAGTGTGTTGGATTCTGTCGCATTTATAAAATTTTCCCAACTATTATCTGCTGAATTCATCTAAATTATTACAAATTACTACACTATCCTTCTTAGAAATTATGATAACCAAATCTTGAACATACGAAAAAGGGCTGCTTACAAAAGACATGTATATGCCTCTTGAAGCCGCCCCTTAGAAGAACTTATTTACCTGAGCTTCCTTTCGGGATCGTCGGTAGCCGTACCTCTAGTCGTATTTCCTGCGATCCACACTTTCAGCAGGTCAATTGAACCTTCTGCCTATCAACGATTTTCCCAATTTTCACAGCTTCCAAGTTGGGAAATCCGTTTCTTTTTGTTTTTCATACTCTTTCATTCTTGAGTAAGAGTTTGATAGTTTTGATAAAATGTATCCTTGAGGGCTTGGTGTTTTGACTTGTTTGCTTAACTCTTGAATTTTTATATTCGTAAACATGTTAGACACTTGAGCTAAATTTTCAATCGTGTCCATTAATTCAGGGTTATCATTGTAATTGCTTTTCGCGATATAGTAAATATAATCAAGTTTGTTCCTTATGTGCTTTAGCGTCTCGAGATCAAATTGTTCAGTCATTACATCACCCCTTATCTTAAAGCATATGGAACAAAAGGTGATTTGGAACAAAATCTAAAAATAAATTTTAGTGGCAAAAAAATAAAGGGTGGCAACTTAAATGGAAATCAATGAGATCCACATATCGGATGGCATAAAATGAGTTTAAACTTAAAATAGAAAAGCAGAAGTGGAACCCTAAGGTTAACTTCTGCTTTTTGATGTTAAGTTAAGCTGTGACTTTTGCTTTTTCGTGATCTGGACCTTTTTTGCTCATTTTTCCAGCAAATGGAACCACCCAGCGATCTAAACCGATTCTTCCAGCAATCCTATCTGCAGTCATTGCTTTCGAACCATTCCATTTAAGTTGGCATATAGTAAGTTATTAAAACGCAAAGGATGTTCATCTATGTCAGAATTTCCAGTTCCAGTGAAGATTGATACAGTCAGTGGCGGGATTGTTCAATTTGGTAATTCGTTGTTTATTTCTCCAAAAAGCGCCTCCAAGAGTTCACTTGGCTCAGGTGCTTCGAATTCAGGGGTTCATATCACGACTATTACAGGTCAAAGTACAACCACTTCGGTCAATGCTGATCTACTTGACCAACCCATCGTTCAGGATAACTAACCAGGTTTATACGGGGATAGGCTGGGGGGTTCTAAAGTATCATGACCCGCAGAAATTCTAATCAAAGCAAAAAGACGACTCGGAAGCCCGAATCGTCTTTCTTTAAATAGAGCAGTTAAGCACTTACTTTTGCTTTTTCGTGATCCGTTTCTATTTTGCCAGCTGATTAACAACTTAGATCATTTATTTCAGAATCTGGTGAGAAAATCCCACCGAGATATTCGGCGTGTTCGAGATATTGTTGCACAAAGTCTTTCAATGTCATCGGGATCCCCGTATCTTCTAACCAATAATCATAACTAATCGCTAAAGTCTTTTTGATCATGTCATTTTCTAGCCAGTTAGGGGCTAATTTATGCTCAAGACCGGCAAGGACATTAGCAATTTCTTGAATTGTGGTTATGTTTATCACCTTCTTCGAAAAAAGTTATATCTCCTTTTTCTAGTATATGTGATTATCGGCAAAAAAAATTCTAAAACCATTCCATTTCTTATAGTTCACAGTCGGTGTCACATTCCTTCTATTTCTCACCGAGTTCGGCGCTTAGACGTAAAATTATATAACTGAAAAAGGTTGATCTATACCAAACAGGCTTGGAGTTTTCCTCCAAGCCTGTTTTTTCTATTCATTTATACTCTAATGCAATACTCTTGCTGCAGTTGTAAACTTAGCCGGATTATATGTAGAAATTTTCACAACATCACCCGTTTGCGGGGCATGTATATATTTCCCGCCTCCAATATATATGCCGACATGGTAGGCAGGGTTACCCCTAAATACCAAATCACCTTTCTGTACATCATCCGGAGAAATTCTGGTTCCTACATCTTGTTGGTCACGGGATACCCTTGGAAGACTAATACCAACATATCGGTACACATATTGAGTGAACCCTGAGCAGTCAAACCCGCTTGGAGATGACCCGCCCCAAACGTATGGAACACCCAAATATTGTTTAGCTGCTGCTATTAACGTATTTGCCTTGTCAGAGTTAGTTGCTTGAATTGTCGGCGAACTGGAAGCTGATGGGCTCTTTACCGAAGACTGTGGTGCCTGTTGTCTTGGCCTTTTTGGTGCTTCTTGCTGTACTTCTTCTGATGCTTGTTGCCGTACCTCTTCTTGTGCTTGTTGCTGTGCCTCTTCTTGTGCTTGTTTCCGTACCTCTTCTTGTGCTTGTTGCTGTGCCTCTTCTTGTGCTTGTTGCCGTACCTCTTCTTGTGCTTGTTGCTGCGCCTTTTCTTGTGCTTGTTGCTGTGCCTTTTCTTGTGCTTCTTGGCGTGCTTTATCTTGTGCATTTTTTTGTGTTTGTTGTTTAGCTAGCTCCGTTTGCTTTTGCTTTAAGGCGCTTTTTGAATTTGACAATACCTGGTTCAGTTCTACTTTATCAGCTTCAACCTGCTTCTGTTCCGAAGCTAATTCAGCCTGACTCTTTTTTAATTGGGTTAATTCATTTTCAAGCTTTTGCTCTGCAGCATTTAAGGTTTCTTCTTTTTTAGCTAGAGCCTGCATTATATCTGAATTACTTTCAAGAATTTGCATAACGGCAGTAGATCGAGTTAATAACTGTGAAAAATCTTTAGACGAAATGATAAATTCTGCGTAAGTGATAATGGACTGTTTCCCTTGTGCCTGCATGCTTCTTAGTCTGGAAGAATAATAGTCTTTATTCGTTTCTAAGTCTTTTCTGGCTCTTTCAATTTCAGCCTTTGTGTCTTCCATTTGACCTTGTTGTGCTTTAATATCATCGTTTAGTTGTTTGCTTTTTTCCATTCCTATAATGATGCGGTTGTCTAGTTGTTGTATCTTTGTTTCTAGCTCTTCAATTTGTCCTTCGGTCTCGTTGATTTGACCTTTTGTCTCATTGATTTGTCCTTGGGTAACAGGTTGACTTGCAAAAGTAGGGGTTGCTTGCACGATCGTAGTTAAAAGAGCAACCGATAGCGTATATATTAATGTTTTCCGTTTCAAACTATAATCACCTTTTCTTAGAGAAAATTATTCCAATTCGTATAACTATAGTTTAAGTTTGTTAGAGAATAATAACAATGGAACTGGACAGAATGTAATAAATTTGTAATGTTATGTAGAAACTTCATAGAAAGCGTCGAATGTAAAACCTAGTTTTCGTGAGAGTATGTTAACTTTCGTCATTTTTCAATATATAAAGGAAAATGAGAGAATAAGAGAAGAGTGGCAAGGAAATGTCAAAAAAAACCTCGAAGAATACATTCTTCGAGGTTTGTTCTGGATTTTTGAGGCAGGTATATCGCATATCCTTATTTACACAAAAGTCTGTGTCGAATTATTTCGGCTGAATCGATACACCGCAATCAAGAAAAACGCAGCGGCAAAGGCGAATAGGATCATGAAATTTAAATACAACCCGCTAAACGAATCGCCTTCCTGAAGCTTCGTTAACGTATCCAATGTCCAGCGCTGCGGCAGGAAATTAGCAATTTTCTGTAACGATTTCGGCATCACTTCCACCGGCCAGAAGCAGCCGGAAAGCATCACGGTCGGGGTGATAATTAAATTTTGTAAGGCGCCCGCGGCACTGCGGCTGTTTGAAAAAGAAACAATCACTAATGAAATCCCTACGGAAATCAATGAAAATAGCAGCATGACGAACGCCGCTGACCAAAAGGACATATTGATGCCAATACCAAAGATACTTTTCATAATCGTTAACGTGATCAGCACCTGTATCGTCATCACAATCATGTTGACCATGACATTGGAGAAGATATACTTCCTGGCATTAATCGGTGTTGATAATAACCGAAAATAGGTGCGGTTTTCTTTTTCCAAAAGGATGATCTCGGACATATTGCCGGCCGACATCAGCATGATCATAATCAGGAAGCCAATCGTTTGGTTGGTCATAAACTTGTTTTTTGAAGAATCCTCTAAAGCATTTGTGTTCAGTTTATAATCTGTTTGCTGGTAATCCTGATACATCTGCTCAAAAGTCTGTTGATTACCTCCCGCAACATAACTGATCGTCGCAATATTATCGATATACTGATGTAAATAAGATTTCACGTATGCGGTAATTGCTGCACCCTTGATCGAGGTTAGTTGGATATGATCAGGCTCCCCAGCCAGGACACTGTCAGAATATCCTTTTTCAAAGGTAATAACACTATCTAGATCGCCAGACGAGATTTGATCTTGAACATCGGCCGCGTTAATCTTGGAGATTTCCACATTCTCTAATCTTTTTAAAAATTGAATTGTATCCGTAGTAATCTTGCTAGTGTCCTGATTAACAATTCCAACATGGAGGATTGTTTTTTGATCGCCGCCATAGACGAGCAGCGAGATAAAAATCCCGATTAACGGCATACATAGATACATAATAATGTTTTTCTTTTTTCGAAACGTCACACGTAACGTGTTCTGAATTAACCAGAGGATATCCTTCATTATAGCCCCTCCCGTCTTTGCAAAGAAATGATCGCCACGAGTAAAAATAAGAGCGCCCCGCCAAGATTGATTGTTAGTGCCGGAATGGCTGCGGCAAAGTCATTCGCATAAATAATCTTTGTCAGCGCTGTATTCATCCAGGTTAGCGGCGAAAGCTCGGTAATCAGCTTGAAAATGCCCGCCGGGTTGTCGATTTTAAAATAAGCTCCGCCAAAAAAGGACGATAACTGCACAAACAGCATGATGATCACTCTCGGACCTGCACTTGTTTTTGACAGGAAGCTGACGCCAATCCCCATGCTGACCGCAAACACGACTTCTGTCAGCAGAACAAGGAATACCAATCCAAGATGTTCGCCCCAATTGGCTTTGAAAATGAGCTTGCTAAACAGGATGACGAGCAGGATACAGATGCTATTACTAACGAGACTCCCGAGCACTTTCCCGATGAAAATTTCACTTTTTCGTACGGGGGAAGCAATCAGGCGGTCCGCTGTCTTGCGAACTCTTTCGCTTATGATTAACGAGCTTGACGACATCGCGCCGTAAAGAACGATCATCGTTGTGATGACAATTGCATAATAATCCATTGATCCCGGCTGTTTATCGGGAAGCAGCGAAGTTTCCTTAATGAAATCTGCCGGCTTTTCACGCGTGAAGGCACTTTCTAGCTTGTCCGGAGCCACCTTCATGACTTCAGAAGCAATATTGTATTGATCGACAAAGGAGGCGAGCATCCCCTGCAGAATATTTCCTTCGATACTGGTCCCATTATTGACATAGAGCTGAATCCCTTTATCGGTTACTTCTATATAACCATCATAGTTACCTTGCTTCACTTCTTTTTCGCCATCGCTATGTTCAGTTGCTTTTTTAAAATGAAGCCCCGATTTTTCGGCCTCAGTGATGAAGTGAGGAAAGTACTCACCCTTCGTTGTATCTTTATATAAGACATCGATATCATCGACGCGCAGACTGGCCGTAAACGTGTTCGAAAGTGCCGTTCCAAGGACAAGCATTAACACAATTGGGAAAGCTAACATAAAAAACAAGGTTCGGGTGTCCCGGAAGTCTGTTTTAATACCCTTCCACGCGATATTGAGTATGTTCAAAGTGAGTCCCCCCTTATTGGTCACGTAGATTTCTACCCGTTAATGTTAAAAATACCGTTTCCAGGTTCGGTGCTTTTTCTTGTAGGGAGCGGATTTCGATCTGGCTGCTCATAAAATGCTCAATGATCTTATTTAAGTTATTGACGCCCGTATCTGAGTTAATTTTAATCAAGTTTTCATCGACTGAAACAGCTTCGACCCCGTTTATATCTTTAATCGATTCCAGGTTCACCTTTTCAGTGGATTTAACCTCAATCCAGACATCCTTTGTATTGGTAATGATCGACTTCAGCTGTTCCTGCGTTCCTTCGGCAATGATTTTTCCATGATCAATGATTGCAATCCGGGAACAGATCTCTTCGACTTCCTCCATATAGTGGCTCGTGTAAATAATCGTGCAGCCCATTTCATTCAGCCTTTTTACTGATGTAAGGATATAGTTACGGGACTGCGGATCAATCCCTACCGTGGGTTCATCCATGATGATCAACTTTGGACGATGGGCAATCGCACAAGCAATATTTAAGCGGCGCTTCATGCCGCCGGAAAAACTTTTCGGATAGCTTTTATGTTTATCCTGAAGACCGACGAAATCAAGGGCCTCCTCGACTCTTTCATTTAATTCGGCCCCACGTAGACCGTAAAGTCCAGCAAAGAATTTTACATTTTCATAAGCCGTCATATCCTCATAGATCGCCAAATCCTGCGGCACCATGCCAATATTCATTTTCGCAAATCGGCTGTATTTAGCACTATTTTTTCCGAGAATACTAATCGTTCCATCATTGCTGCGCAGCAGGCCGGCAATCATGTTAATCGTCGTACTTTTCCCGGCTCCATTGGCACCCAGAAAACCAAATATTTCTCCCTCTGCAACAGATAAACTCATATTATCAACTGCGATAAAGTCAGCGAATTTTTTCGTTAAGTTGTTAATTTCTAAAACGTTCATCCTCTCACCCCTAAATCGTTTGTCTATTTCCAGTATATAGAAAAAGAATGAACGCGCATAAGTGCAATCGTTCATTCTTTTCACATGAGAATATTCATATTGTGAGTGTGAGATTCTCATAAACCCAGACGCTTCCATTTGAAAAAGCGCACCGGTCATCGAGTGGCCAATTTTATCATGAATCTCCTGTGAAATTCGGTTGCGTTCCTCTAATTTAAAGGTGTATTCGGACTGCCGTATGTATTCGGTATTTTCATTGATATTTTTCGTTAACTTCTGGAGTTTTTTTCGCATCGAATCGATTTGCGCTTCATTTGTTACCAGTCTATCGCCATAGATGGTCGTGACCGAAAAAATCATAAAAGAAAGACACGCCACTAAACCGTACAGGGGCTGCAACGATTCATTAATATACAAGATAGGAAGCAAGGAAAGAACCATTAGCGTTATTTTTTTATCAAAATAACCAGCGGCCAATTCCACAATCGATAAAGGCAGGAGCAGGCTAAACAAGGGATCCACGATGAGATAGGCTCCTGTCGTAATAGCGATGGATACCATATGCAGAATCCTTTTGATGGTGTTATTTTTAAAAATATAAAGCGTAATATTGGCACAAAAATACACGAGAAAGGCGAGGACAACCCAGGAGATATGAATGATATTCGTTTGTACTGCAAGGTAAGCAATATACACTAACATGATCAGCTTTGTAAAAATAATCCAAAACTCCATCTTAGTCTACTTTCCCCGTCAAATAGTAAATCGCGATTTGAGTTCGGTGCTCAAGTTCGGTCTTGCCTAAAATAGACGTGATGTAATTGGCTACCGTCCCCTCAGAGATAAATAATTCCTTGGAGATTGCTTTATTGGAATACCCCTTCGCAATCAAGGACATGATTTCACGTTCTCGCTCGGTAAATCCTGTGAGATCGATTTTTGTTTCTTGTTCTTTATTAGACACCGACAAATTGGACTTTATTTTTTCAAGAATAACATCCTGAAGAATGCTGTTTCCATTGAAAACACTCTTCATCGCATCACGGATTTGTTCGGGGTCATTGTTTTTTAATAGATAGCCCCTGGCCCCATTTTTGATGGCATCGAGGATGTATTCATCATCATCAAATGTCGTTAATATGATTGGCTTGGTGTTCGTTGTTTCAGTAATCAGCTTCGTGGCTTCCACCCCGTTCATAATAGGCATGCGAACATCGAGCAGGGCGATGTCGACTTTATGCTTTTGACAGTAATCGACCGCCTCTTTCCCATCACTGACGGTGTCCAGCACTTCAAATTCCCGGTAGGTAGATAGAATGATTTTCAGACCTTCTCGAATAAATGAGTTATCATCCGCAATTATGACTTTAATTTTCATAAGTTTAGGAGCCACTTCCTTATTTTTACTCTCTATACCTGCCATTATAGCAAGAAACCTGGATGAGGATGCATATCAAATCAAATCGCGGATTTCATAAATGTGTTCATCCGCCCATTCATTGGACGTTTATCATGCATACAGTACAAAAGGTAACCATTTTCAAGGGTACCAAAAGGACGATTTGTTATTGACAAAAAAAGGAGATGTATTTGTAATGATGGGAGGACATTTTGGCGGTCACCAGGGGGGACATCATGGGGGGCACGACTTTGGGCATCACGATGGACACCATGGGGGCTATCACGACTTTGGGCATCATGATGGACACCATGGGGGCTATCACGACTTTGGGCATCATGATGGATACCATGGGGGCTATCACGGAGGCTATCATGGAGGGTACCACGGTGGGTATCACGGAGGCTACCCTGGCTATGGTGGTTATGGCGCTCCATTTGTAGGGGGAATGTTAGGCGGCCTAACGGGCGGGGCATTGTCATCTGGCGGAGGGTATCCATACCCAGTACCTGCCCCATACCCAGCACCCTATCCGGCACCTGTAACATATCCAACCAGCTATCCATATAGAGGGTATCCATATTAGTAGTTGAGTAAGAGACTGATTTCAATGAAGTGGAACTGACACTAGGTCGGTACCTTTTGAGCCAAAAAATAAAGCGTAGAAGGCCTCCTCAAAGGACTTTTACGCTTTTTCTCTATGAGAGAGTTACCATGATATTCTGCATGGTATCTAGTGCCTTTTCTTTCAAACTTAATCATTATGAATATATTGGATAAATATAATAAGTAATTAAGCAGATATTTTCTCTAGTAAACCCATTTGTAAGTTGATTAATTTATCAAGCTTTTCACTTAGTTTTACCGTCTCAACTGAAGTAAAACCTTTGGATAGCCCCACTGAAATCATTGTTTTTCTAAGATGTTCGATTTTGGTAAATAGATCGTCGTTAGTCATCATCAGAAACTCCTTATTTTAGAACTTGTACTAAGTGTACCAATTGAAAGCGAATACAATAAAATAGTTTTCATCATCAAATATCGACACTTTTTACTATCCTTATAAGGTTTATGACATTTAATTTTATAGTGACACTCGGAATATGCCGAATACTGCATTCTGCCAAGGAAAAAAGTTCATTTTTTGGACACAAAGATACATAAAGTCAATAGGATGATCAATTTCAGAAACAGCATCCTGTTCTACAAGCACTAGAATGAATATTATTTTTGTATCTGAATACATAAATAAGAAGAGCGTAAAAAACTGTTTCTTCTATAATACTTATGGTGAAACGGAGGTTTTTAGATGAAAAGGTGGTTGACTGTTTTTTCTGCCAGTCTATTGCTGCTCCTGAGTGGGTGTTCTTATTTAAACACGGCGGCTGACACGCTTGATTATGTAAAGGAAGCCACAAGCTACGCAGCAACCCTAGACAATTTTGCCGCTGAAACTCCTCCACTTATCAAACAGGCGATAGACAACCAAGTAGCAGCAGATGAACTCACGGCACAACTCCAACAGATGAAAAATGAGATACAATCCTTTAATACTCTTGATGTCCCGGAAACGGTAAAGGGATTTCATCAGGAAATTATTGAACAAAATAACCTCTTAACTCAACAAATTGACCTCTACCTAAAGGATCTCAAAGACGGCAAACTTAACCCATCAATCCTTGAAGACAGCAAACTACTTCAACCCATTCAAGAAATCACAACGATAATCGAGCAAATCCAAAAGCTCGGGGCGCAAGTGAACGAAACACTTGGTGCCTGACACTTAGAAAAGCGGAAGCGTCCGTTTAGCGGCGTATGGACTGGAGCGCTTTGACTGAGATAAAGGAAACACGAAGAGCGACAGCGATTCGATGTTGACTTATCGTAGGGAAAAGAGCGAAGTCCACTAGCCGCTGGGAGCTGGAGCTAGACAGTTTTCTAAGTTCAAAAACTTATATCTCCTTATATTAAAAAGACGAGATTTTTCCTCGCGTCTTTTTTAAATACTTTAACGCTTTAAACATATAACAGCGCGGGGGTCAGGCCCCCTTTATTCTTGTCATCCCAAGTGCGTTATTTTCCCAGATGATTTTTTCTACAGACTCCCATTGATGTTCTTCACACCGAATCATGAGGACTATTTCTGATCTAATGTTTTTTGCTCCACCTTTACTTTTTTTTACAAGTAACAATTTAATCAAAAATCCTAATAGTAAACCGCTCACCGCTCCAATAATTCCCCATATAATCGGACCCCATTTTAATACATAGCCGTAAATGGCCCCAAGTAGCATGAAACAGGTTCCTAACATGGCGGCAGCATCAAAAAGACTCAACCCGTCCGCCCGATGAATCGTATCAAATAATTTTCGCGGTTCCGATCTTTTATCGAGAGGGGCCGCTAATATCTTATCATTTGAAATTCCGTTTTGTTCCAAGGCTGTGATAGCTAACTCAATAAAAATGCTATTCTCGAAAGTGACAATGACAAACAATGGACAAACACTCACTTTCTACAAAGGGTAAAGGAAATCTTTACTTTGATATTTTTGCCGTAAATATTTGGACATTTCTTTTTCAAACAGTTTGTTGTTTTCAATCGTTAAAACATAAGAATCGTAAATGATAAAAAAATAAATAGAAGGGAAATAAAGGGTCCATTGCATATTTAGTTCATTTATAGCCTTTGTAAACTCTCCTACCATTGAGTAGTTAATCGCTTTGGGAATATGTCCCAAATAACAAATGGCTACCGCATAAATAAATATAAAGAATCCTGTAATAACATGATGGAGATAAAGATGACCTAAACCAGGAAATAAGGCTGACCAGATGAGAGCTATTGACGGTTTTCGTTTATCCAAGTAATTGACATCAAATGTTCCCATTTCCATGATCAAGACCTGAGCGTCCTCTCGGTCAGCTAATATATACTGCTTGTTTAAATCAACGGTTGTCCGATAACTATCCCAAATTCCAAACATATAAATAGCCAGATAGAGAATTAACCACCGATTATCCAATACGTCTTTTGCTTTTTCAAATTCACCCAATAAGGTATATAAAATTCCGAGGTTTACTTTTGCCCGATCATTAATAAATGTCTCCCAGAGAATGAGAATATACCCAGCCGCGTAACGATGCTGCATGATATGCCCAAATCCTGGATAGGAAAAGGAAAAAAAGGCTGAAATCCATGGGTTTTTTAAATGCAGCTGTCCTGTCGCAAATTGGGATAAATACGACCTTTGTCTTCGAAACGGAGGTATTTGATTCAATAGTATGTTCTTCTCCTTTAAAATTGTACTTCTTCGATTATCGTTTGCAAATTATGGGATAAATATCCACGTCGGGTATAATTAGTCAATCAGCCACAATCCATGTAAAATAGTTTAAAGATAATGAAATGTAGAGGTGAATGGGTATGGTTTGGAAGATTAGTAGTTCCATTAAAGAACAGGTAGATCGCTTCGGGGTGATTATAGAAAAGGTCATTGTCCCGAATGGAGAGGAAAAGAACTTTTCTTATTTAGATTTTGCAAAGGGCGTATGTATTCTGCCGATCACTGCGGATAAAGAGATTATTTGTTTAAAACAATATCGACATGCGATAAAGAGTTGGCAATGGGAGCTTCCTGCCGGAATGATTGACAAAGAAAGTGATGCTCCACTAGAAACCGCCAAAAGAGAGCTTGAGGAGGAAACAGGCAATAAAGCAGAATATTGGCTGGATTTAGGAAGCTTTTATCCTTCTCCCGGTTCAACAAGCGAGGAAATCTATTTATTTGCAGCAACAGGCCTCATCGCTACAGAGCAACGATTGGAAAGCAGTGAACAAATTGAGTTACATAAGCTAACTATGGAAGAAGTAATGACTTTAATTATAAATGGGGAGTTCAAGCATGGTGCGGGCCTCGCCGCGATATTACGATATATGTTAATGACGGAGAATAATTGATGTAGGTTATGGATGGTTGTAAGAGAACGATTTAGTCGGCGAAGAGCCATTTGTGTTACGTGACCGTAATCTCTGATATTCCTTAGTTTCGGGCACGTAGGACCTTTCTACGTTACTGTAATCTCTAATATTCCTTGGCTTTGGGCACGTAAAACCTTTCTACGTTACCCCACTCTCTGTTATTCCTTGGTTTGGGTCACGTAGAACCTCTCTACGTGACTGTACTCTCTGATATTCCTTGGCTTTGGGCACGTAGAACCTCTCTACGTTACCCCACTCTCTGTTATTCCTTGGTTTGGGTCACGTAGAACCTTTCTACGTTACCCCACTCTCTGTTATTCCTTGGTTTGGGTCACGTAGAACCTCTCTACGTGACCCCACTCTCTGTTATTCCTTGGTTTGGGTCACGTAGAACCTTTCTACCTGACCCCAAACCTCAATAAACTTTTTTACAAAGCATATGAATAAGAAGTAACACCAGTTGGTTGTTACTTCTTTCGATGTTATATTGTCTTTTCACCTTTTACCCCATTAATAGAGTAACTGACGGATATTTCTGAGTTCAAGGAATGGGAGACGGAACAGTATTTGTCTTTCGATAATTGAATCGCCCGAATCACTTTATCTTCAGGCAATTCTCCTTCTAACGCATAATGAATGTTAATCGTTGTAAAGCGCTTAGGATGATCTTCGGCACGTTCGCCTTTAACATCCATATGAAAAGCGGATGGCTCGAGGCGCATTTTATTCAGGATCGAAATAATATCTATCCCTGTACAACCTGCCACTGCCTGTAGTAGCAGTTCCGTCGGTCTTGGTCCTGAATTCTCTCCTCCGACTTCTGGGGCTGCATCCATCGTAAATTCATGTCCGGAAGGAGTAACCCCAGTAAACGCCATCTTCTCTTTCCAATTAATTGTTAACTCCATACTCATTCCCCTTTCACTTTTAATATTCTTACCCATTCATCACTTCCTTATTTTACATAATCGTTTAAATAATAGCATTTAACAGGTCTTCACTGTTTCCTCAAGGGTCGATATTGCCAAAATAGCACCCACTTTCGTACAAACAAACGTAACAAAGCAGTGGCCGAACCGAAATGGAGGATATTGGAGGCTTTAAGTTTTTCTTGGTCGAGTTCCTTTTCATATAAAAAGGCATCTGCTTTACGATTGTTCAAAAACAAAGCTCTAATCATATATATTTGATTAGAACTCTATCTTTATTTCAAAAAGAAGTATTTAATTCCACACAGAATCTAACTTCCATGATTCAATACTATTTACAGAAACCTTGCCGCCCTTTGTAAAAAGGTTAAACTGCTTGCTAGTCTCCTCCGGGAAGATTCGATTAGTAATGACCTGCTCCCCCTCATTAACAAATAGCTCAATAGATGTAGCATCCATAAAAATCCGGAGATTCAGGGTGCCATCATGCTTCATTATCAGTGGTGCTTTGCTAATTCCCTTTTCACCGCAGCCCGAGTGCTCCCGGTCCATGACTATCTCTTTATTTTCCAAATCGAGGAGAATTTCTGTTTTTTCTTTTCCATCCGCTGAACATCTTAATTGAATCCCAAATAAGGAAGCCTCTGTCTCGTTGAGGTTAATATCGAGACTGATCTCTGAAACGGATTCTTGTTGTTCATATACTGTCACTTTTTCTGTAACTTCAAGCGCATCTAGTTTCTTGTAGTCGAATCTTAATTCTGCAAGCTCTGAAACTGGCTTTTGCTTTAGAATATTTCCTTCCAAGACAAGTTCTCTTGGAATCGTCATCGCCCCAGCCCAGCCGAACTCTTGAGAAGGCATTTTTGTTAACCATTTTTCCATCCAGCCAATCATGATACGACGCCCTTTTTCATCAACCAAAGTCTGAGGGGCGTAGAAGTCGAACCCATAATCTAATGTCCTGCTCACACCCTGAGTAAAAATGCCTTGATCATAGTCCATATTACCAATCACATAAAAAGGTCTTTCGTTTTGCGTCCCATACATTGGCGAAACAATTAAGGCATGCGTTTGGTTGATTGGAAAAAGATCTGGACACTCCCACATATCTCCTTGAGAGCCATCACTTTCTGCAGCTACTCCTTTATATGTCCAATCCTTTAAATCATCCGAAACGTAGAGTACTGCTTTCCCTTTTCCCTCTTTCTTCGTTCCTACAACCATGTACCATTTGCCATCATGCTGCCAAACTTTTGGATCTCGAAAATCATGCGTACCATCGACTGGGAAGTTATCCACAACAGGGTTTTGTCTATATTTTTCAAAAGATATTCCATCGTTACTTGTGGCAATATTTTGAACCTGTTGTGGCAGGTTGCCATCTACATGCCCAGTATAAATTAGCACCAATTTATCTCCGTCTACGACTGCACTACCAGAGAAACAGCCATACCCAGTGACGTCACCAGAGTCGTAGGACTCTGATGGCGCCAAGGCAACCGGTAAGTGCTCCCAATGTACGAGATCCTTACTTTTTGCATGTCCCCAGTGCATTGGCCCCCAGCTAGAAGCGTAGGGATAGAATTGATAGAATAGATGATATTCACCCTTATATTGCACTAATCCGTTCGGGTCATTAATCCAGCCAGTCGGTGCCATAAAGTGATAGTGTAATCTATATCGACTTTTCGCAATACTAGCTTTCTTGGCGTCAATTTCTTGGTTTGCTCTTTCAAGAGCCTCTAAGTGTTTCGTATTTATACGATTCATAAATATCACCTATTTCCATTTAATATAAGCTGATATATAGATTGATAGAAACATTTATCCCCAATTTTATTAATCTTAATCCCATTTACCCTTAAGGCTTTCTTTTACACGTTGAGCATGCTCTTTATTTCCAATAGAAGATTCTCTTGTTTTGTTGTATTTAATTTCCATTTGTTTCTTCTTCTCTTCCACATAGAATGCTTCTCTTTCTTTTGCTGATTCAAATGCCTTTTGCTGCTCTTCATTTAGTTCTTTCTTAGCCTTTTGTTTCACAACTGGCATTTGGGCAACATGCGGTAATCTATCTTCCACTGGAAGGATATCAAGCTTTGGCGATGGTAACGTCTGATACCAATAAGCAGTTGACGACCAGTCATCTGACAAGTGATTTGCATGTCCATGCTCTATTGTAACCTTAATGCTTTCAGAGAAATGAATGGGATCTGCGATGTGGAATCTATAGGAAACCTGGTAACCGGGTTTGTCACTCTCATGAATAATCGATCCGTTATACAAGAATGCATTCTTTTGCATTCCCCATGCGTGTCCAAAGTAATCCTCAGTACCTGTTCCATCAATGCTAGGTTCTTTTTCACCGTCGATGAAGATCATATCATCACCTTCACCCCACCAACTTCCCTGGAAGTGATTTACTGATAAGTTACAACCCACATAATGCCCCTTACCTTCTGTTTCTAAAATCACATAGTTATCTTCACCTGTTAGATTTGATACACTCTGGATAGCAGGGCTATTTACTTGAAGGTCATTTCCCCAGCCTTCACAAGGATTTTCACGATGCCAGTTCGCATGGAAGTAGACAGTATCTTTAGGCAACTCTTCTTTATATAGCTCATAATCGATATAGAAATACAGACCAAATGGTAATGAGTTTTCGTTCACGATTTCAATTTTTGCCTTTTTGTTAAATGGCATTGGGAAATAGCAGTTTAAGGCAGCGGGCGCACCAAACTTATTTGCTTCCTCTGGTTTAACAGAAACATTGAATGGTACGGATTGGAAATTGCCTGGTAACGAATGTCCCACACAGAAAAAATCTCCTAATGGCGCCAAAACGCTTGGTGTATCTTGATCATCCCAAGTAATTTTAATCAATGCTTTTCTGTAATAAAATGGATCTTGTTCTTCCCACGTAACACCTAGAGCATTGTGGATTTCATTTACTGGTGCTACATTACTGCCTAAAACTGGATCCACGATACTTGGCCCCATAATTTTTCTGCAGAAAGATGTCATCCAAAAATGTGTTAAGCAGCCTGGTCCTTCGATTTCTCCTAATACTACTGACTCGTTTGGTGGAATCAGCCAATAATCTTGGTTTCTTCCTGATTGGTCAGAACTTGAAACCCTTGATGATCTCACATCTGTATGTCTAGTTAAATTTTGCATAAGTCCGTTAGAAGTTTTCATAATAAAGTTGCCTCCATATCATTGTTTTTTTATCCTTTAACTGCTCCAGCAGTCATACCCTTAATAATGTGTTTTTGGAAAACTCCATAAAACACTAATTGTGGAATAATAAATAGTAAGCTTGCTGATACAATTCCACCGTAATCAATGTTGTATCTTCCTTTAAATTCAGATATCGCAAGCGGAATGGTCATATGGTCAGGATCACTAATAAGTGTGACTGCAAAAGGGAATTCATTCCAGATATAAAGAATATTAAAGATAAAGATCGTCATGACCACTGGCCTGATGACCGGGAAAACCACTTTTGTACACAATGTAAATAAGTTACAGCCATCAATTACTGCTGCTTCTTCAATTTCAGCCGGGAAATCTTTTAGAAAGCCGGTAAACAATAACGTATTAAATGAAATCGAAGTAGCAATATACGGTAAAATAAGTGATAGATACGTATTTTCAATTCCTAACGAAATCGTAATTCGGTAGATTGGAAACAATAAGATAAACGGCGGGATGGCAAGCCCAATAATAAGAAAATAGTACAAGCCATTTTTTAATTTTTCACGTTTATATATTAATCTACTAATGGCATAAGAGCTCATAAAGGTAATGATCATTTCTAGGAATACCGATACAATGGCAATAATAAAGGTATTCTTATAAAGCAAGCCCATATCCAATGTTTCGAAAGCGCGCTTATAGTTATCGAAGTTTAGACTATCAGGTAACGAAAATGGATTTGTAAGGATCGTCTGGTTATCTTGAAAGGATAAGACAATCATCCAAATAAAAGGAACCATTACAAGTAATGTGACTGCATAAGTAAGGATGCTGGAAAGCTTATTCAATCTAGATTCTTTACGAGTCAATGTTTCAATCGAAGTGTCTTGTGACACCGTTGGCTTCATTGGAGCAATATAGGTATCTTCTGACTTCATCCTTCTCACACCCCTTCCTTATTACTTAGTCTTTTACCTATTGTAAAGATTCCAAGGAAAACACCTGCAAATAGAATCGTCGCGAGTAATGATATTACTGCTATCGACATCCCATAACCATACTCCCCTGAAGTAAAGGTGGTACTGTACATAAACGTTACCAATACATCTGACAAGTGATTTGGTCCACCATTGGTTAATTGGAGTACAGTTTCAAAGATTTTAAAACAAAGGGTAATAACTAATATCGTGTTTAATTTAAACGTTTCATTAAGCAAAGGGATGGTAATGTTTACCAATTGCTTGAATTTACTTGCCCCGTCCATTTCAGCTGCTTCATAGAGTTCTGCTGGAATTAATGTTAATCCTGCTAAAAATATTGTGGCTATGTAACCTAAACTCTGCCAACTTTGGACAATGGCAACTGAAAATGGAGTTAAGGTATCGCCGCCAATCCACTCAAAAGTAAGGGACTCGAGACCAATTTTTCCTAAGAAGGTATTCACCAAGCCAATTTGAGGATCTAAAATAAATACCCAAATTAACCCAACCATGATTGGCGCTATGATAGAAGGAGAATAGTTTATAGCTCGTAATGCACCTACACCCTTCATTTTCTTATTTAGTAATAGTGATAGCAAAAAAGCACCGGGGATTAGAATAACTATGGTAACCAATAGGACGATAAAGGTATTCTTAAGCGCGATTATAAATATTGGATCATTGAATAATCGCTGATAGTTAGACAGTCCCACAAACTGGGGTACACCAATACCTGTAAAACTTGTAAAACTGTAATAGGTTGCAATTACTATTGGCATCAGAATGTACATTAAATAGACTAGAATTGTTGGTAATAGCAGGATTATTTTGTTTTTATTATTACTAAACCATCGCATTTTTCCACCTACTTTATGAGTTGGCTAATGCAATAAACAAATCTATTACATTAGCCAATTACTAATAATTATTTAATTGCCGAAATTTTTTCATCCACAACTTTTGCCGCTTGCTCTGGGGTGTAAGTTCCATTAATTACACCATAAATACTGTCGTACATGGCACTTCCGATCGCTTCAGGAACCACAAGGTCAGGTTGGTTTTGTTGACTGGTCCAGCCTTCAAGCTGTACTTGATCAACTAACTTTTTAAACAATGGATGTGCAGCTTCATCTACATTCACCGTGGCATTCGTCATTGGGGCTACTTGGTTATCTACCATAATTTGAGTACCCTTTTCACCATAGTAGAACTTCAACAATTTCAAGACAGCTTCTTTCTTCGCTTTGTTCTCTCCTGCTTTTTTACTAACCAGCAACGGAGCAGAAGGTACAACTGAACTTACTTTTTGGTCGCCTACGCCATCAGTAAAGGTTGGTCCCCACCAAAAACCTACATCTTTTCCAATAGGGCTTTGTTCAATTTTTTGAACATCCCACATACCAGAATCCAACATTGCTGCTTTGCCCGCTAAAAATTGCTCAACGGCTTGGAAATAGGTTTGTGTAGTAACGTTTTTAGGAAACGCACCTAACTTCTGTAACTCACCGATTTTTTTGTAGTAGTTGACAAAGTCTGTGTTGTTATAGCTTTCTTTTCCTGCAAGAATATTATCGATTTTGTCAAAGTACCCATATCTTGAAAGCATTGTTAAAAAGGCCCATACAGAGTAATCATCTTTAGCACCTTTTGAAATCGTGGTAATACCGTTCTTTTCAAATACTTTTGTTGCTTCTGCTAAATCCTCAAAGGTTTCAGGAATCTTTACCCCGTACTTATCGAAAAGTGCTTTGTTATAGAATAGGCCCGTGATCAGTGGTTGATATGGTAAGCCGTACTGACGGCCATCCTTGTTAAAGGATTTGATCATGTTTGGTTTTAGTGAACTCTTAATATCTGGATTATCATCAAGAAATCCTGTTAAGTCCATTAACATACCAGCCTTCTCTAACTCAGCTGCTGAAGCTGGCAGCATCCAGAAAACATCCGGGAGTTTATCCGATTGAGATTGCATTTTAATACCTTTCACATGTTCTTGTTGCTCTTTCCCAATAAGGTTAACTTTAATATCTGGGTTTTCCTCCTGGAATTTTTCAATTACTTTATAAAAAGCAGGCTCTTGTTCTTTTGGATTCGCTACATGAATCGCAAAATCTATAGTTGTTTTACCATCTGCAGATGTTGCAGATTCTTTTTTTCCACAACCAGCTAGAATCAAACCAATAAGCATTACCAAACTTAATAAAATTTTAAATTTTTTCATGCTGAACCTCCGGCCATTTTTTAGGTTTAGTTATTAACCCTATAAGGAATTTCTAAGAACGATTGTCGATTCTATACAAATTTCTTCTGCCTCTTTTGTGTGATCCTCCAGCCTCTCTAAAAGAAGCCTTGCTGCGGTCTGCCCCATCTCAAATGATGGTTGTCTTATGGTGGTAATTGATGGCTCTGTTAGCTCCATCCAATTAAAATCATCATAAGCAATGAACGATACCTCTTCTGGGATTTGGATATTCTTTTCTTTTAGTACCTTGTAAACTCCCATAGCAATAACATTATTGACTGCTATAATGCCATCAACTTCTTGTGTAGAAAAAAGTTCTTTTGCCATTTGATATCCTTCATCAAAGGAGGACTCCCCTACAAATATTAGCTCTTCATTCAGTTCAATCTGGTACCTTCTAAGGACATCTTTATATGCCTCAAAACGCTCAATCGTACTTGAAACATCGATTGGACCAGAAAAGAAGGCAATTTTTCTTCTTTTCTTCTTAACCATCATTTCAATTGCTTCATAGGTAACAGAATAGTTATTAGAATATACTGTATCTACTTTTTTCGTTGAGTTCGGTTTGCGATCGACATAAACCGCTGGATATCTATTAAATGCTTCGTTAGTTTCATTACCAAGGTTAGAAGTAGGAGCAATGATTAATCCATCAATATACTCAATAAATTGGGTGTTAAACATATCGATTTGCTCTAGTTCGTCATTTATATTTTCACGAGAATTGCTAATAACCAATTTGTATCCTACTTTATTTAAGACACTTTCAACACCAATCGAAAGCGAGAGGAAAAAATCTGCTGAAGTATCATTTGGAAGGATCGGAATGATTAAACCGATCACTTTCGTATCTTTTCCCTTTAATGATTTTGCTACAGCACTCGGGGTATAATTCAACTCTTCCATTGCTTGAAGGACTCTTATTCGTGTATCTTCTTTTACAAATCTTGAAGAATTCATTACATTTGAAACAGTAGCTGTTGATACATTGGCTTTTTTAGCAACATCCTTTATGTTTGCTCTTTTAGTTTCCAAAAAACTACACTCCTAATTAATTCTCAATTTCTAACATTACTCGTTTAGTATTCTTAACTTGATTGTAATTAGTTAGTTTTTCTCACCTCCTATTTAATCGATTAACTAAATTTGGTAAAAAAAATTATTGCTCCATTTTGATTTAATCGTTTAAATAATATTCTAAAATGAACCCTCGTACGATTAAATCATTGTATTTTTTATAATTAATCGATTAATTAAAAGGATAAATATGTAATAATCTAGATGTTGGATACTCTATTTAATCGATTAACTAAACGGTTAAATAAAAAGGACGACCCAATATGTGCTATCCTATTTAATCGATTAAATGAATAATGAAATAAAAAAGGTTTGGTTACGACCTTATCTAATCGATTAAATATAAAAATAAGTTTCCTTTTCATGTAATCGTTTTCTATGATGTTAGTTTAATTTATTTTGAATTGTCTGTCAATATACCTAACTATAAAGTTTTTTTGCAGTTTTTTGTACAATCATTAAAACGATTAAACTAAAAACGGATCCAGAGAACACTACGGATAGGCCAGCTACCTTTAATGTCAAGAAATGTAGCAATAATAACCCTGTTAAAATATATAGGTTGGTCATCGGATTATGAAATAATATATAGAGAGAACTCTTAAAAATTTCTTTTTTCCCACGGGCGCCATAGATATAAACGACAAGGCTATATAAGAAAATCATGGCCAATAGAAACAACAATACATAAAATAATTTAACTACCAAGCTATTAAATGCAAAATCCAAAGAAGAAATAAAACGGATATCAGCAGCGATAATAATAGCTAATAAAATAAAAGGAAAAAATAGTAGGTTGCTCTTTTTGAACTCTTTTTTATAGAGTATAGTAAATTCCTTTATGATACTAAAATCACTTTTCTCCAAAAACATTCTTTTAATAATAAAAAACATAGCTATGGTTGCAGGAAAAATTCCTAATAGTACTCCACCTAAAAGTGTAAACGTCAGCCAAAGAATATTAATATAGGCTAAATTGGAGATCCAGGTAGAAAGACTATGAAACTTGTTTAGTATGCCATTATTCAAACTTAACCCTCCTTATTTTGCAGATAATTCCTAATTGTAAAAATTTAAATGTAGTTCAATTTTAAGACCTATGAAACAACTTTGTAAAGGTCAATATTTCATTTAATCCTCAATGCTTGCGAGCTTTGTGGGCAACAGATAGTTGAAACCCCTATAGACGTTGGTGCCTGACACCAGTTAACAAAATAAAAATGGAAACAGCCACATTCATTTCGGGAATGTTTCTGTTTCCTTATATTTTCATACTCTATCGCTTTAAACTTTAGCCGATTGGGGGTCAGACCCCATTGACCCTACAAAGTTAATTTCCATCTTTCCGTCCTGATTGGTAATTTCAATGACTTTTTCTTCAAAAAAGTATGGGGCATCATATTTATCTTGTTTCTTGATTGTTGCATAATTGTTTTTCGCGGTGAGAACTGGGAAAACTACATTTGTTTTCTTACCTCCACCGTTCTGCACAATCCCCACTTCAGCCATTAACATGACCTGTTTACTAGCGATGGCAAAAAACAATTGACCGATCTCTCTTCCGTTTTCAGTAATTTTCACATGCTGTAGTATCGAGATAACACACACAATAATATCGTTAACTTGTTCATTGGATATGCTCTTTAACCCACAATCAACCAGCACTTGATTGATGCCATTTTTTATTTCCTTGAATGAAAATACCTCTTCGATCTTAAGAGCCGTGTTCATTTTTGCGAGATTAGCAAACTTTTTTCTTGTCTCGCAAAGATACTCCGTGACAACTCCGGGCTTCGTACCTCGGCTCACAACAAAGCCCGCCAGCTCCTGAAGACAGCTATTGCCATTGCTCTTATTGCTAAGTAGAATTAAAAAGGCGTATGCATCCTTCTCATCCAAGCGATTATCCAATAATTTTTCATAGTAATAATTAATTAATGTCCGTTCTTTTCTATCCATTTTCCGACCCCTAAACATAATGTTTTTCGAAACCTAAGTGTATTTCCCAACTTCTATTGTACAATTTTTCACAATGAAATACAGGGCCAATAAATAAGACAAAACGGAGAGTCCAAGGGCTCTCCGTTTTGTTTTTTCTAGTAATCAAAATCTTTCAAGTAATTCGATGATTACTTTGTATGTAGATGAAGTATCCATGTAAGCGTATCGGCCTTTACCGTTCCAGAAATTACCTCTTTGGATGACGGGATAGCCCAGGTCCTCCAGCAATTTCACTTTTTCCTCGATATCATTAACTACAAAGGAAATATGATGAACACCTTCGCCTTGTGTTTCGAGGTGCTTTTTCCAAGTGCTTGGTGAATCACCCGGCTCAATTAATTCAAGCTGAAGTAAAGGGGTATTAATAAACATATATTTCGAGTCAGCTTCAGTTGGCTTTCCTTCAAAAATAACCTGAGTAAGTTCACTCGGACCTGATTGAATGACCGGAGGTTTTTCCACACCCAATAACTTGCAATACGCTTCGGCAGCAGCATCCAGATCTTTTACGACAATTGCCAACTGCTCGATTTTATTGGTTCCTAATAAAGGGGTGAAGATATCTGTGGTAGGGGCCGTATCCCTCGGAACATCACTTTCTAGGAGTTCCATTAGTGTCTTATGACTTTTTAACGTATCCACATAAACATATCTTCCATCACTAGACGTAAATTCCCCGCTCTGCAGCAATGGGTAACCGTTCTCCTCAAAAACAGGAAGTTTCTCTTTAATAGAATCGACATCAAAGGCGATATGATGAATTCCTTCCCCAACAGTATCCAAAAATTCACGCATCGTCCCAGGTTCTTGGTTGGGTTCAATCAATTCGATTTGCAAAGTCGGCGTGTTCATAAATACTAGTTTACTCCGAGAAGCACTTGGCTGACCGCGAAAGACCACTTTAGAAACTTCACGATCGCCTGTTAAGAACCAATTTGGTTTTGGTATCCCAAGAAGTTTCGCATATGCTTCCGATGCCTGCTCAATATCACGAACCACGAAAGCAATTTGGTTAATGACGTTATTTCCAGCTAACGGCTTATTTTCCGTCAATGATTCGGTCAATTAAATTCACCTCAATTAGTAATTCGGATACAAATCAACCTAGCCCGCGAACAGCTAATCCCCCATCACTTGAAATCACTTCACCTGTAATCGCGCGGGCCTGATCCGAAGCTAGAAGGAGATAAGCCCCCACATGATCTTCAGACTTCATCGCAATTTGAAGGGGGTTCCGTTTTTTTATGCTTTTCTCTTTCGTCTCATTATCGACCATTTTTACAAAAGGCTGCAGTGGTGGAATAACATGTAATGCTGTTAACGTTCCTCCAGGTGCCACCGCGTTTACCCGGATTTCCGGTGCTAATTCAAACGCCAGTTGGCGCATTAGTCCAATTTGAGCATGCTTGCTTGCTGTATACCAAACCCCTCCGCCATCCGGATAGAACCCCGCACCTGAGACAGTGAAAATCATATTCCCTGCTGTTTTTTTAAGTTCCGCAGTGGCTGCTTTTGCCCCATTAAAATATCCCTTTACATTGATATTGAAAAGGAGGTCATAAGCATCTGACATGGCTTCCGGTGTGACGGTTTCAAATTTGGCAAAACCATCGAATACACCTGCATTGGCCACAAAGACATCTAACTTCCCAAATGTTTCTACTGCCGTTTGCACTGCTCGTACATGATCATCATAGATCGTAACGTCGCCCTCAATGCATTGAACCTGTTCCCCAAATTGCTGTTTGAGCTCATTTAAGCCTGCTGCAGACCGATCAAGGATAGTAACAACGGCACCCTCTTTTACAAATGCCTCGGTGACAGCCCTCCCAATCCCGGAGGCACCTCCGGTCAAATAAATTGATTTCCCACTAAGCTGAGCCATCAAGGTGCTCCTTTCTACGTTGGCTTCTATACAAATATAGCCAGATTTCTAGTATTTAAAGTCGTTTGATCTACAATGAATACGCGTTTAGAAAGCTTCCATTCCCCGTCAACATACGTGAATTCATCTTGACGTTCACCTGAAATTAAATCGTGATGAATATCGGTACTTCGGCTGCGATAAATCGTCAAATAGCTGTTAACAACCGCTGTTTCATTGGGAACATACTCAAGAAGCCTCACATTATTGACAGACCTTCGTGTACGAGACGGCGGGATTTCGGCCCAGGCGTAATCTGTTTTTAAACGGTCCACGCGAATTTTTAATAATTCAATGTCATCATTAAAAGCAAACATATCGAAGGAATAATCGGGACGTTCAATCCCTTCCTTATTAACCCTTACCGGCATTTGATAAGAAATGTCTGGGTGCAGCAAACTAAACCAGCCATCAAAATCAATATCATCGAGAAACTTCGCTTCCCGGTATAACCATTGTTCCATTTCAAAGGTTGCAAGCATCTTCTCTAAACTCATCATGACTCCTCCAATCTTTTTTGTAGGCGCTTTCTCTCTTCAAAAAATAAAACCTTTAAGAAGTCATGAGATCGAGCCAGTAACGATAAAAGTTCCTTTGATTGGCCTCGGTGAATTTATCATCAAAAACGACACCCGGGCCAATAAAATCTTCCACAGGCTTTCGATGTAAGCCCATCGTATAATTAAAGGTCAGCTGTTTCACTAATGGCATCGTCCCGGAGGCTACAGCAGTAATATCGGTAAATACCTCTGTGTCATCTTGTTCAAAGATTCCTGACGGGCTGAAGGTCAAAACAAACGACTCACGCGAACGTCTTTTCCAATCGGCTGAAGCATTTTTCTCCACTAAAAACCAAGTGATCACTTCCATTTTATCGACACCAACCGGCCGCCATAGACGAACCGAAGTATTCGAAATCAACTGGCCTTTTACCTTCGTATGAGAAATTAAGAAAGATAGATTGGGAAAAATATTGCCAATCATATTTTTTAGATTAGACAAAACGTCATACTGCTCTGCTGTTAAATTAGACTTATATTCTTCTTTAAGTTCCTCTGGAAAGGCAAAATCAGGATTAGGCGTGCCTAGATTTAAGCCATGCCCCTTGTCAGTATGAATTTGATAACCCTTTTTGGAATAGGTAGCACTTGGGACCATTCCCAATTTGACAATCGAGCCATGCGTAACCATGGTATGATACGAATCACCCACAAAGTTATCCGCGCCAATTTTCCAGTTCGAATGAATAATAAATCGTTGCGGCGGCCCCAATACTTCCATTTCCGCCCGGCCTGCCAAAATATCGAGATACCATTTAAAATCGCCTAAGAAATCTTCTAATGGTTCAGCCTCGTCATTCCACGTCCCGAACATAAGACCCTTGTAGGTTTCGATTCTAACTTGATGAAGCCCTAAACCAGATTTATCAAATCCCTCACCATAAATATCTTTTTGCAGCGGTACCCCAACACAATCCCCATTGTTTTTAAAATTAAACCCATGATACGGGCAAGTAAAAGAAGATTTATTTCCTGCATCCGCCCGGCAAAGCTTCATGCCGCGGTGGGTACACATATTATAGAGACAGCGAATTTCACCATCAGCGCCTCGTGTAATAATGACGGAATAACCAGCAACATCTCTTGTAATGAAATCATTTTTATTGGGAATTTCTGATTCATGACCAACAAATATCCATGTTTTTAAAAACAGCTTTTTATGTTCAAGATCATAGATTTTTGGATCTCCTAATAGAGAGGCAGGAATCGCGCCAATTTCCGGCTGAACGGATTCACTTAAGTATTCAACTACATCTTTTTGCGACATGTCTTCTAGATTTATGTTTGTTTTAACCATCAACTATTCCCCCTAACACTAATTTTCTTATACCTTTTCCAGGAGAATGAGATCAAAAATCTTCGGGTTTCCCCTGTTTTCTTCCATCATTTTAACACTTATCCCACTTTAATGACCGCATCTATATTTTTCAATGCTGCCAACACACTTAATGCAGCCAAGTAACTTGTTTTGGGATTATTAGGCATCGGATCATTTTCCACCTTTAGTGATAATGTTCCGAATGAACCAGTCGCCTCGATTGAATGACTATTCTTCATCACAGCTGGATCAGAAATAATTTTAACACCTGTTTGATCCGATCCTAGACCTGCTAATGACAAGATGATCGATACATTAATATTTTTCGGGAATAATTCAATCGCTTCTGCCGCAGAGCCCTCGAATATCACTTGTTCTCGATCGGCAGGAGCACCAGGCAATGCTTGTGGAGGTTTTCTAGTAGTAATAGAAACAGCTTCTAGTTCGCCAATGGATTTCGCTGCTTTAAGGACATCTAATCCGCTAATGGCACCTGATGGTAAATAAATTTTTGTACTGCTTTCTTTACATATTCTTTCTAGATTTCGAAAAAAATCTACATCGGCTAAGGCACCAACACTGCTTAACACTAAATCTTTACCACTTGCTAAGATCGCCGCTGCATAATCTTTCACCACTTGAATGGTCGCCGCTTCAACAACAAGGTCAATATTAGACTGGATAAGTGATTGAATATCCGAATAGTTTTCTACTGCAAACTCAGCAGCAAGCTCCCCGGCTGCGTGCTGATTCCGTGTATAAATACCTACAATTTTACCATCTGAAAGAAGGCCATCGGTATTGATGCTTTGAAGGAGGAACTTTCCAATATTTCCTCCGCCAATTAATCCTATTCTCATCTGATACCCTCCTTCTTAGTTGGCCAAACCGTATGAATCAGCAAAATATTCGAGTCCGCAATGTCTCGTTTCACGGGACAAGCCGCTTTCTTTTAGGCCAGGAAAATCAAGATGGAGATCCTGAAAAACCGTATGATTATTATGAAAGACAGCGCCTGCTTCTAATCGATCAGCTAATTTCACGGCGAGTAATTCATCCTCCGTCCAAACAGACGCTCTTAACCCGAATTCACTGTCATTAGCGAGCCGCACTACTTCATCTACATCTGAAAACGGTAGGATCGGAATAACTGGGCCAAATTGTTCGGCACGAACGATTTCACTCTGTTGGTCCACACCAGTAATGATCGTCGGCATAATAAAATAACCTTGTTCCCACGATTCCGGATCTAACTGAATTCCTCCAGTAATGACATTTGCTCCTGATTCACTTGCTCGATTGATCAGGCCATTTACATAGTCATATTGGGATTTGTTATTTAATGGACCCATTTCAACATCCGGTTGAATCCCATTCCCAACCCGAATACGGCTAAATTCCTTCGTTAATTTATCAATAACTTCCTCATATCTGGATTCGTGTACATAGATCCTTTTGATGGCGGAGCACACTTGCCCTGCCGCGCGAAGAACCCCAAAACGGAGACGTTTGATTGCTTCGTCATCCAACTTAGCATCAGCAAGGAGTATTGCTGCATCATTCCCGCCCAGCTCCATATACAGCTTCTTTACCGTCCCAGCAGCAGAACGCATAATTTCTTTGCCTGTTTCCGTACTGCCGACGAACGCAATCGTACGGACGCGCGGATCAGAACAAAGGGCATCACCAATCACACCCCCAGAACCGGTGACAACATTGATAACCCCATCTGGAAAATAGGAAGCTACCACTTTTAAGAACGTCATGATCGTTAATGGACAGCTGGTTGCAGGCTTAACGACCACCGTATTTCCTGTCAACACAGCGGGAATGACTCGCTTAAAGGTAAGAATCAGCGGTGAATTCCAGGGAGAGATGATAGCTGCAACCCCGCGCGGACGCTTGCGGATTTGCACCTTTTGACCTCCAGACAAACTCTCAGGTTTCCACCATTCTAGTAATTCTTCTGCCCCTTGTTTCATAATATCAACTACTCGAAGCAAATCCTTTTTCGCTTCAACCAGGACCTTGCCATTCTCGCGAACTAACAAACTGACATTCTCTTCCACGATTGATTTAATCTCATCAGCTGCGAGCTTCATCCGGTTTGCCCGATCCTCTATGTCACTTTGAGACCAGCTTTGATAGACTTTAGCAGCTGTTCCCACCGCTTGATCTACATCCGCTTTTGAACATAAGGCAACTTCACCGACCACTTCACTCGTATGTGCTGGATTGGTAACATTGGCTGTTCTTTCCGCTTGAAGCCACTGCCCGCCAATCAGGTATTTTCCTGAAACAAATGGATGTGTTGAAATCACACTAAATTCCTCCCTATAACTTTTTCGGTTTGAAAGCATCTGCTGCACCTGGAGGACCTCCAAAGGGTTTCGCCATTGGTCCGACCGCTTCCATGTCTACCACAATCATCGTTGGCTTTTTACCAGCAACGGCCTTCTCCAGTTCAGTGACAAATTCTGTGGCTGAACCGATCCGTGAGGCATCAAATCCCATCGATTGCGCTAGTAGCACAAAGTCAGGGCTCATTAAATCAACGGCAACTTGACGACCATAGGCCGCACTTTGAATATTTCGAAGCACCCCGTAACCCGCATCATCAAACAGGACCACAATCAACGGTAGTTTTTCCTGGGCAGCAGTGGCCATTTCACCGACATTGACCATAAATCCTCCATCGCCTGCCATCAGCACAACCGGACGATCCTTGAAAGCCATTTGCGCACCAATCGCTGTTGGCAGCCCTTGGCCAATCCCGCCGCCGGACGCGTGAATCGATGTCCTAGGTTGATAGATTTCAAATAAGCGGCTTCCCCACACATTCGCCTGAACGGTTACATCCCGGACTAAAATCGTGTTTTCTGGTAACACGTTTCGCATCCCATCGAGGATTTGCTCATAAGGACCCAGTGTTGCTCGTAACTGTGTCCGCAATTCTTCCCGAACGGACTGTACTTCATCAAGATAGGCAGGATCTGGAACGATTGATTTTTGCGATAATGCTTGATTTAATCCTTGTAAAATTTGTTTCGCATCACCTACTAATCCATAGGTCGCTTCATAGTTACGATTAATCGCCTGCCAATCCGCGTCAATCGAGATATGTTCTTTTGGAACAGGGACTTTCCAATTGGCTGTTTCATTCCCTCTAAAACGAACCCCAATACTGATCAACAGGTCTGAATTTTTCAGTAGGGTTTTCGTTAATTCATTCGCAGCAAAGTGACCGATACATTGTGAATGATTTTCAGGAATGCTTCCTTTTCCAGATTGGCTTGTGATCACGGCCGCCCCAATCGTTTCTGCCAACGCGGTAACCTCATTTGAGGCGCCAGAGGTAATCACTCCTCCTCCTGCCCAAATGACCGGCCGGCGAGCATGACTAATTTTGGCTAATGCCTCTTCAGGAATGGACGGAATGGTATTATTAGTTGGAGCTTTTATACTGATATCCTCAATCGGATGATTAGGGATAATGGCTGATTGAAAATCAATGGGGATTTCAAGTGTTACTGGTCCTGCCGGATAGGCAAACGCGTCTTGTATGGCTTGCCGGACGACGGCAGCTGCCTGCTCTGGTCTTCTTAAGCGAACTGCTTTTTTACAAGACCCTTCCATCATCGACAACTGGTCTTTACATTCATGGATATATCCTCTGCCCGTTCCTAAGTAAGGGGAAGCCACCTCACCGGTAAGATGAAGAACAGGTACACCTGCGGCCCAAGCTTCAATTAACGAACCTGCCGCATTACCGGCACCTGTTCCCGTACTCGTAATCACGACTCCCAATTTACCTGTTGCTCTGGCATAGCCATCTGCCATATTTGCCGCGCCGCTCTCACCGCGGGAACAGACTAAATGAATGCTTCCTTCCCGGAGAATCGCATCATAGATCGGCATATTGTGGATACTGACAATTCCAAACGCTGTTTCCACTCCAGCACGGACAAGTTCTTTTACAACTGCATCTGCTGTGGTATATTCCATCTGATTTTGTTCGCTCATCATTCATTCCTGCCTTTATCAGTAATTAAAGCGCTTTCCCCAGCGCTCCAGCTGTTTCAATGGTTGAACCGGCTACATAACTTGCTTTGCTTGATGCTAAAAATAAAATCACACTGGCCACTTCTTCTGCTTCGCCAACTCTCCCTAAAGGGATATTTCGCTTTTTGGCTAAATCAGAATAATAGTCTTCTGCGTTCATATCTGGAGCATTTTTCAATCTTCTTCGCTCCCATTGATCGGTACGAATCAACCCTAAACTCACTGAGTTGACTAAAATATTATCTGATGCAAGCTCTTGTGATAGAGTCTTACTTAAATTCAATAATCCGGCTCTTGTTGCCGCCGTTGCAATCATATGTCTTTCCGGCTCTTTCGCTAACGTAGCATTGATATTGATGATGCGGCCGCCGCCATTCTTAACCAAATAAGGATGAACCGCCTTCACCGCATAAATAATCGCAAAGTATTTCAATTGGATTTGCTGCTCCCATTGTTCATCCGTCACATCAAAAAAGTAACCCATGACACTTTGTCCAGCAGCATTCACAAGGATATCAATCCCGCCAAAGTGTGTGGCTGTCCCGTTGATAAACGCGTTAACATCATCCTTATTAGTCACGTCACAGGTTGCTGCAAAAATCGAATCGGCTGGTCCAAATTTCAGCAGGTGATCATAGGCTTTTTCTTTCCGCTCGCTATTTCTGCCGCAAACCGCTACGCGGGCACCTTCCTGAAGGAACATTTCTGCCGTCTTTAAGCCAACTCCAGAGGTTCCTCCCATGATGACCGCTACTTTACCCTTTAATCCTAAATCCATCCTGACACCCCTTTTCGTCAAACCAATGCTTTAACATCTACCCAGCCTGGGTCTGGCTCGCCGCCCATTGCTGCCCGTGTTTCCGGTTTTGGAGGTCCGGCGATTCCCCATTGGTCCATTAAATGAGGCACTCGCTTCCAAACACGCGCTCTCCATTCTGACTCATCTTCAATCGTTTCCAAATAACAGGTATACTCCATCACAAACTTCCCTGGATCTTGGAAGTAGCAAAAAACATTGTTTCCAGGACCGTGGCGCCCTGGGCCCCAAATCTCTTGATAGCCTGCTTTTCTGACATTACTGATTCCCCGCATCACTTCATCCACCGTATCCACTTCGTAGGCAATATGATTAACGGAGGCGTGAGCATCCTGATTGAAGGCAATCGAGTGGTGTTTCCTGTTACAGCGTAAGAAGGACATTTGGTGCTCGCTCCAGTCGGTCACCTTAAACCCTAGGACATTCGTATAAAAATCAGTAATCATATCAAGGTCTTTCGTATTCATGACGACATGGTTCAGTTTGACTGGATCGACATTTTTCTTGTTCCAAATCGAGGTATGAATTTCCACCCAGGCGGATAATTCGATACAGCGATTTTCTGGATCGACAAAACGCAAGCCATAGCCTTTTCCTTCCTCATCCAAATAACCAGGCGGGGAAACAATCTTCACACCTTTTGAAGCAAGGATTTCTGCCGCTCTGTCGACTGCGTTTTTATCTACCATTCCGAATGCAATATGGTGCAACCCTCTTTTTTCTCCTGCATGCAGGCTTAATATATGGTTTTCAGGGCCAGCCCCGCGAAAGTAAACAGACTGTTCATCTTGAGAAACCTTATCCAAGCCCCATATTTTCTCATAAAATTCAGCTTGTTCCTTGAGAACGGGGGTAATTAAGCTAATATGCCTTAAATGTGTGATTCCTAACATCCTGCCACCTCCATTTTTTTTTAAAAGTCAACAAGGATGATCCCGCATGAAAATAAGAGGACCATCCCTGTCAACGAACAAATTTCTTAAGTTTCAGGGAGTATGTTTGCTAAGAAACATCTGCCTATTGAAAAATTATTTTCCGTTAATAATTGCTTCTCTCTCTTTAGCCCGCTTAAGACGAAGTTCCTCTAATGCGCTTCCTTTTGGATAGGTCGGTAAATTCGGCTTAACAGCACCTAGCATAACGAGCATTAATGCCTCTTCATCGCTATCATTGCGCAGTCCGCGATAGACTCCAGGAGGAGAACTGATACAATCCCTTTCATTTAAGACGATTTCATGGACTTCACTCTCACCCTCTTCTTGGATAAGTGCAGTCACACTGCCTTTTAAGATAAAGAAAACTTCTTCCACATCATCATGTAAATGAAGTGGTCCTTTACACCCTGCTGGTAAAACCATGGTGCTTAATGTGAAGTGTTCTGCAGCAATCACATTTGCATCATTATTAGCCGTGGCACCGCGGCCGATATATCTCATCTGTGCTCTGCGATAAGCTGGGTCCACTTCTTCCTGAAACTTCAACACGTTAAAATCTAGTGAGCGATCCTTTAACCTCGCCACATATTTTTTCTCAAACGCTTCTACTGAAAATTTTTCCTCAGACATTTACAACACTCCTTCTTGAATATGTTTTATATACAAAACATTGTTTTCTTTATAAACTAATATTAATTCCCAATACTATAATTGTCAATTATAAATATTGAGAATTTTTAATATTTAAAACTATGTTTTATATACGTAACATTTAAATAAATTAACATTTTATAAAATCACCCGTTGAGGAGGTAGATTCTCAATCTTTAGCTCTGCTGCTTCCCTTTTCAATGTAAATAGATACGCAATGAACCCAAGCGTAGCTGCGATAATCAACATCACAATGGAAGGTCCAAAGTCCCCACCGGCAATATCAACCATCCAGCCCATAATATAACTTGAAAACCCTCCAAGAATGTTAGTAAATCCCATCAATCCCGCAGCACGTCCAGCTGTTTCAGGCGTCGAGAATTTAACCATGAATAAATTACTTAAATGGAATACGCCGCCTTGTGCTCCCATTGCTAGGCCCATGCATACCCCGGCCATAACTGGCTGCGGAGAAAGAATGGCCGCAGTTAAAAATGATGCCGTCAATAGAAATAGAATCGTCGCAAGTAAACCAGGACGCTTGGTTTTATCCGCTAGAAATCCGCAAATTAATACGAATCCTAAAGCAAAAAGCCAAGATAAAGAGGTGATTCCAGTCATAGCCTCCCTTGTGAAACCTTTCGCTCCGACTAAATAAGTAGGCAGCCAAATACTAATACCGAAAAATAAAAATGACGACACTAACATTCCGAACCAGACAATCCAATAACGATAGTCTTGAACAAAGCTTTGTTTTTTCGTTGATACTTTGGAATCTGACTGTCGAATATACGCTAATTCCCTTTGATCTAGTCGTGGATGTTCTTCAGGTGTATCGCGAGTAAGGAAGATAAACATAGGAAGAACGATTAAAATATTAAAGGCTGCTAAAGCGAAAAAGGCGGCTTGCCAATGGAAGGTGGCAATAACAAGCGTTAAGATAATCGCTCCACTAGCAGGTCCTAAATAGTTTCCTGCAAGCCATGAGGATTGTGCCCGCCCAAGTTCACGCTGATTAAACCAGTTAGAGATAAATTTTCCGCAAATCGGAATCATCATCCCCTCACCAATACCAAGAATGGCACGGCTCAAGATAAACATCTCGTAGGAAGTAGATAACCCGCCAATAATCATGGTAATAGCCCATACAATCAGACCGATGATACCTGTCTTCCTTGCTCCAAGCTTGTCAATGATAAATCCCCAAAAGATATTGGATAAGGCATAAGCTATGGTAAAGATAAATGTGATCATCCCAATTTTTGCATTCTTATCTGCACCTGTTAATCCCAGATCATTTAAGAAACCTTGATCCGTTTGGATAATTGAAATACCTAATTTATCAATTTGTCCAAAAAACCAAAAAAAGAAAATAGGCATAGCAATATAAATCCAACGTTTATTCGTTCTCAGCATTAAAGGACCCCCTTTTGATTTCAATCGAGTGAATGCGCTTCCAGAAAATTTTATTATTAATTATATAATACTTCAAACGCCCAAACGGACTCTTATCACTCCTTTTTTTATTTTTCGCAGCAAGGAAAATGTTTTATATACAAAACAAAGTTTACCACTAAGTTTATTTTAAAGTTTTGAGAATATTGTGTCAACAAAAATTATCTATTTTGTTTCACAAAATAAAACACGTTTTATATATAAAACAAAACAACAAAAAAAGCTTGCGAATTTCGCAAGCATTCTAATCCATTTTTGAGTGGTAGCCCATAAAGCCGGATAATATTTCGGAAGCTTCCAGCACTTTAGGTAAGGCTATTTTTTCAATAAATTCTTGATTGAAGGTAGCTTCTGTTGCGACCACATTGATCGCTGCCCTGACTTGACCCGTGCGCTCAAAGATAGGAGCAGCAACCGATTGAATTCCATGATGGAATTCACCCTTTGTTATCGCATAGCCCTTTTGCCGAATCGTAGCTAATTCTTGTTGAAAATCCATGTAATCTGTTTGCGTTCTTTCCGTATATGGTTTTAAATTGGAGCCAAATAAGATTTGGTTTAATTTGTCTTGGGGTTGATAAGCCAGCTGTACTTTTCCATTGGCGATCGCATGGGCGGGCAGTCTCAACCCAATATTCACATTAACAGCTGAGACTCCTCGGACTGGTGCACTGCCAACATAGACAACTTCTTGACCATCCAATATCGATAAATGACAAGATGCCCCAGTTTCATCCCTTAATTTTTCTAAATATGGCTGTGCAATTTCAGGGAGTTTTAAGGTACTTAAATAGGCAAAGCCTAATTCCAACACCTTTGGGGTTAAACTGTAGCGCTTCGTATGTTCATCTTGATAGAGATATCCAAGTGTTTGGAGTGTATACAATAACCGGAACGGAACCGTTCGACTTACATCCAGTTCTTTCGCGATTTCAACCAAGGATAATGTGGGGCGCTCTTCACTAAATAGCTTTAAAATTTCCAATCCTCGCACTAAGGCATTGGCATTATAGCGTTCCTTTTCATCTTTTGCCATCAGCATTTCACCATCTCATTGTTATTAATTTTCATATACTACAATCATATCAAAGTTTATGCAAAGAATGGTAATCTCATCTTGATTTATACTTTCACCAATGAGGTCAGAAAGTCTAGAACGATTGCATTAAAGTTATTGGGATCTTCTTGATAACACAAATGACCAGTCCCAGGGATGGTAACAAATGTTGAATCCTTTATTGTCTCATGAAAAATCTGCGATTCACTAACCGGTGTTACTCTATCCATTTCTCCGCAAATAACAAGGGTAGGTGTAGTGATCGAAGATAGAATATCCATTTGATTTAAAGAAAAAAGTGAATTGGCGACAGAGCGGAATCCCATCGGTCTGATTTGCGAATAGATTCTTTCTGCCTCTTTCTTTATTTCCGGATCTGGCTGCGGTGAAAGGAGTTCCTTTACACGAAGCTTCGCCAGTTCTGCCGGCTCTACTGTTTCAATGGTATGTAGACGATTTTTTAATTTCCGTTCATTCTCTTCTTTACTTAGTGCCGCTGCCCCTCTTGTTGCATCTGAAATAATTAACGCGTCAACCATTTCGGGAAAGCGGTAACTAAAATCGAGTGCAATCGCCGACCCCATTGAATGTCCTAGCAGCGTGACAGATTCATAGTTTAATTTTTCGATCAATCCTTTTAAAACGTCAGCAAATTGCTTAAATTCCCTAAATTCCACTTTTGGATCAGAACTTTTTCCATACCCAGGTGCATCCCATGCAATCACCGTGAATTGATTGGATAAGCCCGTTAATTGTTTTTTCCATGACCCAGAGTTGTTCCCCATTCCATGTAAGATAATTAATGGGGCACCCTCTCCTTCGATTTCATAATGGATCTGTAAATCTTCCACTTGTAAAAAAGGCATATTTTCCCTCCTATTTGTTTTATAAGTAAAACATTGTTTTATATTTTCTATAATAAAACAACTGCAGGATAAGTCAACCGAATTTTCAGAAGTTCCTGAAATCTCTATAAAGGCTTCAAAATCCCATGGACGATATGAATGAAGTATAGTTTCAACCAAAAAAGCCCTTGTAGGGCTTTTTTAAGTTACGACTATTCGTATTTTTTTAGAAACAGATTGTGGCTCCAACGATGATTAACAAGATAAACAATACAACGATTAAAGCAAAACCGCCCCCAAAGCCGACACCGCCGTAGCCATAGCCACCACCACAACCACCAAATCCACCGTATCCAAACATTTTATACCCCTCCTTAGCCTTATTCCCTACAATTTATGTTAAGAAATAAGAATCGGAAGGGCTCTTTCCCTAGGATTTTTATAAGGACAAACAAATTTCTATTTCATATAAAATATGTAGGCTCCTCAGCCAACTATACTTAATTTAATTATCTCTCCCTGGTTTGTAGTAATATGGATCGCCTTTATGTTCCTTTATTTCATTATTGTCTATAAATAACTTTCCATCTTCTAAATAAGTTGCTAATAAAATATTCTCTATTTTTTCACCCGATTTTTCGAGCTCATCAATTAGCCAACCACGGTCTAATTGCAGATATTTTAAATTATGGTAAATAATTTGACCGTCCATGATCAGTGGGATAGGAAGATATTCTCTCTTTACCTGTAACTTTAAATCATTAGGTTGAACTGGCCGGTATTCCGACTTGGGGATAATACTAATACTTCCTGTTTCCTCCATCACTGCAATGGCAATGTTTTGAGTATCAGTGTACCCTTGTACTCTTAAAGATGACAATAATTCAATTATTGTCATACGCACCTTTTTCAGCCCTTTTCGATCGATATCCCCGTTATGAATTAATACCGTTGGACTTTCATAAAGAATCCATCTTAATTTATTATGTAAGGATAAACGTATAAAGATTTTATATAGAATGACTGTGATTCCAGCATAGGTAATTGCCATTCCCATATTTTTAACCTCTATAGGGGTACTGATGATATTGGTTAGGACAAGAATATACAATAGATCGAAACTGTGCATTTGAGCTACAGCTTTTTTTCCCGTCAACCTTAAAAACAAATATCCTACAACAAAAACCAAAAATGCATGGTAAATTGTTTCCAAATTTGCATCTCTCCTTATAAATCCTGTCAAACGCCGTTACGGAACTAAAGTTATCTATAGTATTAGAAGTTTCATTCCTGTCTAACCACCGAAAGCTGGTTGCATTACATTATGCGATCTCCGATTTCGTCTCGGACACTTTGGAAACGGCAATTCACCATAGAAAAAGAGAGGCCCATTGCCTCTCCTTTATCACAGTATATTGTTGAGTATAATCAACATGGTTTGCAAGAGACATATCCCAGCTTATTTTTTTGAAAGTCCCTCCACATCAACAAATGGAGTGGCTCCGCCTGTTACACTTGGCAAGCGGCCATCCCATTTTTCCAAGGCCTTTTCTTGGACTTCAATTTGCTTTAATTGGATTAATTCCGCTGTTACCTCTTGTTTTTTCAAACGTAAGGCTTCAGCCTCTGCACCTGCTTGAGCAATTTTCTGCTCGGCTTCGATTTTGACTCTTTCGAGATCTCTTTTTGCACGTAACGCATTTTGTTCCGCGGTTTGTTTCGATTCAATTGCTTTATTGAATTCTTCACTAAATGCAAATTCTTTGATATTGATATCTTCAAGAATCATATAATATTTTGTTAATTTACTTGCGAGCATCTCTTTCACTTTCGCCGATACTTCCGGTCGTTTGGAAATTAATTCTTCCGCTGTGTACTGGGCGGTGATTGCCTTTAGTGATTCGGCAATCGCTGGGTCAACGATTCGGGTACGATAATCCAAGCCGATTTCTTGATAGAGCTTATTCACCGCTTCTGGATCAGCAGAATAATTTACAGCCACCATGGCGGTGACCATTTGCAGGTCCTTTGAGGCAGCTGTTTGCGAGCTTTCTTCTTTTTGGACCCGGACTTCAATGGGTTGAACGGTTTGAATAAACGGAATCTTAAAATGAAATCCTTCCGTTAAAATAGTCGGTTTAACGGCCCCTAATTGTAAAAGAACTCCTCTATATCCAGAATCAACGGATGTACTAGAAAAAAAGCCAACCACGATTATAACAAGAGCAATGATTCCGCTTACTATAGATTTCGTATAGTACATTTTGATCCCCCCTTTAAGAAACCTTATGAAAATAGTTCCAGATTTATACAGGGAACAAACAGGAGAAGCACACCCAGAGGCATAATGTGCACAAATGATTTTCACCAATTTCAAATAGGAAAGCAGGTAAAACATAGCGTTTACCTGCTTATTTTATAAATAATTATGAATTTATAAGACGTTTTTTTATTCTAGAAATTACTCTTCCTTTGCTGCTTCGTTTACTCGCTTCTTGAAATCGTCATAAGTGTTCCCTTCAAATTTCACACCATTAATAAAAATCGAAGGGGTACTTGTAATACTTAACTTATTAGCAGCACTCATATCTTTTTCCCATGCCTCTTTTGATTGGTCATTTTTAAAGGAATTAACCACTCTTTTCACCTCTGCTTCAGAGACAATTTCGCTTAAAGTGTCCTTAAGAAAAGACTCTGAATATATATCCATTTGCTCTGCTTCAGTATCATCAGGCTGTTTTTCATATAATAGTTCATGGAACTTCCAAAACTTTTCATTTCCCAGTTCCTTAAAGACGGTTTCCGCAAATTTTGCAGAACGAGTAGAATCAATATTGATAAACGAATAATTCAAAAAATAAAACGATGCTTTTCCTGTATCGATAAAATCCTTTTCGATACTCGGAAAAAGAGTATCATTAAAATTTTTACAATAAGGACATTTATAATCGCCAAATTCAACTATTTTTACTGGAGCAGTCTTTTCCCCTAAAACTGGTTGTCCCTCATAGTCCATTGCTTCTTTTTTAGCCGTATTTGATAAAAAAATTAAACCGACTAAACAAACAGCTATTAAACCAATCATCCAAAATATAAATTTAGATGATTGATTATTCGTTTTTTTTGTTTTTTTGTTTCTTGAAGACATCTTTTCACCCTCTATTTAAGCATTCTTTATTGTTGATTTTTAGGGAACAATTTTGAATCAAGAGAAAGTGCAGAATTTGAATTTAGGAATATATATACTGCCATGACCGCAAAGGCAAGATCCAATTCAAACCCAGCACCTTGTCCATTTCCCATGAAACCTGCTGCCAATTTTACTTTCCAAATGGCTCCAATCATGATAAATACAAAGAGAACTGCGATATATCGTGTTCCAAATCCAATTGTTAACAACAGACCCCCTACTAATTCAATAATGGCGACTATGTACCCCACAAAACCTGGAATTCCTAAACTATCAAACCAACCTATAGTATTTTCAATCCCATTTTGAAACTTTGAAACACCATGAATAAAGAATGATAGCCCTAAAAATAACCTTAGAATTAGTGTCCCGACTTCTGATTTTTTCAATTTACTTTCTCCTTTCAAAATCCTTTAATATTGCACTACAAATCGTAGTGCAAGAGGGTAAAATATTCTCCCTTTTACACATAATAACCTAATTTACACTACTTATTGTAGTGTAAGGTGTTACAAACGGTCAAGCAATAATATATCTCTACCAATTAATCTATTAACCATTCAATTAAATAAAGGATTGGACTTTACCTCCAATCCTTGTTAGGCAATAACTAATAGGAATAATATTAAAATAAACACATTTAAAGAGATTACGATTGATCGTGTCTGAACTTTAACGGGTATGGATTGCTGCGGATTAATCAATTGTTGAAGCCTGTAATCGACTGTACTATCCGCAAAATGCACAATAGCTGGCGTAAGATCTGAATTAACTTTTAGTTGCTTCTTCTTAATTAGCTTTAATAAAGCACTTCCTAATCCAAGTTCTGAACCCATCCGATTAATAGCATATTCATCTGCAACTAGTTCAATCATAATCCGATAATTCTGATAGGACCATCTCGTAAGAGGGATATACCATATAGATTCTGAAATGATTTGTAAAATAAAAACCTTAACTCCATCATAATACCTTTGGTGGGAAGTCTCGTGATAGATGACTGCTTCTAATTCCTTTGCATCTAACATTTCAGTTAAAGTAGTAGAAAGGACAATTACTGGTTTCGAAAACCCAAATGTAAATGCCAACGGATCTTTATGATTGATAACAACAATATCATCATTTTTTCTATTAAAGATTTGATTCAAATAACTGGATTTGTCTTTATTAATAAGTCGTTGAATTTTATTTTCAAATGAACTTAAAAGCAGGATCTGCTGAACGATCTTTTTACCAATGATGAAAGCCGTATAAAAAATATAAGCATTCACGATGAATAAGCTGGCATAATAGGCAAAAGTGCCTTTTTCAAATAGGCTAACGCAAAAATTAAAGAAATTAAAAAGCTCTAATGGGCCAAATAAGATATTAACTAGATACATAGTCATTTGAACAAACAAAATGATCGCAAAGAAAAGAGCTAATCCCAAAACGGCAGTTGATTTATGTTTCCAGATCATGTTACTTTCTGCCCTTTTTTAATTGTTCAATTTTTTGTTCCAGTTTCTGAAGCAAGTTATCATCAACTTCATTTAAAGAATCCAGCATATGATTAACAACTAATCCCCCAAATTCGTCCAAAAGGTTATCTGTTAGTTTTTTTGATTGGTCACTAATAAAATCCTCTTTGGTCTTTACAGGTTTAAAGAGAGATGTTCTTCCTTCCAATCTTTTCGTTAGGATGTTTTTATCGACAAGACGGTTCATAACGGTCATAACTGTATTAAAGTTTATCGGTTTTTCATTTTCTATTTTTTGTTGAACATCCTTTATACTCTTTTCATTGCCGTCCCAAAGAATGTCCATTATTTTAGATTCAAGCGGTCCGAAAAAACGATTAAGTCCTTCTTGGTCAAAACGAAAATTATTGATTGTCATTTAACATCCTCCCATCCATTACATATTGTAGTGTAATATTTTATATTTTTCAATGCTCAGTATAGTTTCCTCAGTGAAACTTTTTTTCACCGCGATTACTTAGTTTGAAAGGTGACAAAAGGTTTCTCTAGACCCACTAGATATTTTTATTCCATAATATAAATGGAGAAATGGTGGGGGATAGAAACATGAACGAACAGGGATATTTGGATCTTAGAAGAGGAGAGCGAGGAGCGATAATAAGTATTATTGCTTACATAATCTTATCTTCATTAAAACTATCAGTAGGTTTTATAGCTAACTCTGAAGCCTTAAAAGCAGACGGTTTAAATAATTTCACAGATATTATTGCATCAATAGCTGTACTTATTGGTCTTAAATTATCACAACGACCGGCTGATGATGACCATCCTTATGGGCACTGGAAAGCTGAAACAGTTGCCTCAATGGTGGCTTCCTTTATTATGATTGCTGTTGGAATACAAGTAACATACGAAGCGATTTCGAGTATATTTTATGGAAGAAATGAAACTCCAGATTTGGTTTCTGCATGGACAGGTCTGTTTTGTGCTTTGGTTATGTATTTTGTTTATCGATATAATAAAAAATTATCAAGGGAGATAAATAGCCAATCTGTTATGGCCGCAGCAAAGGATAACCTTTCAGATGCATGGGTCAGTGTAGGTACATTTATTGGTATCGTTGGTGCCCAGTTCAATCTTCCTTGGCTCGACCCAATTACTGCTATAATTGTTGGATTACTCATCTGTAAGACAGGTTGGGAGATTTTTAGAGATGCTTCCCATTATTTGACCGATGGATTTGACGAAAAACAAATAGAAACATATAAAGAAACAATCATTAATTGTTATGGTGTAAAAGGGGTTAAAGACATCAAAGCTCGGAATTACGGGAATAACGTAGTTGTGGACATTGTGATTCTGGTCAATTCCGATTTAGATATTCGCAGAGCCCATGATATTGCAACCAAGGTTGAAAATGAATTAATAAAAGAACATAATGTCTATGATGTTCATGTCCACGTTGAACCTAATTAAATTAAATGCAGAAAAGTAATAATGAGTTTGGAGCCTTTCTCCAAACTCATTTTTGAAATAAAATATATCAGCAACAAGATGAAGTTTTTATTTCTATATTCATTTACTTATCCTACTTATTTTTTATCAATTTGGGAATCAGAAATTAGTGTTTTATTATTAAGCATTAGGAAAGATGCGTTGCAATGCTTCTTTCATCTGAGGTTTTACGTTAATTTTTGGACGAGCTGCCTTAGCAATTTTTTCTGCCTCATCAATTGTCTTCGCTTTACCTAATGACAATAAGGTTCCAACTGCAACTGTTCCCGCACGGGTGCTTCCACCACCACAATGGAAATAAACTTTTTTGCCTTCGTTATAGGCACTTACAACATGCTCAATTGATTTTTTGATTGATTCGTCTTGATGCTCTGCTTCATCAACGATTGGACTATGGGTACGATCGTACCCTGACTTGTTCTCATGCGACTCCGCCCGCAAATCGTAAATAACATCGGCTTTTTCATTTTCCATCATGTCCTTCACATCATCTGCTCCGCCGAAATAAATACGTTCTTTAATTAACTCGTTATAGTTTTTTGCAGCCATGGTTTTACTCCACCTTTAATGTTTATTTAGTAGCATTGATAAAAGTTTTTAGTTGTTACTCTTGGCTTTTAATTCTTACTCACCCGTTTCACCAAAACGCTTAATACGATCTCCGATTTCATCACGGACACGTTGGAAGAATGCCCATTTTTCTTCGTCAGTTCCTTGAGCTTTAGCCGGGTCATCAAATCCCCAATGAACTCGCTTTACTTTTGGTGGTGTGATCGGACACTTATCGGCAGCGTCATCACATAATGTTACAACTAAATCAGCATTGTTTAAATACTCAGGGTCGATAATATCAGATGTATGATTTGAAATATCAATTCCAGCTTCTTTCATTGCTTTAACAGCATTGGGGTTCAAACCATGTGCTTCAATCCCAGCACTGCGAACTTCCCACTCATTACCTAAATGATTCTTAGCCCATCCTTCTGCCATTTGGCTCCTGCAAGAATTTCCTGTGCATAAGAAGTATAGTTTCTTTTTAGACATGATGTATTCCCCTTTATTTTTCGTGTAGTAGTTTATAAATAATTGCCGCACAACCTGCTCCTAAAATAGTAGCTACAATATACACCCATAGATGTTGTGTTGTACCTGATACGATGGCTGGACCAATAGATCTTGCTGGATTCATTGAAGCACCACTAATTGGACCTGCGAACATAGCTTCCAATCCTACCGTTGCACCAATGGCGATTCCTGCGAAGGATTTTACCGCTTTACCATGGACCGCAGAACCGAATATAACCATCATCAAGAAAAAAGTAAGGATAAATTCCAAAATAAACGATTGTGACCATGATCCTCTTGGTAAGGTGGTACCGAGCGTTGCAACGTTTCCAAATAAACACCACAACGTTGCACTTGCTGCAATCCCTGCAATGATTTGAATAATAATATAATAAAGTGCTTCTCTCTTCTTTATATCCCCATGAATAATAAATCCAATGGTAACAGCTGGATTAAAGTGTGCACCGGATAGGTGACCAAACGAGAAAATTAGTGCCATTACAACTAGCCCAAATGTAAGGGCTACCCCTACATGAGTTAAACTTTTAGTAATCGAATCTATTACAACTGCACCCGTTCCAGCAAAAACAAGAAAATAAGTTCCTAAAAATTCGCTGATTAACTTTTTTTTCATTTTGTTTTAATCCCCTTGTTGATCAATTACTTAACAACCACAACGAAGCGTAGGATTGCTCTTTTCAATCTGTTTGATTTTCTCTGTCTGAACTGGCACATGCTCTAAAATTTCTTCTATAAGTCCATATAAATCACTTTGTGAATTCAAGGAATAATAGATCCACTGACCTCTGCGATCCTCTTTAACTAAACCTAAATCCTTCAGTTTTCGAAGATGCTGGCTAATAGACGGCTGACTCATATCAAACACTTCAAGAAACTCACATACACAGCATTCCCTTTGTTTTAAAATAGTCACAATGGTCAAGCGTGTTTTATCCCCTAATAATTTCAAAACGTTGGCGGCTCGTTCTATTTCAACTATTGATTTCAACAGTTTGGACACCTCCCTGCATATAGGCAAATAATAATATACTTATTTAAAATCTGTGTGTTATATAGTGTTTTAATTTTCCATTTAATCTAAGAGATTTATACATATCATTCATGGATTTCTAAATAAGATTCTTATAATTTAATACAAATTTATATATAACTATCTGCTTATATACTAGTACGTTATATTATTAAATTCAAGTACACAATTGTAAATTTAGTGTAAATAAAAAGATTGATAACCGTAGCTATCAATCTTTTATTTAGAGATTATAATAATTTTTCCATTGCCATAACATCAACAAATTCACTTTCTAGAATCCACTGGTTTTTATTAAAATAAAGAGGAGTCATCTCCCATTTAGAAAAACTTCTCCACCAAATCGACTGAAGTGGGTCTGCTAAAATAGTAGCCTTGTATTTTATGACAGCCAATGCTGGACCGAGTGAATCATTGATATCCTTGAACCGATCAAAATCAATGAATAAGATCCCAACGAACTGCTTTTTTCTCTTCGCTTCCATGATCGCTTTGCGAAGCTGTTCATCAAATTCCCTGCGGTTCGGTAATCGGGATCTGAAGGTTGTTGGATGACAGCACTTTTTTCAGACTCTTCCAAAATAAAGCCACTAATCCCTTGAACCAATCCACGGATCTCAAGTGGGATCAAGATGATATTTACCGGGATACTTTCCCCGTTTTGATGCCTAATCTCAATCTGAAACTGAAGCCTTTCACCCGTTAGAACAGTCTTAAAATGCTCGATCGTTTTATCGATATATTCATCATCCAATTGAGAGAAAAAACTCATTTTGAAATCAGTTTCTCGTTGATACTCTGTTAGCTGGATCGTTTCATCATTTGAAAAGACAATCGTACCTTCTAGATCAAGAATATAGCAGGGCACAGGTAGATGTAGCAGAATGGATTTAAAGGTTTGAATAAAGCAACCTAAATCGGTGCTTTTGCGTTGATTTCTCATAGAGATCTCCTCTCATTGAATTTTGCATAAATACTCGTTTTTTGTTGTTCATATACTGTTTATCATAAATGAAATAGGAACAAAAAAACCGCGAGATTGAGATCCCGCGGTTTTCGGCGTAGCCGGGAATTTTCCATGGTCTTCGGTACACTTTTTATAGTTAAAAAACAAAAGAGGGAGCCTCTACGAATCTTTGCGAAAAGGGCTGTCACTGGGCTTGAAGTTTGTGAAATTTTTTAAAGGCACTTCTTGGGGTCCCAAAGCAAAACGCTTTTTGTTGGTGGCACCCCTAAAAGCATACGTTTTCCTCCTTAAATACTTCATGTATTAGCACATTATAAATAAAATTCAAACAATTAAGAAATAATTGGGTTTAAGTGGTAAAACAGGAAAAAAAGAGGGGATTATATTGAAAGAAGGTAGATTGTGCCTATGAAATTTAAATATTGAAAAGGTGCTGGAGCACTGGACAGTCCCTCACGCCTTAAGAGAAATAATTGCAAATGCTTTGGACGAATCGAACCTGACAGAAACGAAGGAACCTGTTATTTTTAAAGACCAGGAGGGGAAGTGGCACATAAAGGATTTTGGAAGAGGTTTGAAATATGAACATTTAACCCGAAACGAACAATGTGTACTGATGAACAGTGAGGACATTCAAATCCTTCTTTAAAGCGAGTTTCTCTCATTTCATTGATTAAACGACCACCAGCAGAGGAAAATGTTCTACATAGCGTTTAACCCATTGATAAACTTGTTCTTTTTGAGTGTGCGGTAATCTGTCGATACACTTTAACAAGTTGCTAAACGCTTTGCTCACCTTAATACCAACCGAATGTTTGTTCTTATATTTTGATTATATCAAGATTTCGGACAGGTATCAAATATCAACATCTACCTTTAACAGAGCCATTTTAAAAGAATCTTCAAATCAAAATGTTATGATACAACTGAAACGAACTAACAAAGCTTGGGTAGAGGTTAAAAAGGAAGTAAAAAAAGGGAAGGCTATTGAACTTAAAAAGCCTAAATGTATAGATGAATACCTACTAAGAAGATGGTTCTTTGAAACTTTCGGTGAGTACAAGATTTTTTGAGTTAGTAATTTAAAATAAAGGGACTGACTCTGATTTTTGAACTGTAACCCATAATAT
>NZ_JAGGQW010000021.1 GCF_018613065.1 Bacillus sp. ISL-7 | reverse complement strand
AATGAGAAGTCGACTAGTTCTTTAATTTGACGAAGCATATTATTTTTTGGCACAACGAGATCATAAATTGCTATGTATGGGCTAAGATTGAATGAATCTTGAAAGGAAATCATTTGTATACCACCTAAAATGTTTTATTACCACAATTATAAAATAAAAAGCAGTTGAAGAGTTAATAAAATCAACCTACAACTGCTATAAAACAAGGGACTTTTTCAGTGCCCTCGCTGAAGCGCCTGCGGAAAGCGAAGTGCCTAGAGCGGAAATCAACAGGCCCATTAGCAGGTACAATGAATAATTAAATGCTGAGAATAAAAAATTGCCGAGAAAATGCCCTTTCTCGACAATCTGAAGGAAAGTCGTTGACTTTCCTTTTTTACATTCATTTATTTCATTGGTTGGAATTCTACTGCTACATAATTGGTTTCTCCAATTTCTTTTTTCACCTGTAAGATGATTTTGTTGGCCTCAGTTGCTGAAGGTTTCTTCTTAGATTTAACTGTGACTCTTACTTTTTCACCATCTGCTCTTACTAATGCATCTTCATAGCCCATTGTTTTAATTAACGTTTCAAGAATTTCTTCTTGTTTGGCCGTTTGATTCAATTTGTCCATTTGATCTTTTACTTTACTTCGCTCAACCGCAGGAATATCTGTGGAGGCAAGCTCCGTCGTTAGATCCTCTCGCTGTTCGCTCCTTAGGTCATCGAGCTTCATACGTAATTCTTCAAACGCTTCATCACCCGCAACAGTTGATACAATTGTTTTATCATCCTTAGCTTCCGTTTTTGTTTTACCCTGATTTTGATCTTTCGCTTTTTGCGAAACAGCAGCTAGATCATTACTCTTCTGTTCCGGAGAGGTAATGTAATAAACGGATAAGACAACTACTAAACTTAACATCGTTAATAACCAAACTGTTTGTTTTTTCAATAGCATAGGAAAACACCCCTTTTATTTTTTAGGCATGACAGCAACTCGGTGACTTGGTACATCTAAAGCGCGTGTAACTGCCTCTACAATCCACTTTTTCACTTGTATATTCTCTGCGCCTTTCGCAACTACTAAGACACCGCGAATTACAGGTTTTTTCGTTTCTACTACAATCGGAACCTCTTTTTCACCCTCACGGATAATCACTAGTTGTTCATCAATTGAGGCTTCCTCAACTTTCCGTTCCCCACCTTCTCGATCTGTTTCTTCAGTCGTTTGTGATTTGGAAACCCTATTTTTTTCAAGCACTTTCTTATCAGTGGAATCAATATTGACAACAACTGTAACATCGTTAACCCCTAGCATTTCCTGAAGGGCTTTCTTAAGCTGATTTTCATATTTTTCTTCATATTTATCCAATGCCTTATTGCTTGAGCCCTTATTTAGACCAAATGCCGGTACATCTTCGGAATTTACTTTTTCACTCGTCGCAACAGGTGTATCCGCTGAGTTCGAATCTGTTTTAAATACAATATTGCCAACAAGCATAAAGGCTGCACCGATACATAGAACAACAAGCATATACTGGTATTTCCCTGGTTTCTTGTCAGATTTACCTTCTATTTTAAGCACCTTTTTAAGCCATGAAAATGGTCCTTGGTTGTTATTCATTTTGGTTATTAATCCCCCCTTCAATCGAAACTTCAACTGTTTTTTTGGTCACATTCCATTTTTGCGAAAGAAAAGCGGCAATTTTTTCAGCTTCTTCTGTTGAGCTTTTAGATGGAAGAGGTGTTTCTGTGTTAATTTCGACTTGTTTGATCGCTTCGACTGTCTTCACTTCATTTTCTGGTTGCTTCAGAAGAACCATAACCTTTTGGAGGTTGTCTGGGAATGCTTGGTCGCTTTCTTCATTTGTAGCTAGATCAATTTTTGCTATCTCCAATCCGTATTGTTCCATCAACTCCTCTTTCACGTCCTTTTTCAGTTGGACAGCCATTTCTTCTAAAATATATGCATGTTGTTGGGCTTGTATTTCTTTTTTCTTGAAATCTATTGAATTTTTCATATTTTTTTCTCCAGGGGCTTGATATGAAGGGATCGAACCCATTGCTGATTCAAAATCCTTGGAAATCAATTTAAAAATTGGGGTAAGAATAATGGCAATTAAAAGGAGTCCTGTAACCATTTTTGTGTACTTTTGCATACTTGAATTGGGGAGGAGCATATCAATTACCGTGGCTAACAAGATAAAGAGAATAATATTCGTTACCCACTCTATTAAAAATTCCATATGAATCCCCCCTATCTCATCATCATCGTCAGGTTTCCTGCCGCAACTATAACTGTTATACATAAAAAGAACATCAGTGAAACGATTCCTAAAGCTGCAAATACATAAATGACACTCTTGCTAATAATATCCAAGCAGGTAATGATTGGCCCGCCGCCTAATGGCTGCAAGATTGCGGCAGCGAATTTATAGATAAAGGCAATCATTAAGATTTTAATAGCTGGGAAGGCTACAATGATAAGCAGGATACCAACACCAGCAATGCCTACTGTATTTTTTAATAGGACAGATGCACTAACCACCGTATCTGTAGCATCTGTAAACATCCGGCCGATAACAGGTATAAAGTTCCCCGTTACAAATTTCGCTGTCCTAATCGTAACACCATCTGTTACAGCTGCTGATGCTCCTTGTACTGATATAACACCTAGAAACACCGTCAAGAAGATTCCCATTAACCCAATGCTCCAGTTTCTTAGCAGGGCAGCTAATTGTGACACTTTATACTGTTCTGACATCGTGCTTACAATACTCAACAAGGTGGCTAGAAACAGGAGAGGCAGGATAATATATTGCATGAATAAACCGCTTATATTCATTAAAAACAAGATCACCGGATGAAAGAAAGCTGCTGATATAAGACCGCCAGAGGCTGCAATTAATGCGAGTAACAGTGGAACAAGTGCTAGCACAAAAGAGATCATCGATCCGATTGCTTCATTTGTATAACTTATGGCGATATGGAAACTATTCAGGGCAATTATGACTAAGACCATATAAACGATTGAATATGCAACCTTGCTAATCGCGCTTTTCTCGAAGGCATTCTGCATCGATTGAAGGAACATACTAAAGATGGTTAGCATGATCAATGACCCCAGTAATTTCCCGTTAGAAACAAACTCTTGAAAGGCAAACTTTACTATTCCCAACCCCCATTGTTTAAATGAGAATTTCTTCTCGCCGCTTACGAAGTCATACAAGCTCCCCTTTTGACTTTCAGGAAGAAATCCCCCGTATTTATAGGTAATGTCCTCCCAAAATTGTTTGAGTTCTGTAATATCAAGGGATTTAAGCTGGGCATCAACTAACTCCTGCGGAGAAAGAGGGTTGGGGTCTTTAGTCTCTTCGGCAGCTTGTACACCTGTAAAGGATAAAAAAAAGAATACAAGAACTATAATAGGAATAAACTGCAATCGCTGCTTCAATTCTATCTACACCTCTTTTTCAGGTTTGTCATCAACTAGGAATAAGTTTGATTATCGTTTCAATCAAAACAGTTAAAATCGGGATCGCCATAGCAAGGATAATAATTTTTCCAGCTAATTCAATTTTAGAAGAGAGTGCTCCCTGACCAGCATCCTTTGTAATCTGAGCGGCAAATTCAGCAATATAAGCAATTCCAATGATTTTTAAAATCGTTTCGATATAAACCATATTCACTTTTGCATTCACTGCCAGTTTCTCAAGCATATGAATGATTTCATAAATTTTATCCACCAAAAAAAGGAAAATGACACAACCTACAAAGACAACTAAGAGGAATGCAAAATTGGGCTTTTGTTCTTTCACAATTAAAGCTAGAAAGGTTGCTACAAGAGCTATGCCAACTATTTTTATGATTTCAATCTTAGGGACCCCCCTTCTATTGATATAAAAATACAGATTTAATTTTTTGGAAGAGATCATCCACAATGGATGCTACCTGAAATAATATATAGATAAACCCAAACAACGTTACCCACTGTGCGTATTCTTTTTTCCCCACCTGATCAAGAACGGTATGCAAAAAGGCAACAACTATTCCCACACCAGCAATTTTAAAAATAATATCCACTTCTAAACCCATTGCATTTCCCCCTAAAATAATAAAATAATCAGTAATAATCCTGATAAGAATCCGAGACTCTTGATCATTTTTTCGTATGTTGCTTGGGCTTGAACTGCATCCGCCTCTTCTCTTTCAAGATGTGTTAGTGTCAGCATGATATGTTTTTGCTGGGACATACGATCATGTCGACCCAGGGTTTCCCCAAATTGCTTCATAATTTCAAATTCTCCCTGCTTTAATGCTGTAGCATTCCATATTTCTCTTAAACTCGTTTCCCAAGCGTCTCTTACTGTTGTTTCGGTGTCCGTTAATTTCTTGGAAAAGGACTCAAAAAAGGTTGAAAGCGGCTTTGAAAGCTGTTCTGCTAACCTTCTGGCTGCTTCATGTAATGGCGTATGACCGTACATTATTTCTGCTTCAAGTGATTGTAGTGCAGTCCTTAATGCCCTGAGCTGCCTTGTTCGTTCACTAAAACGTCTGGAAATCTCAAATCCGATCCATGTTGTTGCGACAATTATGAAAACAGCACCTATAAGCTTAATCATTTATGTCACTCTCACTTTTTGATTCATTTCTTTACCATTTCTATCTAAAATATGAGTAATAGTTCCCGGTCCTGATGCCCTGCTAAGTACAACAAAACGTTGAAAAATTTTTTGATCAAGAATCGTCCGTAAAGATGGTCTATTTCTTACTTCTTCAATGCTCGTCCCATGTGTGGTCATCATTAACTTTATTCCCGCATGAACAGCCTCTTGGATGGCTTCAGCATCTTCTTTCCGGCCTATTTCATCAACAACTAGAATATCTGGACTCATCGAGCGAATCATCATCATCATTCCTTCAGCTTTCGGACAGGCATCTAGCACATCCAAACGGTCACCAAAGGTCAATTGGGGTATCCCATTAACACATCCAGCAATTTCACTTCGTTCATCGACAATCCCTACCTTAATTGCCTGTATACCCCTTGCTAAGTAACCTGAGGATGCAATTCTTGCAATATCACGCAGTAATGTTGTTTTTCCAGTTTGGGGCGGACCAATCACCATCGTATGCATCCAATTTCCTTGATAGATATAAGGGATAATTGGTTCAGCTATCCCTACCTTTTCCCTAGCTATCCGAATATTAAAAGAGGAAATGTCCCTGATCGCCTTGACCTTTCCACCCTCAAGGATCACCTTACCAGCCAGCCCAATCCGATGGCCCCCGGAAACAGTTATAAATCCTTGCTTAAGTTCCTCTTCGAGGGTATAGATGGAGAAATGACTTATTTTATTCATTAGGTGAAAAGCATCATCAGGCTGGACAATATACGGTAAAAACCTGGGTGCGCCTTTCATTGTCATTTCAATCGGCCGGTTAATTCGTATGCGGATTTCTTCCAGTTCTTCTTTTTGGTTAGGAGGGATTTTGCTGATTAGGTCGGCTATATTTTTTGGTAAAAAGTTTAGGATCGTTTCCACGTGTGCAACCTCCTCATATTTGCCTTTCTCATTATTTAAAATGTATGCCTGCTTGGTCACATTATGACTTTCAAAACTGTCATTTCTTTTCTATTTTCTGAGATGAATGCTAGAACAAAAATAAGAAAAGTAGAAAGGGATAAATTTTAATATCGGAACATTTTTGGAAGTCAGTCGTATTTTAAAGAAAGAATAAACATAAAGGGGGAGAGGGAAGTGTACAATTACCATCCGTTAAATCGAAATGGATTACCTCCCAAGGACTATTTAATTAAAGTGTCTGGTGAAGGAGAATTGGCAATCCAACCTGACTCCGCTTCGGTAAACCTAGGAATTATAACGGAAAGCAAGCAGGTAATAAACGCCCAGCAGCAGAATTCTCTTGAAGTAACAAAGGTAATCGACTCTCTTATTTCACTGGGAATTACCAAAAATAATATACAGACCTTCGATTATCGAATTGAATCCGATTACGATTATGACCAAGGGAAACAAATATTTCGTGGTTATAAAATAACCCATATCCTGCAGGTAAAAATAGAGGACTTATCAATCGTTGGCAAGGTCGTGGATACCGCTGTTCAAAACGGTGTGAACTATGTTTCTAACGTCCAATTTACAGTGAAAGACAAAGAGTCTTTTTATAAACAGGTCTTAGTTATGGCAGTAAATAATGCAATTGAAAGGGCTAAAACCATTGCAGGGACATTAAATGTATCGTTAATCCCCACACCGAGGTTAATTATCGAAGGAGGCAAAACGGTCCAGCCTGTTTTTAACCAGCCTGGAGCTTTCGTGAAAGGAGCTGCCTCCACACAAATTGAACCAGGACAAATAACAGTCAAGGCTGATGTGATCGCAGAATTTCACTTTAAACCATTTTAGAAAAAAAGGATTGAACCTTATGATCAGGTTCAATCCTTTTTTGTGAGTTTTAGTTATCATATTTCTTTGCCCAATTATATAACTGCATTTCTGTAACTGGACCGTTAAAATGTTCTCTAATTATTCCTTGTTTATCAATCACAAAGGTTTCAGGCTGCCCTGTCACATTATACATTTTAGAAACCTTTGCATTATAATCAAATAAATAGTTCATTCCGGCTTTATTTTTCTCCGTTACTTTATTAATCTTATCCATTGTCTCGCCGCGATTAATCATAAAAAAATGATATTGATCACCATATTCTTTTTGGAAGGATTCTAGCTCTGGCAGCTCCTCTTTACATGGAGCACACCAACTGGCAAAATAGTTCAGAATAACCACTTCCCCCTTAAAATCGGAGAGCTTAGTTGTACTTCCATCCAAATTTGGCAACGAAAAATTATATGCCTTATCACCAACATCTGTATGTTCACCTTTTGTAACTAAACTATAACCAAAGAAACCAAACATACCAACAATAAGAATCAATACGAGTAATTTGATGACCCGCTTGTTCATCGTATTTCCTCCTGACACCAGTAAGGTTCTATGCAAAAGGCCTGTTTATGCTTCACAGGCCTAATTATTACTACTAGTTATTTTTCTAGTTGTTTTAAGAATTCAATTTCTTTCTTAAGCTTTGAATGTCTTTTACCGAGTATTAACATATATCCAAAAATAACAACCCATGCAACAGAATAGGCACTATACATAAATTCAAAACCCATGATAAATTCCTCCTATTTTTCCAATTCTTCTCTTAATTTTTCTTTATAGCGCTCTACTTTAATTTTCATATTTTCAAAAGAAACTGCTTTATGAAGAAGGTATGAATATAGAATGGTAAATGCTGCAAGTGAAACAAACAACGCCACTAGCATAGAACTCTCAATACCTCCACCTTTTTGGGAAGGTCCCTCACCAAACACGATTGGGTGAAACTTTGTTTGCCACCAGCGAATCGCGAAAAATACGATTGGAACATCAGCAAACCCGATGATTCCAAATACAGCAGCAAGCCTGGCTTTTTTATCCCATACTCCATCCATTTGACGAATCATAATGTAGGCTATATAGATAAAGAAAAGAATTAACGTTGTAATTAACCGCGGCTCCCAAACCCACCAAGTATTCCATGATGATTTTGCCCAAATTGGGCCAGTTGTTAAGACAATAATCGTAAAGACCACACCGATTTCTGCAGAAATATAAGCATAGGTGTCAAATATTCTTTTCCGTTTGACTAAGAATAAAATACTGAAGACAAATGTCACAAAAAATGCCATGAACGCCAGCCATGCTGAGCTAACATGAAAATAAAAGATTTTTTGGGCTGCTCCCATCGATACTTCTTCAGCAGAAAAGATAAAGATAAAATAAAGGGCGACCAACATGGAAATAACTGTAGCACCAAACAAAATCTTTGATAGATCCGGGCTCTTCTTAACAGTTAATTGAGATCCAGTAAGTACCGCTTTCTCTCGTTCGAGATTCATACTCATCACTTAAACCTCCAGCACATAATCAATTAATAAGAAACAAACAACAAAGAAGATAACATCATAGGCAGTGACTAACTGAATCCAAGCGACTGCACTTGAAAATTTCTCCATATTCGTTAAGATGATTCGAGTGGCTTGAACAACCCCGATTAGGATTGGCGTTGTAATTGGAAACAGCAATAGTGGAAGCAGCATCTCACTGCTTTTGGAATTGGCTGCCAATGCCGCCAAGAATGTTCCAATGACGATAAATCCAAAACTACCTAAGAATACAACTAAGATAAAATAAGGAATGCTGCCAAAAAATTTGAAATCAAATAACAAAAATAAAAACGGGATGGAAACCAGTTCTACGATCAGCATCATCGAAAAATTGGCTAAGAACTTTCCTAAATAAATGCTCGTTGCCTCCATTGGTGCAACCAATAATCCTTGCATCGTATCATTTCTCTGCTCGGATATAAATGATCTGTTAAGCCCTAAAATTCCAGCAAAGACGATAATGACCCAAATGACTCCAGGTATAACTGCTTTTGTTGTATTATTGGCAGGGTCAAAGGCGAAGCTGAAAACAACAATCACCAGACCAGCGAAAATAATTTGGGTCACCATAATTTGTTTTGTTTTTAATTCGGAATATAAATCCTTTTTTGCTAGTAAGAGGGCTGTTCGAAAAAGGTTCATGATACTCCCTCCACTAATTGCTCATATTTTTCAGAAACAAAACCTAAGTTTTGATTTTCAATCCTAAAATCATCGACGATCTTGCCATTTTTCACAATGATAATTCTGTCACAGATTTCAGCTGCTTGTTTGAAATCATGTGTAACCATTAAAGTAGTTGTGCCTTTTGCTTTCATGGAAAGAATAACGTTATTAAGTATGGTAATTGCTCCTTGGTCTAATCCTGTGTGCGGTTCGTCCAAAAGGAGAATTCTCGGTTCATGAACAATCGCTCGTGCAATCGCAATCCGTTGAATCATTCCACGGGAGAAATTCTTTACCGGTTCATTTAAAAAGAATGACAAACCTACTTCTTTGACAAGTGCAATCGCTCGTTGTTCAACATTTTTAACACCATAGATATTCCCAAAGAACACAATATTTTCTAATGGAGAGTAATGATCATAAAGCAAACTGGAATGGGGTAAATAACCCATTATTTTTTTTATTTCGATATGATTTTTTTTCAAATCCATATTATTAACCAATATAGACCCAGATGTAGGTTTTATTAAGGTTGTGAGTACTTTTAGAAGCGTACTTTTTCCGGCACCATTTGGTCCAAGGATGGCAACCGTTTCTCCTTTTTTGATTGAGAGATCTACACCACGAAGGATGAGCTTATTATCCGCTTGCTTTATTAGCTTTTTTATTTCTATCATTTGCAGTCTCTCCCATCCCAGCTACTACTCTACAAAATTACGTAAGTTTAATTTTACTTGGACAAGATGCTGTTTATAAGCTTCTAGCTTTGCATGATATTCATCCTCTGAAAGCTTTCCATCTCCGAAGGATTCTTCCAATTCAATGCTCTTATCCATTATGGCTTTTTGCTTTGCCATTAAAAGTTTAAATGCCTTCTCTTCTTTATCTGCTCCAAGTCTTTCCTCTTCCAGCTTTGCTTTCCTTCTGAAATAGATATAATAGGAGATTCCAGCAAATACAATAGCTCCTATAATGATTAAAAAGACGTGTGGATCAAAGCGGTGTAGCGGGGACTGTGCCCATATTCTTAGATGGCCTGGATTATGAAAGGCAGGCGCCGTGTGTGTAACCGAACTATTACTTTTATTAGTTGTTTCTGACTTTTTTGTCTCATTCGCTGCAGGCTGTACATCTGGCTTATAAACAAGTGTAAACGATTGATAAGCTTTAATCCCTTCGATACTGTATCCAAAATAATTTTCGTCATCGAATTTAAAACTGCCTTGACTGGTTGCAACAGCCCCCTTAACTTCAATACTCCCTCTTCCTTCTGGAACGAGAATTTGCATCATTTGTACGTTGTAGTCAGCTTTTAAATTAATTTCTTCTCCCTTCGCTATCCGATAACTGTAAGGCAACACCATCGTTTGATTTCCTGGAATTGCCGTGGTTGTAATGAATCCTTTGTCAACCTCTTTAAAGGCAACTTTATTGTCTAAAAAGTTGAGATCCTCTGCGCCTTCGGGAAGGGTTACATTTAAGACCGCTTCACTTTTACCGTCACCTTTATATTCTTCAGCTGAGGTATTAGTATAATTAACCATATTCATCATATTCGTTGAGCCATCTTCTGCAGGGCTGACAACGATATAATGCATATCAATCGAAACCTTTGAATCAGAAGCTGCTAATCCATGAAATGGAATGAATAGCATCAGTCCGAGGAAGAAAACCGTGATTTTTTTGATCACTTTCCTTCCCCCTTTTTATTCTTATAAGTTTTCATTCGAGCTTCAATTTCTTTTTCAACTTCATCCATTAAATCTTTATCAATGTTTGTATCCATCAATTGTTCTTCTTCCTTCATAAGGCTGGCAACTTCTGTTTCGTATTGCTTCTTTAAAACTTTATAATCAGCGTGTGAGATTTTATCCATCTTGTACTCAAATTCTATTTCATTAAGTGTTGTTAATAGTGCTTCTTTCGTGGCGCCGATATCCTGACCCGTTGAACTAACATGTAAATAAGCATCCCACTTAAATAACGGTGATAATATTAGAAACAGACAAGCTAGCGCAAATATGGTGGTAAAAATAATCGAGATGACTGTGATATCTTGCATTTTGTTCACATCCTAAAGATACTTTTTGCGTTCTTCATCAATCATGGAAGATAGTATTTCTCCTTCTACTTCATCCTCGGTGTTCTGGTACTCAGCAACAGTTTCATCTGAGGCTTTTTTCTTAACCCATTTACGAATAACGAAATACAATGATATTCCCGCTGCGGCCAATACTACAAACGGGAGAACCCAAGCTGTTAAACTAAAACCGCTTTTTTCAGGTGAAGTCAATATTTCTTCACCATAGATATTGACATAATAGGCACGAATTTTATCCTTATCCCACCCCTTGTTCATCATGTCAACCAGGTCTGCTTTAAATTCTGTGGTAAGATTGCACGTATTCGGATCACATTCATAATGATCCTGACCACAGCCACATGTGCAGGCGAATTGCTGAGCAACGGCTTTGAATTCAGCTGATTTATAGTCAATCTGTTTTGCTGCTTCAACGCGCAGGAATGATCCTTGAAAAATGAACGCTATTATGAGAAGGCCAATATAAATTTTGTTTTTCATATTAAGACACCTCTCTGCGTACTCCTGTGTACCTCGGAGTGACATTTCCATATTTTCCATTCCAAACGGCGAACAGAGCGCCCATAACAATCATGAATGAACCAATCCATAACCAGTTCATCATTGGATTAATCTTTACAACAAATGTAGCTTTTCCATCATCTTCCCAGGCACTTAACACGATGTATAAGTCTTCCTTAAGCGAAGATATAATCGCCACTTCGGAAGAAGGCTGTTCCCAGTTACCGTAAAATACCTTTTCTGGCTGGTAAGTGCCTAGCTTTTTACCATTTCTAAAAACGGTTACATCGGCATAGACGATATCATTAATGCCTTCTTTCTTCTGATCAAGTCGGTCGTAGTTGATACGATAATCCTTTAATTCAATTGACTGCCCTAAATCGACTGTTTTCATTGTTTGTAAATCATAATTCTGTGAACCAATAATCCCCATCGTGATGAAGGCAATACCAAGGTGAACGATGTATCCACCATACCTGCGGCGATTTCGAATCATCAAGCGGTACAGCGCCACTAGTGGTGTTTCTTTAGTCAATTTTCTTCTAGCTTTTACACCTCTATAAAACTCTAAGAAGTGGGTGATTAATAATAGAATGATTACTCCATAACCAATGACTGCCCATACTTTTTGAATTCCTAACACTACCATCAAAATCATGCCAAGAACAGCGAGGATGGCTGGAATCATGAAGTTTTTCTTAAGATTTTTCACGGTAGATTTTTGCCAAGCAAGCATTGGACAAACTGCCATGACAAACATCATTGATAATAAGATTGGTGCTTCAACTTTATTAAAAAATGGCAGACCAACCGTTACTTTTGTACCACGTACTGCTTCCGATACTAACGGGAAAATCGTCCCCCAGAATACGGCAAAGGCTGCTCCGACAAGTAATAAATTATTTACTAAGAAGCTGCTCTCTTTAGAAACAAAGGAATTAAATTCCCCTGCACTGCGTTTCAGCAGGTTGTAACGGCTCATTAACACATATAGTGCTCCGATGACTGCCACACCCATGAAGATTAAGAAGTATAATCCCAGGTTTGAATTAGCAAAGGCATGGACAGATGTCAGTACTCCGCTTCGCACTAAGAATGTACCAAATAGGGTAAGTGCATAGGAGACAATGATTAAGCTGATATACCAAATTTTTAACATGTTTTTCCGTTCTTGAATCATAACGGAATGTAAGAAGGCCGTTGCTGTTAACCATGGCATAAAGGAGGCATTTTCAACTGGATCCCATGCCCAGTAACCGCCCCAGCCAAGTTCAACATATGCCCATTGACCACCAAAGATATTTCCAAGACTTAAAAATAACCAGGCAATAATTGTCCAACGTCTAGTCATTTTAATCCAGAAATCATCGACATTTTTCAAGATCAATGCCGCCATCGCAAAAGCAAATGGAATGGCAAGACCTACATAGCCAAGGTAAAGTGTGACAGGATGAATGATCATTCCTGGATTTTGAAGCATTGGATTTAATCCTTTTCCTTCTATAGGAATCTCATTTAATAGAAGGAAGGGTTTTGCAACAAAACCTAAAATAAAAAAGAAGAAAACCGCATTTGCAAGTAAGATGGCCGATATGTATGGAATCATCGGGTTTCCTTTTAACTTCCGTGAGAAAGCAATCATACAAGTATAAAGAGTTAAGAAGAATGTCCACAATAACAACGAGCCTGCATTACCCGCCCATAGTGCGGTAAGTTTATATATAATAGGTAGTTCACTGCTTGTGTAATCATGAACATATTCGTATTGAAATTGAGAGGTAGCTAATAGGTAGAACAATGAAAGCATTGCAAGTGATGAACATACTAATAATGCAATCAATCCACTTTTACCACTGTTAATAAACTTTTGATTTTTCGTGCTAATCCCCAACGTGATAATGAGGAGTGAATAAATTGCGATGGCTAAGCCTATATAAATCGTTGCGTTGGCAAATAAATACATTTGGTCACCTTCTTAAGTTAGCCTGTTATTTTTCATTCGGTGTTTTATTTAACTTATCTTTATGTGTCTCTGGATTATAATTTTTGATATCTTTTCCTTCATACTTTGAAGGACATCTAGTTTTAACTGTCTCTGCCACAAATGTATTCTTTTTGGTCGGAGCCCCTTGGAGAATAGTAATGACACCTTCTGCAAAGTTATCTGGTTTGGTACCATTATGAATAACATGCATAACATTTCCGTCGTTATCTTTAACATCAAACTTCAACTCAATTTTGTCTGGATTCCATTTAATTGAATCTTCAATAAGTAATCCTTCTACAGTTACAAAATCATCTTTATGTTGATCTTGAGTTGCCAAGAGCTCTTTCATCGTTAACTCAACACCACTTGAACCAGGAGTTGCTGCCATCAGAAGGAATACAATAGCTCCTGCAATAATAAACCCACCAAGCATGATAATCGTATTTTTTTTCATTCTTCTCACCTCATTAGATTAATTTTTTCATTTCTTCTTCGTACATTTCTTGGTCTATCTTTCCAGTTAAAAGTTTTTTGCGCAGTTCCTTCTTTTCTTCAGAATTCGCTGTTTTGTTGTCTTTTTTAACCGTTGGAGACGGCTTCTTCGGTTGTTTTTTATTTTGACTGGCTGCCTTAGATGCTGATTGTTTATTTCCTTTTAAGCCAATAAAAACAAAGAGTCCGGCAATGATGATTGCAATACCGATGATCGATGCACCACCCAGCCCGATAATTGGACGTTTTGATGAATTAGTGGTTCCCCCGTTTTTAACAACTTGGTCTGTTGCAGTTACACCACTATGGTTTTCATCATTTGGTGGCTGCTTTTTATTGATCGCCTCCATTGTTGATTCGGTACCATCTTTCTTATATGAGAAAGAGTATTTCAAGCCAGAATCTGCCTTTACATTTTTGTATTGATAGTAATAGAGCTCTTCTCCATATTCATTTTTCGAATTGTTTGCTGCTTTTGGCTCAATATTTATTTCCTTTGCATCCATTGGAGCATAAAAGATAACATCTAACAGCTCGATATCAGCTTTATTTTTAAGTTCATATGTAAAGCTCTTGTTGTCCTTCACGTTAATTGACTTTGTATAGTACTCAATGACAAATTCGTAGGTTTCGTTAGTCTTAATTGTTTTAGCTGGTTTCCAAGTAATGATCCCATTTTCTTTATCGACATCATAGGGACGTTGTACTTCAGGCTTATTTTTTTCTGGGAATTCTGCTACCAAGAAGGCTTCAAAGCCTTTTTCCATTGCTGGAACGGGAATCTTAATCTTCCCATCGAAATCTTGACCACTTTTATTGGTAATTGTTCCGTACTGTCCCACTAGTAAAGATGGAATATCTCGCGACCAACCTTCGGGATAATCAAACTCTGGCATTACCTGAATCTGCATTTCCTTAAAAGGAAATTTTTCTGCCTGAAAGGCTGTTTCAGCACTAGCATTCGGGATGATGAAATTCGTTAAAAATGATGCGATTACGAATAATGCCAACAACTTATTTTTAAGCATCTTAATCCTCCTTGACTTAAAAAACTTATCACTAGAAAGTACTATTTTTCACTATAGTCCTCTTTGAAATAAATATAATCTTTATCAATCCTTATTTGTTGATTCACTCTTGAACATTTTGTTAAAGGATAAAAATCGTTGCGGTTTCGACAAAAAACCACCACAAAATGTTCACACATTAAAAATGGGCAAAAAAAACCTGTATCCTTTTGTAATGGATTCAGGTCTTTTATGCTGTATTCAGTTTATTTTTTCTCCAAAGATCGGATATAGGTAACAATATCGGTAATATCTTTTTTCTTGAGCTGGCGTGCACCTTCAAGCCCCTTTAATGAAGGACCCATTCTAGTTTCTTCACGACCGTAGGCTGCATTAATCCATATTTTCTTATCAGTTGTATATTTCAGGTATTGTGGATTAGTGAGAGCGGTTCCCATTTTATCCTTACCTGTCCCTGCTTCACCATGACAATTGAGACAATATAAATTATATTGTGCTTTTCCATTTTCAGGATTACCTGAAATCGTTTTTGGAACATCAAACTCGATTTCTTCTGTCTGCCAGTCTCTTATATAAGCAACAAGGTTTTTTAAATCCTTATCTGACATTCGAGGACCGTAAGCAGGCATGACTGTGCCTTCTCTTCCATATTTCTCATAATTATACAAGTCTTTATCGGATACGGAGCTTAAAAAATTCTGGCTATTTAAAGCCGTCCCCGTTTTTGAGCCTTCTCCTTTTCCTGTTTCGCCGTGACAAAATATACAATTTTTGTTATATACCTTTTCACCAGCAGCAATTGCTTCTGATTTCTTGCTATCAAAAATACGGCTATTACTTAAACAGACAATAATTCCAATAATAATCAAAATGTAAAATCCGATTAGTATTTTCTTCATGGGTTTCCCCTTACTTAGGTTCAGGTGTTGGGGTTGGCTCCCCAATATCTTCATATTTTCTTGTTAATAAATCATAAATTTTCGCTGGGCTTTTTCCGTCAAGATGCATTTCTACCGCCTCCCGGGCGATATTGACGCATGTATCTCAGGCTATACCATGTGAATCCCATTCTTCAACTGCATTTTCTGGTCCCATTCCTTTGATAAAACAATCAAGGTTACTTTTATGACCGTCATTAACACAACCACAATAGCATGGAACCTGCGCAACTACCTCTGGATAAGTTGCTGCCATAACATACGTTTCTTGAATTTTTTCTGATGTATTTAGAACAAAATCAGGTAATGGCGAATGTTTTTTATCAAGTTTCCAACTTTGATCATTAAGTTTAGAACTGCAGCCAGCGGATATAATTGCAAACAAAATCCCAAGGAACAAGAGAGATGTTATTCGTTTCATTTTCTGTAGCACCCCTTCCTTTTTATTTTTTTCCTATTTCAGTTTAGCAAAAATAAATTAGTCAATAAGTAACTAATTCTTACTATTTAGTGAAGTTTTTAAGCATACCGTTAGGGGGATATAAGGAGTTTTCATTAAGAATTGTTAAAAAAAAGCCTTAATCCGACAATTTTCGGACTAAGGCTTTGAACTGATTATGCACGTGACACGTATGATCCATCAGTCGTATTGATAATTAACTTATCCCCTTGATTGATGAAGAAAGGAACCTGAACAGAAAGACCTGTTTCAAGTGTAGCTGATTTGGTACCGCCAGAAGACGTATCCCCCTTAATACCCGGTTCTGTTTCAGCAACCTCTAAAATTACATTGTTTGGTAATTCTACTCCAAGAGTTTCATAATTAAACATCATAATTTGTACTTCCATATTTTCTTTCAAAAACTTTAATTCATACTCAATGCTTGAAGCAGGAAGTTCTACCTGCTCGTAAGATTCCATATCCATAAATACATGATTATCACCGCTTGCATAAAGATATTGCATTTTACGGTTATCGATTTGAGCTTTCTCTACTTTCTCACCTGCACGGAATGTTTTTTCTTGAATTGCTCCATTACGAAGGTTACGAAGCTTGGAACGAACAAAGGCTGCTCCTTTACCTGGCTTTACGTGTTGGAAATCAAGGACACGCCATAGGCCGCCATCCACTTCAATTGTTAATCCTGTTTTAAAATCATTTACAGATATCATATTAAGATCCTCCTAAAAATCATTACACTATAATTAGTTCTTTTGTAGAATGTGTGAGTGCTTCGTTATGGTCCTTTGTAATCAATGTATCATCTTCAATCCGAACGCCGCCGAGACCTGGGATATAGATACCCGGCTCACATGTTACTACCATTCCAGGTTCTAATTTTACATCAGACTTCATCGATAGACCAGGGCCTTCATGGATCTCAAGTCCGATACCGTGCCCTGTTGAATGACCAAAGTATTCACCATAACCTTTTTCTTTTATGTAGTCTCGTGTTATTGCATCTGCTTGCTTCCCTGTCAAACCTGGTTTGATTCCCGCCATTCCAAGTAATTGAGCTTCAAGTACAACTTCATAAATTTTTTTAAGCTGTGCGTCTGGCTCTCCAATCGCAATAGTCCGCGTAATATCAGAAACATATCCATTGTAGTAACAGCCGTAGTCCATTGTTACAATATCCCCTGCTTCAATTACCTTATCGCTAGCAACACCATGTGGAAGTGCTGAGCGATGACCAGAAGCAACGATTGTATCAAATGAAGAGGAAGTGGCACCAGCTCTCCTCATAAAGAACTCTAACTCATTAGATACTTCTAATTCAGTTTTTCCTGGACCAATGAAGTCTAAAATATGTTTAAATGCAGCATCAGCAATATCAGCTGCTACCTTTAATATCTTAATCTCTGCATCAGTCTTTATCAAGCGTAACTTTTCGATTACACCAGAAAACGGAACAAGTTCAGCATCAACTTCTTTATCATATAATCTAAAGGAGGAGTAGCTTAGAAAATCCTCTTCAAATCCCAGCTTTTGAATTCCAAGGTTCTTCACTTGTTGTGCAACTTCTTCAGGAATCGTTCCGGTTATTTTTATAATCTCGAAACCTTGGCATTGTTTAGTCGCTTGTTCAATATAGCGGAAATCCGTAAGAAACAAAGTTTTTTCCGCACTAATTAAAACTACACCGGCTGAGCCAGTAAAGTTTGAAATATAGCGACGATTATATGGGCTAGTGATCAAAATCCCATCAATTCCAAGTGTTGAAAAATTAGATCTTAGTTTTTCTATTTTTTCCATTGCTCTCCACTCTCCTTTTCAAATCCATATGAGGACAAAAATATTTTATCACAACCTACTTCATCCGACTAATCGTAACTTAGGAGGACTCCTCGTTCACTTGCTCGTTAGTATTTTGATACTCATAATTTATGGAATATCCAATAAAGATTCCATATACGATATAAATACAAACAGATGTAATGATCGTATCTCTTTTTAGATCAAAAAATGGTTTAATACCTGGAAATAGTGGATTTAGAATAAAGAACACCACCAAAAATAATACAATTCCATAGCCAAGTCCAAACCAAAACCCTGTGAATTTCCTCAGCACTGCATAGTAAATAAATGCTGCTATCACGGAACATATTCCAATTAAAATAATGGAAATGACGGTCCCCAGCCATTCGTATTTCCAATGCCCTAGTGCCCATGGCTCTAGAATGACATTGGGACGAATTTCTGTAAAACTTAAGTAGGACGCAATACAGCCAATCAATCCCCAAAACAGACCTCCAAATAAACCCGTCCAAAATACCATTACCGAAAAGGACATGGGCTTAGGATAATTTCCTAGTTTCTTCTCAATCGCCATTGTAACAACCTCCGTTTACTTTCTGTTTATTCGGGAAGTGCCCTTTTTGCTGTTATATATACTTGATATGCTGTCCTATAATTGGGACAACGAAAGGCCATAATAAATTCCATTTCTTATTATGTCCTTTGGTATTCAATCCCTTACATATAAAAAAACTTTTTAATTGGAAATATTATGTCATTCCTAGAGGTTTTTTTGTTTTTCTAGTAGAATAGAATTAAGTACATACAGATTTTATCTTTCAGCTGTTGTGCAACTATAGATTAGGTTGGTGTAAAATATATGTCCAATTCTCAAAAACCCGTTTATGGCGGCCAAGCGGTTGTCGAAGGTGTTATGTTTGGCGGAAAACATCATTATGTTACCGCGGTACGCAGGAAGGATCAATCTGTTGAATATTTTCATTTGCCTCGTAAAGCAAATCCTTATTTTACAATCCTAAAGAAAATCCCATTTCTGCGAGGGATTATCGCAATTATTGAGTCGAGTGCAAATGGATCGAAACATTTAAACTTCTCGACGGAAAGATTTGATGTGGATCCAAAAGAAGATGAAATTATAAAAGAAAAAGAAGTCTCTAAATTGACCATGTACCTTGGTGTTGCTGCAATTGGTGTGATTTCATTTTTATTTGGTAAATTTGCTTTTACGCTGATCCCTGTGTTCCTTGCAGTTTTGACAAAACCAATTTTTCCAACGCATTTTGCTCAAGTGTTAGTGGAAGGTTTTTTTAAACTAATTTTATTAATTTCCTATATTTATTTTGTTTCACTTACTCCATTGATAAAAAGGGTGTTTCAATATCATGGTGCCGAACATAAAGTAATAAATACCTTTGAAGCTGGAGTTGAGTTAACCGTTGAAAATGTGCAGGCTCATTCCCGTCTGCATTACCGCTGTGGCAGTAGTTTCATCCTGTTTACAGTCTTTGTTGGTGTTTTTGTCTATATGCTGGTACCTTCAACTCCGCTTTGGTTACGGGTGGCCGACCGTCTCCTCTTAATTCCTGTGGTTTTGGGTATTGCTTTTGAAATCCTTCAATTAACTAATAAACTTAAAGATATTCCAGTTTTAAAGTATCTAGGTTATCCTGGTCTTTGGCTGCAACTAATAACAACGAAGGAACCACAAAATGATCAAGTCGAAGTGGCAATACTTTCTTTTAACGAATTATTAAGAAGAGAAAAGGAATCTGAGTACTTGGTTAAAAGCGAAGAAATTGTCTAAATTCTTGTTTTATCGTGTTTAAAAGAATAAAAAAATGCTTAAGATGCTCTTAGGGAGGTGGCTTTCTTGAAAAATCGGACATTTGTTAATGTTGTTGTTGGGGGACTTATCATTCTTGCTTTACTTGGCCTTATTGGTTCATTTACAGCTAATCCGGCCGGTTTCATTCAGAGAATAGTTGTCATCGCATTGATTGTTTTAGTCGTTTATTTCCTAGTACGGAAGTTTTCCAAATCAAACCCTCAGAAAAAAGAGCAGCGTGCATTTCTTAAAGCCGCCAAAAAATCAAAAAAACGATTACTGCAAAAGAGTGGAGACGGGGCTGTAAAAACCTCCTCTCTTGGGACGCTAGCATCATTAAAGAAGAGCAACAAAACAAAAAAGAAATCTCCTGCTCACTTAACTGTTATCGACGGTAAAAAGGGTAAAAAGAAAAATCGAGCGTCTCTATAGGCGCTCGATTTTCTTTTTACCCTAGTCTAATCCCTATTAATAACCCCATGTCTTCAAAAATTGTTTTGCTCTCTCTTTTCCTAGATCGAACAACTCATGTTTCTTTTCCTCTGTTAAATGAAATTCTGTTGATAACACACCCTCAGTCGGTATAAAGATAATGTTCTTTACATGTTTTTTAGAAATGTACCTAGAATCGTGTGCATCCTTCATCGTCTCAAATAGGGCTCCAAATAGTTGAATCGCATTTTTTATTTTATGTTTTTCAGTTTCATATTCACTTGGGCTTAATTTAATACCGAGGACAGGTCTTACCTTTTGTGCATTTTCCTTATCAAAAAGCCACATAGGAAAATTGCTTAGGACCCCGCCATCAACTAAAATGTTCATTCCATCCATTGTACGCATTTTAACAGGTTCAAAGAAATATGGGATACTGCAGCTGATTCTAATCGCTTTTGCGATTGGAAATGAACCAGGTGAAATGCCATATCTTTGTAAGTCATCAGGTAAAACAATCATTTGCCCATTTGATAGGTCTGATGCAATTACTCGAAGTGCCTTCGGGGGCAAATCAGCGAATGTTCTTAACCCTTTGGCTTCAAGTTTCTTACAAATCCATTTTTCAAGTTCATTGCCTTTATAAAGTCCTAGCTTCCAATAGACAAACAGCCATTTTGCAAAAGGGAAAGGGATAATTGATTTGCGGGCATCCATTATTTTTGAGAGATCTAACTCGTCGACCAATTGGAAGATTTCTTTACTTGTGTAGCCAGCGGCAATTAATGCTGCAACGATCGATCCTGCACTCGTTCCCGCCACTCTGACAAATCGCAAACCTTTACTTTCTATTTCTTCGCAGGCTCCAATAAGTGCAAACCCTTTTATTCCTCCTCCAGAAAAAACGCCGTCTATATACATGGCAGCCACTCCCAAAGATGTACTCGTTTTTACATCTTTAAGCGGTAATTTTAATAAATAGTACCAAGGACAAGTAGAAAATTTATTATATATAAAAAAGAACATCGCCCTTGCTCGATGTTCTTGGTCACTAAACTATATTGAAACCGCCTAACTTTTCATTATAATCGTTTTGCTCCAATGTATCTTGGTTTCCAATAACTATTGCTTGTATAAGCGATTGAAACTCCTTTTGAAGATGCAGCCTGAATCATTTTTCCGCCACCAATGTAAATCGCAACGTGAGTAGGTCTGCTTGCCTTATTCGGTGCAAAGAACATCAAGTCTCCTGTTTGTAAAGAACTAACACGATATCCTTGCTTGTAGTACATATCAGCTGCCGTCCGTGGCAATACTTTTCCAGCCTTACCGTAAGAATACTTAACCAAACCAGAGCAGTCGAAACCTTTAGGTGTTAATCCACCCCATCTATATGGAACGCCAAGATTTGATTTTGCTACTGAGATTGCTTTTGTATGGTAATAGGCCGCTTCCGCTTTATCACCCATAGTGGTAAACAATGAACTTAGAATAATTGCCATAGCCATGGTTGAAATGATTTTTTTCAACATATTGTTTAATCCCCCTGTGTGCTCCGTTACTCATAATATACAAAAAAAGAGTAACATGGTCGTAACAGGTAGATTACAGTTATATTACAAATTCCGACTTCGTTCTACTTCAATTAGCAAAATATGCTATATATGATGCAGTATAATGTAACTTTCAGGGACGGATATTGACCTTTATAACACAAAAAAAGGGGGATTTTCTCCCCCTCTAAAAAATACGTATTATAAACCACATTTTAATTGAGCGCCGCAGTTTGCACAGGTATTGCAACCACCCATTTCTTTTACTTTTCCAGTCCGGCAGACTGGGCAAGTGTTACCGACTTCAGAGCCGATCGTTACACTTGTTGAGCGGAGTTCACTGATTGTATCAACAAGGACAACATGCTGCTTCGGTTTTTCATTAAAAATTGATAATTGTTCATTGGTGTTTTCTTCAGCTTTTAGTGTTAGTACCTGAGAATCGCGGGAACCATCAACATAAACAGTTCCACCTTTTGCCCCGCCGCGGTACAAACGCTGATAAACTTTTTCGACCTGCTCTACACTATAACCTTTTGGTGCGTTGACAGTTTTACTGATAGAACTATCTATCCAGCGCTGGATGACACATTGAACATCCGCATGGGCTTCAGTTGAAAGCTCCATTGATGTAACAAACCAGTGCGGAAGATTGTTTTCATCTGCTTCTGGGTGCTGATCCAAGTATTCTTTCACAATATCCGCTTTTACTTCGATAAATTTACCGAGGCGTCCGCTACGGAAATAAGAGAATGAGAAATAAGGCTCAAGTCCGGTGGAAACTCCAACCATGGTCCCTGTGGATCCAGTAGGTGCCACAGTTAGTAAATGGGAATTTCTAATTCCGTTTTCTAAAATAGATTGGCGGACATCTTCAGGCATTTTTTTCATAAACCCTGTATTTATGAAGGCCTGTCTTAATCGATTGGTTTCTGATGTTGTTTCACCAGTTAAGAATGGGAAACTTCCCTTCTCTTTTGCCAATTCAATTGATGTTCTGTATGCAGTAGTTGCAATTATTTCAAATACTTGATCAACGAGTTCGTTTCCTTCTGGTGATCCATACTTCGTTTCACAATAAATCAGCATGTCATGTAAGCCCATGACTCCAAGCCCTACACGTCGTTCACCAAGCGCCTGTTTTTTATTTTCTTCCAGGAAGTACGGGGTTGCGTTGATGACATTATCCTGCATCCGTACGCCCACAGCTACTGTTTTCTTTAGCTTTTCAAAATCAACAGTTTTTGTGTCCTTATCAGCCATCTCAGCGAGATTGACAGCTGCAAGATTACAGACGGAAAATGGCGCGAGAGGCTGCTCTCCACATGGATTTGTTGCAACAACTTGTTGTCCATATGCTTTTGCATTAGTCATGTCGTTTGCGTTATCGATAAAAAATATTCCCGGTTCAGCTGAGTAGGTCGCGCAAATATTGATTAGGTTCCAAAGTTCTTTTGCTTTGAACCTTTTGTACACTCGTACTTTATGCCCTTGTTTTTCCCACTCGCGAACGTCACCAACTTTATGCCATTCTTGGTTGTAAATCTCCATTTCCTCTTGATCGTATTGTTCAACGTACGGGAAGCGGAGTTCATAGTCACTATCGGTTTCTACAGCATCCATAAATTCCTTTGTTAAACAGACAGAGATGTTCGCACCAGTAAGGAATTCTGAATTGTGGACCGTGTAATTACCGCCAGTTAATAATTTCTCTTCTGCATCTGCGATGATGTTTTCATCAAATCCACCGAACCCAGGAATGTTTTTATAATTTACAATTCCCTGGTACATTGCAGTTTCCCTTAAAGTTAGAGGGGTGAACTTTAGCTTGTCTTTAGCAAGTTTTTTAATCGTTTCATCATTTGTATTTTCAATCAAGAATCGTAGAATTCTAGGATTTTGCATCTTAGAAATAATAAATTCAATAATGTCTGGATGCCAGTCGGCCAACATGATCATTTGTGCTCCACGCTTTTTTGTTACACTCAAACATTGAGTGGCTAGGTCATTTCTGCCTAGCTCTCATGCTTTCACATGAGATCAGACTATATCATCAAGGAAGTAAACTTTTCATATTTTCGAGCAAGTTTTATATCTCCATATCTATACATTTCTTTAAAAATCAAACGAAGTTCATTAACACTGCTTAAATATAAATCCGAGCACCCCTGTTTATGTGTTATTGAATTAACGTTTTTTCCAAATCCCTTTGATTTTAAAAAAAGTAAAATTGATTTCAACATTTCAACATTGCCGGTAAAGCCCATTCTAGCTTTTAGATAACCATTTCTTTCATAAACTCTAATATGGCCATCAGCATCGAAAAATCCTCTTAAAAAGGCCCAATTAAGATTATCATCATAAAAATTAGTCCATTTTTCTTTGCCTGTTTTCCTTGGGCTTATTCCAAGATTAATTAAATCGTTACACATTTTTGTTGAATTTATCGCTAAAGAATACTTGTTTTGTTCATTGTCTTTATTTTTCTTTCGAAACTTAACAGCACCAAGTATGTTAAATTCTTTAGCAATATCATAAATAAGCTGTTTATCTTCTTCTGCCAAAGCTATAATTAATCGCTTTGATTTTCCGCGATCATATATTGTTCCATCACCAGTAATATAACCCAATAAATAAGCCTGGTTCGGATTTATAATTTTTGCGAAGAAGTTTTCATCATATCTATGAATTTTATTTTTGAGCTTACCTGCTTCTCCAGGGGATCTGGATTCAATAAAGCTAAGCTCATCATTCCAACGTTTAATTGTACCACGATTTAATTTTAATTTTTTGGCAATGTCTACTTGGCTAAAACCACTATTATGGAGATTAATAATTTCTCGTATTAACACTTCCTTGTCTCGCGCCCCATAACGACGTTTCCGTACATTATGGCTTACTCCTCCCATTTCTCCCATACAAAATTCACACCTTTTTTTGTGTAAAGTTTTAAGTAAGAATTAGGGAGTTTCAATAGTCGTTGAACGTTCATCTCCGTTTCCAGAGACGCTTCGCTGCTGATTGCCCAATCCTTATCATTTTCAAACCTTCACGCTCACCGTTACCAGTCACGTTGTGGTTGATAAAGCTCTAAGGGTGTTCCAGCAATTCACGAGATTTTAATCCCGCCGTTGGAGTTAGTTAACGGGATCCGCCTTGCTCAACCAAATGAGTCAATTTCGCAATATCATCCAGCCATGAAACCGATCCAGATGATTTACCATTTACGCCTCTAGCCAGTGTATTTCTCGGTCTCAGCGTCGAGCCATTTGTTCCAACACCGCCGCCTCGGCTCATAATCTCCATTACCTGCTTACGATGATCAGAGATACCTTCACGAGAGTCAGGAACAAACGGCATTACATAGCAATTAAAGTATGTTACATCAGTATCTGCCCCAGCTCCGTAAAGAACACGTCCTGCAGGAATGAAGTTCATATTAACAAGCTCTTGATAAAACCTCTCAGTCCATTCTCTTCGCTTCTCTTCCGTCTTTTCTACAGAAGCAAGACCAGTAGCATTACGCTTCGCAATTTGCTCATAGAAGAGCTCCAAAGGCTTCTCAATTACATCTAAGGATCTGACTATCACACCCGTACTAGCTTCCTCAGGATCATCGAGTACTCCCCTGAATTCCTCTTCGACTAAAACTTTCGCTTTTTTCTTTTCCCAGTCTATTTCCATAATGTAACCAAGACCACGAGCTGGAAATTTCGGATCTTCTTTAATAGTTAAAACAACAAAGTCGCCGTTTGTAAGAGTAATTTTTGCAGTATCTTTAAAGGTATAGCGGTCCAACATGACCAAACGAGAAACACCCTTGTGAGTTATTTTCATATCTGGGGTAACTGGATGCACCTGGGGGAATAATTGAATATCCTCATTCAACCTTTCAAAATCAATATTCATTGTTTGTCTAAAAACTACAGACATTAGAACAACTCCTTCTAAAATAAAAATCCACCTATTGTGCTAAATCTAGCAGGTTTACGCTATATCTAGTTGGTTTGTATTTTTAGGTTATCATAGCCCACCTGAATAAATCAACTAAATATCAATATATAGTACCGAAAATATTTTCGACACCACTATATATTGTATGTCAAGCAAACTATAATTATTTTGTCAAACTTAAAAAATAATAGAATTAAAAGTAATCAATAGCTTTTAATAGATTTTCGTCAGAAAACAGGAAAATTCAACAAATTTCGCAGTTTGCTTCTTTACATTAATCGTTAAGGCAACAAAAAAAGACGGCGAATTCGCCGTTACTAATTATCTTTTATAATTCCATTCATCACTTTCATAGCGATCTTTTGCAATCTTTTCAACATAAGCTAGTTCTTCTTCGGTTAATTGATAAGTTTCAAGCTCAATATTTAGGCCCTCAGCAAAGCCTTTATAAAAAGCTTCCTTTGCTTCCTCAAGTGAAATCCTTCTTGGACTAATGTTGTTGATAGCAACCGCTTTATCCTTAAATGCTTTTCTCATACGTTCCTTAACTCTCTCACTTGGATATTTAAATAAACTAAATAGCTTATCTTCATCTAAATCTAACAGAATGGAGCCGTGCTGTAGAATTACACCCTTTTGTCTCGTTTGTGCACTGCCGGCAACCTTCCTGCCTTCCACCACAAGCTCATACCAGCTTGGAGCATCAAAGCATACTGCAGAGCGAGGGTTTTTCAATGCATCCCGTTCTTCTGCTGTTTTTGGGACAGCAAAATATGCCTCAAGTCCTAAATGGTGAAAACCTTTTAAAATCCCTTCAGAAATTACTCGGTATGCCTCTGTAACAGAATTAGGCATTTCTGGATGTTCTTCAGAAACGATGACACTATAGGTAAGTTCATGCTCGTGCAGAACGCCACGTCCTCCTGTAGGTCTTCTTACGAAACCTAATTGGTGAGCCTTAACTGCTTCCATATCAATTTCTTTCTCTACCTTTTGAAAATATCCTACTGATAGCGTTGCCGGATCCCAGCCATAGAAACGAATCACTGGAGGAAATTTCCCTTCACTATGCCAATCGAGTAACGCTTCATCTAAAGCCATATTAAAAGATGGTGAACTATTTCCAGTATCAATAAAACGCCAAACTTCTTTTTTCATTCTAAAACCTCATTTTTTTATAATTATATCGTAATTAAGTCTACCAAAATCTGATATAGATTCAAAATAAGATGTTTCTGCTATAATTATTTAGGCAATATCAAAAGATTTTTTTGCATTCATCTTTATCTTTATCGGATTGACTTATATAATAAATACTAGTGCAGGAAAGCTTGAAAGGAGCAAAAAGAAATTGAGTTCACTTTATCCATTATTAATCATCATTGTAGCAGTTATCATTTATTCCGTTTTTACATTTTTCTATCAGAAAAGAATTGTTAAAACGGTAACAGAAGAAGACTTCCGTGCGGGGTACAGAAAGGCACAACTAATAGATGTTCGTGAAGCAAACGAATTCGAAGGCGGCCATATTTTAGGAGCACGTAATATCCCAATGTCGCAAATGAAAATGCGTATGAAAGAAATCCGTTCTGATATGCCAGTATATTTGTATTGCCAGAGTGGAATGCGCAGTGCACGTGCAGCCCAATTCTTACACCGAAAAGGCTATCGAGACCTTACTCAGCTACAAGGCGGGTTCAAAAAATGGTCAGGTAAAGTAAAAACTAAGAAATAAGATACCATTAAAGGTTCCGGATTCGGAGCCTTTTTAAATTTCAAAAACTGCTACACAAGATAAAAGGTCAGATTATTTTTCGAATCTGACCTTTCCTTTTATTAAGCTTCTTGGTATTTCAAAATTGGTTTACGGGCTGCTTTTGTTTCGTCCATCCGGCCAACCACTGTTGTATGTGGTGCTTCTTGAACGATTTCTGGATTTTCTTCCACTTCTTTAGCAATTTGGATCATAATATCGATGAACGAATCCAGTGTCTCTTTTGATTCGGTCTCTGTCGGTTCGATCATAATACACTCTTCCACATTTAATGGGAAGTAAATGGTTGGTGGGTGGTAGCCAAAATCAAGCAGACGTTTCGCAATATCCAATGTACGAACGCCTAATTTTTTCTGACGTCTTCCACTGAGTACAAATTCATGCTTACAATGTCTATCAAATGGTAGATCATAATATTCAGCAAGCCTTCTCATCATGTAGTTCGCATTTAATACAGCGTACTCTGTTACCGCTTTTAAGCCATCTGGTCCCATCGAGCGGATGTATGTGTAAGCACGAACATTGATACCGAAGTTTCCGTAATATGGCTTCACACGGCCAATTGATTGCGGGCGGTCATAATCAAGGACATATTCTTCGCCTTGCTTTGTGATAATCGGTTTCGGTAAGAACGGGATAAGGTCTGCCTTCACCCCGACAGGACCGGAACCAGGGCCACCACCGCCATGTGGGCCAGTGAATGTTTTATGAAGATTTAAGTGAACAACATCAAATCCCATATCTCCAGGTCTTGCTTTTGAAAGAACTGCATTTAAGTTTGCTCCATCATAATAAAGCTTACCACCGGCTTCATGGACAATTTCAGCCAATTCAAGAATGTTTTCTTCAAATAGTCCAAGCGTATTCGGGTTGGTTAACATTAATGCAGCAGTATCTTCGCCAACAACCCTTCTTAAATCTTCAAGGTCGACAAGACCATGTTCATTTGATTTAACGGTAATTGTTTCTAGACCAGCAATCGTAGCGGAAGCTGGGTTCGTACCATGAGCAGAATCAGGGACGATTACTTTTGTACGGTTCATATCACCGTTAGCCTCATGATAAGCACGGATCATCATTAAACCTGTCCATTCCCCATGAGCCCCTGCCGCAGGTTGCAAGGTCACTTCATCCATACCTGTTATTTCGATTAAATGCTCCTGCAAATCGTATAAAAGTTCAAGAGCACCTTGAACAGAGCTTTCATCTTGCAGCGGATGTACATGTGCAAATCCGTTAAAACGCGCTACATTTTCGTTGATTTTCGGATTATATTTCATCGTACACGAGCCTAGTGGATAGAATCCTGAATCGACGCCATGATTTCTCCTCGAAAGGGCAGTGTAGTGGCGCATAATATCAAGCTCCGAAACTTCAGGAAGTTCAGGCTCTTCTGTACGAAGGTAACCATCAGGAAGGAGACCGCTGAGATCTAGTTCCGGTACATCCATTTCCGGCAGGCTGTAGCCGATGCGTCCTGGTGTGCTAAGTTCAAAAATGAGTGCCTGGTCTTGATTATGCATGGAAATCCCCCAATTCTTTCACTAGAGTATCAATTTCTTCCTTCGATCTTTGTTCTGTTACAGCAATCAGCATATGGTTAGCCAGTTCTGAATAATCACGCCCTAGATCATAGCCCCCGATTATTCCTTTTTGTAAAAGGTTTTGATTGATTTCTTTTACAGGCTTAGTTAATTTCACAACGAATTCATTGAAGGAATGGCCATCATAACCAACTTCAAAGCCAGCTTCCTTGAAAGCGTTTTTCGCATAATGAGCTTTTTGCAAGTTGGCCGCAGCCATTTCCCTGACACCCTTTTTACCAAGTGCGGTCATCGCTACAGATGCAGCGAGGGCATTTAATGCCTGATTGGAGCAAATATTTGATGTAGCCTTATCACGTCGGATATGCTGTTCACGTGCTTGCAGTGTTAAGACAAAACCACGGCGCCCTTGATCATCCGTTGTCTGTCCAACAAGACGGCCTGGAACTTTCCGCATTAACTTAGTAGTGACAGCAAAATATCCGCAGTGCGGTCCGCCAAAGGCAGTTGGGATCCCAAATGGCTGCGCATCACCAATAACGATGTCAGCACCAAATTTACCTGGAGGTGTTAATACCCCAAGGGACAGTGGGTTACTTGAAACAACAAACATGGACTTATTTGCATGAATGATTTCCTCAAGCTCTTTTAACGGCTCGACTCTCCCAAAGAAGTTTGGATATTGGACGATAACGGCTGCAACATCTTCATTAACAAGTCCTTTTAATGCGTCTAGATCTGTTACACCATCTTTGACTGGCACTTCAATCACATTAAGGTACTGACCCTTTGCATAAGTTTTAAGAACATCACGTGATTCTGGATGTACAGCACTGGAAACAACTATTGTTTTTCGTTTGGTATGGCCTGCACTAAGCATCGCTGCTTCAGCAAGTGCAGTTCCGCCATCATACATCGACGAGTTGGCAACATCCATTCCAGTTAACTCACAAATCATTGTTTGGAATTCAAAGATAGCTTGAAGTTCACCTTGTGAAATTTCTGGCTGATAAGGTGTATAAGCTGTGTAAAATTCTGATCTAGAAATAACATGGTCGACAATTACAGGCATGTAATGGTCATAAACACCTGCACCTATAAAAGATACGTTTCTTTTCAGGTCAGCGTTCCGACTAGCCATCTTAAAAAGTTCTTTCATTAAGTCCGTTTCAGACTTTGCCGCTTTTATATTGTACTCACCCTTAAATCTTACTTTCTCAGGAATATCGCTAAACAGTTCATCAATAGAGGAAACACCAATTGCCTCAAGCATAGTCTTCTTATCTTGTTCAGTCATAGGTAAATAGCGATGTTTCATAAACCTAACTCCCTTCTCTTATTTCTTTTCTTTTTTATAAAAAGGTGTTGGAACTACAGTAGCTTTTAAACGTTTGCCGCGAATTTCAACCTCAACTTCGGATTCAAGACCCGCAAATTCTGCATTGATTAGGGCAAGACCAATATTTCTCTTTAACGTGGGTGATTGCGTTCCAGTTGTAACCTCACCAATTAACTGATCACCTTTATAAACAGGGTAGCCATGACGCGGAATCCCACGATCAATCATTTCGATTCCAACCAATTTTCTTGTTAAGCCCTTTTCTTTTTGTTGGATCAACGCTTGTTTCCCGATAAAGTCATCTTCTTTGTTTAATTTCACAGCGAAGCCAATTCCAGCTTCAAGTGGTGAAATTTCTGGAGATAGTTCTTGACCATAAAGCGCTAAAACTGCTTCAAAGCGAAGTGTGTCGCGTGAACCTAATCCACAGGGGATTACTCCATCTTCTTTACCTGCAGTTAAAATGTCTCTCCAAAGGTCAACAACATCTTCTGCATCGCAATATACTTCAAAGCCATCTTCACCAGTATAACCAGTTCTTGATACAAGTGCCTTTTTCCCATTTAGGATTACATCTTGTTGGAATTTGAAAAAGCCAATTTGGCTTAAATCATTATCTCCCGCAAGCTTTTGCAATACTTTTTCCGCAAGTGGTCCCTGGATAGCCAGCTGTGCTGTTTTTTCCGATAAATTTTCTAAAGAGACATCACCAGATAAATGGTCTTCAAGCCATTTGTAATCTTTTTCAATATTTGACGCGTTTACTACTAAAAGGTAATGATTGTCTTCAATCTTATATACAAGCAGGTCATCAACAGTACCGCCATTTTCATAACACATGGCGGTGTACTGGGCACCTCCATTCTTTACTTTTGAAATGTCATTAGTCATCATTTTTTGTAAAAATGCTAAGCTATTAGTGCCTTTTACTTCTACTTCACCCATATGGGAAACATCAAATAATCCTGCACTAGAGCGAACAGCTTCATGCTCTTCTTTAATGCTAGAGAATTGGACCGGCAGTGCCCAGCCACCAAAATCAATAGTTTTTCCACCCCATTCTTTATACACATCAAAAAGTGGAGTTCGTTTTAATTCAGACATCTTAATCCCCCTTCAATCTTTGGCGAAAATTATTCATTAGATAATATAAAAAAGGACAGAGACCTCCTATGAAACGTAAGAAGGTCTCTGTCCTTGCACCTGAAAGTTTACCTAAAAAGGCTTTCCCCTTTGGTGGCTGCTTAAAGCTAGCAGCGCTCTCCAGAGCTGCGTCCTACAAGAGTTCTTTTGCCTGAGAGATTCACATTTCTGCTTGCTCCTTCGGCGCTACATAAGTAGTCTCTCCCCTTGTTATCATTCGCATTATAATATTATCTAAACTGGTCATACTAATTATACTTATAAAATAAATTACCTTATTAAAATATTTAAAACATTCAAAGCTATTATCATCCTACCATTAAAATAATACATTGAGCAATAACTTTATTAGAAAAGCAAAAAGCTGGAAATTGAACAAAAAGGAGTTGGAACCATGTCGATCGAAATTGAATTTGATTCCTCTTGGAAGGATGATTTTTTACATAGAATTGAAAACGATGGTCCATGGGGGAATTGGGAACTTTTTAAACTAGCAATTGGAGTTGAAAAACATCTCGTCATTCCAGATTTCATGGGTTTATTAGCACCTAGCCATTTACCCAATCTAACCCCACTTCCTCACCAGCTTGAAACAGCAAAACAAGTAATTGAAAACATGAATGGGAAAGCCATCCTTGCCGATGAAGTAGGACTCGGAAAAACGATTGAGGCCGGGCTCATTCTAAAAGAATATATGATTCGTGGATTGGTAAAAAAGGTATTGATTCTTGTCCCTGCATCCTTAGTTACTCAATGGTCGATGGAGTTGAATAGCAAATTTTTCATTCCAGCCATTTCACAAAGGAAAAGCTATGTGTGGGAACAGTGTGATGTTGTCGTTTCGTCAATTGATACGGCCAAACGAAATCCTCATCGAGACATCATTTTCAAGCAGGACTATGACCTTATTATCATTGATGAAGCCCATAAACTTAAAAATAACAAAACAAAAAATTACGAATTTGTCCAAAATCTGAAAAAGAAATTTTGTTTACTATTGACGGCAACGCCCATTCAAAACCGTATCGAGGAAATTTTTAATCTGGTTTCATTATTAAAACCAGGACATTTAGGCAGCGAAACGACATTCTTTGAAAAATACAAACGAGATGCACGTTCATTAAATGATGATGAGCATTTAAAAGAATTAGTAAACAAGGTTATGATTCGGAACCGGCGGGCAGATACAGGCATTGAGTGGACGAAAAGGCATGTGGAAACCATTCCGATTGAATGCACTCAAGAGGAGAAAGATCTTTATGAGTCAATTACGGAATTAAAGAATGAGGGGAATTGGGCACAGGCAAGTTCATTCTCCGTAATGACATTACAGCGTGAGGCATGCAGCAGTAGAGAAGCAGTTTTTTATACATTAAAAAATATGCTGCAAAAAAAGGAAAATCCAACCCCAGCTTTCGAAGAACAAATTCAGTATTTAATAACAAAAGTCGAAGCTGTCCAGAAGAATTCAAAAGCGGAAAAAGCATTAGAATTAATTCAAAAAGTAAATGATAAAGTGATTATTTTTACAGAATACCGAGCAACACAAATGTACCTCCAATGGTATTTAAAACAGCATGGAATTTCATCTGTCCCTTTTCGGGGCGGCTTTAAGCGTGGAAAAAAGGACTGGATGAGAGAATTATTCCAAAAGCATGCTCAAGTCCTTATTGCAACTGAAGCAGGCGGTGAAGGAATTAACCTTCAATTTTGTAATCATATAATTAACTTTGATTTGCCATGGAATCCAATGAGGCTCGAACAACGAATTGGTCGTATCCATCGTCTGGGCCAGGAAAAGGATGTCATGATTTATAATTTTGCGATAAAAAATACTGTCGAAGAACATATTTTGAAGCTTCTTTATGAGAAAATACATTTATTTGAAAAAGTAATTGGTGAACTTGACGATATATTAACAAAGTTGGAATTTGGCAATATAGAAGACCATTTAATCGATATTTTTGGACAATCCTCATCCGAAGGCGAAATGCGAATTAAAATGGAAAATTTATCATCAATGATTGAATTTGCTCAGGACATGAAGAAGGGAGATTCCCATGCAGCAGCAGGAAATTCATAACTTTTTATTGAACTATTTTCAGGCTAATGACTGTGCAATTGTGGCGAATAATCCAGGCTATTTGACTGTTCAGTTAACAGTTGAACTTGATAAGGAATTAATGAATCGTCCTTTTTACTGGCACTATTTAGAAAAGACGGGCGGAATTCCAAACCCGATGAAATTAACATTTATTACGAATCAAGATGCCGCTCCTGAAAATATAAAGGGGGAAATCATTCATTTTGGTTCACCTCGGCTTCATCAAATTTTTACTTCGACGAAAAATTTAGCCAGCTATATCCGACTTTATGAAAATCATCGGAATCAAAACAAGCAAACTCCTTTATTACCATGGCTTTGTATGAATGTTAAAATCTCCTATCAATGTGACCGTAAGCGGGATATTTTCAAATCAATCGGCTTACAACTCATTAACGGAAAAATGGTTGAAGATTTCCATGACAGGCTGCTTGAAATATCGTTAACACCAAAAATACCTGATTACTCCTTTACTTTGTCACCTTTAGTGAAACCTCAAAGCGGGATGATGAGAGTTGAAACCTATCTTACATCCATCATTGAGAAGGATGACCACTCTTGGGCAATAGATGCGCGAGAACGTTGGGATAAAGATTTACGTCTCTTGAATCATTTTTACGAAGATGTTGAAGATGAAAATGAAAACTTTGAAACCGAAAAATTGGCTCTAAAGGAACAGTACGAACCAAAAATCTCAATATCCTTCATCAATGGCGGCCTCTTTTATCTCACTGAAAAAGCAATATAAGGGACAGGGTGTCAGGCACCATGTGAAATTTTCACATGGTGCCTGACACCCTTAAAAATATTTTTTGAAAATAAAGAAGGATAAGGAGGAACCTTGTCGAATATTATCCAAAGAAAATTGAAAAGGCGGTGGTACTTATTGTTAGCGAGATAGAAATTTTAGCAAATCGAATCATTACAGATGCTGCACGAAACCAGGCAACAGATATTCACATTATCCCAAGGAAGAGGGACACACTCGTCCAAATCCGATTAACCAACAAGTTAATTCCTCGACTATCCCTTCCAAAAGATGAATGCGACAGATTAATTTCACATTTTAAATTCACAGCCAATATGGATATCGGAGAAAGAAGACGACCACAAAGTGGTTCCATTTTTTGTGAAGTTGACGGAAATTTAATGGGGCTCAGGCTTTCCACACTCCCGTCTAATAACAGAGAGAGCCTTGTCATCCGGCTATTACCACAGCAAGAACAAATTCCTTTTCACCAACTTTCACTCTTCCCAGCAATGACCCGAAAACTTCTTGCCCTTCTCAAACACGCTCATGGATTAATAATTTTTACCGGGCCGACGGGCAGCGGAAAAACGACTACTCTCTATTCCCTTTTAAATGAAACCGCCCACTTATTTCATCGTAATGTCATTACACTCGAAGATCCCATTGAAAAAAACTATGACTCAGTCCTGCAGATCCAAGTCAATGAAAAAGCAGGCGTCACCTATGCAGCCGGACTAAAGGCAATTCTTCGTCATGATCCTGACATAATAATGGTCGGTGAAATTAGAGATGCTGAGACCGCAAAGATTGCGGTAAGGGCTGCATTAACAGGCCATCTAGTGCTTTCCACGATGCATACCCGTGATGCGAAGGGAGCGGTTTATCGCCTGCGTGAATTTGGAGTGAATTGGTTAGAGGTCGAGCAGACACTTATTGCCATTACTGCCCAAAGGTTGGTTGAACTTACCTGCCCTTTTTGCGAAGGAGAGTGTTCACCTATTTGTTATTCCTATGGCAGATGGAAACGCGCCAGTGTATTTGAACTTTTATCCGGACGAAATTTACACGCAGTAATGAAAGCTGCTCAAGGAGAAAAAATAGAAATTCGTTACCGAATGATAAAAGATGTAATTAATAAGGGCATTGCACTTGGATATATTCAAGAATCTGAATATGAACGATTGGTGTATAACGATGAAACGGTCTAAATGGTCAGTGAATGAACAAGCAAATTTCTTGAGAAGAACCGGTGAACTATTGGTAAGGGGATATCCAATTGCTCTAGCAATTGAATCCATAGCATTACAATTACCGTCAAAACGAAAGGAGGATTTAAATGGATGCTTAGAAGAGTTGAAAAAGGGTTTACCGTTTCATGATGCATTAAATAATCTTGGTTTCAACAAAGACTTAGTCGGTTACGTCTATTTCGCGGAGCAGCATGGCAGCTTTGCTGATGCTCTGTTAGAAGGAAGTGATCTTGCCCTATTAAAAGATAAAGACCTACACAAGTTGCTCAAGTTGCTTCAGTATCCAATGGTGCTTTTAGTTATTACAGGATTTCTATTTATATTTATAGAAAATACATTGCTGCCAAGGTTCACCACTCTTTTTTCATCGCTTGGTCTGGAAGCAAATTTTTTCACAAATGTCATTTATGCTTTTGATCAATACTTCCCAACTGTTATCGGTACCCTGCTTCTGATCCTAATTTTGGGAGCCGCTTATTATCTTCTCTTTTTTAGAAAACTCTCCGTCCTCAAACAAAGGTCACAACTTGTTCGAATACCTTTTGTTGGCAGGATCCTCAAATTGCTGTTTACCCACTACTTTTCCATTCAACTTAGCTTTCTCTTATCCGGTGGATTATCAGTTTCCGAAGCCTTACAACTATTTGAACAGAATCTCAGGCATCCTTTTTACAGTCACTTAGCTAAAACAATTAAAACTAAGCTAATTACCGGAGAAAAGTTGGAGACAATTTTAGCGTCTCTGTCGTTTTTCGAAAAAGAATTTCCGATGATTGTAAAACACGGCCAAGAAAATGGAAAATTGGAGCAGGAGTTATTATTTTTCAGTAAGCATTGTGTCACTAACATGGAGGAAATGATAGAAAAACGGTTAACAACCATCCAGCCAATTCTTTACATTTTCATTGGATTCATGGTGGTTTCGATGTATTTAGCAATTCTGTTACCCATGTTTCATCTACTGGACGGCATTTAAGAAAAGCGCAAGCGCCCGTTTAGCGGCGTATGGACTGGAGCGCTCCAACTGAGATAAAGGAAACACGGAGAGCGGAGCGATTCGATGTTGACTTATCGTAGGGCGGAGAGCGAAGTTCACTAGCCGCTGGGCGCTGGAGCTGGACAGTTATCTAAGTTCAAAAACTTATACTTTTTTATCTTATAAAAAAAATGGAGGTTATTAAAAATGATGAAAAATGAAAAAGGCTTTACTTTAATTGAAATGATGATCGTCATGCTCGTAATTTCGGTCTTGTTAATTATCACAATTCCAAACGTTGCCAAACATAATTCTAACATCAACAATAAAGGCTGTGATGCCTATGTTAAAATGGTTCAGGCACAAGTTCAGGCTTATGAAATGGATAAGAATAAAGTACCAACTATCGCGGAACTAAAAGCAGAAGGATATATAAAGGGGGACGCTAAAGGTTGTCCAAACGGAAAGACAGTTGAAATAGATTCTGAAGGTACGGTATCAGCTGTTGCATCAGTAACCACTCCATAATGAATACGCATCAAAAAGGCTTTACATTAATTGAGTCCTTGTTAGTTCTCTCCATCTTCATGATTATCTCCTCAATTACAGTTTTCTCCTTAAAACCACAGCACTCAGTAATGGAGGATGAGGCCTTTTTAATCCAATTAAAAGCGGACCTATATTATGCTCAACAATATGCTATCTCCCATCAGGATGAAGTATCCATTGTTTTTGTTCCAGATCAATATAGGTATTATCTATGCTTGTGGCCGGAACCAACGCCGATCGTCAATCGAAATTACAGTACAAATATTTATCTCAAAGAAGGTTCTCTCCCCTTATATTTGAAATTCCTAAGCGACGGAAATGTAAATCAGTTTGGAAACTTTTTTATCCAAACAAAAAATAAAACATATGTTATTACCTTTTTAATTGGAAAGGGTCGGTTCTATGTTAAGGAGTACTAGAGGATATTTTTTGCTTGAACTGCTTCTTTCTTTATCTGCCTGGTTAATGCTTAGTTTATTTTTACTGCCTTTATTGATTGAACTAAGAGAACAATCACGACAATTAGAATGGGAGAGCAAGGCGAGACAGCTAATGTATGAGGAACTACAGACCAAATTAATCACTAATAAAACATTTTCAAATTACACTACCATTTTGAATGGAGTTGAATACCAAATCACATGGAAAGACACCGGAGCAGCTGACCAAAAGGAGGTGTGTGTAAGAATTGAAAAAAACTCATTACAGCCTGAAACCGAAATTTGTAGGCCCCTTGAATGAAAAAGCATTTACGCTCATCGAGGTACTAATTGCTTTTTCAATTTTTACGACGATTATTTTCTTTATGACACCTGTTTTTCAAATTATCCTGACTAATAAGGACACTGAGGCATCGTTACAGGCAATGGAATGGGAAGTTTTTTCGAGCCAAATCAAAAAAGAAATAAGGCTGTCCACTCGTGCCGAAGTGATTTCCGGAAGGTTAGTTCTAACGAAGGATACTGAAACCATTCAATATGAAAAGTACGGTACTAATCTTAGGAGACGTGTGAATTCAACTGGACATGAAATAATCCTCCAAAATGTTTCACAATATTCGTTCACCATTATAAACAATGCAGTCAAAACCATCGTAACGGATCTATGGGGAAAAGAATACTCAGTTACAGCTTTTCCATTAGTAAATTCGGGGCCAGTCCCATGAAAAGTAATGAAAAAGGCTTCACTTACCCACTTACCTTGTGCCTGATCATCCTTTTTTTATTATTTTTCTCGGTACGTATTGAACAATTGTTATCCGATAGAAAAATGGCACATGAAACGGCTATCATCCTCCAAGAGGAGTACTATTTTCTATCGTCGGTAAAAAAAGTGGAAGTAATATTTCAAAAGAGTGCGATCTTACCTGTCAAGGGAACAATTAGTTTTGTTAACGGCACCATGGATTACCAAGCTGAAACTCCTACTGGATATGTCCAAAAAGTCAATTTTACTCTTCACCTTCATGCTGTTGACAAAACAGTCATTGGACGGGGATATTTTGATACAAGGACAAAAAGATTAAGTAAATGGGTCGAATTAAAATGAAGAAATATGGACATACTTGTTTATGAAAATTAAAGGCAGGTGTGTCCATGAAAACAAACGACTATGTAAAATATATGACCCAAACCATCGTGAAATACGCAGACCAACCGAAGGATGAACGAAAACGAATTCGTACAGCTCGAAAAGAAACAAAAGCTTCATTTTGGTATCGCTGGTTCGGAATTCTACCCTACATCGTTTATTTTGAAGTCAAAAAAAGACGAAAATTGTAACGAGCGGATGCTGGGTCTGCTTCGTTATTTTTCCAAAATAACTATATACCTGCTATTGACGAGAGATTATAAATGAATTTAGGCTATTTTTTTATTATATTGTTACAATATAAAGTCGCAAATTGTGAACATTTTCTAAACTTATAGTGTTAACATTGTTAACCTCATTCCTTTGTTTTTATAGCTGTATTATAATGGAATAAATTATGGGGGTTCGAGGTGAACAGTGATGGAACAAACATTAAAAATAACAAACGTTTTGTCAGATCCAACACGGTACTATATTTATCAATACATTACAAAACGTCATCAAGAAGTAACCGTTCAAGAGGTGGCGGAAAATTTTAATATTCATCCGAATGTAGCAAGATTGCATTTATCAAAGCTTGAAGATGTAAATATGTTAGCATCCGAAACCAAAAAAACAGGTAAGGGCGGCAGACCAAGTAGATTATATCGTTTATCTAACGATGTAATCCAGCTGCATTTCCCGTTTCGCGACTACATGCTTTTATCCAAAGTCGCAATCCAAACAATGATTTCGCTAGGAGAAGCAGGAAAGGAAGCCCTTTATCTAACCGGAAAACGTTTTGGTACAGAAGTGATTGAACAAGAAAAGGCAAAAAGGGCATTTGGTGAGGAATTAGAATTTGAGCAAAAGCTAATAATATTAAAAAGCGCAGCAACACTTGCAGGTTTTTATCCAGAATTTGAAGTAAACGGTGAGAAAACAAAAATCTATTTCCAAATTTTCAATTGTCCATTTAAAGAAGTGGCAGAAGAACATTCGGAAACAGTTTGCAGTATGCACCATGAATTTCTAAAGGGAATGTTTGGTGCACTATTTGAATCCGTTGAGTTGATTGAAAAAGATAATATTATTTCTGGCTGCGAAACTTGTTCATATCAAGCGCTGGTTACAAACTAATTCGAAACCATTATTTACATTATGCCTCCTTTTCCTTATAATATTGTAATGATGGTATCGTAGGGAAAAAGGAGGGGGATACATATGGATCGCATGTTCAGAGTTTGTGGTTTCTGGACGGGCATTTTTACAGTTATGTTTTATCTAGGTGATATGGATAAAACGGCAATGCTATTCTTAGCCCAAACAGGTTTTTTCGTTCTGCTTAGCTATCTTAAATTATCCGAGCGCATGTATTTGTGGGTATTCGGAGCATATTTAACAGTTTTCTTCGCAGGTTTCACTTATTGGTCTACTTTCATGATGGTGCCTGGTGCAGGTCATTGAGAAACATTTAGAAAAAACGTCGGAATATTCCGGCGTTTTTTCTTTATTCTACGAAAACGTCATTTTCATTTAACTTAAACCCTTTTTGCTGGATAACCACATGAAAATAGGTGCTTATCCCGGATGGCATGATCAAACTACGAATCGCTCGATTCCGTTTGCTGACTTCTGAAAATGGATTGGGGTCATAATGGTTCGCTAATTCTTTTAGAATTCCGGACTTTAATAAAAATTCATCCTGTCTGAGTTTGGTAATTAATTCCAATTCTACCTGCTCACCCTTTTGAATGAGATAATCAAAATGAATATGCGTGGTAATATCCATTTCACCTGGGTGCTGCAAAATATCATCAATCATCTGATGCTGATAATACCCTCTTAGACTCCCCTTTGCCCTCCTTGGGTCCATCCACTCCTCAATTGTATAGCCATAATCAGCTGTCACAACCATTCCTTTTCTGAGGGACTGAGCAATTTCCCGTATCATCTTTTTCATTGCTAACGGGATCTCTATCCGCTGTTTTTCATTTAGTTTAAGCTTGCTTTCCTGTAAAAAAAACAGAATATCTGAATCCGTTAACAATACTTTTTGCTCATACAGTTCGTTCCTTCGAATCCCTATCATAACCTCAAAAAGCTGCCCATCGACTTTCTCGATCACACGAACTGGCAGGGCATCGAATAGTTCATTGGAATAAACCATTCCCTCAAAAGCCTCAACATTACTGATACTTTCCACTTGGACAACCGAAAAATTAGTTAGCAATTGCCTTTGCAGTTTCTGATGATAGGGACTGCTTTCTACAATTATATATTTTAATGGGGTTTTAATCGTTTCATGCCATTCCTGTAAAAATGCCTCCGCAAAACGTCCATTCCCAGCTCCAATTTCACAAAATACTGGAGCTAATTGTGTCCTTTCACATAAGTGAGAAAACCATTTTGCCATCATTCTTCCGTATATATCAGATATATTGCTTGTTGTTATGAAATCTCCTTGTCGGCCAATTTTCTGTTTATCTTTCATATAATAACCGAAATCAGGATGATATAAGGCTGCCCCCATGAAATCCGCATAGGTAATTAACTCATTGGGTGAATTTGAAATTAAACTCTTTAAAAATATATTCATATATGCTCCTTTTTAAATAAACACTATTGACACAGTGTAAACTTTATAATATTGTAAGGATAGTAGCTTAACTTTTATCCCCTCCCATATTAGAATATAATATCCCCCAGAAAAACCCTTCTCAAATTGGAGAAGGGTTTTTCTATTTTTGTCTTCTCTCTATCCTCTAAAATCCATTCAAGAACGGATTACTATCCATTTCATCAGCGATGGTTGTTACAGGGCCGTGGCCTGATAAGACATACGTTTCCTCAGGCAAAACAAGCAGCTTATCATGAATGCTTTTTAATAGCTGTGCCTCGTTTCCTCCTGGGAGGTCTGTACGGCCAATGCTGCCTTGAAACAGGGCATCACCTGAAAGAACAAACCCATCCTTTTTGAAGTAAAATGAGACACTTCCAGGTGAATGTCCTGGTGTATGAAAAATGTCAAACTCAAAACCACCTATTTTCATTTCTCCTTCATTTTTTAAAATAAAATCAGCTGGCTTTACTGTTATTGAATCCTGAATCATAAAAAATTGTGAACCATTTAATGAAGAGTCACCCAGCCATTTTTCCTCTTGTTTGTGAAGATAAACTGGAATTTTATAAAAATCCCTTACTTCATCAACACCCCCAATATGATCGAAGTGCGCATGGGTTAGAAAAATTGCGATAGGTTTTAATTTCCTATTGTTCAACAAATGAATGAGTTTTTTCCCTTCACTGCCTGGGTCAATAATTAAACACGAACGATCTGAATTTTCTACAATATAACAGTTAGTTTGAAGTGCCCCTAATGGGATTTGTTGCCATTTCATAAATTTAGTACCTCCAATTGAAATTGCGATATCATTATTTTACACTAAGTAAACAGTTGAGAGAAAGAATACTAATTCAATGATCTCTTATTTGCACTCGACAAATGAAAAAAAAAAATATAAAATAAGAGTCGAATGAATATAATATAGGTACATAATTTTCTTTGGAATGTTTGAGGCATTGCCTGCTTATGATGAAAAAGGGGGATTTACCATGGGTTTAGTGATTATTTTTGCTATCGTAACCATCCTTGCAGCTTTCGGTGGATTTTCATCACTAAAGAATAAAAATTTCTTAGGTGCATTTTGGGGTGTAGCGTCATTTGTGACTTTTGGTTGGTTTACAGTTATGACCATTGTTCATTCTGGTTTTCCAACAGGACATCACTAATAATCTTAAAAAGACTGCCATCAGGCAGTCTTTTTTCTATCCCTCGTTTAACAGTGTGGTTACCCGCTCTACTTTATATTCCATACTACGCTTAACATCCCTTCGGTCATCAATACGAATCGTTGTAGCGACCCGCTGGATTCCTTCAGAGAAGGGTACCTCATGCATTTCTTGAATTACTTCAAAAAGGATAGGTAATTCACCTTCAATTATGGTATTCATCGGTGTTAATTGGAAACGAATCTTCCCTTCTTCTTGATATTTCCTCAAAACTTTTTGAACACTTGCCACATATTTACTGACACTTGGTGTTTCCGTACCAATTGGAATGACTGCTACATCTACAATGGCCATGCACTATTACCTTCCTTTACTATATTTTCATCACAACGTGATTTTATCATATTGGGAGATTAAATAAAAAAATGACAACCATATTGTCATTCTTTTATCAGTTCATATATTTTCTTTGCCTTAATATCGATAATTTTTTCAAACTGATTCCCATACAAGAGTGCATCACCAGAAGGAGATAAATGAATGGGCTCATTTTCTAACCCATCCATGATTAAGCTGCTACTTCCGTTCTTAGGATTGTAAGCTAGGAGTTGGAAGCCCTCTGTATAGGAATCCGCTTCACCACTTGTGACAGGACTAAAAGTAAAAAATTGTCCCTTCTGCTCATTATAGTCATAGAACGGAATTAACCAATCTGAATAATTTGTAAGTTGTGGAATAGAAAACGTGAATAGCTTTTTCATTTCTTTGTCAAAAAATGAATAATTGGCCATCGATTGATCTTGTTCATTAACAGAGACAGTCACGAGCAAATCGCGAAATTCAGAAAAATCGATCACTGAAGAAAACAGTGTCTTTTCCATCCCATTTTCTAAACTTCTATCAATAAGTGGTGCAAATAGGGAAGGATTATTTTCATCCCAATTAATGAAGGCAACCTCATTCTCACCCTTCCATTTTATAAAGGGTTGGGGCAAGGTAAGTTCGGTAATGTTTGACTTATTTAGATCTAGTAATAATACTTGAAAGCTCCAATCCTCATTAAATTTCGTGACAAGAATCTCTGATTCCTTATAAGGATTCCACTCAAAAGCTAATTCATAGGAAGCAAAAGATTTTTTCAATTGTTCCTTCCCTTTTATATCTATAATTGTAACTACTCCTTCGTATGATGACGGCGAGGTATGAATTAACATTCTCTTTTTTGAAGGGCTAATTTGGACGTTGACTATGGGATATTCACTTTTATAAATTAGTTCACTTTTACCTGTTAAAAGATTGTACTGATAGACACTTGAAGTTTGTTCTAGATTTGTAATGTAGAGGACTTGGGTTCCAGAAAGCCAGCCGACGAATTTATAAAATTCACCTTCAGGGATGGAAATAGGTAATTTCCATTCGTTTCCTAGAGCAGTAGCAGGTGTTTTAGGCTTTTCACTTTTAGCGGTAACTTTTTGTTTCAACTGCTCTTTTTGAGCACATGCAGATAAAATGAGAATTAAAAAAATTAAACGGAGGATCAGAAAAATAGGATAATTTCTTTTTTGCCGGCTCAATTTATCAATATTTCCTCCTCTCATTTTCACTCTCATAGGTTAGTACGTTTTTTTGACAAAAATGTTTCAACTTTTTAGAAAATATTACTAAATAGGAAAAAAGCCGCATGACTGCGGATTTTCCCTTTGGAGATTATTGATTTAATTTATTCTTTATTAGCCATGCTGCACCAAGGACACCTGCATCATTTCCTAATGTCGCCAAAGCAAGTTTCGTGGAATCTCTTACGGATGAAAAAGCAAATTTTTCAAAATTATTTTTTACTGGATCAACTAATATATCGCCAGCTTTTGAAACACCGCCGCCAAGAACAATTTTTTCCGGATTTAGGGTGTTGGCAATACTAGCTAATACGAATCCTAAATGAAAGGAAAAATCATCCAATACTGATTGGGCCAATTCATCACTATTACGGGCTGCATCAAAGACATCTTTTGCTGTAATGCTGCCATTCTCAGCAATCTTTTCAGATAATTCACTTTTTAACCCCTTAGCTAGTTCAATCTGAGCTAATCGAACAATGCCTGTTGCAGAAGCGACCGTTTCCAAACAGCCTGTCTTCCCACAATTGCATGGTGCACCACCCGATGTGATGGCTGTAATATGACCTATTTCTCCCGCAGCACCATTAATGCCTTGAACAACTTTGCCGCCAACAATTACGCCGCCACCGACACCTGTTCCGAGTGTGATACAAACAAGGTCCTTCGCTCCAGCGCCCGCTCCCATCCACATCTCACCCAATGCCGCAGAGTTTGCGTCATTTTCAATCGCTGCTGGTAGGGAGGTCGCTGCTTCAAGATGGTCCTTTAGGGGATAGTTATCTGGCCAGCCTAAATTTACGACATTTAAAACAATTCCCTTTTCATAGTTAACTGGTCCAGGTGCCCCCATACCAATTCCTAGTAAATTACTTTTTAATTGATCATGTTCAGCAAGTTTTTCATCAATTGCCTTAGCAATATTACCAGTAATGTTTTGTCCTTCATTTGTGTTATCCGTTGGTATTTCCCATTTGTGAACGATTTCACCATCAGTTGTTACGAAGGCTAATTTAGTAGTTGTCCCACCGAGGTCAACACCCACAATCCATTTTCTTGACAATAGAATCACCTATCTTTTTTGACTTTTTCTTTTTGAAATTGTATCTCATGCCTCAAAATTAACAGAGCTGTTTGGAACTCCATTGGCTCTATCAGCTGTGATTGATATAGTTCCTTTAGCTCCATTTCCATTAATTCAAGGTCCGCGACTCTTTCACCAATATAAATAATGGTTCCAAAGCGCTTTAAAAATTGCTGAATATCATAAATAGTTTTCATTTATATCTCCTTGTATTTTAATTGAGAGAAACATATTAGTACAAGAAATTTTTTTTCAGAAATATAATTTGGTTATTCTATTCTCCTTCGTCAGAGGATTGAAGCTGGCGATTAATTTCTTGTAGAGAATTTTCATCATGTGATTTCCCTAAAGAGCTAAAACCATAAGATAAAGAACCATATAGCAGTGCGACAGACGCAATAAAAAACAACATTTGCAGCCATAGTTTGTTCTTCTTTGGAAAGTGGACAGTGCCAGCTGCTAGGAATCCCCCTGCCAACCCGCCTAGATGACCTGCATTATCAATTCCCGATGCAGAGAACCCAACCATAAGGTTGATTCCAAGAACGACAAGCAAATTCAATCCCATTGTTCGGAAAAATAACTTCGGATAAATAACTCCAAAATAAAGTAATGCACCAAAACAGCCAAAAATAGCACCGCTTGCCCCTGCTGATAAGTTAGCACTGAAGATGAAACTGGCAATAAAACCTGTAACTCCAGCAAACAAGTAAATCCAAAGAAAACGAAGATTGCCAAAAATTCTTTCCACTTCAGTTCCGAGAAAGTACAATGCCAGAGTGTTCATTGCCAGATGGATAAAACCAATATGAAGAAAAACGGGTGTAATAAATCTCCACCATTCTCCTTCCACGATTAATTGGTTGACCTTGGCCCCGTATTTAATCAAGGTAGAAGTATTGGTGCTTCCACCATGAAGCTGAAGCCAGAAAAAAACAGCAACCTGAATGGCAATGAAAACATACGTAAATATTGGTTTGCCGTTCAACAGAATTGCTCTTTCCGTCTTAACTTTCTTAATCGCATAATCCAATGCCGCTTTCTTAACGGACTCAACATCCTCTTCTAAGTGATCATCATTGATTGAAAAATGAAGTTCAGCCCCAAGCCTCTCTGAAATACGATGAAAACCTGCTTCGTATACCCCTTGTGCAAAAAGAATCGAGCTTACCATCGTTTTATTTCCTTCAGAATGGACAAAAGGTTTCGCGAGACGAAATTCATATTCATCAACTGGTGGGAATTGACTAACATAAATATTGACCACATTTAACTCATGTCGACCAATTTGCTTGCGGACTCTCTCTCCATTTGCTGCAGTAAACTCAATATCACGCTGCATAGCATTACTCCAATCCAAATTGTGGAGCAGCAGACGAATGATCGGTGCTTTTTTATTTTCTATTTTTTCTAGCCATAATTCTTTTTGATTTTCAAATAATTGAATAATACGGTAACCATGATCTGAAATAAATGAATACGCTAATTTCCAAAATATGTAACGTTCTCTATTATTCATTTCCCCCCTGCTTCCTATGTAAAAATAAACGGCCATATCAAGCTGCGATAACTCTTTTTCTTATATCTTTCATTATAAACGATTCTCGAGTAACAATAATCAATCAAGCTTTTTATTTTTATTAAGATACGTCTTCTCCATAAAAAAAAACCATCTGTGGTTTTCACCATTCAGATGGTCTTCCAAAAACCGATTGCATCATTTTTTGTTTTACACCTGGGAAGCTCATAACTGAGCCTACAGCAAGCCTGCGCATCCAACTAGACCCTAGTAGCACATTAATAAGACGGTATCTGTATCGGAAACCAAAATAACCAATAGAACCAATCATCAATATGGATGTTAACATACGAGACATTCTCATCCCTCCTACTAGTATTTTGCGATTATGACCATCATTTTATCCATAAAAAAAGGACTGAATTCAAGTATAAGAATTCAATCCTTTTGATTAATAGTTCTTAAAGACCGGTTCCATCGTTTGTTTTAATACATTCACAGAATTAACGAATTTCCCCTGCTCTTCGTCATTCAATTTAAGCTCCACAACTTGCCTAACTCCATCTCGATTAACTACAGCTGGTACACCTATATAGATATCATTCTGTCCATATTCCCCATCTAGATAGGCAGAAACAGTTAACACAGAATTTTCATTTTGAAGAATCGCTTTTGTCAATCTTACGAGACCCATAGCAATTCCATAATACGTTGCACCTTTTCTTTCAATGATATGGTAGGCAGCATCACGAACATTTATAAAAATTCGATCAAGGTCCGTTTGATTAAACCCTGTTTTGTTTTTTGACCACTCACTAATAGATGTACCAGCAATATCCGCATGACTCCATACGGGGAGTTCTGTATCACCATGCTCTCCAATAATATAGGCATGAACATTACGCGTATCTACATCAAAATAATCGCCAAGCAAAAAGCGGAAACGTGCTGTATCTAAAATTGTACCAGAACCAATTACCCGCTCTTTTGGCAGCCCTGAAAACTTCCAAACGGCATACGTTAATATATCGACCGGATTTGTAGCAACGAGGAAAATACCATCAAACCCACTTGCCATAATTTCTTCGACAATTCCCTTAAAGATCCTTGTATTTTTTTCAACTAAGTCAAGTCGTGTTTCCCCTGGCTTTTGGTTTGCACCCGCTGTGATAACAATTAGGTCTGCTTCACCACAATCCTGATAACTTCCGTACCAGATTTTCGTCCGGGATGGAGAAAATGGTAGGCAGTGATTCAAATCCATTGCGTCTCCTTCTGCCTTTTCCTTATTTAAATCAATCAAGATAAGCTCCTCTGTTATCCCTTGATTTAATAAGGCAAAAGCATAACTTGAACCCACAAATCCCGTTCCAATGAGAGCCACTCTATTCACGCGATTAAACATGACCATTCCTCCATGTAAAAGATATTGCTATATCAATATCATTCATCCCCAAAAAAATTAGTTATTCAAATAAATGATTCCTATCGCTGACATAGCAGCAACACAACCTGAAAGGAAATTCACCATATCATTATCTACAAAGACAGACCCTTTTATTCTATTTGCCGGCAAATCACAATGCCTCTTTTTTTCAGTCTCTATCCCGCATTTCACACAAACATATACCTGTTGGTAAAAGGCACCAATCAACGTATCAATAACATTTCCCAAAAAACCAAAAAGGAAAACAAGAGCTGTTAAGAAATAACTTAAATCAAAAAGCCAAAATCCTATGATTGAAATTAAGAAGGAACCTGCAAGGGATGCCAAGCTTCCCAATAAACTGATTGCTCCCGATGTCCCCTTTTCAACCCGTTTAAAGGAACGTATGTATAATGGTTCTTTTTTGCTTAAACTACCGATTTCCGAGGCCCAGGTATCAGAATTTGCACTAGCCAGACATACTATAAAGCCAACTAACCAGATCATATCATTGTTGAAATACTGAATGATACTGAAAAGCCCGGCCGCTCCTCCATTCGCAGCGACCTGACGCCAATCTCTTGTAGCCCCTTTTGCAAGCTTTTCTTCTATTATGCTCTTATCACTACTTTTGTATTTTGACCAAAAACTTGAAGAGGCAAAAAATACCCCAAGCAGGAAAAGACCATTTACATCGAAGCCTAAATACACTGCAAGTCCAACTAAAATGGCAGCAAAGGCCCCTGATCTAGTCAAGGATTTGGATTTATAACCTGCCGCACCTGTCAATAGAATTCCAACGAAAATCAAAATCGCTATGATCATTTTATTTTGATAACTCCATGGTTTGTAATAATTTGGGATACCGGTACATCATGCTCCTCAACAAGAAACTGTGGGACCAATTGATCAGTAAAGGCAAGTGAAATCGTCATACCGTGGTAATTTTGTAAATAACGATCATAATAGCCTCCACCAAAACCCAAACGGTACCCTTCTTTTGTATAGGCTAAACCTGGAACAATCATTAGGTCAATCCTATCTGCATCAACTTCCTTAGTTACTTCCTCAATCGGCTCAAATAGACCATAAAATACTGATTCCAGCTGAGAAAATTCATTTAAAGTTCTAAATGATAGCCGTCTTTCATTTGAATCACATTTTGGCACAACAACTTGTTTTCCTGATTCCCAGGCTTTGCGAATCAATTGATATGTATCCACTTCTGGTTGTTTTGAAACCGTTAATCCAATAACTTTTGCTTGTTTCCATGCTTCATCCTCATAAAGTGTACAAGCAATTTTATACGAATAATCTTCGTATTGAGGTTTTGTAAGCTTTGAAAGCGTTTCTCTCATTTGCTTACGAATAGAGTTTTTATTATTCATTTTAGTAAGCTCCTAACTTTTAGACAACAAAAAAAACAGCAGGAAGCCCCCACTGTTTATTTTGTTTCGCGATGTGCTGTTGAACGTTTTTCTCTTGGGCAATATTTCTTAAGCTCAAGACGATCTGGATTATTACGTTTATTTTTTGTTGAAATATAGTTACGATCTCCACACTCAGTGCAAGCCAATGTAATATTCACACGCATGTTTATTTCCCTCCAAACAATTAAGCATTTCTTTCATACGACTTTTCCATAATATCATTTTTTAAAAGGAAATGCTAGTATGTTTTTTTGTTAATAAACTTTCATTCATTTCAGTGAATTTTCTTTAAAAGTGCTTCCTCCATTGAAATCAATTCACTTTTGTTGGAACCTGTCATGGTCCATGTGTTCATTTTAGCAATTCCATGCGACTCTATCGTCATTTTCATTGCAAAAATACTGGCCGCTGGACCTTTGGCTATCGGAAGATAATTCAAGTTCCCCTTTTGAAGTGAACTCCAAATTTGATCTGTAAAAACCTTCTAGTTCGGCATGGCAGTATATTCTTTCATACCCACTTCATTTTATAAATTATATGGAGTTTCTTTTTGTGCATCAGTATGAACGCGTTTGTTCAATACAGTATCTTCCATTACCCTGCTTGTTTCGGATGCAATACGTTTCCATCCATACAGGCTTATTACAATTTGTCTTCCTTTTTTGCCAATTTCTTCTGCTTTAAGTGGATGATTTATTAGAAAGTCGATTTGTTCGAGCATGCTCTCTGCATCCCCAGGGGTCATTAGTAATCCTGTATGTAGATGCTTCACAATACCCTTCATCCCACCTGTTTTGGATACAATCGTTGGTTTACCTAAGATCATCGTTTCAAGTACCACTATTCCGAAAGGTTCATATAAACTAGGAATGACTGCTAGTTCACTTCCAGCAATGAGTGAATTCCTTTGCTCATCAGTAACATATCCCACAAATGTAATATGGCTTTCTAAATTCCGCACGTTAATTTGTCTTCGATACGTTTCGAGCATCGGTCCTTTTCCCGCTATCACAAAAAAGCAATCTATTTCCCTCTCTTTTGCGATCGAAGCTGCCTCTATTATGGTTTCAAATCCTTTTTCTTTTACGATCCTACCAATTGAAAAAATGTATTTCTGATCCTTAAGTTCCGGAAATATTTCCTCTGTATCTAGTTCATTCAAGACAGGTGCAATACCATTTGGAATAATGGCTATCTTTTCATTTTTCGCATTAAAGACGGAGTTGAGAACATCTTTCATGTAATCGCTGCAAACAATAATTTGATCGGATTCGCCAATTAATTGCTGTTCCTTTTTATGAATAAACTGTTGCATTTGAGTATGAATACCGTTGTTCCTTCCATACTCTGTCGCATGAATGGTCGCTAGTAGTGGAATTTTCAGTGATTCTTTCAATACAATCGAGGCTGAACCAACAAGCCAATCATGTGCATGGATGATATCAAAATGGATTTCCTCGGCTAATTTTTCTGCCTTGAAAGCCATAGCTAAATTAAGTCCACCTATCCACGAAAGAAAATTATCATCGTATTGGTTTATTGGTTTGACGCGATGAACATTTACGCCATCCATATTTTCAAATGATGGAAGATTACCATTTAACGCCGTTAAAACATGAACTTCATGTCCTTTTTCTGCCAAATGATCGGATAATCCAAATACATGCCTTGAAAGACCGCCAACAATATTAGGAGGATATTCCCAGCAAAGCATCAGTATTTTTAATGTCCGATAATTGGATGGGGTTTTATGCAAATCATCGTGTTGGGAGAATATATTATCCATTAATATTCTCCATGTTTTTTGATTCCACGTAATAACTATACGTACTAACATGATCAATCCACTTTGGCGGCTGCTCTTCATGTTGTTTAAGTTGGATTAGATCATGATTCATCTCATTTCCATTCGGTATTCCCATCATCGGAGTTTGAATGGAATTGGAACGGAATAGGGGGAAAAATTCCTGATTGGAAATAGTAATCCCTAATTCTGCTATATAGCTGCGATTTGCAACCAATCCTTTTATGAACCAATGTCCTTTCTTATAAGGAACCGCGATCTCAAAAAAATGGTGAGCATTTTTTCCGGTAAAAACCAAATCAGTGACATCATAGATCCGAACAACAGGGATAAGACTCTCAAAGCTAAGATTAAAAAATAGTTCTATCATTTTTTTGGGTATATCGGAAACTTCCCAGTAGAGAAGCAATTTGCGGGGGGTAACAAGCTTTGCGGCCAACTCACCTTTAATTGGAATAAAATCTGTAGATGGATTGTTAGTTTTATTTCTTCCATCTCCTTTTAGGTTACTAATCTCATTAATCATGTCTTCCTCCATTTCTGCAAACAATCAATATATGCACCAAATTCCAAATTATGCTTAATACATGATAATTTAATCGTACCACCAGATTCAACCGCGCACAATAAACGCAAATTGTCGTTTCTTGAAAGACTTTAGTATTAAATGCCAATCCGTTTCCCTTGTAAAATAAGGATGTGATAAAGGTCATTGTTGATATTACAGCCAAGTTGATTGGAGCGGAAGGCGCGAAGACTCCTGCGGGAGGACGGGGCAGGGGAGACCCCGCAGGGGCGCTTAGCGCCGAGGAGGCTCCCCTGACCGCCCGCGAACCGCACGCGCCTGGAGCGTAAATCAACATCTAAGATTAACAGAGCCTAAAATAAAAAAAGATAAGGCATAAAAATCCTTATCTTTAATAAACACTATTTATCATTAGGCATTTAAATTAACACGGTTACCTGTCACAAGGTAAATGACTTGCTCTGCGATATTGGTTGAATGGTCTGCGATTCTTTCAATAAATCTACATACAAACGCTAATTGAATAATTTGATTCGTAGAGTTTGGATTTTGTGGGATATAGCTCAATAATTCTTGGATTAAGCTTCCAAACATTTTGTCCACTGCATCATCTTTTTCCGCGCACTTTTTTGCCAATGTAACATCTTCTGAATAATAGGCTTTTATGGAATCAGAAACCATCTCTAAGGCCATCTCCATCATTTTTGGTATATCTATTATTTCTTTAAAATGCTCTTCCTTGCCAATATGGATGGTCGATTTTGCTATATTTACTGCTATATCTGCAAAACGTTCAACCTCAGACGAAACCTTTAATGCCACATTAATTTTCCTAAGATCGGTGGCTACTGGTGATTGTCTTGCAATTAATAATAATGCTTTATCATTAATTTCATATTCTAACTCATCGATTTCATTATCACCATCAATGACCTGCTTCGCCTTTTCCATATCCTGATTTATTAAGGCAATCATCGATTCTTGGATAGCGTGCTCCGATTTTTCAGCCATTTTTAATAGAAGATCTTTTAATTCTTTTAAATTATTATCAAAATTTGTCCTCGTACTCATAGTAGACACCTCATCATCCGAATCTTCCTGTAATATATCCTTCAGTCCGTGAGTCTTTTGGATTTGAAAAAATTGTCGAAGTTGAATCTAGCTCGATTAATTCACCCATTAAAAAGAAAGCTGTTTTGTCTGAAACCCTTGATGCCTGCTGCATGTTATGGGTAACAATAACAATCGTATATTTTTCTTTTAATTCTAGGATCATTTCCTCAATTTTTAACGTAGAAATTGGGTCTAATGCTGAAGTAGGTTCGTCCATTAACAACACTTCAGGTTTCGTTGCAAGTGCTCTTGCAATACATAGCCTTTGCTGTTGTCCCCCAGAAAGACCTAAAGCAGGAGCATTTAAACGATCCTTTACTTCCTCCCATAATGCTACATCCATCAGTGATTTAATGACAATCTCATCTAGATGCTTCTTTTTAGTGATACCATGGACTCTTGGGCCATAGGCAACATTATCAAAGATAGATTGTGGAAATGGATTTCCCTTCTGAAAAACCATTCCAACATGTTTTCGCAGTTCGACGAGATCCATTTTCTTGTCTAATATATTTTGCCCATTTAGATTAATTTCGCCCGTCATTTTTACATTTGGGACCATATTAATCATTAAGTTTAAAGTTTTGATAAATGTAGATTTTCCACAGCCCGAGGGACCGATGATAGCGGTAACCTCTTTTTTGTCAATTGGAAAGTTGATGTTTTTTAACGCATGATGCTCTCCATACCATAAATTCAGGTCTTTGACATCAAATACTTGTCTGGTTAATGTTGGTATTGCCACAACTTTTCCCCCTTATCCAAACCTACCTGAGATATATTCCTCTGTCTTTTTAACAGATGGATTGGTAAAGATTTTTTCCGTATGATCATATTCAATTATATCACCGCTCAAGAAGAAGGCTGTTTTATCAGAAATACGTGATGCCTGCTGCATATTATGGGTGACAATTATAATGGAATACTCTTTTTTCAACTCAACAATTAAATCCTCAACTTTAGCATTGGATATTGGGTCTAGTGCCGAGGATGGTTCATCAAGGAGCATGACTGTCGGTTTCATCGCAATCGTCCTTGCAATACAAAGTCGTTGCTGCTGCCCGCCAGAAAGTGACAAAGCCGATTTATGAAGCCTGTCCTTTACTTCCTCCCATAATGCTGCTTTTTTCAGACTCACTTCCACCATTTCATCAAGTTTGCTTTTCTTTTTGATTCCAGAAAATTTAAGGGCGTGTGTAATATTCTCATAAATTGATTTTGGAAATGGGTTGGGCTTTTGAAAAACCATGCCGATTTCCTTACGTAGTGCAACGACATTTATTTGTTCCGACAGAATATTGAGATCTTCATATATGATTTCTCCCTCCGCCCTTGCTCCAGGGATCAGGTCATTCATTCGATTAATACTTCTTAAAAAAGTGGATTTACCACAGCCTGAAGGGCCTATGAGTGCTGTAACGGAATTTTTTTCAATATCAAGTGAAATCCCATTGACAGCTCGTTTTTCTCCATAAAATATTTCTAGATTATTTACCTCTAAGATATGTTCCTTTTGCAACTGGCTGTTAGACTGAACAGCTTGATTTTCGGTCGATTCTTCTTTAAATGCTGTAACCATCCTATCTCCCCGCCCCTTATTTTGATGCTGTTACCTTTTTATGAATCATGCTTCCTATCCACCTAGCTAATAAGTTAAATACTAATACCGATATTACTAAAACAGCAGCTGAACCATTAGAAACCTCTTCCACATCTGGAATTAACCCTTGTGTATTTACAGACCAAATGTGAACTGCAAGCGTTTCTGCTGGACGAAATATATTCAACGGTGATTGAGGTGAAAATGGATTCCAGTTTGCGTAATCGAGTCTTGGTGTTGAAAGACCGGCTGTAAATAATAATGCAGCAGCTTCACCAAATACACGACCTGCAGCAAGAATCGCACCAGTTAATATCGTCGGAAAAGCACTTGGTAATAAAATGGTTTTTATCGTATGCCATTTGGTAATCCCTAAGGCAAGACTAGCCTCTTTCAAATCACTTGGGACGGCACGGATCGCATCTTCACTCACCCTTACAATTACAGGCAGGTTAAAAACCGTTAAGGCTAAGGCTCCTCCTAAAATAGTGTAGCCCCAGCCCGTTAAATTAACGAACATTAATAAACCAAACATCCCTATTACTATGGATGGTAAAGAGGCTAGAACTTCTATACAAGAACGGATAATGTCAGTAATTTTCCCTGGCTTTGCATACTCAGCCATATATATTCCTCCGCCGATACCTAGAGGAAGGGCAATTAACATCGTAATAAATAATATATAAAACGAATTGAACAATTGGTCACGAATTCCCCCGCCCGCACGGACATTGCTTGACGGAGTGGTTAAAAAGTCAAGAGAAATATGTTTAAGTCCATTTACCAAAATATAAGAAAATAAACCAACTAATATAGAAATGATTATGATTGCAATGGCTATAAATACTTCTGTGGCAATCCGATCTGCTGTTTTACTGTTCATCACATTTTCCTCCTTGACGAAAGGTAGCGAATGAGGAGAATAAACGCAAACGACATGATTAATAAAATTAAGCCCATTGACCAAAGAGTATTATTTTCTACACTACCGTAAGTTGTATGGCCCATGTTAAGAGTAATAATTGTCGTTAAGGTTGCTGATGCGTCTAATAAGCTTGTTGGTAAGTCTCTTACGTTACCGATCACCATCTGTACCGCAAGAGCTTCTCCAAATGCTCTTGCCATCCCAAGAACGATAGCAGTCAAGAGGGTAGGTAATGCAGCAGGTATTAAAACTTTTCTTATAGTTTGCCAGCGAGTAGCACCTAAAGCATACGAACCTTCACGAAGATTTTTAGGTAGTGAACTCATCGCATCGGTTGCAATTGTAGTTACTGTCGGCAAAATCATGATGGATAATACAATAGTACCTGAGAGTAAGCTAAAACCAAGTCCGCCCACATGTTCCCTGATAAATGGTACTAACACTGTAAGCCCGATGAAGCCATAAACTACAGATGGAATTCCGACCAAAAGCTCTATCACTGGCTGTAAAATTTTCCTTCCCCATGAGGGTGCAATTTCGGTCATAAAAATCGCTCCGCCAATACCTAATGGTGCTGCCACTATTGCTGCAAGAAAGGTTACCGCAAAGGAACCAAAAATAAACGGTAAAGCCCCATATTCAGGTTTCGCTTGATTTGTAGGATTCCAGTGGGTACTGGTTATGAACTCAATAAGACTTACACCATTTTTTATAAAAGATTGTAAACCCTTTGAACCAAGGAAAATAGTTATCGAGATGGTTGCTGAGATCATGATGACAGCACACAAAATCACGAGAATTTTCCCGCGCAATTCCCCATCGAGCCAATTTTTCTTAGATTTTAACAATCTATCTTTTGCAGGAACTAATTTTTCCATAATGCACCAAACACCCCTAAAATACGTCATAATAGGGTAAATGCAAACATGCATTTACCCTTTCATTATTCAACCTGTTTTTATAGGTTTTTTTGATTTCCTTTAGCATCGCGTTCAACTTTCATTTTTGTTACTGGTAGATATCCTTGTTCTTTTAATAGTGTGTTTTGGATATCGTCAGACATTAAATAGTCAAGGAACGCTTTAGCAAGATCTGTTGCTTCACCTTTTGTATAAGAGTGTTGGTATGCCCAAACTGGGAATTTACCAGATTGCACATTTTCTTCAGTTGGTTCTACTCCATCGATTGCAAGTGGAGTCACAGATTTGTCAGTGAAGTATGAGAATGCAAGGTAACCTACTGCACCATCAGTTTCATTGATAATCTTTTTAACGGTGTTTGAAGAATCTTCCGTAATCCCTTCAGCAGGTGTTGCTCCATCAAGGGCGAACTTATTGAATACTGCACGTGTACCTGAAGAGTCCGGACGGTTTACAAGAACAATCTTTTGATCTGCTCCGCCAAGTTCTTTCCAGTTCGTAATTTTTCCTGTGAAAACTTTAATTAAATCTTCTTTTTTAATATCTTTAATACCAACTTTAGGGTTAACTGCTGCTGTCATACCTACCACAGCTACTTTATGGTCAACAAGCTGATCAGCTGGAATACCTTCTTTTTCTTCAGCGAATACGTCTGAGTTACCAATCTGCACAGATCCTTCGGCAACTTGAGATAAGCCTGTACCAGATCCACCAGCGTTTACTTGAACATCAACATTTGGATTTTCTGCCATAAACTCTTCAGCAGCAGCGGCAACTAAAGGTTGCATTGCAGAGGAACCAGAAATGGTTAATGAGCCAGAAAGTTCTGTAGTTTTATTATCTTTATTAGCAGTTTCATCTTTTTTATCAGTAGAGGCTCCCCCACAAGCAGCAACAAATACCATTAATGCTGCTAGAGTAAGTAATAGGCCAAATTTCTTAAAGCTTTTCATTTGTTTAATTCCCCCTGTGAATTTGGTTTGTTAGTTATTTGTTCTGCCTTACATGTCTAAGAATAAAACTAAACTGTTAACCGAGTTTTAATTAAATGTAAAGGTTTTGTAAAGATATGTTGAGTTTGTGTAAATCGATAAAATTCTCTAGATATATATTGTCCATAAAAAATTTAATTGATGCAGAGTAGATGATCTTTAAATAATAAAAAACACCTGCCTCAAATTGAGACAGGTGTTTCAGTAATATTAATGATCAGCTTGCTTACTGGTTTTGGTTTATTCGTTATTTACTTCCTGTTGATCAGAGGTTGCATTTTTTTCTGTATTTTGACGTTCTTTCTTTAATTCAAAATAAGCATCCAATACTCTTTTGCCGATTTTGTTATTAACACTTGGTCCGCTATTTCCTTGATATGCCCACGGTACGACAACAGCCATGGCTACCTCGGGATCATCAGATGGCGCATAGCTCACGAGACTTAGGTTCATTACTTCTGTGCCACGCTTTGATTTATCAGATCCATCATAAAACGACTGTGCTGTTCCTGTTTTTCCTGCAGGGGAATAATCTGCACCCTTAAAGGAACTTACAGCTGTACCGTCACCCACCTGCATGACCATCCGAAAACCTTCTTGAACCCGATTAATCCAAGATTGCTTCATATCTAAACGATTTAATACTTTCGGCTGAATTTCCTCGACAATAGGACCCAATTCATTATTTTCCATTTCTGGTTCGCGAATTTCCTTAACCAAATGTGGCTGGATACGATTTCCACCATTTGCGATTGTGGAGACGTACTGCGCGAGTTGGATTGGTGTATACGTATCATACTGACCAATCGAAAGGAAAAGAAGTAAACCAGGAGTCCTTTCAGGACCTGGAAAGCCGCTCATTTCATTAGGTAAGTCAATCCCTGTACGCGTACCTAAACCAAACTGACTAAATGACTGCCGCATAGTATCAAAGGCAGAATAATCTAATGGCAGCGGTTGATTTGGTCTATACTGTCCACCAGCCATTGCTATAACGGTTTTCCACATATATACGTTTGAGGAAACCTGTAGTGCTCTTAAATCATTGATCCGGCCAAATGTCCTCCATGAAGACATGACAGGTGAGCTAGCAATTCTCAAAGGCTCATCGAGTTGTGTAGAACCTGGTTGAATTGCCCCTGTTTTATAACCAGTTAAAATTGTTGCCCCTTTTACCGCTGACCCAACGTTATACGAAGTGGTAATATTTCCTCCAGCAAAGTCATTCATGACTGTTTTTCCATTTTTATCTTTTCCAATTTGTTTTCCAGCAAGTGATAGGACTTCACCGGTATGTGGATCCATCAGAACGACGAAGGCACGATCTAGAAGGGAGGTATTTGGTTTTTGCTTTGCACTCCACATTTCTTCTTCGATGATATTTTCTACTTTCTTCTGAAGGTCCATATCAATGGTTAAAACGAGGTCCTTGCCCCTTTTCCCCTCCGAAACCACTTCTGTAGAAAGAATTTTTCCCGACTTATCTGTTACATTTTTGACTTTTGCCTTTTGACCATGGAGTACATCTTCGTATTGCAATTCAAGATAACTTTTTCCAACACGATCATTTCGGCTGTAATCACGGGCCATATACTTTTCTAATTGATCCTTCGGGATCCCCGCTTCGGAAGAAGTTACTCCACCTAATATTGATTTTAATGTGTCACCATAAATTCTCTTTCGTTCCCAATCTGTAGTTGTATCAACACCAGGTAAACTTTCTAAATTTTCACTAACAATGGCGAACTCTTTATCAGTAACATTAACTTTAACAATTTGTGGGGTTAAAGCATAACCACTATTAAATTGCCTGTAGATGGCAAGAGTTCTCAGTGTTTCACCTTTAATGCTGTTAATTTCTTTTTCAGTAATTCTATCTAATTGAAGTTTATATATTTGCTTATCGTCCAATTTTTTTTGTTCATATAATGCCCATTCTTTTTCGGTAACTTTTGCTTCGGCTTCTTTAGGATGTTTTAATATCCAAAAATCCTTTTTATCGCGAATCTGAACTTTTTTCGTATCAATATTGATTATTTTTGCTAATCGTTCTGCAGTTTGCAACATTTCCTTTTGATCCGTTTGTTGATATTTTGTATAAGTAATCGCGTTCAATGGTTTATTATCCATAATGATTTTCCCATTGCGGTCAAACATTTTCCCCCTGGGTACAGGATTATTAACAGTAATAGCTTCCGTCCGTTCAATTTCACGTTTAAAATCATCACCAAATACGATTTGCAATTCACCAAGTCTAAGTATAAGGATAGAAAATAGCAAAAACACGACAAAGAATAACATGTTTAAACGAAAGGGCACATGTTGCTTCTTTTTTTTCTTTTTATTATTCAAGGTATATAAACACTTCCTTTTTTCACGGCTTAAAGTCACTTTCTCTATTTTAAAGGATAATTCCGCTTTTATCTATGAAAAACCCTTACCATTTTTAGCATAAAAGCCTCAGTGAAAAATGAAAAATGCGGTGAGTAAATAAAATACTCATCGCATTACGATGCTGGTAAATGTACTCTTTTAATAAAAAGATAGATGCATGTGTGCCCTGCACCCAAAGCAAGAAGTAGGATTGGTATACTGATTTCTGCATTAAACCAAGTGATAGCAGCTAAAAAGGATAATATGGAAACAATCCTTCCCAAATTCAAGAATATTTCCCGAACTACAATGTACTCAATCCTCATTTCTGCCGCTTTCCAACCTGTTCCAATCACATCATATGTAGTGGACATATATGGGACGAGCAAAAGCGGATAGGCAATTGCAATCATCCCGCCATAGATTAACAATTTGACAAAATTCACGTCCCATACAATTAACAGGACAGACGCATATAGGATAAGTCCACCAATAAGAATCGCTTTTTTTCGAAACTTTTGTTTAATTAACCTAGACGCAAGATAATACGCTATAAATGATATTCCTGAATTAAGGAGACCAAATGTACCTAAAGACAGTTCACTTCCCGTCGAAATATAAACAAGCACTGATATGACAAATGCAAAGGTCCCTTCCCTCAGTCCCTGGAAAAAGTGAGCGTTTGTAATCAAACGCCAATTTTCATTTTGTTTTCTTTCATTAAGAATCTGTTTAAAACAATAGCTTCCTGCCGATGGTCGTGGTTTCAAGGAAAAACTCATAAAAACCGCAAGTGCAAATAAAGCCAGCGACATCCCAAAAACAATGGTATATCCAGTGAATTTGTCAAATCTAGTTATGATGATTCCAGCAGCGATTGGTCCAATCATTCCACCCGCAGACGATAATATCCCTAAAAAACCATTAAAAAAATCTCTCGTATCTGGTTCGGTGATTTCAAATGTTAGCACATTATATGCAAGCCAATAAAAACCATATCCTACTCCTAACAGACTTCCTAATAAAAGTAAATAAGTAGAAGCCTTTGTGCCAGCGATTAAAACCATGACATAAAATAACGCTAAAAAAATCACACCGATTCTAAGCACGATTACTCTGTCAATTTTCTTGGCCCATCGGCCAGCTAAAATGAAGGTGAGCAGTTGTAAAACAACAATCGATAAATTAAAAAGGGCGATATCTGAATACTTACCCGTTTGTTTCCAAAGATAAATATTTACAAACGTATTGGATAAGGCAACACTTAATGAATATAACCCACCAATAATAAGCAAAAGTAATAAATCTTTTGTTAGTTTAACATCACCTAGAATCTTAAATTTTTTTGCCATAAAAAACTCCCCTTTATCTTATGGGTAGTCTTTAACAAGCAAGTTTTTCTTATTCACTTATTCAAATCCAAAAAAAAAGAAGACAGCCAAAGCTGCCTTCTTACTATTGCTATTATTTTGCTTGGCTGTAACGTTTTGAAACTTCATCCCAATTTACTACATTCCAGAAAGAGGAAATATAATCTGGGCGTTTGTTTTGATATTTCAAGTAGTAAGCATGCTCCCATACATCAAGACCAAGAATTGGAGTTTTACCTTCCATTAATGGAGAGTCTTGGTTAGGTGTACTTGATACTTCTAATTCTCCGCCAGACACAGATAGCCATGCCCAACCAGATCCGAAACGAGTAGTTGCTGCTTTAGCAAACTCTTCTTTAAAGCTTTCGAAACTGCCAAATTTGCTGCTGATTGCGTCAGCTAATTCACCAGTAGGTGCGCCGCCGCCATTTGGAGAAAGGATTTGCCAGAATAAAGAATGGTTAGCATGACCGCCGCCGTTGTTACGAACTGCAGTACGTGCAGCTTCTGGAACCGCATCCAAATTAGCAATAACTTCTTCAACTGATTTAGAAAGTAATTCTTCATTACCAGCTAAAGCGTTATTTAAATTGGTTACATATGTGTTGTGATGTCTAGTGTGGTGAATGTTCATTGTTTCTTTGTCAATATGTGGTTCAAGTGCGTTTTCTGCATACGGTAATTGTGGTAATTCAAATGCCATGATTATTCCTCCTATGTATATGGTGATTTTTTCAGCCTTAGAATTTAGAATATTTCTAAAGCTTTCCTTTTTAAGATACCAAAGTCAGTGCTCAGTTTCAAATATAATGCTTAGGCTCTTAACATAAATACCATGCCCTTAATGAAGGATTTTATTCTAAATTTTACTAAAACGTAATCCACTACCGCTCCTAATAAATATTCGATAATTTGTCACCTTTCATCCAAGGGGCAATCTGTCAACGATTTTGTCATATCCGACTTTTGTCACTACCAATTCATGTAAAGGCTCTATTGACACCTTGTTAATAATTTATTTTAATCAAAGAGAAGGGTGCTAAGGAGTGATTTTCCATGCAGAAAAGTAGTTATTCCATATATAATTTACTAGTTTACTTTTACGAAAAAAAAGAACCAATTCAAAAGATTAAAGCCGGTTCCGTTCTTTTTCAAGAGAAGGACCCTGCCCAGTATGTTTTCTTATTGCTTAAAGGAAGTATTTCACTTGGAAGAGTTCATTTACGCGGCAAGGATTTTATCTTAAAAATCTTAAATGACCAGGAATTAATTGTAGAGTATCAACTTTTCAAACCATCACCTCATTATCAATTTTACGCAAAAACGATGACAGATTGTGAAATGATCTTTATCAAGAAGGAACAATTTGAAGAATTTATTAAAAATGATCCAGAAGCAATGAGCGCTCTTGTTGCATGGCTAAGTACAGGTTATTTAAAGGCACAAATGAAATGCCAAGACCTAATTATGAATGGTAAAAAAGGCGGTTTATATTCTATCCTCATCCGCTTATCTAATACTTATGGAATTAAGACAGAGGATGGAATTCTTATTGATCTGCCCCTAACACATCAGGAATTAGCTAATTTAACCTATGGGACGCGTGAAGTTATTCAACGAGCCTTAAAAGATCTTCGCGAGAAAGAGATCATTACCTACGATAATCAAAAGTTTACCATAAAAAAACTCAACTATTTAAAAGAAGAAGTTGACTGTCAAAATTGTTCCTTTGAAATTTGCGGCTTAAATTAATCAAACAAAAGCCACCCGGAAAGGTGGCTTTTTACAAGACTAAAATAAAAAAATAAACTATCATAAGAATTTGAATAATTGTTTTTGTAATAACACTGCTTATAAATCCAATGACCGAGCCAAAACCAATTTTAATACTATCTGTGAAATTTCTTTTGTTGAAGATTAATTCTGCTCCTATTGCCCCGATAAATGGACCAATAAGGATTCCTAAAAAAGGGATAACAAATGGTCCAACGATAATCCCTATCGTACTTCCCCAGATTCCGGCCTTGGAACCTCCATATTTTTTAATTCCAATCATATTAGCAATATAGTCGGCTACAAATAAAAGTACAATAAACAAACCTTGAATCAACCAAAAGTACCATCGAAAGGGTTGAAAATTAAAAAAGACTCCATACAATAAAAAGCCTGCCAGTATAAATAACACACTTGGAACAATCGGATACACCAAACCAACAAATGCAACAATAAATAACAAAATGATGATACTCCAATAGACCAATTCCATTTTATCCATCCCTCATAAAAATTTTTCTAGATATTTTATACAGTGTACACTTTCCTTCATACGATTAAAACTTGGAATAGGTTTCAAAAATAAAATTGAGTTGCTGTCATTCTTGTATATAACCTTTACTAAAGATACAATAGATGCTGGAGCAATCATTTGTGATTTAATGTATAAAGGTGGTCATTATGAATATTTTCAAGCAATTGTATAAAAGTATCTACTCTCCTAAAGATATTGCCTTATTTCGATTCCAAGGGATAGGAAAAACAATATTATATGTTTTCTTCTTAACATTAATTTCGATTCTGCCGTCAGTAATTTACTTAAGTACGGCACTTACCACGGGTGTCGATACGGCTAGAACCATTATTACTGACGAATTACCTGATTTTTCAATTCAAGACGGGCATCTAACAGCTGATACTAAAGTGCCCATTACATTAAATAAGGATGATTTTTCTATTATTTTAGACCCAACTGGAGCTATTTCTGCAGATGATATCCAAGATGAGGGAAATTCTTTTGCCATGTTAGAAGATCAATTTGTTTTAGCTGCAGGCGGCCGATTTGATACATATCCTTATTCCATGTTAGAAGGGCTAAACATTGCAAAGGGAGACATTGTGGATTTTATTAACACAATTAGCGGAATAAAATGGATAATAATCCCTGTGGTTTCTGTGTTTATCTACTTGTTTGCATGTGCTGGCAGTTTTATCGAGGTATCGGTTTTGGCTCTAATTGGTTTATTATTAAAGAACCTTTTAGGTAGGAAACTAAATTACAGGCAGTTGTGGCGAATGGCTGCATACAGCGAAACATTACCAACATTGTTTTTTACCATTATGGCGGCAATTAAAACAACCGTTCCTAACAGCTTTTTAATTAATTGGTTTGTTGTGATCATCGTTTTATACCTAGCCATAATTGAAATTCCAAAACCCAAAAAAGTGAACTAAGAGGCGCCCAAAGCGGGCGTTTTTTTTATTAACTTGTTCTTTTTACATTCGGACAAGCATAGCAATGTACAAACTGTCTATTTGGAGGCTTGTCCGATGAAAAAGTTATTTGGTTTCTTATTAGCCGTTTTAATCATATATGTAATTTATATTGATTTAACTGTTGGCACGCTTCCTTCCTCATTCACACAGCAGGTGGATGCTAAAATCGAAACACAAAATACGGAGTTGAAAACAGAAACAAATATACCTTCTTTCGAAGCACAAGTTGAACCAGGTGAAACAGTGCTATCTATCGTGGAACATCAACTGGATAAATCACTTCCCGTATCGATTTCCGACTTAATCGAGGACTTTCGAAAATTAAATCCTGGGGAGACTCCAGAAAAAATTCAAATCGGGTCTACATATCATTTCCCTGATTACTCAAAATAAAGAGGATAGTGCTTATTCTTGTCAAAAATAGTGAAAGGCTGATAGAATAGAGTCGGATTGTTTTTATATACCTTATTCGAATCCCATTTTGAAGGAGCGAATTACTCGTGAGTGAAATATTACACCGCACAAAAACTCGACCAATTAAAGTTGGTAACTTAACGATTGGCGGGAGTAACGAATTATTTATACAAAGTATGACCACAACAAAAACACATGATGTTGAAGCAACCGTTGCTGAAATAAAGCGTCTTGAGGAAGCTGGCTGTCAGATTGTTCGGGTGGCTTGTCCGGATGAACGGGCTGCGAATGCCATTCCTGAAATCAAAAAAAGAATCAACATTCCACTTGTTGTCGATATTCATTTCGATTATAAATTGGCTCTTAAAGCAATTGAAGGCGGAGCAGATAAAATCAGAATCAATCCCGGTAATATCGGAAAACGAGAAAAAGTCGAGGCTGTCGTAAAAGCCGCGAAGGAGAAAGGTATTCCCATCAGAATCGGGGTAAATGCTGGCTCGCTCGAAAAGAGAATTTTAGAGAAATACGGATATCCAACTGCAGATGGTATGGTCGAAAGCGCGCTGCACCATATTAAAATTCTTGAGGATTTAGATTTCCATGATATTATCGTTTCCATGAAGGCCTCTGATGTAAATCTTGCCATTGAAGCTTATGAAAAGGCATCAAGAGCATTCGATTATCCCCTTCATCTTGGGATCACTGAGTCTGGAACCCTTTTTGCAGGCAGCATAAAAAGTGCGGCAGGTTTAGGCACTATTTTACACATGGGAATAGGTAACACACTACGTGTTTCCTTAAGTGCAGACCCAGTTCAGGAAGTAAAGGTTGCTAGAGAACTTTTAAAGGTATTCGGTCTCTCTTCTAACGCGGCCACATTGATCTCTTGCCCAACATGCGGCCGGATTGAAATTGACCTTATTAGTATTGCAAATGAAGTCGAAGAATACATTGAAAAAATTAAAGCTCCGATTAAAGTAGCTGTTTTAGGCTGTGCCGTTAACGGACCTGGAGAGGCCCGTGAAGCCGATATTGGCATTGCCGGTGCTCGAGGTGAAGGGTTATTATTCAGGAAGGGTGAGATCGTCCGCAAGGTTCCTGAAGCGCAATTAGTTGAGGAATTGAAAAAAGAAATTGACCAAATTGCCGAAGAATATTTTCAGAAAAAAGCAGTCGAAGATAAAATTACGAATTAACATCAAGAAACCCGGTATTTTCACCGGGTTTCTTTTTGCTCCTATGCAGGTTTTGTTAAAAGAACGGAAGAATAAAGATACCAATAACAATCGATATTGCACCGATACCAATGGCCCAGGCACCTAGTCCTGTGGCCCCTCTCCTTCTGGCAACAAAACCTAACACAATACCTGCAGCTCCAAAAAGAATAGGTAATACAAACAGTGATAAAATCGAAAGCGCTAAAGCAAGCGTTCCTAGACCTGTACCACCTGCAGCATTTTCCTTTTGCCCGGTCTGTTCCTTTCTTCGAATAAGTGGAACAGGAGCAGCTATTTCCGCTGCTGTTTCTTCCCTATATTCTGAAGATCGTATCGGAACAGAAGCACCAATGTTAGGGGTATTGTCATCTTTTTTCAATGTGTAATGGGCCTTAATAGGTGCGGCAATTTCTGATGCTGTTTCCTCCCGATATGATGTAGGAGAATTGGGAATATCTTGGCCAATATTTGCACTTTGAAGAGCTTCCTGCACTTTCGTGTCTCTTTCATCTGCCATCCTAATCCCTCACTTTCAGTAATAGGAGCATTAATTATTGTTTGCCTCTGTCTGTTTTTTAGTATGTTAATGTTTGCCTAAATTAGTTTTTTGTTTCTTTTCCCCCGTTGACCACTCAATTTTGGTAAACTAAAAGGAGAATCCTAAAAGCTATATGAAGGTGAGAGCAAAAATGAGAAAAAGGTTTGGAATCGATATTGATGGAACGGTTACATGCCCCAAATCCATCATCCCTTTTATTAATAAAGCATTTGACTTGAATATTTTGTATGAGGACGTTAATCAATATGAATTAACTCCATTCGTAAATGTTTCAGAAAAAGAGTTCGCCACATGGTTTTCTGAAAATGAACCCATGATTTATAAAGGCTCTCCTCTCGCAGATGGAGCGGGAAAAGTATTAAATAAATGGGAAAAAGAGCATGAGTTATTTTTCATTAGTGCACGCGGCTCCCATTTACTCGATGTAACCATCCAATGGTTCCTTGATAAAGGCTTAACCTTTGACCACATTGAATTAATTGGATCACATGACAAAGTAGCCACAGTGAAAAAGCATTCGGTTGATATCTTTTTTGAGGATAAACACGATAATGCTGTGATGATCCATGAAGAGTGTCAGATTCCTGTCATATTATTTGATACACCATATAATCAGGATCCTCTTCCAAAAGGTGTCATCCGGGTTAACAACTGGAAAGAAGCTTATATTTGGGTAGAAAACTGGGAAAAGCAGCAGCAGGTCCACAGGGAAATGGCTAGTTCCAGCATTTAATTTTAGATACAAAAAAACAGCTTGTATGCAGACAAGCTGTTTTTTAATGACATTCAGGACAAAGACCGTAAATCTCAAACTTATGACCTGAAATATCGTATCCTTTTAAATTTTCACTTAAGTCGTTCATTGGGCAAGTTTCAATTTCTTTCGTTTTTCCGCAGGTCATACAGATAAAATGATGATGATGGTGATGTCTTGAACATGTAAAACGGAAATGTTTCTCTCCTGATAATTCTGTCATCTCAAGAATCCCCATATTCACAAACAAGGAAAGATTACGATAGATAGTATCAAAGCTCAGACCTGGATAATCATCTTTAAGCTGATCCAAGACGTCCTTAGCCGTTAAATATTTATCACTGTCAGCAAACAATTGAAGCATATCTTCTCTTTTACCAGTTTGTTTAAACCCTTTTTCTTTTAAGTATTGGATTGCCTCATTAACGTTCACCTGACGGCACCCCCTTACGAATTAAGAATTTTTTATAAAAAATAGAAAAAATTAAGATAAGAACAGCAATCATCACGATTGTTCCACCGGGAGCTAAATCTAAGTAATACGCAGTAAACAAGCCGCCAAGTACTGACACTTCACCAAATAGGACAGATAAAAAAATAGTTTGCTTAAATCCTTTGGCTAGCCTTATACTGGCAGCTACAGGTAACGTCATTAAAGATGAAACCAACAAAATTCCGACAATTCTCATAGAAGCTGCAATTACCAAGGCCACCATGACAATAAAAATAAAATGAATACTTTTGGCAGCTATCCCTGAGGCTTTTGCGTGTTCTTCATCAAAGGATAATAAAAAAAGCTCTTTATACAATAAAATAATCACTAAAATTACCAAGATACCGATAATAAATACGACCCATAAATCGGTTCTGCTAACTGCCGAAACACTTCCAAATAAATAACTAAACAAATCAGTATTAAAACCATTGGCAAGCGAAATAAATATAACCCCTAAGCCAATACCACTAGAGAGAATAATTGGAATCGCAAGTTCTTGGTAGTGCTTATAAACGCCTCTAAGTTTTTCGATGAACAGTGATCCCCCAACAGAAAAAACCATTCCTAAGTATAGTGGATTTACTCCTGCCATCATCGCAATATTTCTTTCAAGAAGCAGGCTCGCAGCTATGCCTGCAAGAGTAACATGACTGAGTGCATCCGCAATTAACGATAGTCTTCTTACAACAACAAACACTCCTAGTAACGGGGCAATAATTCCGATCATAAGCCCCGTTAAAAAAGCATTTTGTAAAAATTCATAGTGAAAAATTCCTTGAATCATTTTACAACGCCTCCGTGCTCATGATGATGGTCTAGCATGTGAACATCATGGCCATAAATTTTAGAAATACCATCAGCCCGGAGCTGTTCAAATTCCATTGTTTCCCCATGAAAATGCAAATGTTTATTCAAGCACGCAACATGTGAGACTTTATCCGAAATCGTCCCAATATCATGAGTAACCAATAAAAGGGTAATATCATGACTTTTATTTAAATCACCCAGCATTTGATAAAAATTATTAACGTTCTCGGCATCAACGCCTACCGTAGGTTCATCCAGAATGAGGAGACTTGGTTCACTAACGAGGGCTCGTGCAATGAAAACTCTTTGTTGCTGGCCTCCAGAGAGCTCACCAATATTTCTGTTGCTAAACCCTTCCATACCGACTGCCTCCAAGGCTTCGATTACTTTTTGCGCATGTTCTTTTTTAAAAAACTTAAACATCCCAAGCTTTTTGGTTAGACCACTCTCGACAACTTCAAATACAGTAGCAGGAAAACCTGTGTTGAAGGAATTAGCCTTTTGAGAAACATAGCCAATTTTTTGCCAATCTTTAAACTTATTAATTTCCTTACCGAATAAAAAGATGTCCCCTTTTTGCGGCTTTAATAACCCTAATATCAACTTCAATAGTGTTGATTTTCCGGACCCATTAGGACCGACAATCGCTAAAAAAGAACCACTTGGAATAGTAATGTTAATGTCCTCTAGAACAACATCTTTTTCATAACGATACGAAAGTTTTTTTACTTCTATAATTGATTGCATAGTCAGCGCATCACCTTTAATTATAAGAATCATTCCGATTTAACCTAAAGTAGTATACAATAGGTATTCTTGAATGTAAAGTCTGCCACTCCGGCATTCGTCGATTTAATTCACAAAAATCTCTAATCACACTCCTGGAACTTCTTCATACATTAAGGTGAGGAGTGGTGAGGGTGACAATTTTTCAGAGCATCATTAATCATAAAATTAACACGATAACAGCTGAAGAACTGGTAAAATATGCGGATCAATTTAATATATCAGTTACTAGGCAGCAGGCAGTGAAAATTGCCGAATACTTAAGAGGGAAAAATGTGAATATATTTGATGATTCACAGCGGGCTCAATTAGTGAAAGAAATTGCTAAAACTGCGGGTCCAGCAACGGCCCGAGAAGTAAATAAATTATTTATACAGTTAACTAAAAAGTAAAAAGCTGTGCACTTGCACAGCTCTTTTTTATGATTGCGTGATAAGGTCAAGCAAGTTCTCATTGAACTTTTGTTCCCGAAGCATATGAATCTCAAATTTATATGGGGCTTTTTTATTATTCTTATCCTCACCCACATATGGAGTTTCTAAAATCTTTGGAACATCGGTAAGCTGTGGATGGTGGACAATATAATTTAGGGCCTTAAAACCGATATGGCCAAACCCGATATTTTCGTGTCTATCCTTTCGCATCCCGACCGCATTTTTACTATCATTAATATGCAGTACTTTCAATTTGTTCAAGCCAACGATTTTGTCAAACTCATTTAATACACCATCAAAATCCTCAACAATATTATAGCCTGCATCATGAGTATGGCAGGTATCAAAGCAAACGGATAACTTATCACTATAGTTAACTCCATCCATTATCATCGCTATTTCTTCGAAGGATTTTCCACACTCGGAGCCTTTTCCAGCCATCGTTTCCAAGGCAATTTGTACTTGCTCTTTGCCAGTCAGTACTTCATTTAATCCTTCGATAATTTTTTTAATACCAGCCTCGGTACCAGCACTTACATGTGCTCCAGGATGCAGGACGATTTGCTTTGCTCCAATTGCCTCTGTTCTTTCAATTTCTGTTCGAAGAAATCTAACACCCAATTCAAAAGTATCTGGATTGGTTGTATTTCCAATATTGATAATATAAGGAGCATGAACGACAATTTCGGAGATACCGTTCTGTTCCATATGCCTCCGCCCTGCTTCAATATTGAGGTCTTCGATTTTTTTTCTTCTTGTATTTTGCGGTGCCCCTGTATAGACCATAAACGTGTTTGCACCATAGGAAACAGCTTCTTCACTTGCGGCAAGCAGCATATCTTTCCCACTCATCGAAACATGTGATCCTAATTTAAGCATACCTTTTTCTCCCTGGTTTGATTATTTTTTTCTTTGCTCAATCCTTCGTTCACGCTTTTTAATTTTATCCATTTCCCATTGCATTTTCTTTTTATAACCCGGTTTTACTTTGTTTGGCTTCTTAACCAACGATTTAGCTTTTTGATCGGCCTTATCCTCCTGCCTTACACGTGTCTTCCTTTTATTTCGTTCATCGACGGTAACAAATTCGTTATTTTTAAGATCGACATTCTTAAATTGAATCCCCATTTTTTCTAACCGGTTTAACGCATCTTCATCCGATGACTCATAAATTGTGAGGGCAATGCCCGAATTTCCGGCACGCGCTGTTCTCCCGACTCTATGGATATAAAAATCTAAGTCTGATGGGAGTTCATAGTTGATGATATGGCTGACCCCTTCTATATCAATTCCTCTAGAAGCAAGGTCTGTTGCGACAATATATTGATAATCCAAATCCTGAATTTGCTTCATCATTTGTTTCCGTTCCCGAGGATTTAGATCACCATGAACTCGGCCAACTTTTAAACCTTTTTCATTTAAAAAGTATGCCACTTCTTCAGCCATTTTTTTTGTATTCGTAAATACAATCGCTAGATAAGGATTGTAGGCAAGAAGGGCATCATGAACGAGCTGCTTTTTACTCCGGTGTCTTGACGGCAAAAGGTAATGCTCTAAATTTTCTGCTGCTCTTCTTTTCGGTTCTATCTGAACAGTTTTTGGATTTTCCATATATTTTTTAAGAAAGGGTTTTAGTTTTTCCGGGATCGTTGCTGAAAAAACGAGCATTTGCAAGTTTTCTGGCATTTTAGCTGCTACTCGATCCAAATCTTCAATAAATCCCATATCTAACATCATATCAGCTTCATCCACGACAAGCATTCCCGCAGTATGAACAAATAAAGCTTTTTCACTCATCAGGTCCTTGATTCTACCCGGAGTTCCAACAACTATATGTGGCTGAACCTTTAATTTTTCAATCGACCGCTGCTTATCCGTCCCCCCAATATAGCATCTAGTCATAATGGATTGCTCTGGGCTGCAATGTGACGTTATTTTTAATATTTGGTGATAAATTTGAGAGGCAAGCTCTCTTGTAGGTGCAGTAATGACAGCTTGAACTTCCTGTCGTGACGGGTCAATTTTTTCGAGGATTGGAAGAACATAGGCAAGCGTTTTACCCGTCCCTGTTTGTGACTGACCAATAGCACTCTCTCCCTTTAAAACAACAGGAATCATCCGTTCCTGAATTTCAGTCGGCTCAGTAAAACCGAACTCCTTAACTGTTTCTATAATAAATGGTTGAAACGTAAAACGATCAAAACGATTTTCTTTCATATATTTGCTCCTTATAGTTAAAATCTCATGATTTTGGAGTAGTTTTCTTACTTTAGCAAGTGCAACACTTTCTATTCCATCATGCAATTATAGTCAATATTTCATCAAAACTCCAGTTATCTTTCGTTTTAATATCATTTTCTACTTTTTACTGACTTTTAAACAATTAAATTTGGTCTTTGTCCTGTGTATAATACCTAAACCAAATTAGGGTAAATGCATAATTTAAAGCATGAGGCAATTGAAAGGAGGCAACGAGATGCAACCAAGACCAAGAATGCCTATGCAGGGGCGAATGGGGCCAGGACCTTTTGGACCACATAATCAGATGATGAACCCTGGTTTTAACCCTTTTGGCGGCAGGAATCCAATGATGGGAGCCCCTTCCAATCCGTTTGGAGGAAGAAATAACCCCATGATGGGGCAAATGATGGGAAGGTCTAATCCTATGAACAAAGGCGGAGGGGGATTACTTTCGAAAATTCTCGGAGGAAGAAGCCAAGCTGGCGGCTTTATGGGAATGCAAGGAGCAGGAAAAGCAGCATCAGGGGGCGGAGGACTGCTCCAATCTTTAAGTAACCCTGGCGGACTAACTAGCATGTTGAACAATACGCAGCAGGTGCTAAAGACAGCCCAGTCGATTGGACCGATGATCCAACAATATAGCCCAATGATAAAAAATCTTCCTGCAATGTGGAAAATTTATAAAGGATTCAAAAATGCTTCAAAATCTACGGATGAAGCAACAGTAGAAAATAACCAATCAACTGATGCCGCCGTCGATGAATCATCAAATCATGAAGAGCCTGTAAATAGTACGTCCAATAAAAAAGGGCAACGTAAAAATAAGCAACAGCAAATACCTTCAAAGAAAGGTCCATATCAAAAAGGAAGTTCTGTTCCGAAAATGTATATATAAATGAAGAATGCTGGAGACGGCATTCTTTCTTTTCTTCCTAAAAAAGCTAAGGAAAATTGTATCTTTGTATTATTTCTATTAGTTTTATATAATAAACACGTAAAACTATTAAACACTGTCTTTTTTAGGAGGACTTTTTATATGCAAATTATCAAAATTTCACCACGCGGTTACTGCTATGGTGTCGTCGATGCCATGGTCATTGCACGAAACGCTGCTTTAGATAAAACATTACCACGCCCAATCTACATTTTAGGGATGATTGTTCATAATAAACATGTTACAGATGCTTTCGAAGAAGAAGGGATTATTACCCTAGACGGAAAAAACCGTAAAGATATTCTCGATAAAGTGGAAACAGGTACTGTTATCTTTACTGCTCATGGAATATCGCCAGAAGTTAGAGAACTCGCAAAACAGAAAGGGCTAGTAACGATAGATGCGACATGTCCTGATGTAACGAGAACCCATGATTTGATTGAAGAAAAAACAAAAGAAGGCTACCAAGTAATTTATATTGGAAAAAAAGGACATCCAGAACCGGAGGGTGCAGTTGGTGTGGCCCCTGATATGGTCCATCTGGTTGAAACTCCAAATGATGTAGAAGCATTAATGATTGACTGTGACAAGTTACTTGTCACAAATCAAACAACGATGAGTCAATGGGATGTGGCTGATACAATGAAAAAAGTTCAGGAAAAATATCCAAAAGTGGAAGTCTTTAATGAAATTTGCCATGCAACGCAAATTCGCCAAGAAGCAGTTGCAGAACAAGCAACAGAAGCTGATGTGACGATTGTAGTTGGTGATCCAAAAAGTAATAATTCCAATCGCCTTGCACAGGTCTCTGAGGAAATTGCTGGAACAAAAGCGTATCGCATTGCTGATATAACTGAGTTAGAAATTGAGTGGATTAAGGATGCCAAAAATGTCGCGGTAACATCCGGAGCCTCTACTCCAACACCGATAACAAAGGAAGTAATCACATTCCTTGAACAATTTAACCCAAATAATGAAGCTACATGGGAACGACGAAAAAAGGTCCAATTAAGCAGAATATTACCAAAGGTAAAAAAAACTGAAGCGCAGTAAATAAAAAGAACCGAGTCTGTGGACCGGTTCTTTGCTATTATACAAATTGGAATGGATCTGTATTTACTTCAGAAGGAAAAATCTCCACGGTATAACCCGTTTCTTGACACATCTTTTGTAATGTTGCAGTCAGGCCTTTTTTCATCACCTTTTCCACATTATGGCCTGGATCAATCATATTCAAGCCCTGCATTGCTGCATCATGGGCCGTGTGATAATAAATATCCCCTGTAACATACACATCTGCCCCTTGAAACTTGGCATTCATGAAGTATTTATTTCCATCCCCGCCTAAAACAGCTGCCTTTTTGATTTTAGTGCTTAAATCGCCAACCACACGGACAGTTGAAACTTCAAGTGCTAATTTCACTTTTTCCGCAAATTCTCCTAATGTCATTTCACGGACTTTCCCGATTCGGCCAAGACCGAGTACTTCACCTTTGTTCTCCAGCGGGTAGACATCATAGGCAACCTCTTCATATGGATGTGCTTTGATCATAGCAGTTATCGTTTTCTTTAGAAGTGGTTCAGGAACAATGGTCTCGATTCTTACTTCCTCCACTTCCTCTAACCTGCCTGCCTCACCAACAAAAGGATTGGTGTTTTCACCAGATACAAATCTTCCCGTCCCATTTGCGGAAAATGAACAATGGCTGTAGTTTCCAATAAATCCTGCGCCTTCATTTCCAAGGACTTTTCTAATAACTTCTGCATGGCTTACTGGAACAAAAACAACTAATTTCTTTAGCTTTGTATCAAAAGTCGGCACGAGTACCTCTGCATCTTCCAACTCTAAAGCAGTTGCAAGCAGGTCATTTACCCCGCCTTTTGCGACATCAAGGTTCGTATGGGCTGCGTAAACGGCAATATCATGTTTTAATATTTTTTCGATCATTTTCCCTTGAACCGTGTCAGTTAGCAAATTCTTAAGAGGGCGATAAATAATCGGATGGTGGGCAATAATGAGCTGAACATTTTTTTCAATTGCCTCATCGATTACATTTTCCAGTACATCAAGGGCAATCATTATTCGCTCAACTTTTTTATTTAAGCGTCCTATTTGTAAGCCAATCTTATCCCCTTCCATCGCTAACCCTTTCGGGGAAAACTGTTCAAATAGTTGAATGACTTCGTGACCGTTAGGAATTTTCATTCTTTAAAGCCTCCTCTACCAGCTTAATTTTGGCGATCATCTCTTGTTTTTTTTCATTCGTTTCAGGAGATTGGCTGGCACCCTCAAGTGCTTCATAAATACGCTGCCAATTGTTTATTTCTGCTGTCCATTTTTTCTTAAAGGTTTTATCTTGTTTTTGTAGAAGGAATGGACCAACTAAAAGCCCCATATCAAGATTTTTTTTATAAGGCTTATTCGGATCGCCCTTTTCACCTATTAAAATCTCGTATATTTTCCCATCTTCCTCGAGTATTTCTTCGTCAATTAGTTCCCAGTTATTTTCAATAAACCATTTTCTGATAGAAATCGCGCTAATATTTGGTTGTAACACCAGGCGCTTGACAGAAGTCAGCTTATCTTTACCATTTTCTAGAATGTTTGCAATTAGGGCACCCCCCATTCCAGCAATTGTAATACAATCCACTTCACCCGGTTGAATAACTTCCAGACCATCACCTAATCGCACGGAAATAACCCCCGCTAACCCTTCAGCTAATACATTCCTCTCAGCCAACTGGAAGGGTCCCTTAGCAACCTCACCAGCAATGGCAAATGGTAATCCTTCATTTTTTGCTAAGTAGCAAGGTAAATAAGCATGGTCTGAGCCAATATCTGCGAGCCTCGCTCCTTTTGGAACATAGTTAGAAACCGAAGCCAATCTTGCTGACAATTTATCTGTATTCAATCATACCACCACTTTTTATATGTAATTTACTTAATATAAGGCTTGTTAAATTTTATTATTGGTTTCCACCAAATTATATTCTTCATAGGTTATTGAAGACAGTAATCCGAAAAAAATGATAAAGAGTCTCCAATCGGGCTTATTGAAGACAAAAATCACGAAAAAAGCATCAAATTGTCTCTAATCAGGGCTATTGGAGACAAAATGTCCCGAAAAAACATCAAAGTGTCTCCAATCCGGGCTATTGGAGACAAAATGTCCCGAAAAAAGCATCAAAGTCTCTCCAATCCGGGCTATTGGAGACAAAATGTCCCGAAAAAAGCATCAAAGTCTCTCCAATCCGGGCTATTGGAGACAAAATGTCCCGAAAAAAGCATCAAAGTCTCTCCAACCAGGGCTATTGGAGACAAAATGTCCCGAAAAAAGCATCAAAGTCTCTCCAATCCGGGCTATTGGAGACAAAATGTCCCGAAAAAAGCATCAAAGTGTCTCCAACCAGGGCTATTGAAGACAAAAATCCCGAAAAAAGCATCAAAGTGTCTCCAATAGGAGCTATTGGAGACACAATGTCCCGAAAAAAGCATCAAAGTCTCTCCAATTCGGCTAATTCAAAATAAAAATCCCGAAAAAGGCATCAAAGTGTTTCGATTATTAATTTAAGGAAAAATGTCCTTGTATATTCAACAACGCCTAGTATAAAAAAAGTCCTTTACAGATGCAAAGGACCTTTTCTAGTTATTTAATGTTTGCTAACCAATCTGCCATTGCAGCAGCCTGTTCTGGTTTAACAAGACCTGCTGGCATGACTGTACCCTTACCTTTTGTAACAATGGTCATAAGTTCTTCCTTAGAATACTTGCTGCCCACACCTTTTAATGTAGGTCCTACTACCCCTTGATACTGATCGCCATGACAGCCAATACAAGATTGCTTGTAAATGTCTTCTGGCTTTGATGCGGCAACCTCTGTTTTCTCATTGCCTTCCCCATTTTCCTTAGCAACTTCTTTCATATCACCAAGGCCTTTGAAAGACAAAATTAGAATTAACACAATTCCAAATGCCATGATGAGAACGAAAGGAATAACCGGATTTCGCTTCATGATATAACCTCCCTTATGTACGAACGTCTGTTAAATATTGAATAAAGTCTACAAACAACTACTATTTTACTTGAAAATGAACAGAAGGAAAAGCCCTAAACTTATTTTATCACTATAATCTTAATAAAAAAAAGATAACAAGCCAAATTAGTGAAAATATCTAGTTTAGCCTGTTTATAAATTTGCTAATTTATTTTATTAATCATAGGCTCCCTGAGCAATCCCTACGGCCATTGCAGCAATCCCTATACGTTGTCCGGCCATCGACCATAATTAAAAACTGTTTAAGGCCTCTCTAAGCTTACCTAAAAGGTTCTTAACAGGTACTCAGGCATCTTCTAACAAACGTTCGGTTGTATTTGATAAATTCAAGCCCATCTCCTAAAATAAAAGAATAAAAAGCGGACCATGAATTTTCTTAAGTCTATTTGCAAAATGAGAGACAATTCAGTAAAATGGATTCAAATAGAGAAAGTGCTTACATTTACTTAAGTGTTTCATCTGTGTATTCATTAATTGATGCATAAGAAAAAAGCCTACTTCAGTTATGAAGTAGACTATTCATTAGAAATATTTTATTCTAAGAAATCTTTTAATCGTTTGCTGCGACTAGGATGGCGTAATTTCCGCAATGCCTTTGCTTCAATTTGACGGATACGCTCACGGGTAACACCGAAGACCTTTCCTACCTCTTCGAGTGTACGAGTACGTCCATCATCTAGTCCAAAACGCAGGCGAAGGACATTTTCTTCCCTGTCTGTTAAAGTATCTAAGACATCTTCAAGTTGCTCTTTTAATAATTCATAGGCAGCATGCTCTGAAGGTGAGGTTGCATCCTGGTCTTCAATAAAATCACCAAGGTGGGAATCATCTTCTTCACCAATAGGTGTTTCCAGTGATACAGGCTCTTGGGCAATTTTCAAAATTTCCCTAACCTTATCAGGTGTTAGATCCATATCTTCACCAATTTCTTCTGGTGTTGGTTCACGGCCAAGATCCTGAAGTAATTGACGCTGAACACGAATTAATTTATTAATGGTTTCAACCATATGCACAGGTATCCGAATGGTCCTTGCTTGGTCTGCAATCGCGCGTGTAATGGCTTGACGAATCCACCAAGTTGCATAGGTACTAAATTTAAAGCCTTTTCGATAATCAAACTTCTCAACAGCTTTGATTAGACCCATATTACCTTCCTGAATAAGATCAAGAAAGAGCATTCCACGACCGACGTAGCGTTTTGCAATACTTACTACAAGACGGAGGTTTGCTTCAGCTAGACGTCGTTTTGCTTCTTCGTCTCCTGCTTCAATTCGGTTAGCCAGCTTAATTTCCTCTTCAGCAGAAAGCAAATCAACACGGCCGATTTCTTTTAAGTACATACGAACTGGATCATTAATCTTAACCCCTGGAGGGACGCTAAGATCATTTAGATCAAATTCATCATCATCACCTTTAGCTAATTGCTTAGGATTTGGATCTTCCTCACTTTCACCAACTAATTCAATACCTTGATCACCGAGGAACTCGTAAAATTCGTCCATTTGGTGTGAATCTAGTTCAAAATTAGCCAATTTCTCAGCAATATCATCATAGGCAAGGACGCCGGTTTTTTTACCCAGTACCGTTAACTGGTCTTTCACTTGTTCAAAAGTGAATTCATTCTCAACTTCTTTTGAACGGGCTGATTTTTCAGCAGCCATATGTCCCCCTCCTTCCAGAATCAAAGACAGTAAAATGGAATCTATAGAGATTTACGCAATTGAATAATTTCCATTGCAATTGCAGCAGCTTTACCAAGATCACTTTGTCGCTCTGCTTCTTTTTGTTCCACTTCTTTTTCTTTTATCTTTAACAATTTTTGATAATTCAACACCTGTTTGATATAATCAGTTAATTCTTGATTGCTTAATTCGTCATTTATGGACATCATTTCAATATTAGCAACCATTCTTCTAAGATTGTCATCATGAATATAGGATAAAAATGCACTTGAATCAGGTTGGAAATGATCCTCATAAAATCCTAACAGATAGGTTATTATTGCCTGATGTTCATCAATATTAAACGTGTTTCCTTGTAATAAATCCTGAACTTTATAAGCAACATCTCGATCTTTTAGCATGTGTGCGATTAATCGCCTTTCTGCTGTGTAATGCGCTGGCTTGAGTTCACTTACTTTCTTAGGAATTAAAATAGGTTTATCAACAGGTTGGTTTTTTCCGGTTGTTTTTCTTTTATCAGCGAAGAAAATTTGCTTTTGCTGCTGTTTCAATGCATCTAATGAGAGTGAAAATTCTGCTGCAAGTTGCCGCAAATAATGATCTCTTTCAACCGCTTTATTCAAATTGCTGATTTCTTTAATTATCACTTCGATATATGCAAGCCTATCTCCTTCTAGCTGAAGATTTTTACCTCTGCGAAAGTAAAGAAATTTAAACGCCATCCATGTTAAGCCGGCTGCGATAACCTCATTTCGGAATTTCTCAGGACCGTTCTTTTTAATGTATTCATCGGGGTCCATGCCGTCTGGCATCATCGCTACCTTTATTTGAAAGCCAGCATTGTTAAGATGGTTCCCCGCTCGAAAAGCAGCTTCAATTCCTGCCTTATCTGAATCGTAACAGATGGTTACGGATTGGACACTTTGCCTTAAAAGGGCTATATGTTCATCTGTCAAGGATGTCCCCATTGTGGCAATGCCATTTTCCACACCCGAGCGATCTGCGGAAATTACATCGGCAAATCCCTCAAATAAAACAGCATATTGCAATTTTTTTAAACTTGGCTTCGCATTATGATAATTATATAAAATTTTACTTTTATTAAAGATTGGCGTTTCAGGACTATTTAGATATTTGGGCTCTTCGGCCCCAAGTGATCTGCCTGAAAAAGCAATCGTATTACCATTTCGGTCAAAAATCGGAAACATTATTCGATCCCTAAATCGATCGAAATAAGTCCCATCCCTTTCACGTTTGATAATTAATCCGGCTTTCTCCATCCATTCAGGTGGGAAATCTCTTTTAGATAGAAATTTATAAACAAAATCCCATGAATTTAGGGAATACCCAATTTGAAACTTATCAATCGATTCGCGAGTAAATCCCCTGCTCAGCAGATACTCTAAAGCCTGCCCGCCTTCTTTTGTATTTACAAGCAAGTGATGGTAAAATTTCTGTAACAGCTCATGAGCCCCTAAAAAAGCTTGGTGCTCTTGAGAAACCTTTTTCTCGCCTTGTCCCCCAGATAAATTAATTTCAAGGTCGATATTTACCTTCGAAGCTAGTTTAATGGCAGCTTCCTGAAATGAAATCCCTTCAAGTTCCATTAAAAAAGAAAAAACATTACCGCCAGCGCCACAGCCAAAACAATGGAAAATTTGTTTATCAATTGATACTGAAAATGATGGGGTACTTTCTCCATGGAATGGACATAATCCGAAGTAATTTCGCCCCTGTTTTTTCAGTTGAACATAATCGCTGATTACTTCGACAATATCAACAGCCTGACGAATTTGATTAATCTTTTCTTCGGCAATACGCTCTGCCATGAAAACAACTCCATTTGTACTATCAGGTATTCGGCAGGCAATCTTTAAATTCCTGCAAATTTCGACAAAATTTTTGTTAATTTTGTCATAAATTTTGAACGATCTTCAGTTTGGAAGGATTTAGGGCCTCTCCCTTCCCAGCGTCAACATATTTCCTCTTCCTATGTAGATTTTTCTTCATTCATATGGAGACGGAGGAAGCATCAAAAAGATCACGGACGCTTAACTTGGATCCTATTTCGACAATCTCTGCCCAGTGGGCATGAATCTGCATCGACAAAAATAGTCGGATTGCCTTCTACATTAGTATTAATTCTACATCTCTCCGCATATTCCTTCTTTAACAAATAACTTTTGTAAAAGGATTTATGTCGAATTCTTTTTAGGGGGTCCCCTTGACATCTAACAATAAATAGTTTATTCGTTCACAAGCAAGTCTAAACCTAAAAAGATATATTTTTATCACAATTTTTTATTATAGTACATTTATTATCATTTTACCATAACTTTTTATCATTATTATTCCACTTTCTTTCAGAAGAAAACACATAATCAAATGATTATGTGTTAAGGTCTCCCTTTATGAATATAATTTAGGATAACATTTGCTGTTTCTTCAACTGCTTTATTGGTTACATCAATAACGGGACAACTTATTTTCTCCACTACTTTTTCAAAAAAGATTAACTCCGCTTTAATCCGTTCAATATTGGCATAACTTGCCTTATCATTTAATCCCAAGGAAATTAATCGTTCTCGTCTGATATTGTTTAACTTTTCAGGACTTATTTTTAAACCGAAGCATTTCTCGATCGGAACCCTATATAGTTCTTCTGGCGGATCCACTTCAGGTACCAGCGGGACATTAGCGACCTTTAAACGTTTATGGGCTAAGTACTGGGAAAGTGGTGTCTTTGAAGTTCTTGAAACGCCAATTAGGACAATATCTGCTTTTAGGATTCCTCTTGGGTCACGGCCATCATCATATTTCACGGCAAATTCAATCGCTTCTACTTTTTTAAAATAATCCTCATCAAGTTTTCGAACAAGTCCTGGTTCACATAAAGGTGTCTTCCCACTGAAAGCTTGAATCTTGTCCATTATTGGACCAATTAAATCGACTGCCAGAATCCCTTCTTGTTCCGCTCTTTCCTTGATATAGGTACGCATTTCAGGTTTGACAAGCGTAAATGCAATCATAGCTTTATCTAGTAAAACAAGTGAAAGAACTTCATCAATATGTTCCTGGTCCTCTACATAGGGAAATCTTTTTAAATTCATTCCAGAGCCATTAAACTGGCTTATTGCTGCTTTGGTAACTAATTCAGCCGTTTCCCCCACTGAATCAGATACAACATAAATAATTGGTACACCCATTCTCCCTACACAACCCCTCTACAAGTTAACTTGTGACTTACTCATCACCCAGTCCAACAAACGCTTTTGTAATATTTGTTTTCGTTAATCTGCCGATAACCTCATATCCATTTTCTGATTTTCGAACCACTGGCAGGGCATCAATTTGTTTTTCAATTAATTTTTTGGCGATATCGATTAATAAATCGTCCCGTTCACACATAGTTATATTCGGCATTCTAGTCATAATAATATTGACAGGAATGGTGGAAAGCTCTTGTTTGCCTATACTTGCTCTGAGCAAATCTTTTCTGGACAACACCCCAACAAGGATGGTATTTTGATCCACTACAAATAATGTTCCCACATCTTCAAGGAACATGGTACAGATTGCATCATATACAGAAATATTTTCATTCACCACAATAGGGATGGATTGATAATCTTTCACATATATTTTTTGTAAATTTTCAGTTAACAGCTGTGTCCCAGATTTACCCGTATAAAAATAACCCACACGCGGTCTTGCATCTAAAAAGCCAGCCATTGTTAAAATTGCCAGATCCGGCCTTAATGTTGCTCTAGTCAAACTTAATTGATCGGCAATATGCTCTCCGGTAATCGGCCCATTTTCTTTTACAATTTGTAAAATATGTTCTTGCCGTTTGGTCAGTTCGATTGTACACACCACCTTTGTATGACATCATGAAGGGTTACCCACAACCTTCTAAAAGTCATACTTTATTAGGAATATTATATACTATGGAATGTATTAAGAAAACTCGCCAATTGGCGAGTTTTCCATTAAAACGTCATCTTTTCTTGCAAAAAGCTAACAAGTTCACTTACTGGGATCCGTTTTTGTTCCATTGTATCACGGTCTCGAACAGTAACCATATTGTCTTCTTTAGAGTCAAAATCATAAGTGATACAAAAAGGTGTACCAATTTCATCATGACGACGATAGCGTTTCCCAATGGAACCTGATTCGTCATAATCCACTGAAAAGTGCTTCGCTAAAGCAGCAAAAACTTCTCGTGCTTCTTCAGACAGCTTCTTCGATAATGGAAGGACTGCAGCCTTAAATGGGGCTAGAGCAGGGTGGAAATGCATGACCGTTCTAGATGTACCATCTTCAAGCTGTTCTTCATCATAGGCATCAATCAAGAATGCTAACGTAACCCGATCCGCTCCTAAGGAAGGTTCAATACAGAATGGGACATACTTTTCATTTGTTTCAGGGTCAAGATAATGGAAATCTTCACCGGAATACTCCATATGCTGCTTCAAGTCATAATCTGTTCTTGAAGCGACACCCCAAAGTTCCCCCCAACCAAACGGGAACTTAAATTCAAAATCAGTAGTCGCATTACTATAATGGGATAGTTCATCTTCAGAGTGATCTCGTAGCCTTAGATTTTCTTTGGTAAGACCTAAGGACATTAACCAGTCTTCTGCAAATTGTTTCCAATAATCAAACCATTTAAGTTCTTCACCAGGCTTACAGAAAAATTCAAGTTCCATTTGTTCAAACTCTCTTGTCCTGAATGTAAAATTCCCCGGAGTAATTTCATTTCGGAAACTCTTTCCTATTTGAGCAATTCCAAACGGCATTTTCTTTCTCATCGTACGCTGAACATTTTTAAAGTTAACAAAAATACCTTGGGCCGTTTCAGGACGAAGGAAAATTTCATTCGTACTTGATTCTGTTACCCCTTGGAAGGTTTTAAACATTAAGTTGAACTGACGGATACCAGTAAAATCATGACTGCCACAGTCCGGGCATGCGATATTGTGTTCTTTAACCAATTCTTCCATTTTTTCAAATGGTAAGCCGTCGACAATCATTTCAATGCCTTTTTCATCTAGTGCATTTTCAATTAATTTATCCGCGCGATGGCGTGCTTTACAATTTTTACAATCAATCATTGGGTCATTAAAGTTCCCAATATGCCCTGACGCTTCCCATGTACGAGGATTCATCAGAATACTTGCATCTAAGCCAACATTATAAGGCGACTCTTGAACAAACTTTTCCCACCATGCCTGTTTAATATTGTTTTTAAATTCAACGCCTAGCGGGCCGTAATCCCAAGTATTTGCAAGTCCTCCGTAAATCTCTGAACCTGGAAAAATAAATCCTCTGTGTTTTGCATGTGAGACGATTTGTTCCATTGTTACATTCATTGAAATTGCTCCTTTTAATAAATTTTATTCAAACAAAAAAACTCTCGTTCCTATGCTTGTAAGCATAGGGACGAGAGTTACCCGCGGTTCCACCCTATTTGCTGTAAAAAACAGCCTCTTTAATCGTGTTAATAAACACAAAGATTGCTCAGGAACGCCTTCCTTAGTGCCCTATACCCTAGCTTCCACCACCCTAGGTTCGCTTTTATAGAGATGGCTAAGTACTCTTCTCCGTCAATGCAAATATTTTATTAATGAAAATAATAACGAAAACTCCAAACATTGTCAACAGTGTGCTTATAAGAGATTTCTGAATTTATCCATGGAATTAAGAAACTTCTTTGTTTTGAGATGAAGTCCCGAATACTCTTCATAGTAAGAAGTAATAACATTCTTAAGTTCAGCCTTAGTCTCTTCTTTAACAGAAATATTTCCTAACCTTGAAAGATCAAAATAATAAAATAGCCTTAATAATTTAATCGTACTCGGTGTTAATTTGAAATGGTACGGATCTTTATCCAGACAACGATGACAGATAAGCCCACCTTCACGAATGGAAAAAGAAAAATGTCCGTCTGTACTGCCGCAAACGGAACATTGATTTAAGATTGGGTTTAATCCCAATACATTTAACATTTTCATCTCATAAATATTCATGAGAATATCCGGGTCATAGCCCTCATTTAAATAATTCAATGTTTGATAGAGCAATTCAAAATGAAAAGGGTTTGGTTTTTTTTCTTCCGTGCATTTATCGGTTAACTCGACAATATAACTAGCATAGGCAGTTAAAAAAATGTCTTCACCAATCGATCTTAAGGATGTAGCCGTTTCACCCTGCTGCATGCTTCCTAAACCAGATCCTCTAGTAATTAGAAAATAACCATGTGTAAAAAGTTGTGTAATGGAGGAAAGGCGGCTGTTTGGCTTTTTTGCACCACGCGCCATCACACCAATCTTTCCCCATTCCCTTGTATATATTGTCACTATTTTATTTGTTTCACCATAATCTGTTGTTCTAATAACGATGCCTTCACACTTCTGAAGCATTATTGTCACCTTCTAAAGTAGCACGAAGACAAACTTATGAAACGGGAAAATCGATTTGTGCTAGCTCATCATTCAGATTTCCGGGTATTTCTTGGTTTTCCTTCTCAAGTTCTTTAATGAGAAGATATGTGTCAATATTACCTGTTTGGAGGAATACTTTCCACGTAAAATCCATCATCGAAAACCCCACCTTTCATATTTAGACTAGCTTTCATTCGGTCCCAAACCTTACAATTATCATAGCCTGCCAGCGCAAAAATCATAAGACGAAATATTTGTTAATGTTGTCCATGCATAATTTGAAATAATCGGTAATATTTTAGTTAGGGTTATTAGAAAAGCTGAAACGCCTTGGTCGGCCATTATTAATCAATATTCATCCTCATTGAAGCCATAATCTCGCAGCTGGGACATCTTATTGCGCCAATCTTTTTGAACTTTTACCCATAGCTCTAAATATACTTTTGACCCTAGTAGATTTTCAATATCAACTCGTGCACGTTTGCCTATTTCTTTTAACATGCTGCCTTGCTTACCAATAATAATTCCTTTTTGTGAATCACGTTCGACTATGACGGTTGCCATGACATCAATAATTTCTTTACCCTCTCTCCGCTCCATTTTGTCAAGAACCACAGCTAAAGAGTGGGGAATTTCCTCGCGTGTTAAGTGGAGTGCTTTTTCCCTTATTAACTCGGTAATAATAAACCGTTCTGGGTGATCTGTGACCTGGTCTGCTGGATAGTATTGTGGTCCCTCCGGCAAGAAGGACTTAATCTGTCCTAACAATGGCTCCACATTGTTTCCTTCAAGCGCAGATATTGGGACAATTTCTTTAAACGGGTATTTTTCTTTATAGGATTCAATAATCGGCAATAATTTATCAGGATGAACTTGATCAATTTTATTAATTACAAGAAAGATTGGCGTATTAACTGTTTGGAATTTTTCAAGAATAAATTCTTCACCACGTCCAAATCCTTCTTCAGCATTTACCATAAATAAAATCAAATCAACTTCTTTTAGCGTATTTACAGCAACCTTCATCATAAAATCGCCTAATTTGTGCTTGGGTTTATGGATACCTGGTGTATCTATAAAAATCATCTGAGCATCATTTACTGTTAACACACCTTGGATTTTGTTACGAGTTGTTTGTGCTTTATCACTCATTATGGCAATTTTTTGGCCAATCACGCGATTAAGAAACGTGGATTTACCTACATTTGGCCGGCCAATAATCGAAATAAAACCGGACTTGTATCCTTTGCTTCCGTTGTCATTATTCAGCATATAGATCCTCCTGTTATGAAGGAACTTGCCTTTTTTGTTTCTTTAATTAGTTGATCGATGTTCACTAGTGTTCTTCCCTTCCAGCAGGAATCTGCTGTTTCTTTATTTTACCTCAAAATTGATTGAAAATCATTAGGTTGAAGCAAAAAATTTATAAAAATTAGAATTTTCTCACAAATCAGCAAGTCTTAATTATTTTGCTGATAAGTTATTTTACCTAATTCAGTATCCCATTTCAAATGCTGGTAAATAAACTCTATTCAGCTTAATTTTTTAAAGCTTTTGTACATAGGGTAAAAATATTAATAGGCCAATTACAACCGATAGAACGGCATAAACTAACACCGCTCCAGCTGCCATATCCTTCGCTTGTTTTGCTAATGGATGATACTCTTGTGTAACAAGATCGACAACTCGTTCGATTGCGGTATTGACTAATTCCAATGCAAACATTCCCGCAATAGCAAACAGGATGATTATCCATTCAGTCTTTGTAATGGAAATATAATAAGAGACGAGTACAACAAGAATGGAGCAAAAGAAATGGAACCGCATATTTTTCTCTGACTTCAGGGCCACTAAAATCCCGGCGATTGCATTTGAAAATGTTCCCAACCATGACTGCTGTGATCGTTTATCGTTTGAGTCCATACTCGTCTAATATTTCCTTTTGCAATGTGAACATTTCTTTTTCCTCTTCATCGGTCATATGATCATAACCAAGGAGATGAAGGAAACCATGTACAGCTAGAAATCCAAGCTCACGTATAAAAGAATGTCCATATTCTTCTGCTTGCTCAATTGCTTTTGGTATAGAGATAATAATATCCCCCAAGACACGAGGCATATCAACCCCTACCAGCTCTACCTCACCTTCCCCAAGCTCTTCCATTGCAAACGAAATAACATCCGTAGGCTTGTCTTTATCGCGGTATTCCCTGTTGATCTCCTGTATTCTATCATTTGAAACAAATGTTACTGAAACTTCGCTATGCTCTTCAACATCCTGTTTTCTAGCCGCAAAGGTAAGGATCCTTTCGATTTCAAGCATTTGTTCTTCTGTCAGTTTTTCCGTTTCGTCGATACAATCAATTAGTAATGTCATGCTTGCTTCACCTTCTTTATCATTTCTGGATATTCAATTCTGGAGTGAAAAATCCCCTTTAAAGTCTCACATAAAGCTTCAGATACGGTTTCAATTTCTCTCATTGTGATATCACATTCATTTAATTGTCCATCTTGAAGACGATCAGCAACGATTTTTTTAACCAGTGATTCTATTAATTCTGGCGTAGGCTGGGATAATGAGCGGACTGCCGCCTCGACACTATCTGCTATACCAACCACCGCAGACTCTTTTGTTTTTGCCTTTGGACCAGGATAACGATAATCCTCTTCCTTTACTTCAGTCTCACCTTGGGTTGCCTTATGATAAAAGAATTTTAGCAAGGTTGTCCCATGATGCTGTTCAGCGATATCGATAATTTCTTTTGGCATATGGTACTTCTTTAAAATATTAGAGCCATCTGTTACATGGGCAATAATAATGTTTGCACTTTTATCTGGCGGCAGACGATCATGAGGATTTTCTAGATGCATCTGATTCTCGATATAAAAATTCGGACGTCGTGTTTTTCCAATATCATGGTAATAGCTGCCCACTCTTGCTAAAAGTCCATTTGCACCGATTGCTTCACATGCAGATTCCGATAAATTAGCAACCATCACACTATGGTGATATGTACCTGGTGCTTCCATCAATATTTTTCTTAATAGTGGATGGTTTGGATTGGATAGTTCAATCAGCCTCATCGTCGACAGAATGCCAAAACTCGCCTCAAAAAAAGGAAGTAATCCAATCGTTAACACAGCAGAACCTATACCTGAAACAAGAGCAGTGGTTATATAATATCCATACTCCATACCAGAAAATTGGCCATTTGGAAGAAATATTAACGCTAATATAGACAAAATATTTACGATTGCCGCAAACGAGCCAGCCTGCAAGATTTTTGAACGCTGGTTTTGGTTACTAAGAAACAAAATTCCTGCTAAGGCACTGAATAGGATGTAAATCCCCTCTGAAAAATTTAGTGTCCCTGTAATTCCCTCGTTAAATAAAATACTTCCGCATACCGCCATAATAATCGACATAAGAATGGCAAGCTTTTCATCAATCAAGATCTTAATTAACATTCCCCCTAAAGCTGCAGGGAAAAGATAGCCAATTCCAGCAAAATTAAAAATTTGCAGCATGCTGATTATTTTCATAATAAAGATTGAAAGTATGAAAACAATCCCATACAACAACAAGTCTGTCTGTCTCTTTCCTGGAATTGATTTTATTTGGTAAAAATAAAAATAGATTGAAGACAGAATAATGGTTATCAAAACCATTAATCCAATAAAAGGCTTAAAGGATCTCTCATTATCAAGAAGGCCGACTAATTTTAACTGTCTATAAATATCCTGGTTGATTAATTCTCCTTCTTCAACAATAATTTGACCCTGAAGAATTTTGGCAGGCTCCACACTTTCTACCGCTTGCTGTCGCAGCTCTTCTGTTGCATTGGGATCATAAAATTCATTTTGAATAACAGCATACCTTCCGAGTTCAATGACACCATTTCTTAAATTATCATTTAAAGTTGTATATTTTAATTCTTCCTCCACTCTTTTTTTGGCATTCTCTACTTCATCAGCAGAAATCCGTTGGGCCATAACATTGTTAATCGCAGTAACAGTTAAATCCTTCGCGATCGATAATTCATCATTACTAGCTTGGACTAAGGCCGTAAAAACCTGGTCAGAAAGCCCCTTTGATACATTCGATGTTAATTTTGCCTTTAACCTGATCACTTTTTCAGAATCACTAGGTTCCGTTTTTGCTGGTTTTTCTTCTGGGGCCAGTTCTTCAAACTTCTTGATTTCTGCATTTATTTCATCATTCACTTCTGTAACTGCTTGAAAAATGGAGCTAATTAAATCGACCCGATTTTGCGTATACTCTTTTTTCAAGGCATACACATCTTGTACTTGGTCAAGTGCATCCCTACGCTTATTTTCAGTACTTTTCTTATCCTCCACTGTTCCAGGGGAACGGATAGTTTTTTCTGCTACTGAAAACAGGCTTAAATCCAACTTTTCAGGTTTTACATTACTATACATCGCTGCAAATAATACGGTACCTAACATGATAAAAAAGAGAACTAGAAAAAAGGTGATATCTAGCAGTTTGCGTATCCGTATGAAGTATTGCTGTAGTTTACCCAACTAAATCCCTCCAACCACGGCCCATGAAAATGATTTTATATTAAAAAAATCATTTCTCAAAAATTGTCATATTTTCACTGTTCCTGCTTTATGTAAAATGATAACAGTTTTTCGAAGAAGTTTCACCTCTTTGGAAGAAGATTGGTTTGAAGTTCACTTTTCCATACCAAAAAGAGGTAAACCACAAATAGGTTTACCCCTCTTGATTCGCTTTGTTCTCGTATGCCTCAATAATTCTGCCAACAAGCGGATGACGAACCACGTCAGTTGTTTCTAAAAAGACAAAGGAAATGCCCTTTACATTTTTTAAAATTCCTTCGGCTGCAATTAAGCCTGATTTTGCACCTTTTGGCAAATCGATCTGCGTTTGATCACCTGTAATGACCATTTTTGACCCAAAGCCAAGTCTTGTCAAAAACATTTTCATTTGTGCATGGGTTGTGTTTTGGGCCTCATCCAGTATAACAAAAGCATCATCTAATGTTCGACCTCTCATATAGGCGAGCGGAGCAATTTCAATGGTTCCTCGTTCAATTAACCTTTGCGTATGTTCAGCCCCAAGCACATCATGGAGAGCATCATATAGTGGTCGCAGATATGGGTCTACCTTTTCTTTTAAATCACCTGGAAGAAACCCAAGACTTTCGCCTGCCTCAACAGCAGGCCTTGTTAAAAGTATTTTATTCACTTGCCCATTTTTGAGTGCGCCCACGGCCATGACAACAGCAAGATATGTTTTCCCGGTTCCGGCAGGGCCAATACCAAATACAAGATCTGTTTTTTTAATTGCTGTTACATATTCTCTTTGTCCAAGCGTCTTGATCCGAATGGTTTTACCTTTAACATTTCTGCCAATTTCTTCTTCATATAAATTCACAAAATATTCAAGTGTCCCTGCTTTCGCCATTTGAACCGCGTATAGGACGTCTCTTTGACTAATATTAATTCCCTTTCGAATCACAATCATTAATTTATTTAATATTTGTCCGGCCAGATTTACATTTTCCTCATCACCGGATAAACTGACACCTTCACCCCGAGTAATGATGGTAACATCAAGCTCTTGTTCAATAATTTTTAAATTGGTATCAGAATTCCCTAGCAAACTAATTGCTTCTGCAGGATTTTCAAGTTGTACATTTATGGTAGTTAACTTTTCTGTCATTCACTAGTCTCCTTGGAAATCGGTTGTCCGACTGCAATATTTTCAATTACCTTAAAATGAATATCCAGTATAACTTTACCATTTTTAATTGCTTTGTGTAAAATTTTTTCATCTTTTATCATAGCATCTTCATCTAACCGACCTTTTATTTGTTTTTTTGCCAGCTCAATTGCAATTTGTTGGGCCTCTTTATTTGAATAGGTACGCTGAACTTCTTCCCGCTCGCGAAGGGTTTTGTTGAGATAAGAAATTGGCAATTCCCACTTTAGGAAATGAATTTTATGAACATTCATTTCTGTTTCATATTTCAAGAATTCAGGCTTACCAAAGCCCCAAACAGGGAGTTCGAAATCCCCCAGTAAAATAAAATGCTTTTCCTTTTCTTTGCCATTATATACTTTAAAGTTGGTTACTAACGGGAGCTCCACATGACTTTTATACCAAGTTTCTCCCCAAACCTCTCCTTTGGCCGCAACCAATTCCGGAGTACCTTCTTGCCCAAATTCACCTGAAACGAGTAATTGCCCCGGCACCACATGATCATTAATTTCTACCATTTTTTGGCCATTTTCAATATACATATTTACGATTATCGCTTTCTTTTTTGCGATAAGGTTCCTCGGTGATAATTTCTCTGGCTTTTTTGGCTCATTTTTCTCGACAACTTGAAGGTGGAAGGTTGTCCCTTTTAATTCCACTCCTACCCATGTTAGATCCCCAACATTATTTGTCAGTTGCCTTTGAATACCTTCCACATTATCTACAAATAATTGCAACTTTCCAATCTTAACACCCATCTTGTCCAATTCTTTACGAATTTGATATTCTGTCGCTGGTTTTGCCCCTTTTATTTCAATCCCCCAAATAACATTTGATAAAACCATTAAGATAAGCAAGAAAATTCCTGCCCCCGCTAAAAAGCCACTATTTTTAAGCACTCTCTTAATTAAAAAAGGCACTCCGCTCCTTCGCAGGAAGGAAATGGAGCATTCACTTTTCCTTGCATAGTGTCTGATGTTCTTGGCATCTCTAAGTCTCATCTTAAAAGTAATTGTTTCTGTTCCATGCCGTTTGACATGCCAAATATGAAGTCCATTCCTGGTAAGGACATTTAAAAAGCGTTCAATACCCTTTCCTGATACTTTAACAGTAACCCTGCCATATAAAAATTCGACCCACTGGTTATTCATTTTGTTCCTCCCGGATTATCAGTTATATAAATGACCTGTTCAATTTTCCCTTCGAGCAAAATTTCTTCAGGTAAAATCGTTTTAATCACAAAATATTTACCTTTTATTAACAACTGCCCTTGCTTTAATAGCAGACGGAGTTCTTTATCAGTAAACACAAGCAAGCCGCGATGGTTCTCAATATATATATGAATTTGCCCAACCATCGTAATGCGGGGTAAATCCATCATGACATCTTGAGGAAGATCCATTTTTTCAGCCATCCAGTTACGGACCCGTTGGCCCCATTTTTTCGCCATAAAAAAAGAACCCCCTTTCATCTCATATTTATGAAATGAAAGGAGGTTCTAGCACACCTTTTTCTATTTAGCTATGTTGATTTATAACTAACCTTTTCTTGGGAAAAAGGGCTTTTTGGAACGCGGCTCACCAAGAATTTCTGACCAAACCATACCATTAATGAGCGTTTTTTCATCTGGATAAAGAGAAATGATGCTACCTTCCTCTTGCCCGGATTTAACTTCTACTTTCTCGACCTTTGGCTGGGCTACTGACATTCCAATCCGTTTAACCTCAGACTCTTGTTTCAACTGCTGGTATTTATTTTCGAGCTTTTCGAGTTGATCCAGTGGAATTTCCGATTGTATATTCTTTGATTTTAAGGTGCTGGTTGTTGGAATTTCATCATAATTGAGTTGCTTTTTAACTAGTGTCCGAATTTCTTCAAAAGTATCCCTTGAAAATGTTCTATTGCGAGATTGACCTGTCTTACCTTTTGCCTTACGGAAAACAACAGAGACAATACCCATGACAATCAAAAATACTAAGGTTTCCAAAAATCACCACCCCTTTATTATCCCAACGCGGGCTTTATTGTCCGTCTTTTTTGTCTCCCGTTATCTTACCGATTGAACCTCTCATTTCAGTATCTGCTGAAATATTTTTAAAGTTCATATAGTCCATTACACCAATATTTCCTGATTTGAGCGCTTGAGCCATTGCAAGAGGAACCTCCGCTTCCGCTTCCACGACCTTTGCCCTCATTTCCTGGACCTTAGCTTTCATTTCTTGTTCTAACGCCACAGCCATTGCCCTGCGCTCTTCAGCTTTCGCTTGGGCAATTTTCTTATCCGCTTCAGCTTGTTCGGTTTGTAGTTCAGCCCCAATGTTTTTACCGATATCCACATCAGCGATATCAATCGATAGGATTTCAAAAGCTGTTCCGGCATCTAGTCCCTTTGAAAGAACTGTTTGCGAGATTAAATCTGGATTCTCGAGCACCTTGCTATGACTATCCGATGAACCGATAGTGGAAACAACCCCTTCACCGACACGAGCAACCACGGTTTCTTCCCCAGCACCACCGACAAGACGCTCAATGTTAGCTCGAACGGTAATTCTCGCTTTAGCCTTTACTTCGATACCATTCATAGCAACCCCGGCAATAAATGGAGTTTCAATTACTTTCGGATTAACACTCATTTGTACCGCCTCTAAAACATCACGCCCTGCTAAGTCAATGGCAGCGCAGCGTTCAAACGATAATTCAATATTTGCCCGATGTGCAGCAATTAGAGCATTGACTACCCTGTCAACATTCCCGCCGGCAAGATAATGGCTTTCCAGTTGATTGGTGGTAACGTTTAAACCAGCTTTATGGGCCTTTATGAGTGGATTAACCACTCTGCTTGGCGTTACCCTTCTAAGCCTCATCCCAACTAACGTAAAGATACTAATACGGACTCCTGCCGCAAGCGCAGAGATCCAGAGCATGACTGGTACAAAGGATAATAAGATCCCTAATAAGATTAAAGCAACAACGACAACTGCAATGATAAAAATCGTTCCACTGCCTACAATCATTTTTTAACCCCCTTCTTTTATTCTAATTCTCTTACAACAATACGCGCTCCTTCAACCTTAATGACTTTAACGATTACATTCTGCTCGATAAAGCCGCCTTCGGTTACCGCATCAATTCTTTCGTTGTTAATAATAACGGTTCCTGCTGGGCGTAATATGGTTAATGCAATCCCTTCCATTCCCAATAGATCGGTACGATTAATATTAGAAACATATCCATCTTCTTTTCTGGCTGAATCAAAAAGAACCATTTTATTAAATAAAACAAGCTTTTTATCAAAAATCTTAATCATCATAAAGAAAACTAGGACAGATAAGAAAATCGCAATTAAGATGGATACCCCGATTTGAATGGTGTCAGCTCCTGCTAAAAAAAGACTTAAAATTAAAGCGGCAACACCAAGTGTGCCAGAAATAGCTCCAGGTAAAAAGAACTCCAAGAAAATCAGCAATAATCCTGCCACAAATAATAGTAACGTACCATAACCTGCAAGTCCTGCTTGAAAATGCCCATAAAAGAATAAAATGAGCGCAAACACACCAATAAATCCTGCCACACCAAACTTGGATGAAAAAAGCTCTAATACAATTCCGATTCCCGCAATCGATAATAGAACAGTTACAACAATCGGGTCAGTAAGAAATTCAATCATTCCAAGGCCCCCTTTCTTTCTTTAGCTTCGACAATTAATATTACGTTTGAAAGTCAATTAAGTTTCATTAAAAATAATAAAAGACCGCAGGCTAAAAGCCTACAGTCTTCCTGTCAGAATACTATGAAAGGTGTTGTTGTACAAGTTTATTTACAAGTGCCCCATCTGCTTTACCCTTTACTTTAGGCATAATCGCAGACATCACTTTTCCCATTTCTGCTTTTGATTTTGCGCCGACTTCAGAAATTGTTTCTTTAACAATTTCCACCAGTTCCTCTTCAGAAAGCTGTTTTGGCATATACAATTCCACGATAGCCAACTCTGTACGCAACTTATCAACTAGGTCATCACGACCAGCTTTACCAAATTCATGGAGGGAGTCTTTGCGTTGTTTTACTTCGCGAGAAAGGACTGTTAACTCTACATCTTCTGCAAGCTCTTTTGTGCCGAGCTTGATAGCTTCATTTTGCAATGAAGCTTTTACCATCCGAATTACTGAGAGTTTGTCTTTTTCCTTGTTTCTCATCGCTTGTTTCATATCATTATTCAAACGCTCGAGAAGACTCATGTATTACACCCTCTCTTAAAACTTACGTTTTCTAGCTGCTTCAGACTTTTTCTTGCGTTTTACACTTGGCTTTTCATAGAATTCGCGCTTTCTTGCCTCTTGCAAAGTACCAGTTTTTGATACTGTACGTTTGAAGCGACGAAGAGCATCTTCAAGCGATTCGTTTTTACGAACGACGGTTTTAGACATTCTCTTTCCCTCCCTCCGAAACACAACACACTAACATTCAATCCATGTACCTTGCAATTATAATATAACCTTGATACAAGGTCAACTGAAATTCACAGTGATAGTACATGCTTTTTATTTTTTATTCAATTAAATAAAGACTTGTCTTAATTTCCCTTAAAAAGTGGCATGTCCCTCCTTCCCCCACCATACAATGAAGCGAGGGGGGCCATACAAATGTTATACATATTATTATTTGTTCTTTGCATTTTATTATTTGTCTTTGGAATGACCATTATTAGATTTGCGCTGTTTAATTTATCAGCAAATAAATTAAAGGGCTGGCTGATTAAACTTACTAGTACTCCCTTAAAAGGGATGCTAACAGGGACATTTATTACGGCACTATTACAAAGCAGCACTGCCGTAATGGTGATTACAATTGGATTAATTTCAGCAAGGATCATGACGTTCCCTCAGTCGATTGGGATTATTCTAGGAACAAATATTGGAACTACCTTTAAAACAGAATTAATTACATTTAATATTGATAAAGTCCTCGTTCCACTCGCTATTTGTGGAGCCCTTCTTATATTATTTAAAAATAAAAAAGCGAGAAGTATCGGGATGCTGCTATTTGGAATATCCTCTGTTTTTGCAGCTATGAAAGGCTTCGAAATGCTTGCTGTCCCGTTAACATCGATGAATATGATCAATAATTTTATCCTTTCCATAAATGATCAGATTCTTTTAAGCCTGTTAACTGGTACCATAATGACAGCTATTATTCAATCGAGTACGGCGATGACTGGAATTGCAATGAGCTTCCTAACAGCTGGGCTCTTGCAGCTTGATGCAGGTATTGCTATTGTCCTCGGGGCGAATATTGGGACATGTATTACCGCCCTTGTTGCTTCGATTGGCGGGGGAAAGGAATCGAGATTAGCTGCATTTGCCCACGTTTGGCTCAATGTATTTGGGGTATTGCTTTTTATCCCGCTCATCCCATCACTTACTGACAATGCCCCACTTCTTGCAGATACAAAAAATGTCCAATTAGCCCATATAAGTGTCATCTTTAATGTTGCCACTTCTTTATTGGTCTTACCTTTTGCAACGAGGTTTGGGAAAATGATTTTATTTTTACATGATAAAACACCTAAAAATCCAAGTACATAAAAATAAGACGGCTTTTTAGCCGTCTCATACTGGATTTACTGGATATTTATTGGAATTTACATCATCTTAATAATCTGAAGTAGCAGTTTTTCCGTTGACAATGGCGATACTTGAACTGGCTCCAATCCTTGTCGCTCCAGCCTCAATCATTTTTTGGACATCTTCCGTACTTCTAACTCCACCTGAGGCTTTAACACCCAAATCTGGACCGACAGTTTTCCTCATTAAGGCGATGTCTTCCGCTGTCGCTCCTCCCGTTGAAAATCCGGTGGAAGTTTTCACAAAATCTGCTCCTGCTTTAACAGAAAGTTCACAGGCGCGTATCTTTTCTTCATTTGATAACAGACTTGTTTCTATAATAACCTTTGTATGTGCTTTGCCCTTTGCAGCCTCAACCACCGCCCGAATATCTTTTTCCACCAACTCATCGTTATGATCCTTTAATGCCCCTATATTTATGACCATATCCACTTCTTTCGCACCATTTTCTATAGCGTTTTTTGTTTCAAACGCTTTAGTTTCAGAAGTAGTCGCACCTAAGGGGAATCCAATTACGGTACAAACCATTACACCACTGCCTTGTAGCAGTTCTTTAGCTGTGCCTACCCATGTTGGATTTACACACACCGAAGCAAATTTATATTCCTTCGCCTCTTGGCATAAAGATATAATTTGCTGTCTCGTTGCTTCCGGCTTCAGTAGGGTGTGGTCAATTATTGCAGCAATATTTGTAGTAGCCATTACCATGCTCCCTTCGATGTCCATTCGAATAAATATAACGCTCCAAAGTAGATTAGAATGAAATTTGCGGCTGAAAATAGTTTAACCTAAATACCACAAAAAAAAAGGACCTAAATGGTCCTTATATGGCAGCTTCTTCTTCTATTAACAAATCTGTTTTTGAAACGGAATCCTCAATAACTTTTACAAATTGTCCTTGGTTGTATGGGTAGCCTGCTTTGGTAATCTTTACTTTAACAATTTTACCAATCATATCTTCTGTCCCTGAGAAAACAACTTTCATGTAATTATCAGTATATCCGATTAGGAAACCAGAATTAGCTTCATCCTTAGATATCTCTTCAGGGATCACTTCTACCACTTCATCCTCAAATTGTGAGGCATATTCCTTTGCCAGCTGATCTGAAAGGGAAATTAAGCGGTGAACTCGTTCATTTTTTACTTCTTCATCGACCTGATCTTCCATGCGGGCTGCTGGTGTTCCTGTACGTTTAGAGTACGGGAATACGTGAAGTTCAGAAAATTTATGGTCATTAATAAAATTAAAAGTTTCCATAAACTCTTCTTCTGTTTCACCTGGGAAACCTACAATTACATCGGAGGTTACTGCTAATCTCGGAAGAACTTCCTTAAGCCGATCCAATCTTTCTCCAAAGAACTCCATCGTATATTTGCGTCGCATTCTTTTTAGAACAGAATTGGAACCAGATTGCAACGGAATATGCAAATGACTGACAACAATAGTTGAATGTTTAATTACTTCAATCACTTCATCCGTAATCTGACTTGCTTCAATGGATGAAATACGTAATCGTTTTAGCCCAATGACTGTTTCCAAGTCACGAAGTAATTGTGCCAGATTGTAATCCTTCATGTCTTCACCATAACCGCCAGTGTGAATACCAGTCAGAACAATCTCTTGGTAACCAGCATCAACTAATTGTTGGGCTTGACGGATAACTTCCTTGGGATCACGAGATCTCATTAAGCCGCGTGCCCATGGAATAATACAGAAGGTACAGAAATTGTTACAACCTTCTTGGATTTTTAAAGAGGCACGTGTCCGGTCGGTAAAGGACGGGACATCAAGTTCTTCATAGATACGACTTTTCATGATATTGCCTACACCATTAATCGGCTGGCGTTCAAGCTTATATTGCTCAATATATTCCAGCATTTTAATCCGGTCCTGCGTTCCGACCACAACATCCACACCAGGAATTGCCATAATTTCTGCAGGTGATGTTTGCGCATAACAACCTGTTACACAAATTACCGCATCCGGGTTTTTCCTGACTGCGCGACGAATGACCTGTCGGCTTTTTTTGTCGCCGGTATTTGTGACGGTACATGTATTAATAATATAAACGTCCGAAATTGATTCAAAATCAACTCGCTCGTAGCCTTCTTGTTTAAATAATTGCCAAATAGCTTCAGTTTCATAGTGATTAACTTTGCATCCTAATGTATGAAACGCAACTGTTGCCATTATTTTCACCTCATTAATTCAAAATGATAGGAAATAGCCGCTAATGCATATAATGGAGCGGTTTCCGTTCGTAGTATTCTTGGGCCTAACCCACAAACTGCAAAATCGTTATTCTTTAATTGCTGTACTTCTGCATCAGATAAGCCGCCTTCTGGTCCAAAAACCAAAAGAAGAGAATTACCTTTGCTCATTTTATTGAGGGTAGACGCAAAAACGGATGTTTCGCCATTTCTACTCTCTTCTTCAAAAGCAACCAATTTATAATCAAAGTCTTTGCTTTTTGAAAGCAATTCTTTAAAGCTAATCGCACTACTAACTTCCGGTAAAAAGGCACGGTGGGATTGCTCCGCAGCTTCTTTTGCTATTTTTTGCCATCTATCTATTTTTTTCGCTGCTTTTTTTTCGTCCCATTTTACAACTGAACGAGCCGCTGAGAATGGGAGAAACTGATGTGCACCCAGTTCTGTTCCTTTTTGAATGATCCATTCCAGCTTGTCTCCCTTGGGTAGTCCGCTAGCAATCGTTATTGAAATCGGAAGCTCGGAGCCGATATCCTTCCATTGTACAACGTCTGCAACAACACTTGTATCGGTAATTTCTGCAAGGGCACATACAGCTTGCTTCCCCTCTGGGTCAACACAAATAATCTGATCACCGAGTTGCATGCGCATAACCTTGACGATATGATGGCGGTCCTCTTCATCAATCAAAAAACGATCACCATTTGCTCGTTGTTTAACAAAGTATCGTTGCAAACTTCCTGCACCCTCTCTAAACATTTACAATTTATTTTACTAAAGAAAATCTTGATTTAAAAGTATAGCATGAAAAAAAGGGGTAAGTATCACCCCTTTTTTCAACCATTATAACCTTTTGGCAATGATTGCAACCCAATCTTCCATCAAAATCGTTTCGATAATTTCAAAACCAGCCGCTACCAATGAATCTTTAACCTGATCTTTTTTCTGATTGATAATTCCCGAGGTAATAAAAGATCCACCGGGTTTGACAACCTTCGCAGCATCCTCAGTAAACCGCAGAATTACTTCAGCTAGTATATTAGCAACCACTACATCAGCAGAATTTTCTTCCACGCCATCGAGCAGATTATTTTGTGCTGTTGTTGCACGATCACTCACTTTATTGAGTTTAATGTTCACTCTCGCAGTTGTTACCGCTACCTCATCAAGGTCAAAGGCACGGACATCTTCGGCACCAAGCATTGCTGCTGCAATACTTAATACGCCCGAACCTGTTCCCACATCAATAACCCGGTCACCAGGACGAACCGTTCTTTCAAGTGCTTGAATACACAAGACAGTTGTCGGATGTGTACCTGTTCCAAATGCCATTCCTGGATCTAATTCAATAATTAATTCATCACTGCTGACCGGAGTATAAATCTCCCAAGTCGGAACAATTGTAAACTTTTCAGAAATTTTCACAGGATGATAATATTTTTTCCATGCTGTTGCCCATTCTTCTTCATTTACTTCACTTATGGTTACTTTATTTTTACCGATATCGATATTGTGAATAATTAAATTATTAATTGATTCTTTAATCGCATCCACCGTTTCGCCTAAAAAGCTGTTAACCGGAAGATAAGCCTTTAATATTACCCCTTCTTCTGGATAATCATCGGGATTGAGTTGATAGATTTCACCAAATTGATCTTCTCTTTCTTTCGTCAGTTCAAATGGATCTTCAATGACTACACCACTCGCCCCAGCTTCATGCAAAATATGAGAAATAGGTTCAATCGCCTCATTTGTTGTGTGAATACTGATTTCGGACCATTTCACATCTACCAACTCCAATCCTTACTCGCTTTTAAAGGCTCGTTTTACTTTTGAGAAAAAACTTTCTTCGTGTTCACCAATGGGAGAAGAGCCACTAAGATCTGCGAATTCTTTTAAAAGTTGCTTTTGTTTATCTGTTAGTTTTGTTGGAGTAATGATTCGAACTAGAATATATTGATCTCCAACACCGTATCCGCGGACGTTAGGAACACCTTTTCCTTTTAATCGGAATTTTTTTCCCGTTTGCGTCCCAGCAGGAATTTTCAACTTTACTTTCCCGTGCAATGTAGGTACTTCAATCTCATCACCCAAGGAAGCTTGAACAAAAGTGATTGGCATTTCACAATATATATCATCGCCATCTCTTTCAAAAAACTCATGCTGTCTCACATGGAAAACAACATAAAGATCTCCAGCTGGCCCACCGTTAATCCCGGCTTCTCCTTGACCTGACATGCGAAGCTGCTGTCCATCATCAATACCCGCAGGGATTTTAACATGAATTTTCTTGCGCTTTTGTACTTTTCCTTTACCACCGCATGTAGAGCACTTATGTTTAATTTCTTTCCCGGTACCATTACAGTGATTACATGTACGACGATTTACAATTCTGCCGAATGGAGTGTTTTGCTCCACATTTAACTGCCCGGTTCCATGACAGTGCTGGCAAGTTTCTGGTTTGGTTCCAGGCTTTGCCCCAGACCCACTGCATGTACCACAAGTTTCTTCACGTGGAATTTCAATATCTGTTTCTTTTCCAAAGGCCGCTTCTTCAAAAGTTACGGTCATCGTGTACTGAAGGTCAGCACCTTGTCTTGGTGCGTTCGGATCACGTCTTCTTCCGCCTCCACCGCCGCCAAAAAAGGTATTAAAGATATCTTCAAACCCGCCAAAGCCGCCGCCGAAATCTCCACCGCCGCCAAAGCCTTGGTTTGGATCCGTATGACCAAATTGATCATAATGTGCTTTTTTCTGATCATCGCTTAATATTTCATAAGCTTCAGTTATTTCCTTGAATTTATCCGCCGCATCTGCTTCTTTATTAATATCTGGATGATATTTTTTTGAAAGCTTTCGATAGGCCTTTTTTATTTCATCCTTTGAAGCACTTTTACTAATCCCAAGTACTTCATAGTAATCCCGTTTACTCATGATTACCCACTCCCGAATCTGTCACATAAAGATTATTCTATCATTTATACCAATGGTATTGCAATAAAAAAGCCAAAGCCCATAGTTCTGACTTTGACTTTTTTCTGAGCTGTAAAAAACTCTTATTTATCCTCTTTTACTTCTTCAAATTCTGCATCGACAACATCATCTTTACCGGCAGTATTTCCAGCCTCAGGGCCGCCCTGTTGTGCTTGCTGCGCAGCTGCTGCTTGCTCATAAAGCTTAACTGTCAAAGCTTGAACGATTTCTTGTAATGCATCCTTTTTCGCACGGATTTCAGTAAGATCGTTTTTCTCAATTGCTTCTTTTAATGCATCCTTCGCTTCATTTGCTTTCTCAACTTCCCCTGCATCTACCTTACCTTCAAGGTCTTTTAAGGTTTTTTCTGTTGTAAAGACAAGTTGGTCTGCTTCATTACGAAGTTCCACTTCTTCTTTGCGAAGCTTATCTGCATCTGCGTTTTCTTCTGCTTCACGGACCATTTTTTGGATTTCTTCGTCTGACAGTCCTGTTGAAGACTTAATGGTAATTTGTTGTTCTTTATTTGTACCAAGATCTTTCGCACGAACATTTACAATTCCATTCTTATCAATATCAAAGTTTACTTCAATTTGTGGAATTCCACGTGGTGCTGGTGGAATATCTGATAATTGGAATCGTCCTAGAGTCTTGTTATTGGCCGCCATTGGACGTTCCCCTTGTAGAACATGGATGTCAACAGCTGTTTGGTTATCTGCAGCAGTTGAGAAAACCTGCGATTTAGATGTAGGGATTGTTGTATTACGATCAATTAACTTCGTAAAAACGCCGCCCATTGTTTCAATACCAAGGGATAATGGTGTAACGTCAAGCAATACAACGTCTTTTACATCACCAGTAATTACACCGCCTTGAATAGCAGCACCCATTGCTACAACTTCATCTGGGTTAACACCACGATGAGGCTCTTGTCCAGTTGCTTGTTTAATTGCTTCTTGAACAGCCGGAATACGTGTTGAACCACCAACCAGGATCACTTTATCAATTTCTGAAGGAGTTAAACCAGCATCGCTTAATGCTTGACGTGTTGGACCCATTGTCCGCTCTACAAGATGCGCAGATAATTCGTCAAATTTTGCTCTAGTCATCGTTACTTCTAGGTGAAGCGGGCCAGCTGGACCAGCAGTGATAAATGGTAGTGAAATTTGAGTAGAAGTCACACCAGATAGATCTTTTTTCGCCTTTTCAGCTGCATCTTTTAGGCGCTGTAACGCCATTTTATCTTGAGCTAGGTCAATCCCATTTTCTTTCTTGAATTGATCAACGAGGTAATCAATAACGACTTGGTCAAAGTCGTCCCCTCCAAGTCGATTATCACCGGCAGTTGACTTAACTTGGAATACACCATCGCCTAATTCAAGGATTGAAACGTCAAATGTTCCACCGCCAAGGTCATAAACAAGGATTGTTTGATCTTGATCCGTTTTGTCTAATCCATAGGCAAGAGCTGCTGCAGTTGGCTCGTTGATAATACGCTCTACTTCAAGACCAGCAATTTTCCCAGCATCCTTTGTTGCTTGACGTTCTGCATCATTAAAGTACGCAGGAACTGTAATAACGGCCTTTGTAACTGGCTCGCCTAGATAATCTTCTGCATAAGATTTTAAATATTGAAGAATAATGGCAGACAGTTCTTGTGGTGTGTACTCTTTGCCTTCAATCTCCACTTTATAATTTGTGCCCATATGGCGTTTAATCGACATAATTGTATTTGGGTTTGTAATTGCTTGGCGTTTTGCTACTTCCCCAACTTGGCGTTCCCCATTTTTAAAAGCAATAACTGAAGGAGCCGTACGATTGCCTTCTGGATTTGGAATAACCTTAGGTTCGCCACCTTCAAGGACAGCCACACAAGAGTTGGTTGTACCAAGGTCAATACCGATAATTTTACTCATTTCCTTTTCCTCCTAAAAAAAATATGTAGTTTTATTGATTTACTTTCACCATTGCTGGGCGAATGACACGATCCTTTAACATATAACCTTTTTGAAATTCATCCGTCACAATGTTAGAGCCATAGTTCTCGTCTTCACCCTGCATTACAGCCTGATGCTGATGCGGATCAAACTCTTTGCCTACCGATTCAATAGGTTCAACACCTTCAATTTTCAAGGCATCCAGCAAACTACGGTAAACCATGTCCATCCCTTGCAGAAGTGTCTTTGTTTGTTCATTATCTGCTTCAACTTTCATTGCTCTTTCAAAGTTGTCTATTGCAGGCAGTAAATCTGTAATTAATTTTTGTGCTCTATATTTTTGGCTCGCTTCTAGATCTAATCTAGTACGCCTCCGGAAATTATCAAAATCTGCTTGTAGTCGTAGATATCGATTATCTGCTTCCTCTAACTTTGCCTTCAGCAATTGAATTTCCTGTTCCTTTTCATCAATTGGAAGGACATCAACTTTTTCTGTTGTGCCATCCTCTTCAAAAATAGTCTCAACCGTTTTATCATCGGTAAGTTCAACATTATCATTATTTTCAATCTCAACTTCTTCATTTATCGTGTTATTATTCTCATTTGTCAACTTACTCACCTCCCTTAAAGCATTTGCACCCATTTATATTAAAATTCATATTCACAAGAAAGGGCATGAAAAATACGGTATTTCACCTAGGTGAAATAAACGGTTTTTCACCCTTACTCAATATTTCCAGTGCTATTTATTTTGATACAACTTTGTTAAAACAGCCGTTAAATCCTTACTAAAAAATTGTAATAAGCTAATGACTCGAGAATATTCCATTCTTGTAGGACCAAGGATGGCAATCGTTCCTAAATTTTCAGCCCCTGCTGAATAGGTAGCTGTGATTAGGCTGCAATTATCCATGACACTATTATTATTTTCTGTGCCAATTTTGACGTGAATACCTGCTGAATCATTTCTGATTAAGTTATAGATCCACTCTTCTTGGTCAATCATTGTTAGCAGGCTGCGCAGTTTTGCTACATCATGAAACTCCGGCTGGCTTAACATATTTGTTTTTCCACCAAAGAAAAGTTTTTCATTGCTAGGCATTTTTAATGAATCAGCGATCGTATGCAGCATTAAATCATAATTATGGATATGCTGCCTTAAGAGCATGGCAACTTCCTTATAAATTTTATCATTTAAGTCTTCAAGAGGAACTCCTGCTAAACGATCATTCAAGATATTTACTGTTTTTTCTAAATCACTTGCATCCACGGAGGGCGGTAAAGAAAAGGTCCTGTTTTCAACATGTCCCGTATCTGTTACAAAAATAGCCACCGCGGTTTCCTTATTTAATGGGATGATTTGAATTCTTTTCAACTTATTAATACTTACTGCAGGACCAAGGACAATCGATGTGTAATTGGTTAGTTCCGATAATATTTTTGCTGACCTTTGAATAATTTTTTCGAACTCGAAAAGTTTCTCAGCAAAAATCGACTGAATAATGGATACATCATGCTGATTTAACACCTGTGGAGACAGGAGATGATCAACATAATACCGATAACCTTTTTCCGATGGGACACGCCCTGAAGAGGTATGTGTCTTTTCAATATATCCCAACTCTTCAAGGTCGGACATTTCATTGCGAATAGTTGCCGAACTAAAGGAAATTTCCTCTTTTTTCGACAAGCTTCTTGAGCCGACTGGTTGGGCAGATCGAATAAAGTCATCAACAATAACCTGAAGAATTAACAATTGACGATCTGTTAACAACATTCATCACCTCTGTTAGCACTCCTAGTTACCGAGTGCTAATTATATTAATAAATTATCAAAAAAGGGGGGATGGTGTCAATCAAAAAGAAACATAGACGATCTGAAGTAAGACTGTTAATAAAATCCAATGGTTATCTTAAAAATGCCTGAAAAACTTCATTTCCTAACAACCGGCCCTTTTTTGTTAAAAATATATGATCTTTCCCCACTTCTAACCACTGTTTAGCAGTTAATTCCGCAATCTCTTTTTCGAATAACTGAAGTGGATCAACAGCAAACTTTTCAATAAAGTGACGGACCGATACACCGGCTGTTTTGCGTAAACCTAAGAACATTTCTTCTTCCATTTGTTCTACTTTTGTGGTCTGATGTTCCTCAATAACAGGGAGTATACCACTATTAATTTGGTCCATATATCTTTTTAACGGGCCTGTATTTGAACGTCTTATCCCATTTAAATAACTATGTGCCCCTGCTCCAAACCCATAATAGGGTTCGTTGTTCCAATAGGTTAAGTTATGCCTGCTTTCAAAACCAGGTTTGGAGAAATTACTAATTTCATATTGGTTAAAGCCATGCTTTTCCATTTCTTCCATTAGTAATTCATACATGGCTGCTTCCACATCCTCACCAGGAGTTGGCAGCTTTCCTTTTTTCAGTAAGTTATAAAAGACCGTTTTCGGTTCAATGATTAAGGAATACGCTGAGTAATGTGAGATATCAAGGGAAAAAGCTTCTGTTAACGACTCTTTAAAATCAGTTATCGTTTGTGACGGTAAACTGAAGATCAGATCGATGCTGATATTGTCAAAGCCTAAAGATTTTGCGTTATCAATTGTTTGATAAACATCTTTCGCTTTATGAACGCGACCGATTTTTTTTAGTAATTCCTCATTAAAGGTTTGCACACCAAGGGATAGGCGATTTACACCTGCATCTTTTAATATTTGTAATTTTTCTTTCGTTAAATCACCTGGGTTCGCTTCAAAGGTAAATTCCAACTGCTTGCTCTTGGGTAAATTCCTGTTAATACTCTCGCAAAAACGATCCAGTTGCTGCTCATTTAACGATGTCGGCGTACCTCCACCGACAAATATCGTTTGGAGATCACTTGTAGGAAAATGGTTAACCGTCATTTTCATTTCTTGATCAAGTGCATTTAAATAGTCATCTACCCTCTGTCCCTTAAGAAATACTTTATTAAAATCACAATAATGGCAAATATGTTCGCAGAAGGGGATATGGAGATAAGCAGATTTAATCATTTCTTTCACTTCCTCTGTTCTTGTAACAAAAAGAGGCTAGAATTCGCCCGAAAAAATGGCTTGTCCTAACCTCCCGCTAGTTTATTTTTTTGTGTTGTTATCATCCATTTTTAAGACAGCCATGAATGCTTCTTGGGGTACTTCAACGGATCCAACTTGTTTCATCCGCTTCTTACCTTCTTTTTGCTTTTCTAACAATTTACGTTTACGAGAGATATCTCCACCATAACATTTTGCTAATACGTTTTTACGCATGGCTTTAATTGTGGAACGAGCAACAATTTTTTGACCAATTGCAGCCTGAATAGGAACCTCAAACTGTTGTCTTGGAATAAGTTCTTTCAGCTTTTCGACGATGATTTTTCCGCGTTCATACGCAAAATCTTTATGGACAATAAAGCTGAGTGCATCGACCTTTTCAGCATTTAACAATATGTCCATTTTAACCAGACTCGAAGGCTTATAACCAATTAGTTCGTAATCAAAAGATGCATATCCTCTTGTGCTTGATTTTAATTGATCAAAGAAATCATAAACAATTTCCGCTAATGGCATCTCGTAGATGATACTCACCCTATTTTCAGCCAGGTATTCCATCGTAACAAAAATCCCGCGTTTAAGTTGGCAAAGTTCCATAATAGTTCCTACATAATCATTCGGAGCCATCATTGTTGCTTTTACATATGGCTCTTCCACACGGTCTATTTTTTGTGGATCTGGTAAATCCGATGGATTATCCACCTTTATTTCAGAACCATCTGTCATGTGAACGTGATAGATAACACTTGGTGCAGTCGTAATTAGGTCGATTTTGAATTCACGCTCAATCCGTTCTTGAATGATTTCCATATGAAGAAGTCCTAAAAATCCACAACGGAAACCGAATCCAAGAGCCTGCGATGTTTCAGGTTCAAATTGAAGTGATGAATCATTTAACTGCAGCTTTTCAAGCGCTTCACGCAGGTCATTAAATTTCGCTGTATCAATTGGATATAACCCGCAATAAACCATTGGGTTGAGTTTGCGGTAACCAGGAAGGGCTTCTGTTGCCCCATTTTTCGCATTTGTAATCGTATCACCGACACGAGTATCGCCGACATTTTTAATCGATGCAGATAAAAAGCCAACATCTCCGACAGTTAACTCATCAAGCAACGTCGCTTTTGGTGTAAATACACCTACCTCATTCACTTCAAATTCTTTCCCAGTAGCCATCATTCTTACTTTGTCGCCAACTTTAACAGTTCCTTCGACAACACGGATGTAGGCAACAACACCACGATAGGCATCATAGAGGGAATCGAAAATCAGCGCTTTTAATGGTGCTTCCGGATCTCCGGTTGGTGCAGGAACTTTTTGTACAACCTGTTCTAGGATTTCTTCGATCCCGATACCAGCTTTTGCTGAAGCTAATACAGCTTCTGAAGCATCCAAGCCGATGACTTCCTCAATTTCACCGCGGACCCGTTCTGGGTCAGCACTAGGTAAGTCGATTTTATTGATGACTGGTAATATTTCAAGGTCGTTATCAAGGGCAAGGTAAACGTTCGCTAGTGTCTGTGCTTCAATTCCTTGTGCAGCGTCAACGACTAAAACAGCCCCTTCACAGGCTGCAAGACTCCTTGATACCTCATACGTAAAATCGACATGTCCCGGTGTATCAATTAAATGGAAAATATATTCTTCTCCATCTTTAGCTTTGTATTTTAACTGGACGGCATTTAACTTAATGGTAATCCCGCGTTCTCTTTCAAGGTCCATTGAATCTAATAGCTGGTCTTTCATTTCCCGAGAGGTTAAGGCATTGGTTTTTTCCAAAATACGGTCAGCCAATGTTGATTTCCCATGATCGATATGGGCAATAATCGAGAAATTTCTAATTTTTGATTGTCGTTTAAGTCTTTCATTATTGTTCACGGTATTTCACTCCTACTATACTCGCACATATACACTATTTTGAATTATATCAATAGGATTAACAAGATTCAATGGAAACTCTAATAAGATTATTTCCTAAAATAAAATAGCGGCACCCAAAAGGTGCCACTTACACGTTTTAATCAGCTATGAGATCAACTATTTTTTCGGAGGCACCTGATATCCCTTCAGACATCTTCTTTCCCATCGAAGAGAAAAAATTATAAGCACTTATTTCTTCGAGTTTCTTCTTCTTTGCCTCAAGATCATGGCTTGAGATATCATTCCCCAGAAAGGTAGCTCTTAGGTCATTGTCCGTTTCATTTAAACTGACAGCATTTTGAAAATTGGGATCATCATAGCCTTTCATTTTATGAATACCATCATTAGCTAATTGCATTCCTACTAAAACAGAGATTAACATGAGAGCGCTTAAGCATAAGCTTTTTAACATGAACATCTTCATAAAAAATGCTCCCTTACATCTATTGTTTATTGGTTGATTGCTCAACATCCTTGTTAACTTTTTCAGCCTGCCAGTAAAATTCACTAAATACATCCGCAAGAGCGTCAGCTGACCGATTTAATTCTTCAAACGTATTATCCACTCCGCCAAATTCAATTAAGATTGCATTATTGGAAAGGTTTTGGTTGTAGATACTATTAGACCCAGCTTCATTTTTAATGATTACTCCCCTACTTAAACCCTTATATTTTTTTTGCAGTTGATTGTGGAGTTCTGTTGCTAGTTTTGCATTCTTTTCATAATTTGGGTTTTTGCCACCGATTACAAACGCAAGCTTTGCAAAGGACTTTCCATTAATGCTAACTGTTGTTTGGTTCTTGCGGCGTGAATCTCTATGAATATCAATAAAATAATCTAAATCACGGTTTGATGCCATGGCTGCTTGAACAACCGGGCGAGATTCCTGGTACGATTTTGGGTAACCTAAACCTTTTTTATTTAAGTTCGCCTGGATATCAGTTTTATCAATAAAAGTACCGATTCCTCGATCCTCTAAGCTCGTTTTTAATTGATCGCCAATTTTGGTGACGTTAATTTGTGAATGGTAAGCTTTATCAGGGTCTGTCACACCTTTGAGATAGGGTAAATAAGATTCCCGCGTATGTGTAAAATAAACATATACAACCTTGTGATTCCCTGTTGTTTGTCCCGGTGTTGAAGGGGGCTTTTCACCCGATGGCTTCTCGATACCTTCTAAATTTTGCAAAGCAGCCTCCCTCTCTGCTTTCATAATTTCGATAGGAGGTGCAGATTCAATTGGCATATTAGTGTAATTAGTACCCTCACCAGCCACAAGAATTTTCCCATCAAATTGAAAGAATCCGGGAAGCTCTCTGCCAAGCAAGCTTCGAGGATCATTTAAATTTATATTGCTTGATAGCTTAAATACCAAGTTGGTTAATTTAGGAGTTGACGTCCAATCTTGTCCAACTGATAAAAAATGATGGTTTTCCCAGCCCATTAATTGATAAAGCAGCTCTCCATTCACGTTGGTTGCAGCCTGATTTACTGAAGATGACATAGGCCGATATTGTGGCTTTAACGAGGTTAATAATCCACTAATAGAGAAAATCATTATCATAAATATTAACAGTAATCCAACGGCTTTTAGTAAACTTGATCCTTGTACCATAACAAACGTTCCTGAATTTCTAGTTTTCATGGTTCCACCTCGCAAATCGGATTCTAGTAAATCTTATGAAGATACTAGAATCGATAGAACCACTAGTTATATTTTCGAGGCACTTCCTGTAAAACATAGATTTCGAAAGTACCTCTTAAAATTCTTCTATTTTGTATAAAATCCAGCGTTCTCTTGGTCCACTGCACTATGAAGCGAGGAATTCAATCCGTTCGCAATCAAATTTGCCATATCTTCAATAAAAACGTCTACTTCCTTTGGAGTGACCATTAAATTATGTCCGATTGGAGATAACACCTCATAAATTAATTTTCTTTTTTCATCATCCTCTAGTGTACCAATCATCCCAAGAAACGTCTTACGGTGCTTTTCCTCAGGTAAATCCTCTTCGGTCAATTTTCGCTTTTCTCCGAAACTCATTCCTGCTGGTGCAAGTGCCCTCGAAGGCCGATTTCCTTCACGAAGTTCTTTCCCAAAATGCTTGAGAATAAAATCAATCGTATCACTTGTAATGGAGACGGCATCGACAACGGTCGGAACTCCAATCGCAATGACAGGAATACCCAAGGTTTCCTTACTCAGTTCTTTTCTTTTATTACCAACACCAGAACCAGGATGAATGCCTGTATCAGAGATTTGGATCGTCGAATTCACTCTTTCTATCGATCGTGATGCTAGTGCATCAATGGCAATCACAAAATCAGGTTTTGTTTTTTCAACAACTCCAAAAATGATATCACTTGTCTCAATCCCGGTTAAACCCATAACACCAGGTGATAGTGCACTTACGGAACGATAGCCTTCTTCGACATTTTCCGGCTGAAGCTGAAAAAGATGACGTGTAACCAACAAGTTTTCACATACCATGGGTCCAAGTGCATCGGGGGTTACATTCCAATTTCCGAGCCCAACAACAAGACATGAATCCGTCTTTTTAATCCCAGTTCCCTCCAAAAAGTAAGCAAACTCTCTAGCGAAAATTTCTTCCACCTTTTGCTGTACCTCTGTATTTTGCTGACGAATCCCTTGTACTTCCACCGTTAAATATCTACCAGCTTTTTTGCCCAGCTGTTGTTCACCCTGTTTGGTCACTTCAACTAATGAAATCTTTATGTCATCAACATCTTTTTCCTTAATAATCACGCCTTCAATTTGTGAAAGATCCTTCTCTTGCCCGACAGTTCCTTTCTGCTGTGTAAGAACCATTTCCCTTGCTTCAATTGCCAAATCCGTTCGAACAGAGTACTTACTTAAGTCAATCGACTCACCCATTATTATTCACTCCCATCAAAATTTTCCTAAAATCTAGAAACTATTCCCTATTTTTGCCCTTTCCGACATAAAACATGCAAATGATATTCTTCTTCGTAGAAACAAGTATTGCATTATAGGCTTCCATTTGATAAAATATTTCATGTTCTGAATTATTTTTTATGAATGTTAAGTCGAGTTCATATAGTGTCTCGATTCTTTGTAGGAGGTGAAAGTAATGCCTAATATTAAATCTGCTATTAAGCGTGTAAAAACAAGCGAAGCTCGTAATGCTCAAAATACAACTGCGAAATCTGCAATGCGTACTGCTGTTAAGAAAGTAGAAGCTGCTATTTCTACTAACGACGGTGCTGCTGCTAAAGAAGTATTTGCAACTGCTGCTAGTAAATTAGACAAGGCTGCTGCAAAAGGTCTTATCCACAAAAATGCTGCTGCTCGTAAAAAATCCCGTCTAATGAAAAAAACTAACGCTCTATAATTGAGCGTAAAAAAACGATTCCCTTGAACAGGAATCGTTTTTTTATTTCTTTAAATGAAATAGAAACATCTCAATCAATAAAGATTTATTCATGCCTCCTGTTTTCATTTGGTAGTCCGCTTCAGCAAGGAGGTCAATTATATTAGCCAATTCTTCATCTGTAAATTTAGGAGCTTGACCGAGAGCAAGTTTGACTCGGAATGGGTGTGTTTTCAAGAAACCTGATATTTGCTGCTGTCCATATCCTCTTCTTGAGAGCTCCTTCACTTGATAAATTAACCTAAATTGTCCTGCCAACAATGCCAGAATCTTAATCGGCTCTTCATTTTGTTTTAACAAATCATAATAAATTCTTAAGGCTTCATCGAGTTTTCGCTGAACCACTTTTTCAATGAGCGTAAAAATATTTTGCTCAAGTGAACGAGCAACTAATTTTTCCACTAGGCTGACATCAATTCTTTTTTCATCTGCAGCGTATAATGCTAATTTGTCCACTTCACTTGTAATCATAAACATATTTGTTCCAACCAATGCGAGCAATTGTTCAATAGCATCAGGTTCAAATTCAATCCCACTTCTTTTCGCCCTGCTCTTTACCCAGTTTCGTAAATCATGTTCATTTAACTTTTTGGCTTCGACTATTTCAGCATTTCTTTTTAATTCTTTCGTTATTTTTTTCCGTTCATCCAATTTTTCATATGGTGCCGAAATAACTAATACTGAGTAGGGTGCCGGCTCTTTTAAATACATTTCGAACCTAGATAAATTATGATCAATCTTTTCTTTTGATTTTTCAGCCGTTAAAAAAACAGGATTATGTAAAAAGATAACTTTTCTTTCTCCTAAAAAAGGAAAGGTTTCAGCATCTTCGATTGCAACCTCAATTGGTGTTTCCTCTAAATCATAGCTTGCAAAATTAAAATCCTTTTCTTCTTCGTTTAAAATATGGTTAAGTAATAATTGCTTTGTTTCATTTATTAAGAATGTCTCTGTTCCAAATAATAAATAAATAGGAGCAATTTCCTTTTGTTTAATTTTTCTCCAAATATCCACTACCATTTGTCAGCGCTCCCCTTCTCCCACTCATATATATGGTAAAGAAGCTTGGACAATTTGACAAGCATTTAAAGGGAATTAGCACTTATCAATAAGTGCTAATTCCCAATCTATAATGAACGCCTGCAATAGAAGCCCTAGGATATTCTATTGTCTGGCGGAGTTCCTTGTGTAAGTTTAGTGTAGCCTTTTATCAGTCTCACTATTTTGACAACTCTTGTCAGTTAAGGAAAGCATTTTGATGTACGCTGGATTTTTTCTTGAGAATGACTTATACTATATGTGAAATAGGAGGGGTAGACTGTGAATGAATTTGAAAAAGATGTGCAAAGTAAACGAAACGACGCGATTGATTCTGGGGTAGGATTTGGGGTTTCCTTTGGTTTTTTTGCCATAATGTTTATTGTTGCTACAGTCATTAAAGTAATCGGTTCATAATGAATGGCTACATATGAGTAATATAGGAGACTGCATTCGTGCAGTCTTTTTTAATTTTTCTTGAGATGCTTTATCCTATGGTAAATAGGGAGAAATGGTTCCTTTTCCTTGATAAAATTTATAGGTTATTGCTCCTTGCTGATCGGTTCGAAAAATAACTGTATTTGTTTTTCTTAATCGGTTAAGCACTTCTGAATGTGGGTGGCCAAAACGATTTTTTTCACCGACCGAAATTAATGCTATTCTTGGGTTAATTTGATTAATAAAAGATTCTGCACTTGATGTTTTACTCCCATGATGACCAGCTTTTAAAACATCAACCTTTAAATTAGGATATTTTTTTATGATTTTCTCTTCCCCTTCTTGATCAAGATCTCCGCCAAAAAACCAACTAACTCCCCCTAATTGAGCAATAAAGGCAATGGAACCGCTGTTTCTTTCACCAGCAAAATTCTTTTCAGGTGAAAGGATATAAAATTCATTTTCCCCGCTAATCCACTTGTCTCCTTCTGACACTTTTATGACAGCAATATTTTTCTTTTTAGCCTCCTCCAAAATGGCAAGTTCAGTAGTTGATGGCTCGACTACAGAAGGCATTAAGATTTGATTTACTTCAAGCTCTTTTAATATCGAGAATGCCCCCCCAATATGGTCCATATCCCCATGTGTTAAGATTAGTTTGTCAATCTTGGTAATACCTTGTCCTTTTAAAAAGGGAACCACTACATCCCTTCCTACCTCAAAGGCACTGGCTCGTTCCCTCCACTTTTCTTCTGTATAATTCATTGTCCCGCCTGTATCAATGAGATAGGTTCCTTCACCATGTGCAAGGTGAATTAAAATACTATCCCCTTGGCCAACATCAATCATGGTCACTTCACCATATGGATATAACCAGTTCCAGCCTTGTTGAAAAATAATCAGCACAGCACTCAATACGATTAGATGGACCTTCCTTTTCGGATACGCTTTAGTTTCCCAAATAAAAAAAATCAAAAGCAGGATAAAAATATACATAATGAGTAAAAACCAATTTGGTCTTCCAGGGATAAAGCGGAAGAAGGTAAAATCAGCAAGATATTCTATAAGATAATTGGAGAGGCTAATGATTGTTCTGAAAATACTAATAAGTATAAGCGGAGTTTTTCCGAACATAAACTGAATGATAAACAAAAGGTACAATCCTGGGAGGTAAACAAATGAAAAAAGAGGAATATAGACCATATTGGCGATGATACCTATCATTGAAACCTCAAAGTAATGATACAGTAAGAACGGGAGTGCAGCTAATTGAGCAACTAACGAAGTCGCAAGCATACGCGTTATGGTCTTTTCATAGCCTTGCAAAATATATGGAGCAGACAAAATGATCACCAGACTCACTGAGAATGAGAGTTGAAAGCCAGCATCAAAAATCACCATTGGGTTAAAAAATAAATAGAAAATAAATGCCATGCTTATAGCATCCAGGGGAAAAAGCCTCACGCGAGCTCTTAACTTTACAGTAAGTAACACGAGGAAAATCATCATCGCTGAGCGAATAACAGATGGTGAACCGCCTGTCAGAATGACATAAATCGGCAGGATGATGAGAAGAAAATTGATCATAAACTGTCTCGTTAGTCCGAATCGAATGCCGATATAAAAAACCATCGCAATTAATAACGAAACATGGAGTCCAGAAATGGCGAGCAAATGAACAATACCGGTTTTTTGGTACGCAGTTAAAACTTCCGGGTCAAACAAATTTCTGTCACCAAATAGTAAGGCGGCGGAAAGTGAAGCGATTTCTATCGGAAAATGTGACTCAAGATAATTAATACCAGAATATCGAAGTTGTTTTATCAATTCCAATGGAGAAGGTTTCATCGGAGAGCAAGTTTGCAATGGGTTTTCTTGTATCTCTATGATCCAATAAATGTTCTTCCTAGATAAATACATTCGGTAATTAAAAGCATTGGGGTTTTTGGCAATCGCCGGTTTTTCCAGAGTGCCTGACACCCTGCATAAACAATGATAAAAGGTTTTCGTCTTTAATAGATCTTTTTCTTGTTCTGATTGGATTTTGTAGCGGATGAGGAGTTTTTCCTTGTACCGTGCATTAGCAGCCTGCACTTGTAATAAGTCACCATCAATTTTTGGGTCCTCGGTATATTGAAGATTAAAGGTGGTAGTGGATGGGGGGATGACTGTTTTATTGGTTGAGACTGAGTGTTGACCGATAAACAAGAAGGTCAAAAAACACACAGCTACCAGCCCAAGTTGAAATTTCATAAATCGTTTGTATTTATAAAGAAGATAAAGATACAGGGTTTGTAATAAGAAAAAAGGAAGAAATATTAATTGAACACATAACAAACCAAATAACGCTGCAATTGTAAAATAAATATATTTTCCATTCATTTGACTTCTCCATTTAGGTATTTTCATTACAAAATACGGAAGAGCCGGAAATAACCGGCATCAATCCGTAGAATTATTGACTAACCTTCCGTAAATCAATTACTGACTCATGTAGCTCTACCTTCTCAATGGTAACATTTGCCTGCTGAAAAAGTTCAATTGCATACGGGTGATTTTTATAATCCTCCGCGTAATAAACGGTTTTAATACCCGCTTGGATAATCGCTTTACAGCATTGTAAGCAGGGGAAATGGGTGACATAAATTTCAGCTTCTGCTGTCGGGACACCAAATTTAGCACATTGAAGCAGCGCATTCATTTCAGCGTGTATGGTTCTGACACAGTGATTGTCAATCACGAAGCAACCTTCATCAATACAATGGTCTCCACCAGCTATTGATCCATTATAGCCACCAGCAATAATTCGTTTATCCCTTACAATTGTAGCTCCCACTGTCAGCCTAGTACATGTGCTTCTTAGTGCGAGCAAATGGCTTTGTGCCATAAAATATTGATCCCATGAGATTCGTTCCACTTCTCCCACTCCCTTTTATATTCTTCCACTTAAGTTTAATAGTGATTGTCCCTATAGGTCAATTAGAGATTTACTATATAGCAAGTAAATCTTTAAATTTTTCGAATGTTTTGTCCCCAATACCGCTTATATTTTTCAAGTCTTCAATCGCTTTGAAAGGGCCATTTGTATTCCTATATTCAATAATGGCAGCCGCTTTGGCTGGACCAATGCCAGGGAGATTTTGCAATTCAGTTTCATCGGCCTTATTTATATTAATTTTTAATTCTTTTTGATTACCGCTGGTAGTAATTTGGCTGCCGCCTACGGGTGCAGAAGGAAGTCCTTCCTCTCCCTTAGCAGGGATGTAAATGATCATTTCATCTTGGACATGCTCGGCAAAATTCACCTGACCTTGGTCGGCCTTGTCCGTTAAACCACCCGCTCGACTGATAACATCAATAACCCTCTCACTTGTATTTGCTTGGTATACTCCTGGAAGTTTGATTTGGCCCTTGACATCTACCATTATTTTCTCTGGCAATTCCGGAAGATTTGCAGGTTTCGTCTTTTCTGTTTCCTTCTCTTCCCCTTGAAATTTCTCTTCACTACTTAGAGAATTAGTGGGAAGAGGCTCAGGGGTATCATTGACATAAAAAAAATAAAATCCACCGAGTGCAATAATCGCAACAACTACAACAATGATCTTGTGTTCAATCAACCAGTATTTCACTTGAATCCTTCCTTTCTAAAGGTATATTTCACTTACAGTTTTCATATGGTTATAAAAGAAACTTGCATGCGAAGGAGGGTCGGAACAATGAAAATAGGCATTATCGGTACCGGTAATATGGGGAGAATATTGGTGGAGGCCTTGATTGACGGAAAAGCCATTTCCCCTTCCTCTATCATGATTACAAACAGGACAAAATCAAAAGCTATGGTGCTTAAAGATAAATATAGGGAACTAAGGGTTGGAGCGAATCCAAGAGAAGTTGCCGCGGAGTCCGACTTGGTATTTATTTGTGTAAAACCATTAGATGTATTTCAAGTTCTAGATGAAATTAAACCACATTTAAGCCCTGAAAAATGTCTCATTTCTATAACGAGCCCTATCAGTACAAGCCAAATTGAAAAGAAGGTTTCCTGTTCAGCCGTTAGAGTAATCCCAAGTATTACAAATCGCGCATTATCTGGGGTGTCATTGATTACCTATGGGGAAAATTGCAGAGACCATTGGAAAAGGAAAGTAGAGAAATTAATTACGAAGATTGGGGTGCCGTTTCATATTGATGAAAAAATAACGAGGCCTGCCTCTGATATCGTTAGCTGCGGGCCAGCTTTCTTCAGCTATCTTCTCCAAAGTTTCATCCAAGCGGCAGTTAAAGAGACAGAAATTGACGAAGATGCCGCTACAATTATGGCAAGTGAAATGATTGTAGGACTGGGTGAATTATTAAAGCAAGGGCATTATACACTTTCATCACTGCAGGAAAAGGTATGTGTAAAGGGCGGGATAACCGGTGAAGGTATAAAAGTACTGGATAACGAGCTCGGAGACGTATTTGGGCACCTATTTCAGGCTACGCAGGCAAAATTTAAAGAGGATCTAGATAAAGTAGAGACGCAATTCTCTAATTATTAATTTCGCCATTTACTGACAAATTCCTTCTTTTCTCATAATAAAAAGCCATCTTATTTTTTAGATGGCTTTCTTTATTTTTTTCGCTACAAAAAAGATTCGCTCTGATTGTGTTGCAGGCTTAGCATCTTTAAAATCAGCACAAACCTCCAACAATTCAAAACCAGTCTCGACTAACCAGTCTGAATATTGCTGGACTGGATATGTTCGTTGAAAATGAATCTCATCAAATCGGTCATACTTTCCTGTTCGTTCATCCAAAACAAAAAAGCTTAACTCATGTTCCACACTATTCGAACTTTCTCCAGAGAAGCTATTCCAGATAAATGAGACATGATCCTCACTGGAAGCAAAGGTTTGATTAATGAATAAATGAGAAATTTTATAAATCGAATGAACGTCAAAAATGAATATTCCTTCATCGCTCAAATGCTGGAAGGCGTTTGAAAAGGTCGCCATAACTTCTTGCTCGCTCTGAAGATAATTTAACGAATCACAAAAAATACCGATGACATCAAATTCCCCCTGGCCCTCTAAGTCAGCCATATTCTGCTGAAAAAACGGAATTCTAACCCCATCATCCTCGGCCTTCGCCTGTGCCACAGCTAGCATATCCTCAGATAAATCCACTCCCGTTACTTGAAAGCCGTCTTTCGCTAACCGGACGGAGAGTTCACCTGTCCCACATGCTAGGTCCAGCAAGCGAGTGCCAGTAACGTTATAGTTCACGCATTTATCTTTGACAAACTGGACCCACTCATCATATGGTGCGTCCTTCATCAGCTCATCATAGAGATAGGCAAATTGCTGATAGCTCATGTATTTAGCGCACTGTGGATGTCTTCCAACGGCGCATCGCCCCATAGACGCTCCAATTTGTAATAGCTTCTTTCGTCACGATGGAATACGTGGGCAACAACATCGCCAAGATCAATCAACACCCATCTTGCTTCATCATAACCCTCTATTCTTTTTACGTCATATCCATGTTCTTGGGCTTTTTCTTTCATTTCCTTTGCAATCGCCTGTACTTGTTTATCTGAGTTTCCGTGACATATGATAAAGTAATCAGCAATTAAAGAAATCCCCTTCATATTTAGGGCTAAAATGTCTTCAGCACGTTTGTCATCCGCTGCTTTAACAGCAATTTTTAGTAGTTCTTGATTATCCATTAATCAATCCTCCAGTTTTTTGATTAGATCATTGTACGTATAGAATGTATCAGGGTATATTGTTTGATTCTTTTTTAATAAAAACATGATCGTATTTTGAATGGCCTTAATTAGTGCTTTATCTAAATTTTCTTTAGCCATATCTCGTACCTCTTCCACACCTGGAAAATGACGGCCTGGTTCAATGTAATCGGCTAAATAAATAATTTTATCCAGTAAAGTCATTCCTGGTCTTCCTGAGGTATGATAACGGATCGCTTCCAAAACTTCACGATCGCTGATGCCCGCTTCTTTTTCCACCAAGTAGGCCCCTGCAGGTGCATGCCACAATTCCGAATTAAATTCAAGCAAATCCTGCGGAAATCCTTGACCAGTAATGATTTCCTTCATTTCGTCTTTTGGACGAAATTTTGCATAATCATGAAAAATCGCAGCTAATTCCGCTTTTTGTTCATTTCCGCCATATTGTTTTGCAAGTGCTATCGCTGTCTCCATTACTCCCAAAGTATGCTGATAGCGATGATCGGTTAATTGTTCCTTTACAAGCTTTAACGCCTCTTCACGTTCCATATAAATGCTTCTCCTCGATATATTGAACGACCGGGTCAGGAAGTAGATAACGAACTGTCTTTCCGTTTTTCACCCTATCCCTAATCATACTAGATGACACATCCAGTGCCGGAACATCTACATAAAGGATAGGGTAGTCTGTCTGACTGCTATACGTCGGTCTTTCAACTCCAACAAATTGGACAAGTTTAATAAGTTCATCAATTTTATGCCATTTCGGCAGGTATTCAATCATATCCGCCCCAATAATAAAGAAAAACTGATGGTCAGGATACTGGTCATTAATCATTTTCATGGTATCAACTGTATAAGAAGGGCCTTGCCTATGAAGTTCAATCGTTTCCACTCGAAAAGCAGCATTTCCACCGATTGCTAATTCCAGCATTTGCAGGCGATCTTCATTTTTAATCGATTCTGATTTTCTCTTATGGGGAGGCTCTTGGTTTGGCATAAACCAAATTTCATCAAGCTGAAGAGTGGAAAGAACCTCATTTGCAATTAAAAGATGTCCATAATGCGGAGGATCAAAAGTTCCTCCCAATATTCCCACCTTCAACATGCGATCGCCTCCTTATACTTTCAATTATGGAAGTTTAATTGTTTTCTTTTCCACAGACTCTTTATAAAGGACAATGGTATTTCCGATAAGTTGAACAATTTCTGCACCCGTACCTTCAGCTAACTGCTCAGCAACGGCCGCTTTATCTTCTTCACAATTTTGCAAAATGCTGACTTTAAATAGCTCTCTTGCTTCGAGTGCATCAGCAACTTGTTTAATCATATTTTCGTTTACTCCACCTTTACCTACTTGAAATATCGGATCTAGGTGGTGCGCCTTTGAACGTAAAAAACTTTTTTGCTTACCTGTTAACATGTTCTTCCTCCTAATTGTTTTAACACATTATCTCTCATTCTTTCCACATCAGGGAAAATTCCTGTCCATTTTTCAAAAGCAAGTGCTCCCTGATATACAAACATATCTATCCCGTTTTGGATGCTTGCTCCATTAAGACTCGCTTCTTGTAAAAATTGCGTTTCAAGCGGATTGTATATGATATCACAAAAGACGGTTTGATTCTTTATTTTATTTAGCGGGAATGGCTGCTCATTAATTTTTGGGGACATGCCAATCAGTGTCGTTTGAATAACTAAATCATATTCCCCTAATGATTCACTTGCCTCTTCAAACGAACAAGCACTAGAAAAAACTGAATAAGGACATTCTTTGATTAGTTCCCAGGCTTTCTCTATCGTGCGATTGGCAATGTTCAAGACGAGCGGATTTTCCTTTGCCAAAGTTAAATAGATGGCTCTCGCAGCCCCGCCTGCTCCAATAATCAGAACCTTTTGGTCTGTTATTTTAGGCAGAAAAGCATTTAAGCCTTTTAGAAAACCAGGGCCATCTGTGTTATAGCCAATTAGTTGACCGTTTTCATTTACAACGGTATTCACCGCCCCGATGTTCGCGGCCAATTCATCTATGCCATCCAGAAAGGGAATAATTTTACTTTTATGCGGTACAGTTACATTAAATCCACTGACGCCCAGCGCTTTTAATCCCTTGACAGCATCCTGTAAATCCACTTCCTTAACTTGAAATGGCAGATAGGCTGCATCGATGTTATAAAATGAAAATAAATCATTGATCATAACCGGAGACATACTATGTCCGATTGGATTCCCCAAAACAGCAAATAATTTCTTCATCTGAATTCCCCCCACCCATGTCAGCACGTGAAAACCTGACCTTAAAGATATCTATTTATATTAAGGATTTTCGAATTAATGCTTGTACACCTTTTGGTACATAGGCAGCTACTTTTGCACCCGCCTCATTTACGGTAATCCAACCAAGTCCTGAGAAAACGATATCCGTTTTTGCTTCTTTCACAATAAATTCCTGTTTCACAAGCTCAGGAAAAGATTCTAATTGTTCCATACGAGGCGGTGTCAACATTTCCCCCACATGCTTTTCATAGAGTTCGTCCGCATTCTCGATTTTGGTCCTGTGAATATTCAATTCATTGGAAACATAACAAACAAAGGATCTTCGGCCGCCACTAATATAATCAAAGCGGGCCAGTCCGCCAAAGAATAAGGATTGTCCTTCATTCAATTGAAACACTTTTGGCTTGATTTCTTTTTTGGGGGTGATAATTTTTAAATCCCTCTTATCAACATAATGCGCCATTTGATGATGGTTGATAATACCTGGCGAATCAATTAATGATTTTTCATCATCAAGTGGAATTTTGATAATATCCAACGTCGTTCCCGGAAAATGGGAGGTGGTAATAACATCGGATTCTCCTGTTACTTCTTTAATGATTCGATTGATAAACGTAGATTTCCCAACATTAGTACACCCAACCACATAGACGTCTTTACCATTTCGGTGTTCATCAATGGCCGCCGCCGTTTCCTTAACAAATAAGCCTTTCGCAGCACTTACAAGGAATACATCTTCTGGCTTTAACCCCAGTTCTTTGGCTTCATGCTTCATCCAGTGAATTAGCTTACTATGCTTCACAGATTTAGGCAATAAATCCACCTTATTTCCAACAAGAAGCACTTTATTGCTTCCTACAAAACGGTGTAAACCTGGAAGCCAGCTGCCATTAAAATCAAAAATGTCAACAATCATCACGATTAAGGCATCTGACTTTCCCATTTCATTTAATATTTTTAAAAAATCATCGTCGGTTAAGCTAACATCCTGAACCTCATTATAGTGCTTAAGACGAAAACATCGCTGGCAAATAATCATTTCTTTTTCCAATGCCGATGTTGGGGCGTATCCTAGTTCCTCTGGGTATTCTGTTTGGACCTTTACTCCACAACCCATACAAATATGTTGATGTTCACTCACACATTAATCCTCCCATTGAAGCATACCTTTTTTTCGAAACCAATTTAAAATTCTTCTCTCGGCAAAGCGGTTAAATTTTGTAAAAAATCCGTCAGTCTGTGCAACAGGGACAACCAGGATCGTATGAAAACCACCCCGGTTCCCGCCAAGTACATCTGTCAGTAACTGATCTCCAATTACCACTGCCTCTTCTTTTTTAATTCCCATTTGTGAAATGGCCTTGTGAAAGGCAATGGCAAACGGCTTCCTAGCCCTAAAAATAAAGGGGATTTTTAAAGGATCAGAAAAGGCTTTGACACGTTCTTCATTATTATTAGAAACAATTGTCACGAGGATATTATGTTTTCGAATTTCATCAAACCATTTGATTAATTGAGGAGTGGCATTGGGGCGATCCCATTCCACTAACGTATTATCCAAATCAGTAATGATCCCCTTAATCCCTTTTGCATTCAACTGTTCAGCGGATATATCAAGGATGCTTTTAACATGTTCATTCGGTAAAAATTGTTTTAGCACTAAGCTTACACCTCATTGAATTCTAAATATAATCGTTCAATATTTTTTTCTTGTACAATCATAACCAATTTTAACCTTTGTTTCAAAGATTAAATGTAATTTGTTTATAGTCTTATTATTCATCAAAAACTGATAATACATGATTTTAAAATATTATTGCTTTTTATAAGAGCACCTAAATCTTTCTAAAATAGGATAAAATTAAAAAAGTAATAAAATATTTTTCGACAAATATCTTCATTTCACACCGTTGTGGATAAAGTTATTAACATTATACCCATTGAATCATACACATTTCATCATTTTATAAACAAAGTAATCACAAGTTATCCACCATAACCTGTGGATAGTTAGAACGATTGTTCTATAGGAATAAATTTGGTAGATTTAGGGTACACCAATTGAACATACCATTTTATGCTAATGATTCATATATTAGAACTATTTATTTTCAAATCGGAGGTGGATTCTGCCGTGCGGAAACTGTCAGATGAATTATTAATTGAGTCATATTTTAAAGCAAGAGAATTAAACTTAAGCCCTGATTTTATTGGACTTATTGAGTCAGAAATGCTCAGACGCTCCTTATACCATAAAATAAAAATGTCGTCATAAAATTAACAATTGCCCTATTAGGGCTTTTCTTTTTGTCTAGCCTCAACTCAAGCCCAAGTCGCTGAGACTGTTTTTCGTTACTGATTTCTCAAAACCCCAAGTTTTTCTCCAACCTTAATGTCCTTAGGTGTCTGAACGTTTGAATCCATTTGAAAAATATCTTTTTCGAATAACAGGACTACGGTCGAACCAAAACTAAAATAAGCCATTTCGCCGCCCTTCACTAATTCTGATCCCTTGTGTGTGGTTTCAATTGAATTAACAAACATAGCCCCAACCTTCACAATTGCAACATGCCCATAATCCGTTTTCACTTCAGTTATAACTCGATAATTCTTGGCGAGTGTTCTAACCCCATATTTTAGCCCCAGCTTATTGACTGGATATGATTTTGAACCAAGCGTCCATTGTTCGGTGACGATTCCATTGACAGGGCTGTGAATACGATGATAATGACTTGGGCTTAAATAAAGAATCATGTATGTACCATTCAAATACTTGGCTAACAGTTGTGGATTTCCCAGCATTTCTTCAATTGAATACGTCTTTCCTTTGACATGAATATCACTCGTCTCTTTAATCGGACCCACATCTTCGATAACCGCATCCACCGGACTGACAACCGAATTCTCACCTTTATCAATTTCTCTTGCATCCTTCTTCAATGTCCTGACAAATAAATCATGAAGAGTAGGATATTCTGACAAGCTCTTCTCCATTTCTTCTTGATTTAAATGATAAATCTTTGCAAAGGATGGTACCACGAAACGACTGACATTTGAACGAGCAAACCTTCTTAAAATTCCTGATGTCCACCTTCCATTTGTTAACTCAATCAATAGACGATAAAAGCCTTGGATCATCTAACTACCCCCAAATAGTGTAAAAATACTCTTTACGAAAAGACATAAAACGCTTAAAATTAAATAATATAGAATGAATGTAAGAAATTATTTACCTTCCGGCTTGTAAGAAAGGAGTGGTGTGGAGCATGTTTTTATTAGACGTACTAGATCAAACAATAAAAAAACTTAAATCACAAACAGCTAATGTTATCACTTTAACAAACTTATCATTGGGCGGTTTTGCCATTGTATTCGGATTTCATGGGAATTTGAGATTAAGCCTGCTGTTAATTTTTATTGCCGCATTGGCCGATCGTTTTGACGGCATGATTGCACGAAAATTTAATATTGAGTCCGAGTTAGGAAAACAATTGGATTCCATGAGTGATATTATATCATTTGGCGTGGCACCTGCACTATTACTATATCAAGGAATTTTACATGAATTTGGCGGACCGGGTTCATTTTTTACAGTTTTCTACATCGGTTGTGGCGCCTTCAGATTAGCACGCTTCAATATAACGGAAAGCAATGGCTATTTTACTGGTCTACCAATTACAGCAGCAGGATGCTTGGCTACCTTAAGCTTTTTAGCCATTCCCTATATCCCTTCCCAAACATTCTTATTTATCATCATCATTCTATCATTCCTAATGGTCAGTCCATTTAAACTGAAAAAAGTATAGAAACAGCAAGAAAGCATCAATCAGTCCATGGTTGATGCTTTTTTTTCTAAAAAATTCCTACTTAAATAAAAAAGTTTATGGACAGACACAATTTCCCTTTTCCTTCATAGGAATTAATAATAGGCGAATAAGCCAAAAAAGACGGGGGTAGATGTGGATGTCTGGAATCTTAACAGCTCTCGGATATTTAATGAAGGAATTCTTATTTCTTGTTTCCTATGTAAAAAATAATGCCTTTCCTCAACCCCTATCTGCCGCAGAAGAAAGAAAATATCTTCGATTGATGGCAGAGGGAGATTCCCATGCGCGCAATATGTTAATTGAACACAACCTAAGATTGGTCGCGCATATAGTAAAAAAATTCGAAAACACTGGGGAGGATTCGGAAGATTTAATATCAATCGGAACCATTGGGTTAATTAAGGCGATTGAGAGTTACTCCGAGGGGAAAGGAACAAAGCTCGCCACCTATGCCGCACGTTGTATTGAGAATGAAATTTTAATGCATTTACGAGCTCTTAAGAAAACAAAAAAAGATGTTTCCTTGCATGATCCAATTGGTCAAGATAAGGAAGGAAACGAAATATCATTAATCGATGTGCTTAAATCAGAATCAGAAGATGTGATTGATACGATTCAGCTGAACATGGAGCTGGAGAAAGTGAAACAATATATTGAAGTGCTGGATGACCGAGAAAAGGAAGTAATCATCGGGCGATTTGGTCTTGACCTACAAAAAGAAAAAACACAACGGGAGATTGCCAAAGAATTAGGAATATCACGAAGTTATGTTTCAAGGATTGAAAAACGCGCCTTAATGAAAATGTTCCATGAATTTTATCGAGCCGAAAAAGAGAAGAAGAAAAAGTAACCTAAAAAAACAGAGCTAAAGATTATTTCAGCTCTGTTTTTCCATTTTGTAAAGGATTATTCCACTTCATTCCACCATCAATAGATTCATATACATCATTCTTATAAGTAGTGAAGGCGATTTGGTTCGGATCTCTTGGATTAATCGCTAAATAAGTAATTGGATTATCATAATCAAGGAATGGGAAAGCGATATTCTTTTCTTCTCCAGTTGCAGGATTGATTGTTTTTAATAGTACTTTTTCGTCTTCCACACTTGAAAATAAAATCGAGTCTCCACTAAATGTAAGTGCCGTAACCATAAATGGATCTGTAATCTGCTTCATGGTGTTCCCATTGTCGGTCGAATAAAAAATACCAGACCTTGTCGACATCGCGATGATATTGCCATTTTTCGGATGAACCGCAATCATCCCAAATGAATCAGCGTTAAAATCCTTTAATGCACTTTTTTTCCACGTCGCTCCATTGTCCAGAGAATAATTCACGCCTTGACCCAGTTTTCCATTAGGTTCTTCGTTAATTACATAAAGACCCTTTCCTGAAAAACTTGCACCCACGAAATGGAACAGCGACTGATTATAAAAGGATAATTTCTTGAGGGTTAGTCCTTTATCAACACTCTGAATTACACCGAGTGGGTCCTTAAGACCCGATCCTTTTTGAGGTTGACCGCTTGCGATAAAACCAGCACTTATCGCTTGAAAGCCAAAGTAATCATGTTGGTTCGTTGTTGTTTCATACCATTCAGAACCATTATACATTTTTAGGCCGTCATCTGTAGCTACGTACAAAGCAAAATCATTTCCTGGATAGCCAATACCAAGAATCTGACCTACTTTTAATGATTTCGCCTGGATAATATCAAAGTTTACTTTTGCTATCTTTTCCTTTTCAGGTTTCTGTTCTTGGCTTTTATTTGTGCAGCCTGAGGCCAAAATCAGCATGATTCCTGTCAAAATAGCAAGATAGACTTTCATTGTAATCTTCACTTTTTTCCCTCCATATTAAACTATGAGGTATTCATTTATGAATCCTTATCCATCCACTTATACCCCAGTCCCCATACGGTTGTCAAATAATCGTCAACAGGAAATCCTGTTTTCCGTAATTTATCCCGTAAATTCCGAACATGGGAATCAATCGTCCGGTCTTCTGTTGGAGCGGCATAACCCCATATCGTCGTCAAAAGATGTTCCCGGGTAAACACTTTGTTATGATTCTTCAGTAAAAGCGCTAATAAAGAAAATTCCTTTGGTGTGACAGGTATATGCCGATTCTTGTATGAAACATCAAAAGAATCCTCGTTTAATGAAAGACCATTAAAGTCAATGAATGCTGGATGACCTGCTTGTCTTCTTAGGACAGCGTCTATACGAGCAGTTAACTCCTCTTCGTCGAATGGTTTAGAAATATAATCATCAGCACCCATTTTTAGGCCTTTAACAATATCATTTTTTTCACTGCGTGCGGTTAGCATAATGATCGGGATGTCCCAGTTTTTTCGAATCTCCTTACATGCTTCCCACCCGTCCATTTCGGGCATCATAACATCTAACAAGATTATATCTGCTTTCTTCTTTTCCAAATAACAAATTGCCTTGAGAGCGGAAGACATTTTAATGCAGTTATACCCTTTGGGAGTTAAATAAAGAGAAAGTAAATCTAACATTCTTGTTTCATCATCAACGAGTAGTATTTTTTTCACTAGTTTCCTCTCCCGCATATTAGATCTAGGATTAAATTATACTACATACGGTTGAAAAACAAATTTGAAGATTAGGTGAATTACTTTTTTATTCCCTTTTGCATCCCATCCTTCGGAAAGCGTAGTGTATAGAATTTTTAGAAAAATAACTATATAATAATGAAAGTACAAAAATAAAGGAGGTACATAGAATGACAGCCACTCCATATTCGGATGTGTGGGACCTAGAAATAATTTTTAAAGGCGGCAGTGATTCCAAAGAATTTGCAGACCACTTAACCCTTACTTCAGAGTTAATTGATCTTTTCCAAGCAAAAGCTAGCAGTTGGACTCCACTCAATACAACCGAAGATTCAAAATTCCTACAAGAGTTACTTGAAGACTTTGAGCATGCCGCCAAAAAGCTTCGTCAAGCCGGTGCCTTTGTTGGATGTTTGCAGGCACAAAATACCGAAGACAAGAAAGCATCTAACCTGGAAGCAAGAGTGACCAGTTTAAGTGCTGCTTTCCAAACTGCTCTTAGTAGATTTGATAGCTTATTAACAACAATCAACGATGACGTTTGGGTACAGTTGTTAGCAGATGAAAAACTCAAAGTGCTCTCTTACATATTAAATGAACGACGAGATCGTGCAAAAGATAAGCTCTCTAAAGAAGAAGAAGCTATTATCAGCGCCCTTGGTGTGGACGGTTACCATAGCTGGGGTCAACTGTATGATTTAATCGTAGGAAAAATTAAAATCTCGTTTAACGAAAATGGCAAAGAGAAACTACTCTCTGTCGGGCAGGCTTTCAACAAATTTTCCAGCCCAGACAGGGAAATTCGAACAGCTATTTTTGAAAATTGGGAAAAAGCTTGGGGAGATCAAGCAGACATCTTGGCTAAAACACTTAATCATCTTTCTGGTTTCCGTTTAAGTGTCTACAAAAAGCGTGGCTGGGAGGATGTTTTGAAGGAACCGCTTAGTATTAACCGCATGGAAAAGAGAACGCTGGAAACAATGTGGACAGTTATTTCGGAAAATAAACAAATGCTGGTTAAATACCTAGAGCGTAAAGCTACGCTGTTAGGACTTGAAAAATTAAGTTGGTATGATTTAGATGCTCCATATGGAAAAACAGCCTCAAAGGTTTCTTATCAAGAAGGTGCTGAATTTATCGAACAGAACTTTGCTATCTTTGGTGAGAAAATGGCTTCATTTGCCCAGAAGGCGTTTAAAGAACAATGGATCGAAGGAGAAGATCGCCCTGGAAAAGCACCTGGCGGCTTTTGTACTTTCTTCCCTGAAAGTAATCAATCCCGTATTTTCATGACTTATTCAGGCACTCCATCTAACGTCTCAACCCTTGCACATGAACTGGGACACGGATTCCATACATTCGCAATGAAGGGTGTTCATCATCTCAATCGCAATTATGCGATGAACGTTGCTGAAACCGCCTCAACCTTTGCGGAAATGATTGTAGCTGACGCGGCAGTGAAGAATGCGAAGGACGAAGAAGAAAAGCTCGTTTTATTAGATGATAAAATTCAAAGAACGGTTGCGCTATTAATGAATATACATGCCCGTTTCTTGTTTGAAACGCGTTTTTATGAAGAAAGAAAGCAAGGTCCTGTTGAAGTGGAACGGTTAAATGAATTGATGCTTGCCGCACAAAAAGAGGCATATAGCAATGCTTTGGAAGAATATCATCCGTTATTCTGGGCTTCGAAGCTCCACTTCTTTATAACCGGTGTTCCATTCTATAACTTCCCATATACATTTGGTTATCTTTTTTCACTTGGTATCTATGCTCAGGCTCTTGAGGAAGGCAGGGGCTATGAAGATAAGTACATTGCCTTGTTAAAGGATACAGCCTCAATGTCGGTCGAGGACCTAGCGGAGAAACATTTACAAGTAGATTTGACGCAACCTGACTTTTGGGAGAAGGCAGTCCGTATTTGTCTTGATGATATTAATGAATTCTTGGCTTTGACTGAAGATAAATAAGATGAAAAAAAGCATCGACCGAATATTTTGGTCGATGCTTACTTTCTATTCAACACTAATTTCAGCTGAAATAACGCAGCCGATTGCCGAAGTAATGACGATAGCCATCACAACCATGAACATACTCTCCACCCCTTAGATAGATCCTGTTCTTTCTAATTTGAATTTATCATATTTTCACAGTAACTAGCTTAAGGAATTGTGGAGATTTTGTTATCAAACACTTTCGGCTATTAGCAATTCGATTTTAATATGATATCATTATGACCCTTTTTTCTTTGGTATAAAGAATAGCGACAATAATAAGATATGCAGCGGCATGATTGTTACCTCCTAATTTTTATGAATAGCTAGGTGGTATCCTTCGAAACCCAGAGACTAGCGCCACGACCTTGCATTAGTAAAAACAACATATTTAAAACCACCTTTCTTCTCAGCAAATTTTTTTCTAATTACATCCCACGGTACATTGATGCTTGACGATCTTTGTTTTGTTCGTAGAGCTTCTCAACCATTTCTTGATGAATAGCTTCTTCCGTGCTTACTTTTCGTTTCTTAATCGTAATTGAAAAAAAGAATATATTTAGGGTCATGACTAACCACCTCCTTTAAGTAATTATTTGTAGTGAAATCGCAACAGATTCAATTTATGCTTTACATATCCAAAATGCTCGTAAAAAGGGCACAAAAAGGCCGCAGAAGAGTATCCCTGCGACTCTGGTTTTTTAGGCACAAAAATACCGCAAGGCGTCATTCTCCCTGCGGCATGGATATGTATTGTAACTTAATTTAAAATTAAGCAATCCATTCCAGACTGGTCGAATGTTTGATATTCATATTCAATTGTTACAATCATTCCAGTTGCTGATACCATACCGTTTAACGCAATCGCTCCAGTTAATGTAAACATCATTTTCCTCGACCTCCTTTTTGGAATTTTTTACTTACTACGGTAATTATATCCATACACAAATACTTTGTAAACCTTTTTATGGAAACTTTTTTAAATTAATTCAAATGCCCAAAAAGGTGTCAGGCACCATGTGAATTTTTCACATGGTGCCTGACACCCATCCTTTTATGAATTTAATGCATTCTCGAGATCTTCAATGAGGTCTTCTACGTCTTCTAGGCCTACTGAGATTCTTACTAGACCATCGGTAATCCCTAGTTCAGCTCGGCGCTCTGCTGGAATTGACGCATGGGTCATCCTTGCTGGTACTGAGATTAAACTTTCAACTGCTCCAAGGCTTTCTGCCAAGGTAAAATATTTCACTTTACTAAGTAATTTGTCTGCATTTTCGGCACTCCCGACATCAAACGAAACCATACCGCCAAATCCTCTCGTTTGTTTTTTAGCGATCTGATGATTCGGATGTGTTTCAATTCCAGGGTAGTAAACTTTTTTTACATTTGTGTGCCCTTGGAGGAATTCCACAATTGCTTTCGTATTTGCTTCCATCTCTTCCAAGCGTATTCCGAGTGTTCTAATTCCGCGAATTAACAGCCATGAATCCTGCGGTCCCAAGATCCCACCGGTAGAATTTTGAACAAAATGGAGCTCCTCAGCAAGCTTTTCACTATTTACCACAGCTAAACCTGCGACTACATCACTGTGCCCGCCAAGGTATTTTGTGGCACTATGCAAGACAATATCCGCCCCAAGTTCGATAGGGTTTTGCCAATATGGCGTCGAAAATGTGTTATCAACAATAGTTAAAAGATTATGTTCTTTTGCAAGCTTTGCGACAGCTTCAATATCAGTAATCTTTAGAAGCGGGTTTGTAGGTGTTTCTAAATGAATGGCTCTTGTATTTGGTCGAATCGCGCTTAATATCGTTTCAGATTTACTTGTATCCACAAAGGTAGAGTCAATTCCCAATCGATTCAATACTTTCGTCATTACCCGAAACGAACCGCCGTAAACATCATCAGTTAAGATCACATGATCCCCACTGTTAAACAGCATCATCACAGCTGTCATGGCTGCCATTCCAGAGCCAAAGGCAAATCCAGCTTTGCCTCCTTCAAGCTCTTTGATCAATTCCTCAAGCGCATGTCTGGTCGGATTTCCTGTTCGTGAATATTCGAAGCCTTTATGCCCGCCGACACCTTCTTGCTTAAATGTACTCACTTGATAAATAGGAAAGGTAACTGCACCAGTAGCTGGATCGTTACTAATGCCTCCATGAATTAATTGCGTTTTTCTTTTCATGCTAAATCCCTCCTTCAAAAATCTTCTTACTTAAGTAACGCTCACTGCCGTCTGGAAAAATAACCACAATATTTGCTCCAGGCATTGCCTTTTCTGCCTCTTTAAGTGCAGCATAAAAAGCGGCGCCAGAAGAACTGCCGACTAGAAGTCCTTCCTTTACAACTAATTCCTTTACATGGTTAAAGGCTGTCGCATCCGGAACAGTATGGATTGCATCAAAGTAGTCCGGGTCCATATACCCTGGCAAGAATTCCATTCCGATGCCTTCGGTCCGATGCGGACCAGATTCCCCGCCATTTAGGATCGATCCTTCCGGTTCAACGATAACCGTTTTAACTGCTTTTTTATGGTCCTTTAAATACCGAGCAGTCCCCATAAATGTTCCGCCTGTACCTGCGCCAGCAACAAAAATATCAATTTGACCGTCCATTTGATCCCAGAGTTCAGGGCCAAGCGTTTTATAATACGTAGCGGGGTTAGCAGGGTTGGCAAATTGCTGCGGGCAATAAGACCCTGGAATTTCTTTTAGAAGCTCCTCAGCCTTTGCAATCGCGCCCTTCATCCCCATTTCTGTTGGCGTGTGAACGATTTTGGCCCCTAGTGCTTTCATCAGCTCTTGCTTTTCGATACTAAATTTTTCCGGAACACATAATATTACTTGAATTCCTTTATTTATAGCCGCTAGCGCTAGGCCAATCCCGGTATTCCCTGCAGTTGGCTCAATAACGGTTCCGCTCGCCTGCAATTTCCCACTTGAAAAAGCTTCGTTTAATAGTTCGATCCCAAGGCGGTCTTTTACACTGCCTCCAGGGTTCATAAATTCTAGTTTTGCAAAAATACGAACTCCCTCAGACAAAGGAAATTGTGTAATTTCAACAATAGGTGTATGCCCAATTAGTTCATGTACATTTTTGTAAACCTTCATTTTTTCACCTCTTCTAACTATCGTAAAGCTGCCACCATTTTCATAACCAATGTCGCAGAATTAGTTGCCGCTTTATCGATAAATTGGTCAAAAGAAACTTCAGATTCTTTTCCAGCAATATCAGAAAGTGAGCGAATAATGACAAAAGGTACGCCAAAACGATGAGCCACTTGTGCGATTGCTGCTGCTTCCATTTCGACGGCTTGCAGGTCATGAAATTTTGACCGGACAAAATCGACACGTACAGGGTCCTCCATAAAAGAATCTCCAGTGACTATTAGGCCTTTGACAATTTGGAAGTTTTCAAGTTCTGATGCTGCTACTTCTGCGACTGTAATTAATTTAGTGTCCGCTATAAAGGCAGCTGGCAACTGCGGAACCTGGCCATATTCATAACCAAAAGCAGTTACATCTACATCATGATGGCGAACCTCCGTTGAAATAACGGCATCACCTACATTTAGTGCAGGATTAAAGCCACCAGCAGACCCTGTATTGATGATGCAATCAGGCTTATATTTTTCAAGCAGAATAGTAGATGACATGGCAGCGTTGACCTTACCAATTCCAGAACGAAGCAGAATGACATCCACTCCATGCATTTTTCCAAAGGTAAATTCACAGCCTGCTATAGTTTCCTGTGTTTGATTGTCGATATTGTCTCTAAGTAAAGTTACTTCTTCTTCCATTGCTCCAATGATTGCGATTTTCATACTGTGACCTCTTTCTTGTATTCATAATTATTATCAGATTTACTGCTTATAATCTTCCTCGGAACCATACATTGTATCCGCAAACACTATTCTACCGCTTTTGTAATGAGCATGCTACAATGTGCTGCACCTTCTTACCTATTCACTCCTAATTGAATACATCAATCCTATGAGTATACTATGGGTTCGTGAAAAACCTGTTCCCAACTTATCATATTTTGCAAATTCGTCAATATTTTCGTTGTGAGAATGCCTCGAAATGTCTAAAATGCGCAAAAAACCTCTCGAGATTTCGAGAGGTTTTTTCAATATCGATTACTGATTTAATTCAGCCAGTTCTTCCACCTTGGTAGGTTTCCAACCTTGACCATCAACCCATTGGAGATATACATTAAACTTTTGCTGTTTATCTTTTGAAGCGACGGTTCCAAATGAGCCATTTGTGGTAGACCTATCTCTTCCCAGCCAATAAACGGTCATATTACCTTTGTCTAAACCAGTTGCATAAGAAATGGCATTCAACATTTCTTGCCAGTCAGCCGAAGACTCGTCATAAACTGGAGTATGCTCACCTGATTGCGATGTACCAACAGGCTGCCAAGCAGGATTTTCAGTTGCTTTTATCACATTCGAATTGCCGTCTCCCTCTGTCACGACAGCCTGTGATTCATCTGCTTTCTCTGGTGTCGAAGTTTCCTCAGATGTGGAAGAATCCTCTGATGTCGCCGCATCTTCACTTAGTTCTTCTTCTTCGGCAGAAGGATCAGTTACACTGTCATCGTTATTTGTAGTGACAGTTTTAGACTCTTTTTGTTCATCTTTATTTTCCTTTTGCTCTGTTTTTGTACTTTCCTTTTTTGGTGATGCATTGTCATTTCCAGTAGCAAAGATATTATATGCGACAAAAATAATTAGTAAGAGCACAACGATGATTAAACTATTTAAGACGATATTGGTCTTTTTTCTTTTTGAGCGGTAACCTGAACGCGAATTAGAATTCAAATTATTAGTCAAATTAATTCCCTCCTAAAATAAAATACGGAAGCTCCCCTTGGTACAAGGAGCCAGACATTTATAGACTCTCAATATTCTAACATGATTTTATGAGAACTTGAAGGAAAAACCATTACCTATTGCATCCCATTATCTTTTTCATACAGCATTTTAACCATATCAGCAAACAACAAATTTACCCCGCCCTCTGAATCTAGTACATCCAAATTCACTGCCACAAGTACATATTTGGGATTCTCGTAAGGAAAATAACCAGCGAACCATTTATTATGCAACTGCCTGCCTGCTTCATATTTTCCTGTTTCCGCTGTGCCTGATTTTCCTGCTACCTCATAAGGCAAGTCCTTAAACCATCTTCCTGTGCCGTTCGGGTTCAAGACAACTTCCCGCAATAACTTTTGCAGCTTCATCGCGGTATAGGGAGAAATGGTATCTCCCTTTAAGCTTTGCTCCGGAAAATTGACCATTGTCGTACCGTTTTTGTATTCAATTTTTGATACGGCCCTAACCATCTCTTTTTCACCACCCCTTGCGATCGTCGCCATCATATTAGCGACGGCTAAAGGGGTAGCCCGTACTTCATGTTGTCCAATCCCGGACATCGCGGCGAAATTAGCGTCCTTCCTTGCGTCCTCAGAAAGAAACACTCTTCCTTTGTCCTCATCCGCGAGCTGTTTAAAATCATTCGTATGATAGATATCCCCCTGCCAGCCAACCGAACCGGTAAGCGACAATTTTTCTGCATAATCTTCTAAAAGGTTGGGATTCATTTTTTGTAATTCACTAGCTAGCTCTCCAAAGGTACGATTACAACTCCTTGCAAAGCTATTCGTGAAATCCAACATTCCATAATTGTATTTTAACTCTGGTTTACCATTGATTTTCTTACTGCAATCAAATAGACGCTTCGGGTCATCAAGATTATGGTCTATGGCCGCAGCCGCTACAACCGTTTTGAAAACTGAGCCCATTATCTGTTGTTTCAACATCATATTTGTCATTCCAGCACCATTGTAGGGGTCATTTTTATTAATCGTTGGCCGCGAAACAAGTGACAACACGCTATTATCCTGAATATTAAAGAGAACCAAGCCCCCTTTTTTTATCTGATAGTGGTCAACTAAATTCTCCGCTGTTTGCTGAAGTGTCCTATCCAGGGTTGTCCGAATATTGACAGGATAAAACGGATTTGCCGGATCCACATATCTTACATTAATTCCAAAAAGCGGTGCACCACCGCCGTCTACATGATAAACCAGCTTTGATTTACCTTCAGGGAGCAGGAATTCATCAAAACTTTCTTCCAGCCCTGACACGCCAATTAAGGTTTTCTCCGACAATTCCTTACTCGGATATCGCTTCTTTAACTCTTTAGAATTTTCACCTGTCATCCCAAGCAACTGTTCCGCTGGTACATGGGCACGTTCAAACTTTTTTTCTATCGCAAATACACCAGGTATTTTTAAGCTATTGATTCTTTCCATTTGTGAACTAGTAAGTTCATATGGTTCAGGGTCACCATAGGCAAAAGGCTTTTTTGCCCCTTCCACAGCCATCTTAAGGACAGTTATTGGTATTCCAGAAATACTTGAAACCTTGTCGGCCTCCCAATCCATTTTTTTTAAAAAGGGAAAAAGGACGAGAACTGCCACCTTTTTATGTGTGAGCATTGCACCATTTCGGTCAAGAAAGTTACCTCTGCCATTATCAATTACCAGTTCTTGAGTTCTTTGTTTGACACTTTCTTCGAGTAAATTTACGTTATGTTTAGAAAAGGTTTCTGTCTCAATTAACTGAATTTGCATTAAACGTACTAAAAGTAACAACAAACCTGTAATAGAAATAATAAGCCACCCAATGGCTCGTCTTCGCCACATAAAAAACACCTCGTCAAAAGTTTTGACGAGGTTTTCTTATTTCAAACAATATTCAAAAGAATAGTTATAATTTCGATTATTTAATGCTGACGATACGGACGCTCATTTCACCGCCGGGAGTTTGAACCGAAACTTGGTCGCCTACTTTTTTACCTAAAAGGCTTTTGGCGATTGGTGAATCGTTTGATATCTTCCCTTCAAATGGATCAGCTTCAGCGCTTCCAACAATGGAATACGTTTCTTCATCCCCATCTGGGAGCTCAACAAATGTAACGGAACTTCCTAATGTTACAGAGTCACTCGCCATAGCGGCCTCTGCAATAATCTTCGCATTGCGAACCATATTTTCTAAAGTTGTTATACGCCCTTCAACAAAAGCCTGTTCTTCTTTCGCAGAATCATACTCAGAGTTTTCAGATAAATCCCCGAAACTTCTCGCGATTTTAATTCTTTCAACCACTTCTTTACGTTTCACTGATTTTAAGTATTCAAGTTCTTGGACAAGTTTTTCTTTACCTGCTTGTGTCATTGGAAATACTTTTTCTGTTGCCAAAACCCTCACTCCTTCTAGTCATTAAGATTGTGTATGTAAAATATGTAATATTATGCCAACCGGCATAATAGATAGTAGCGCGTCCTTTAATAAAAGGGCGCGCAACGACGAAAAGCGCAAGCGCCTTGATCAGCCCCGACAAGCATAAGTCGAGCCGGCAGGAAGGTTGATTTTTAACCTTCATGACGGATTGGCTTATGACCTCGAGGGGCTAGGCGCTGGAGCTGGACATTTCTCTTTCTCATCTAATTAGACTTTTCTTTTGCTATTGTTTCATAAAATTGACTTTTGTTCAAGAATTGTTTGAATTTTTGTGACCATTAAATCAATCGCCACATGGTTATGGCCGCCTTCAGGGATAATAATATCTGCATATCGTTTCGTAGGCTCAATAAATTGGTTATGCATCGGACGAACAACATTTAAGTATTGGTCAATGACAGAATCAAATGTCCGACCGCGATCTCTAATATCACGAGTCAAACGGCGGATTATTCTTAAATCAGCATCTGTATCAACGTACAACTTGATGTCCATTAAATTCCGTAGCCGCTCGTCCTCAAGTACTAAGATTCCCTCTAAAATAATAACATCTTGGGGTTGAACTGGAATCACTTTGTCAGAACGGGTGTGAATTGAATAATCATAAACCGGTTTTTGAATCGTCTCATAGCGTAAAAGCTTTTCGATATGTTCGATCAATAAGTCGTTATCAAAGGCAAGTGGATGATCGTAATTTGTTTTTAAACGTGCTTCAAATGGTAAATCACTCTGGTCCTTATAATAATAATCCTGTTCTAGCACCAAAATGGAATGATCTTTCAAACTTTCATAAATTGCTTTTGTTACACTGGTTTTTCCGGAGCCGGAGCCGCCGGTTACACCAATAACAACGGGTTTGCGCATCATGCTAGTTCTCCTTTCGCATCATGTTGTTAGGGTAGACCGGTTTGTCCACTTTAAATTGTACAATTTGAAGTGGATGTCTTGCTGCGTCCAATTCAATACCTTTTTCATCCCAGATTTTATCAATGACATGGGTAAAGTTTTGAATTTCAGGTCCGAAAAACTCTACTTCTTCCCCTGGTTTAAAATGATTACGTTGTTGAAGTGTAACCATTTTTGTTTCTTCGTCATAATCCAGTACAAGGCCTACAAATTCAAAATTTGTCTTCTTGCTATGATTACCAAACATTTGCTCTTTATACCCTGGCACACCTTCAAAAAATGCAGGAGCCGTTTCTCGGTTTGCACATTTGTCGAGTTCCATTAGCCAGTCTTTCTGAATGACAAAATTCTCAGGATCCGCGCAAAAGGCATCGATCACTTTACGATAAACACTGACAACTGTTGCGATATAATGAATCGATTTCATTCGGCCTTCGATTTTCAAACTATCGATACCTAGTTCGATCATTTGTGGAATGGCTTGAATTAGATTAAGATCCTTCGGGCTCATTGCAAACGGTGCGTCACCTTCTTCATAAAGGGCAACTTCCTGGTTGCTGCCTTCTAACTTGTAAAGGTCATAATCCCAGCGGCATGATTGACAGCAGCCACCGCGGTTCGAATCCCTTGCAGTCATATGGTTGCTCAATGTACAACGTCCAGAATAGGCAATACACATCGCCCCATGAATAAAGGTTTCAATCTCAACATCGACCTTTTCTTTCATTTCTCTAATTTCTTCTGCACTTACTTCCCGTGCCAAGACAACACGTTCTGCCCCTGCCTCTTTCCAAAACTGGGCAGCTTTCCAGTTGGAGAGTGATTGCTGTGTGCTTATATGGATTTCAATTTCCGGAGCAAGACGGCGGCAAGTTTCAATAATTAACGGGTCAGCGACAATTATTCCCGCAATCCCAGTTTCCTTCAACCCAAGTATATATTCATCTAAACCGTCCAAATTTTCATTATGAGCGAAAATGTTGGTGGTCACGTAAATTCTTGCTCCGTATTCTCTCGCAAACTCCACGCCTTCCTTCATTTCTTCGAAGGTAAAGTTATCGGCATTTGAACGAAGTCCATATTCTTGGCCACCGATAAATACGGCATCTGCACCATAATGTACAGCAATTTTTAATTTTTCAAGATTACCTGCTGGAGCAAGGAGTTCCGGCTTCTTTACAATGACACGTTTTCCGTCGATAATTTCAGAAATCTTATCTTTAACTGTATTCACAGCTGAACCCCTCCTTAATAAACCGTCTCTTTGAAATAAAATCCTGTATCTAATGAACGATTGGCCGGCTGAATTTCTTCAATTGCCGCTAACAACTCGTCCTTTTTATCTTCATAAGCATCCGGATCTTCGCTAAACAAATCAATTGCTTCACGGTAAGCCTTTGTTACTGCAAGAATATATTCAGAGCTTTTTAGGATTCCGTCGATTTTAAACGAGTCGACACCCGCTTCAAGCATCTCTTGAAGTTCATCAATGATACACATATCATTTGGACTCATTATATGTGTACCGTTTTCGTCTTCAAAGATTGGATATTTATTTTCTCGTTCCTTATCATGTAAAAACATGTTTTCTTGCATATTTCGATTTTCAATTTCCATTACTTTTCCTTGATACTCATAATAATTTCCTAGCAGCGAACGTTTGGATTGGAACATACAGCTCATGCCGTGAACCTGTACTTCGATTTCCACTTCCGCATTTTCTTTCATTTCAACGATCGCATCCATATTAATTTCTCGTGCTAACACTGCCCGTTTCGTACCTTTTCTACCCCAATAATTGCAAGTGTACCAGTTTGTTCCTGTTGTTTCGGTGCTCCAGTGCAGTTTCATATCTGGGGCAACTTCTCTTGCCGTCATTAAAACGGCCGGATCACCAAAAATTATCGCATCAGCCTTTGCCGCTGATACAAATTGAATATAATCGCAGAGCTCTTCAATTTTTTCATTATGAAAAATCGCATTCATGGCCACATATACTTTTTTCCCTTTTGAGTGGCCTAGTTCGATCGCCTTTTGGACATCTTCTCGGTTAAATTCCCCTGCAAGTCGTAAGCCATACCGTTGTTCACCGACCACAAACGCGTCTGCACCAGCTTCACATAGTGGCAAGATATCATTGACAGTCAAAGGAGTTACCAGTAATTCTGATTTTTTCATATCCTATCACCTCTCCTTTTGCTTATCGCAACCCCGTCCCCGACGGGTAATATAACAGAATCAAAATCCGGATGATTCATTAACCAGTGATTAAATTCATTAATCTTTTTGACGAGATTACGTATTCTTTTTGTTTCAATAACAGGTTCAGCAACCAGGCCTTTAAACAAAACATTATCGGTAATAATCATTCCATTATTCGTTAGATATTTAGAATAGATTTCAAAAAACTTTTTATATTGACCTTTCGCTGCATCAATAAAAATCGCGTCAAAAGAGGCATGTCCACTTACGGCATCCTCAACCTCTAGTGCATCACCATTGATTATAGTGATTTGATGACTACGTTCCGAACGACTGATAAACTGTTCAGCCATGTGTATACGGTCCACATCGCGCTCGATTGTAACAATTTGGGCATTTGGGAGCGCCTCTGCCATTCGTAAAGCAGAATAACCTATCGCTGTTCCCACCTCAAGTATTTTCTTTGAATCGTGAATTCGTAATAATTGCAGCATCGTTTCTATACCTGACAGTTCCATAATAGGAACATTATGAACACTCGCATAGTTTTCCATTTCTGTAAACAATAGATTTCGTTCAGAAATAAGACCTTCAATATAAGAATGCAGCTTCTCATTTAACAAGCTGCCCTCACCTCTATCCCTAATAAGAATTGCGCTTAGGCTAGCAATTCTCTAAGTCAAATACTTTTATTATCTCTATAGATAAAACTATTTAGACATGAAAAAATAGCGTTCACAGTAATCTTCAGCATTAACGGGTAGAATTCCGACATAATGCGTTCCAGGCAGCTATGGCCAGGTTACCTTACTGTGAGTTACGCTATGGATCATTTATTAAAACACTTGAACTATTTTAACATAGATCAGTATAATATTTCAATAGAAAAACGGAGGAATGATATAACATTTCCTCCGTAATGCAATTAATTTTTACTTGTAATATGCTTTGCTTTTTCCTTATTATGCTCTTCCAGTGTTTTAGTAAAAATAACATCACCATCTGCCGTTGCCAAGAAATAATAATAGTCAGTCTTCTCAGGCTCAAGTGACGCTTCAATCGAAGATTTTCCGGCATTGGCAATTGGACCTGGAGGCAGACCCGTATTTTGGTATGTGTTATATGGTGAATCCACTTCAAGATCTTCATATAACACCCTTTCCTTGTGTTTCCCTTGAGCATAGAGAACGGTTGGATCGGTTTGCAGCATCATACCCTTTTCGATCCGATTATAAAAAACACTCGCAATCGTTTTACGGTCCGCTTTTTCGGTCGCTTCCTCTTCAACCAATGAGGCCATGGTTAATAGTTGATGAACAGATAGCTTTTTTTTCTTACTTTGCTCTGAATAGGCAGATACAATCGTCCGGGTTTTATCAAGCATAGCAGTGACCATTTCTTCAACAGTGGGATTATGTTTGTAGAACGGATAGGTCGCCGGGTATAAATAACCTTCCAGTGGATATTTTACTGAAGAATTTAAGATTTCCTCGGTTAAAATATCCGGATATTTGGCCATTAGCGTTTTAATAAATTCTTTGTCATTTAATTTATTAAAAACAACATCTTCCTTCTGTTTTGTTGCTTTCGCCATCATGGCCGCAATTTCTTTCAGTTGTTTTCCTTCAGGAATGGTAATTTTGAAACTAGCCTTAGCCAGTACCTTACCGGTTTTTAGACGGCTAACGATTTCGGGGACATCCATGGAAGGACTTAGTTGATACTCCCCTGCCATAAACCCGCCTTCATTCTTAAGCTTTACATAATATTTAAATACTTTTGCACTTTTTATGATCCCACTTGATTCTAACTTTTCGCCGATACCTGTGACTGATGAGCCAATTGGAATATCCACTGTTTTCAGTTTCTTACTACCTGCGTCAACAGGATTAAGTGCTGATTCTATGTACAAATATCCTCCACCACTAATTAAGACTATTAATAATAGCAAAAAAATCGAAATAATCAAAACAATTTTTCTGACAACTTTTGCTTCTTTTTGATGTTCAAGCATTTTTTTACGGATAACATCTTTTTTGTCTGTTGTCATTTGACTCCCCCTTCCCTTTATACCAACGCATATCTAGGTTTTGTAAACTATTAATGTGTAACATTAAAAAAATAGACATCTTAATTATTTCAGCACATAGTACGAAAAATGTCAATTTAACAATAAATTTGTCAGTTTTTAATACAGTAAAGACAAAAAAAAACCGGCTATTAAATCAGCCGGTTTATCCATATTCTATTCTTCTTCCGCTTCTTGGTCCTCATTGAAGGTATTGAACACTTCTTCAACCATGTCCCATTCCTCGTCCGTTTCAATTTGCAATAACGGACCATATCCGCCATCTTCCGTAGGAATATAAGCGTAAACATGAATATCAACATCTTCTTCATCATCATCAAAAGATCCTACAGGATAAAAGAATACATAAGATTTTTCGAACTCATCAGAATCAAAAGTAAAAAGCACTTCATGTAATTGTTCGTTACCATTTTCGTCTACCAGTGTAATAAATTGTTCTTCATCATGTTCTTGTTCGTGATCGTGTGCCATTTCTTCACCTCATTAATTTTTACTATCCAGATAGCCTTGCAGAATCATCACTGCAGCCATCTTATCAATTACTTTCTTACGTTTTTTCCGACTCACATCGGCTTCAAGTAATACGCGCTCAGCTGCCATTGTTGTTAGACGCTCATCCCAAAGAACAGTTGGCACTGCAAATTTACTTTCAATTTCTTTTGCAAATTGCATACTCGCTTCTGCGCGCGGTCCAATCGTCCCGTTCATGTTCTTAGGCAGACCGATGACAACCGTATCTACTTGATACTCTTTTATTAATTGACCAATTTCCTCAAAACCAAACACATTTTTTTCTTCATTGATTTTGAGAGTTGTAAGGCCCTGGGCAGTCCAGCCAAATTCATCGCTTAAAGCGACACCGACTGTTTTAGTGCCTACATCTAAACCCAATACGCGCATTCATTAACCCTCTCGCTGTTGTTTTAGATAGGATTTCACTAATTCTTCAATAATTTCATCTCGTTCAAGTTTGCGAATAATATTGCGGGCATCGCGATGACGCGGAATATAGGCAGGATCTCCTGATAAAAGATAACCAACAATTTGGTTGATCGGATTGTAGCCTTTTTCCTGCAAAGCTTCATAAACTTGAAGAAGAACGTCATTTATATCATGCTCAAACGGTTCTTCAGGAAAATTAAATCGCATCGTTTTGTCAAATGAGCTCATTGCATACACCTCGCTTTTTATTTGAGGAGAGAATTGTATTGTCTAGCGGAAGCGCCTGGGCACTTCCGCTTTTTAGCTTAGTTACCTACATTTTACACTACTTTGTCCTATTATCAAATGGATTTTACCCATTCATCAACGAATTGAAGTGCAGCATCCAATTTTTCCGGATCCTTACCACCTGCTTGAGCCATGTCAGGACGACCGCCGCCGCCGCCGCCGCAGCGAGAAGCAACTTCTTTGATTAACTTTCCAGCATGAAAACCTTTTTCAATTAAATCCTTGGTAACTGCTGCAATTAAATTAACCTTTCCTTCATGGGCACTACCCAGAACAATTACGACCGAGCCCAGTTTTTGCTTCAAATCATCAGCCATATTTCTTAAATTATTCATATCAGCACCTTGAACATTTGCAGCTAACACTGTTACCCCATCAATTTCTTGCGCCTTTGATACGAGATTTCCGGCTTCAATATTCCCAAGTTTTGTTGAAAGAGATTCGTTTTCTCTGTGAAGTTGTTTGATTTCTAGCATTAAACTATCAATTCTATTAACAATTTCTTTCGGATTGGTTTTTAGTTTCTCAGCTGCATCCTTTAACAAGCTCACTTGCTCATTTAATGATTTGTAAGCTGATTCACCGGTTACCGCTTCAATCCTTCTGGTTCCAGCACCAATTCCGCCTTCAGAAATAATTTTAAACAACCCAATCACAGATGTATTTGGAACATGGCAGCCGCCGCAAAGCTCTAGGCTATAATCGCCAACCCTTACTACACGGACAATATCACCATATTTTTCTCCAAAAAGAGCCATTGCCCCCATTTCTTTTGCTTCAGCAATTGGCTTTAAGCTGATATCAAGCTCGATGTTTCTCCAGATTTTTTCATTGACGATTTTCTCAACTTGTTCAAGTTCTTCTGGTTTAATTTGACCAAAATGCGAAAAGTCAAAGCGGAGACGATCTGGTTCTACAAGGGAACCAGCTTGGTTCACATGTTCGCCTAGAACGTCTTTTAAGGCTTGGTGTAACAAATGGGTTGCTGTATGGTTTTTAATAATCTTCACGCGGTTTTCAGCATCAACCTCAGCAGTCACCTTGTCGTTCGTTGTTAAAGTTCCTGATTTAACTACTACTTGGTGAAGGTTTTGACCATTTGGTGCTTTTTGAACATCCTTAACCGTTATGCTAGAATCTACACCTGTTATCAAACCGCGGTCAGCAATTTGCCCGCCGCTCTCTGCATAAAACGGTGTCACATCTAGAATTAATTGTACTTCCTCGCCACTAGATGCTTTGTCGACAAGTTCACCATTTTTAATGATTGCTGCCACAGTAGAATTCGTTTTAAGTTCGTCATAGCCGATAAACTTACTTTCAACCTTAACATCTCTAAGGACACCGCCTTGGACCTGCATCGAGTCGACATCTTGTCTTGCTGCCCGGGCACGCTCACGCTGTTGCTCCATTTCTACTTCAAAGCCTTCATGATCAACCTTCATGCCCTCTTCTTCAGCATATTCCTCTGTTAATTCAACCGGGAACCCATATGTGTCATAAAGTCGGAAAATATCAGCACCAGTGATGGTTTCACTGCCTTTCTCTTTTTCCTTCTTAATCACAGTTGCTAAAATCGCTAAGCCTTCATGAAGTGTTTCATGGAAACGTTCTTCCTCACTTTTGATAACTTTTTGAATAAAATCAGTCTTGTCTTTCACTTCCGGATAGAAATCATCCATGATTTCGCCTACGACAGGAACAAGTTCGAACATAAATGGACGATTAATATTAATTTGTTTAGCATACCGAACAGCCCTGCGAAGCAAGCGGCGCAGTACATAGCCACGACCTTCATTTGAAGGCAATGCCCCATCGCCGACCGCAAAGGCAACCGTACGAATATGGTCTGCAATTACTTTGAACGCAACATCGATCTCTTTGTTGTGTCCGTATTTTTCGCCGGAAATCTCTTCTGTTGCCCGAATAATAGGGATAAATAAATCTGTATCAAAATTAGTAGGCACGTTTTGAACAACAGAAACCATTCGTTCTAAGCCCATCCCCGTATCAATATTTTTCTTTGGCAGCGGTGTATAAGTACCATCCGGGTTATGGTTAAATTGAGAAAATACTAGGTTCCAGACTTCAAGATAACGGTCATTTTCTCCACCTGGGTAGAGTTCAGGATCCGTAGGATCATTTCCATACTCTGGACCGCGGTCATAGAAAATTTCTGTATTCGGACCGCTTGGACCTTCACCAATATCCCAGAAGTTCCCTTCAAGACGAATAATCCGCTCCTCTGGCAGACCAATGGTGTTATGCCAAATTTCATAGGCCTCGTGATCTTCAGGATGGATCGTAACTGAGAGAAGTTCTGGATCCCAGCCAATCCATTTCTCAGACGTTAAGAATTCCCATGCCCATTCAATAGCTTCTACTTTAAAATATTCACCGATTGAAAAGTTACCAAGCATTTCAAAGAATGTATGGTGGCGAGCTGTTTTTCCGACATTTTCAATGTCATTGGTTCTGATAGATTTCTGCGCATTTGTAATTCTAGGATTTTCAGGAACGACACGTCCATCAAAATACTTCTTTAAAGTTGCGACCCCACTATTAATCCATAATAGTGATGGATCATCATGCGGCACAAGTGATGCACTCGGTTCAATGGTGTGACCTTTTTCTTTACTAAAAAACTCTAAAAACATCGAACGAATTTGTGAACCTGTTAAATTTTTCATTAGTAGACCCTCCTTTTTTATAAAAAAGCATACAAAAAAGCCCTCATCCCAAAAACAGGGACGAGAGCTTGTCTCGCGGTACCACCCTGATTATGGATACAAAACACGTATCCATCTCTCAATAATCCCTTAACGCAGGAATACGGCAGTGGTTAGCTGCACTCCAGATTAGCTTTCTGTCGTCCTTCATCTAGAGCTTCTTTCAGCCAGGGAAGCTCCTCTCTTCTACGCAAATGCGTTACAGATGGTTTCTACAACATACTCAATCCTTCAACATTTTAATACAAATAATCATTCTATATCACGAATTATAGCTACCCGAAAAAAGTTTGTCAATCTATCACCCGCTTATGTGGAAGGTTCTTTTGCTTTCCTGCGAATAAAATGATTTTTCGCGTGAATAATAGCCACTTTTATTACCACTAAAACAGGAACAGCCAAGATAAGTCCAAGTATTCCACCGACTTCTCCCCCAGCGGTTAACGCCATCATGATTATTAGGGGGTGCATATGAAGACTTTTACCTACAATCAATGGAGATAGGATGTTTCCTTCTAGAAATTGAAGCCCAAAAACAATCACCATTGTAATCACAACTAATTTTACGGACGATGTGGCAGCGATGATGACTGCTGGTACAGCTCCGATGATGGGTCCAAAATAGGGAATGACATTGGTCACTCCAACAATCAAGCCTAAAATTAAAGAGTATTTTAGATGAAATATCCAAAACAAAAGGGCTGAGACACTGCCAATGATTACACATACCAGAAGTTGCCCTCTTATGTAACTGCCCAGCGATTCATCAACGTCTTTTAGGAAAAGTGTCCCCTTCTTCCGCCACTGTTTAGGGGTAATATACCATAGAGATCGTTTAATCAATTGAAAATCCTTTAGCATATAAAAGGCAATGAACGGAATGATCATCATAATTAAAGCAGAATTAAAAAAACTAATTAAAATATTTACAATGACTGACAAAAGAGAATCGAGCTTTTTTTCAAACGCATCAATTCCATCATTAATTCTAGTTTGCAAGCCGTCGGGCCATTCTCTTGTGTGCGATTGAAGCTTATCAATCCATCCTCTGTATTGCTCTGCTAAAACTGGCGCGCTCTCGGAGAGGTCTTTTATTTGGTCGATCATCGCCGGAACTCCCTTATATACGCAAATACCCAGACCACCAAAAAATAAAATATAGATAAGAAAAATAGCGAGTCCTCGATGCATGCCTTTTTGGTGTAATTTTTCGACAATTGGATGCAGCAAATAGGTGATAAATCCTCCAATCACAAAAGGGAGGATAATAATTGTTGCTGCCCTAAAGACAGGCATCCAAACAAAGCGGATTTTTAGAAACACATAGATGGCAATTAATAAAAGGAGTAAAAACCCGATGCGGTAATACCATTTCATTTGAATCTCCACGTTTTATGCCTCCTTTTCATGTTAGTTTTAGAGACACTTGGTGGAATTATGCATCAGAAAAGCGGTAGCGCATGTTAACAGGTATGACCCGAACCGCAAAAATCCCCCTCGAATTGAGGGGGATTCAGTTCTAAAATATCGCGCGCCTTACTTTCCTTGTCATTCTTTTCATATTTCGGGCTGACATCATATTATTTCTTGAGGCCACCGAATAGGCAGCCATCCCAGCACCAATAGCAATCATCGTCGTCGTCATCATTTTATTCATACGTTTCACCTCTTTAATAGACGTTAAATAAGTTTACATGGTTAACTTTGATAACGGTCTAACACAAGCGCTTCCGCTTTTTTATCTTAAAGGGTGTAACGACGCTCTTCTTCTTCAAACAAATCATCTAAGGAACTAAGTGACCCGTCTTCTTCGACTTGATGGGTACTGATTAGGCCTTTGTTTACTGTAAGTTCAATAAAGCAATTCCAGCAATAATATTGGTTGATACCAATTTTACCGATATCCTTGCTTTGACAATTGGGACACTTAAACATGGAAAGACACCTCACGTATTATTTACATCTACGATAATGGCATCCTTTCCGATAGCTAAGGGCTTCCCGGATTGAATGACTTGTTTGCCTTCCGTAAGATCCGAAAAGAAGCCATCCGTGATTTCGTACCCTATGATTGTGCCCAATTCTTCCTGAAAATATACATCTTTTAACAATCCAAGCGATTCCCCGCTCTTAGATAGCATCATCATTCCATCTAGAGAATGTTGATGAGTAAGTGTATATTCTAGTTCATCTTTCAGTTTTATCAAATAGCCGTCGTCATCAATCATTATTCCATCTAAGCCGAAGGAAGCCACTTTCTCGATGTCCAGAAAAAAGGATTGTTTGAAAAAAACGCCTTTTTTAATCAGTAAGCCATTTACCTTACCGTTACTTGAGATACATAAATCACAAACCTCACCAATTTTCTGGCCGCTTTTTGTATTAAAAACAGGCTGTCCTTTCAGTAACGAAAATGTCCGCAAAGAGTGTCCCACCTCCTGTGAACATTTATAGTGTTAGTCATTTAACATAAAATCATAAGGTGAAACGTTTTCCATGCCAATCATTGGATCTTCCTGTATGAAAAGATCCTCGTAGGACAAGCCATCGGTAGAATTTTCACCTTCTGCTGTTTTAGGAACGATTGGTTCATGATTTTCTCCAGCATTTGGTCTAGCTTTAATTGATTCCTGGAGCTTTTGGCATAGGGTTGTTTGTCTAGAGAGTTCATCCGCTCTTTCAACGCCCAGTTTGAGTGCATCTACTTCTCCGCAAAGGATCAAGGATTGTTTACTTCTGGTAATCGCTGTGTAGATCAAATTTCTACGTAACATCCGATAATAACTTCTCGTCACTGGTAAGATGACAATCGGAAATTCACTGCCCTGCGATTTATGAACAGAACAGCAATATGCATGCGTGATTTGATTTAAGTCCTGCTTTGTATACTCGACTTCATTGCCTTCATAGGAAATATAAATCATATCCTGCTTTTCGGTATTTTCCTTCGCATAAATAATCGAGATGATTTCCCCAATATCCCCGTTAAAAACATTACTTTCAGGTTGATTTACAAGCTGTAGAACCTTATCACCGATCCGATACTTTACCTCACCAAAAGCAATTTCCTTCCGCTTGCCGTCAGGGTTTGGATTAAATATTTCTTGCAGCAATACATTTAAACGGTCGATTCCAGCAGGCCCTCTATACATGGGGGCTAATACTTGAATATCCTTTGCCGAATATCCTTTATTCTTGGCATTTAGAGCTACTTTTTCTACAACCTGAGATACCTGCGCTGTTGAACATTTGATAAATGAACGGTCTGCTTGCTTCACCGTAATATCGGCAGGTAAATAACCCTTTTTAATTTCATGGGCTAGCTCAATAATGGAAGAACCTTCTGCCTGGCGATAAATATCGGTTAGGCGGACCGTGGGAATCCGTTCAGATTCCAGCATATCCTTTAAAACCTGGCCTGGTCCTACGGAGGGCAATTGATCCTCATCCCCGACTAGAATGACTTGAATATTTTCAGGGAGTGCCTTAAACAGTTGATTAGCAAGCCAAATATCAAGCATTGACGTTTCATCGACAATGATAATTTTCCCTTCAAGCGGGCTCGCGTCCTCACGGTCAAATCCTTCCTGCCCATTAAATCCGAGAAGACGATGTATGGTTACCGCTGGAAGTCCCGTCGATTCACTCATTCTTTTTGCCGCTCTACCAGTAGGTGCTGCAAGCAAAAATGGGAATGGCTCCCCCTTTTTATGGTAATCCTTAGGCTCTAAGGTACAGCCATGCAATTCGGCATAAAGCTCAACAATCCCTTTAATAACAGTCGTTTTCCCTGTTCCAGGTCCACCTGTTAAAATCAACATCGGCGACATTAACGCCGTTTGGATGGCTTCTCGCTGCGTCGGTGCATATTGGACCCCAAGCCGTTCCTCTAAACTTCCTAACGATAGCAGAAACTCAGATTCGGGAAATTGATCTTTATATTCGGTTTGTTCAAGGATTCGGTGGATATTCGTCACAAGCCCTTTTTCTGCAAAATATAAAGAAGGCAAGTAAACGCGTTTTTCTTCCCCCATTAATTTACCCTCTTCTTGCAGCTTAATGACCTCATTGGATATATCTATGTAGTCGATTTGATCACGCTTGTTATCTTCTAATAATGCTTTTACTTGCTCCAATAAGTCTTCAGCATTTATGTATACATGCCCTGTTTGCATGCTTTCATTTTCAAGGATGTAGAGACAGGCTGCTTTGATCCGGTCAGGATGGTTTCCGGAAATACCCAGCTGGTAGCCAAGCTCATCGGCCCGGCCAAACCCGATTCCTTCAATATCCTCAACCAGTTGATAAGGATTTTTCTGCATAATGTCAAGTGTTTCATCTTTATAGGCTTGATAAATCCGCATAGAAATCTGCGGTCCAAATCCATATTGATTTAAAGCAACCATCACTTGCTCGAGTCCTTGATGCTCCATCAACGTATCGTAAAGTAATTTTGCTTTTTCAGGAGGAAGTTTTGGTATGGAGTCAAGCAATGACGGCTGATTGAGAATTTTGGAAATGGCGTCTTCTCCTAAGGTTTCTACAATGTTTTCAGCGGTCTTTTTTCCAATCCCCTTGAACATTTCTCCAGATAAATAGTTGATAACCCCTTGTTTCGTTTGGGGCATGTCCTTGCGAAAATGATTGGTATGAAATTGCATCCCAAACTTTGGATGATCCTTAAATTCTCCGAAAAAGATATAGGTCTCTTGTTCATGAATTTTCGGAAAATAACCGGTGACCACAGCTTCTTTGTCCTCATAAGGATGATTTGTTTCATCGACGCGAATCCTTAGCACGGTGTAAAGGTTTTGATCATTGTGAAAAATGGTCACAATTGGTCTTCCTTTTACGAATTTTCCTTGTTCAGTAAATAAATCAAGTGTATCTTGCTTTTCCATTTGGCTCCCTCCTTTCTGAAAAAATAAGAAAAATTACTGGTTACCTTCGATTAACTTTTTCGCGTGACCAGCAAGTAAATGGTCTGGTTGAATTTCAAGTGCTTTATTAAACATTTCAACTGCTTTCACAGGATTTTCTTGAAAAGCGCAAGTGACACCTAAATTATAATAGGCATCGGAATGTTCCGGATCTAGTTCGATACATTTTTCAAATTGAATCAGCGCTTCAGAAATTAACTCAAGCTGCGCAAGACATAACCCATATTGAAAACGTGCTTCCGCATCATTTTCATTTAACTCGACGCTTCTTTGTAAATATGGAAGCGCAAATTTCCCTTGATCCAACTGAACAAGTGTCAGCCCCAACATGAAGTAATTGTCACTTGATTGCAGACCTTTTTTCATAGCTGTCTCAAACATATTCTTGGCTTCGTTGAAGAGGTCGTTACTAAATAACAAGGTTCCAATACTATAATAAGCCGCCGCAGCGTTTTCATCTATTTCAATTGCTTTTTGATAAAAATTAAGTGCCTTTTCGTCGTCCCCAACAGCGGAAAGTACATTTCCGAAATTAATATAGGCAACTGGGTCGTTTGGGTTTTCTTGAATGGCTTCATTAAAGGCCTTTGCCGCCTCCTCCAGATTGCCATCCTGCATGTATTGCACACCTAATTGGTTTTTATCCATTTAAATCAGCTCCAATCCTAAGTGAAAGTATATCATATTTTATTAAAAAAAAAGCCTGACTCCTAGAATGAACTGTAACCCATAATATG
>NZ_JAGGQW010000020.1 GCF_018613065.1 Bacillus sp. ISL-7 | reverse complement strand
CCTGCGGGGTCTCCCCTCCCCGTACTCCCGCAGGAGTCTGCGTGCCTTCCGCGCAAATCAACAGAGCTGTAAAATCAATAATACACTGCTCTTAACACAACCAAACAATAAAAAATTAAGTGGTGAAATCTATGTTTAAACCAAGAGTATCTACCCAAAGTGAATATGAATTTGTTTCTATTGATGAATTGGTTCCTGACAATCACCTTCTTCGTTTAATCGATAAATATATTGATCTTTCATTCCTTTTTGAAAAGGTACGTCCTTATTATAGTGATGATAACGGACGCCCTTCCAATCCCACTATTCTATTTAAAATGATGTTTATTGGTTATATTTATGGCATCCGATCCGAGCGACAATTACAAAGAGAAATTGAAACCTACAGAACAACAAACCGTGAGTGTTATAAAGAATATAAAACTGATTCGAAGAAATGTGAAAACTGCCCACTTCTTTCCCAATGTACACGCTCCAAAAATATTTTCCTTGTGCTCTTGCCAAACATGACGTGTCACTATTTTTACCTTGGTAAGGGAAAATCGCTTATCTAAATCTGGAAAAATGCTTTATAAATTTAGAAAGGAAAAAATTTAGCGAAGCTTCGCAGACTCAAAAGAGCTGCACGGGCTTCGCTATTGCCGGTTACGGGGATTGAAGAAAGCGAGCGAACAAACAGGCTCTCCTTACGGCAGCCTGCCAAAATATGAAAAAGATTCCAACACAATTAGCAAGGCTAGAAAAAGTGAGTTGCAATTCTTTAGGTTGATTACCTCCCTGTTTATTTCCGCGGAAGGCACGCAGACTCCTGCGGGAGGACGGGGCTGGGGAGACCCCGCAGGCGCTAGCGCCGAGGAGGCTCCCCGGACCGCCCGCGGAAAGCGAAGTGCCTAGAGCGGAAATCAACAGGCCCATTAGCAGGTACAATGAATAATTAAATGCTGAGAATAAAAAATTGCCGAGAAAAATACCCTTTCTCGACAATCTGAGAGGGAAACCATCAAGTAGTTTCCCTCTTTTCATTATTTGTTTTTAGAAATCAGGTGCATACTACCATTTTTTAAAGCATAAAGTTTTTGGGGTAAGGATGAAACTTTATTGTCCCCCATTCGTAAAAATGGTTGGAATGATTTTATAAAAGTGAGGTTGATACCAATGTTTGGAAAAGTAGCAGCGGATATTTTGGGATTAAGTGATGTGGGTTCTGTCATTAAGCCGGAAAATTACGATAAGGTGGACGCAGATGATTATGTCATGCATGAAGACAATGAGAAAATTTATTTTCTCATCAAATCAAAGTCTGATGAATACTGTTTTACAAACAACGCCCTTATCCATTTAGATGGGACAAGTGCAACCAGCAAAAAGCGAATGCTCCATCGCTATAGTTATGCAACGAATAGAATTTCAGAGGTAAAACTCGAAACGGCCGGAACCGTTGACCTTGATGTAGAAATAAAATTTAAAATCGGCTCAGTTCCTTTCTCCATCGACGTTCATAAGAAACATATTGAAGAAGTTAAGGATTTATATAAAGCCTTAATCAAAATTTCAGAAATCTCACATGAAAATGAAATTTCGCTTCAGTTTGCTAAACAAAGCCTTGATGTCGCTTCCACTACTCTCGGTCGTGTGACAAGTCCAGACAGCAACTTGGTTGTTCAATTCAAAATGCTTAATCAGGCAGCCTTTCAGTGGTTAGAAGACAGCAAAAAACAATATATAGTAAAAGATTTCGGCTATGTGTTTGAAAAGTATATTAATAACTAATAAACTAAGTAGGCGCATGAAAAATTATCATGCGCCTACTTTTTTATCTATAATCTATTAATACATCCTCCAATGGTAAACGTGTTGTATTGAAAGCAGGTGCTGCCGCCTTCCCTAGGGAAATCAACACAATTGGGAAAAGACGATCGGAGACATTGAACATTTTTGCGAATTTATCTTTATCAAAGCCACCCATTGGAACGGTGTCATACCCTCTGTCTTTTGCAATTAACATCAACTGCATCGACACTAAACCAGCATCAAATGAGGCAATATTTTTCAAGACTTCTTCTGGAGCAAATGGGTATGTTTTATTTGTACCTTCTATTAATCGATTCATATTAGCTTCGTCCATCAAACCAGCCTCGTATGCACTTCGATAGACTGTTTCAACACTTTTATACATTTCCTTATCGCCTAATACTGCAATAACGGCAGACGCTGTTTCTACTTGCTCTTGATTGTTGGCGATTGCTCTTAGTTCCTTTTTCGCCTTCTGATCTTGAATTACAATAAAACGCCATGGTTGAAGATTACTAGAGGATGGTGCTTGTGTCGCTTCTTTTAGCATATCTTTAATTTCTTCTTGAGAAATATTGTATGTTGAATCATATTTTCTGACAGAGTGACGTTCTTTTATCACTTCAGATAAACTTTTTATTAATGTGGTTTGCATGAGAGATTTCCCCCTGTGAATTTTTAACTTACTAAAAGTAAGTTCTGATTCATCTTACTATTAGTAAGTACATATCGTCAAGTAATTCAAATATGTTATTATACAGTTAGAATAGTAAAAAAGAGGGATTTTATATGAGTGAACCTAACCACCAAGATTGTATGACTCATTCTGCAGAGGAAATTAAACATATATGTACTAACTTTCATAAGGCAATCGAATTTATTGGCAAACGTTGGATGGGTTCTGTTATTTATACACTTATGGAAGGACCGAAGCGGTACCATGAAATAATATCATCTATTCCAGGAATATCTGATCGTCTCTTAACCGAACGCTTACGTGATTTAGAAAATGAGGGATTGATTGTCAAAAACGTCATTACTACCTCACCAAAAAAAGTGGAATATGAATTGACTCCAACTGGTAAAGAACTAGATGAGGTTATTCATGTGCTAATGAAATGGGTAAAAAAACGTGGGAAATCCCTGTGATGCTCGATAACTATCTTACACAAAAAAGGCTTGCTCTATTGTATAGAAGCAAACCTTTTTTGTTTTTATGGACTTGGCCGATGAAACAGCCCCATGACTTCAATTGTTTCGGTAATATTGACAAATGCTGATGGATCAATTTCTGAAATTAAGTTTTTAACTTCATTAAGTTCGTACCTAGAAATTACCGTTATCATTACGTTTCTTTGATGATTTGAGTAGCCGCCAACACCATCCATAATCGTCAGGCCTCGGTACAAGTTTGTAAGCAAATGACCTCTCATTTCTTCGCCCTTATCTGTAATGATCATTAAAGTTAATTTAGCATGATCTGTATAAATTGCATCCACCACTTTACCTGTAACAAAAATGGAAACCAAGGTATAAAGAGCAGAATCCCAATCAAATAAAAATCCACTGATCAAGATGACGACTGCATTCATGCCTGAAAGTAAAACACCAATCGGAAAATCCCTTTTTCTCGCCACAATCATGCCAATAATATCAAATCCCCCGGTCGATCCAGAACAGCGAAAAACTATTCCGACACCTAACCCGGTTAAAGCACCTCCGAAAATAGAAGAGAGAATCCTATCATCGGCAATGGCATGAACGGGAATTAAATAAAGGCCGATTGAGATCATTATTACAGAAAAGATGGAATTCACGATAAATCTTTTACCTAACATTTTATAACCAATAATCAATAACGGAAAATTCAGCAGGAAATTTGCCACCCCTGTATTAACAGGCGAGATCATCCCTAAAATCATAGAAATTCCGCTCAATCCACTGCTTAACACTTCATGAGGGATTAAGAAAAGGTTAAAGGCAACCACAACAATTAGAGATCCCGAAATCATTCCAACAATCTGCATGGTAAAAATCCTCCTATGAAAAACAGGCAATTAATCCTATTTAAAAATAATACCTATTCTCTCTTTTAAAGTAAATTAAATAATTTATTAAAAAGAAACTCAATTATCTGTCTATTCTAATTGATTGAATAAAGACTTCTTATTTCTGGAATAATATATTATTGACAATTCTAAAATAATATTTATACTTTAGTAATATATTAACTATATATGATAAATCCTCATCAAAACCGATGAGGTAGAGGTCGCGGTTTTTATCAGTAAAGCGGACGAGATGAGAGAGACATCCCTGACTCCGTTTGAAAGGAAAAGCTGCCGAAGTGTGCTTTCATCTCTGAAAAAGCATGCTGGGGCTGTCTCCAAATAGGAACAGAACTGTCACGCTTAAACCTACCAGCTAAGCGTGTTGAGCTATCTTTCGGAAGGTATGATGCGGGGTATTTACAATGCCATCGATACTTCTTCGATGGCATTTTTTTATTCCAAACTCCTTCTCGAAAAAATTAGAAAAAGAGGAGTCAAGACAATGCAAACAGCAAGAGTATTAAAAGAGAGCGAATATACTAGTGACTTAACAATACAACAGGATCCAACGGAATTAAAACGAAGTTTAAAATCCCGTCACCTCACAATGATTTCCCTTGGCGGGACGATTGGCACTGGACTTTTTCTAGCTAGCGGCGCCGCTATCCATAGTGCGGGACCCGGCGGGGCAATTCTTTCCTACCTTGTAATTGGTATTATGGTTTACTTTTTGATGCAGGGCTTAGCAGAAATGGGTGCCTATATGCCAGTTGCCGGAAGCTTTAGTACGTACGCAACCAAATTTGTCGATCCTTCCCTTGGTTTTGCTCTAGGCTGGAACTATTGGTATAACTGGGCGATTACGATTGCTGCCGAATTAGCTGCTGTAACAATGATTATGAAATTCTGGTTTCCACATACGCCTTCATTCATTTGGAGCGGCATCTTTTTAGTCATCATGTTTCTATTAAACTATCTTTCTGTTAAAGGATTCGGAGAAGCAGAATATTGGTTTTCCTTAATTAAAGTGGTTACAGTTATTATTTTTGTCGTTACTGGTACTTTAATGATCTTCGGCATCATGGGTAATGAAGCAATCGGCTTCAAAAACTTCACTGTTGGTGATGCTCCATTCCACGGCGGCTTTATGTCCATGCTGGGAATCTTTATGGCTGCAGGCTTCTCCTTCCAAGGAACAGAGCTTTTAGGTGTTGCTGCTGGTGAAACGGAGGACCCAAAGAAAGCTATTCCTCGTGCAGTGAAACAAGTTTTCTGGCGTATTTTATTATTCTATGTATTGGCTATACTAGTAATCGGACTGCTTATTCCATATACAAACGGGAATTTAGCAAATGGGGATATAACCGTTAGTCCATTTACGCTGGTTTTTCAAAAGGCAGGCATCGCTTTCGCCGCTTCAATCATGAATGCTGTTATTCTTACTGCTGTATTATCGGCAGGAAATTCAGGAATGTATGCATCCACTCGGATGCTTTGGGATTTGGCCCGTCAAGGCAAAGCACCTAAATTCCTTGGTAAATTAAACAAAAAAGGTGTTCCAGTCAATGCCTTAATTGCAACAACCTTAGTGGGAACACTCGCATTTCTTGCTTCCTTCTTTGGGGATGGAACGGTTTATGTATGGTTGTTAAACGCTTCTGGTATGTCCGGCTTTATCGCATGGCTCGGGATTGCGGTATGTCATTATCGATTCCGTAAAGCATTTGTCGCCCAAGGTAAGGACCTTAGCTTGTTACCATATAAATCAAAATTCTTCCCTTTTGGTCCGCTCTTCGCGTTTGCCGTTTGTGGGTTTGTTGTCTTAGGACAAAATTATTCAGCATTCACGGGTGACCAAATCGATTGGAATGGTGTTTTTGTTTCATATATCGGACTGCCATTATTCCTTATTGTATGGCTAGGATATAAATTCGCAAAGAAAACTAAGGTTATACCTTTAGAAAAGTGTGATTTAAGAAATTAGTTTGTTTAGAAAAAAGCACGCGAAAATTTCCGCGTGCTTTTTTTAATCCAATAAAAAAACAGACTCAATTGAAGAGCCTGTTTTTAAGTATTACGCTTTCTTTTCCTCAGATGACCAAATGTATAAGTCTTCAATAGAGCAATTTAATTCTCTTGAAATTGTCATCGCAGTATTTAGGTTCATCACTTTTTTGGACAAGTAGTCGTTGAGCTGAGTTTGAGGAATACTTGTATTCCGTTCCAAACTTTCCAGGTCCATGCCGTTTTTTGATAATAAATCTTTGAGGTTACTTTTTTTTGCTTTATAATTTGTCAAAATGACACCTCACTTTTTTAAAAGCATAACACATTAAGTTCGTAATTGAAAGGAAGAAGGGTTTCCCCCTTTCCATCTTGGCTTATGTTATACTTAATTAGGAATAGGTAAAGGAGTGTGAAACATGAAAAGCTCAAACAATCTGTACAAAAACGGACAGTCAGTTAACATTAAAGAAACTGGCGAGGTCGTCACAATTTTAAAATCACAATATGTTAAAAACATGAAAAGATATTCTTATATCGTTAAGGAACATCCAGAAACATTCTTTTTTGAAGAGGAATTAAAGGTTCTTTAATAAATAAAAAGGAGAAGGCCGATTCTGTGAATCAGCTTTCTCCTTTTTAAATTTGTTTTAAAACTCGGCATTTCCAGTTGTTCTCGGAAATGGAATGACATCTCTAATATTAGTCATTCCAGTTAAGTACATAATTAAACGCTCAAAACCAATACCATAACCAGAATGTTTCGTACCACCATATTTTCTTAATTCAAGGTACCACCAATAATCTTCTTCATTCATACCAAGCTCATTAATTTTCCCAGCCAAAATTTCTTCGCGTTCTTCACGCTGGCTGCCGCCAATCAATTCACCAATTCCTGGGACAAGTAAATCAGTTGCCGCTACTGTTTTGTTGTCTTCATTTAATCTCATATAGAAGGCTTTAATTTCTTTTGGATAGTCTGTTACAAATACTGGGCGTTTGAATACTGTTTCACTTAAATAACGTTCATGCTCCGTTTGCAGGTCAAGCCCCCACTCTACCGGATAGGCAAAAGTTTCTCCGGACTCCCTTAATATATCAATGGCTTCGGTATATGTCACACGGCCAAAGTCTGCTGTGTAGGCATTATTTAGACGATCCAATAACCCCTTTTCGATAAAGCTGTTAAAGAAATTCATTTCTTCAGGGGCTTGTTCTAGGACATAGCCTATCACAAATTTCACCATTTCTTCAGCCAAGTCCATGATATCTGGAAGCTCAGCAAAGGCAAGTTCCGGTTCTACCATCCAAAATTCCGCTGCATGTCGTGCAGTGTTAGAGTTCTCTGCTCTAAACGTTGGGCCGAAGGTATAGACATTACGGAAAGCCAAGGCAAACGCCTCAGCCGAAAGCTGTCCGCTCACAGTCAAATTAGTTTCCTTGTTAAAGAAATCCTTGGTTAAATCTGTTTTGCCTTCTTCATTTTTTGGAGGATTGTCCATATCTAGTGTTGTCACTCGGAACATTTCTCCTGCACCTTCTGTATCACTGCCGGTAATAATTGGTGAGTGAACATAGACAAAACCTTTATCTTGGAAGAATTTATGCAATGCATAGGAAGCAAGTGATCTCACACGAAAAACAGCTGAAAACGTATTGGTTCTTGGTCTTAAATGGGAAATAGTTCTCAAATATTCAAACGAATGCTTTTTCTTTTGTAAGGGATAATCTACATTTGACGAACCTTCAATCACGATATTAGTTGCTTTAATTTCAAAGGGCTGCTTCGCTTGAGGAGTATAAATAAAGTCTCCTTCAATCCTAATGGATGAACTAATTGGTAACTTTGCAATATCCTTGAAGTTCTCTAATTGCTCATCAAATACAATCTGCACCCCTTTAAAAAAGCTGCCATCATTTAATTCAATGAACCCAAAAGTTTTAGAGTCGCGAATCGTGCGAATCCATCCAGATAACTGGACTTTTTGTTCAATATAGCTTTCCGTATTTCTGTACAAATCCTTGATTAAGGCCTGTTTCATTGGTTTTCCTCCTAAATCTTATGTAAAAAAGTAAAAAACCTTCCATCCCTTTTGGGACGAAAGGTAAAATTCCACCGTACGATCATCGTATTTCTTTTATCCCTTCAATATTATATAAAATACCATATCAAATAAGCAATTTTCAACAAAATTTCCGGTATGAAAGAGATTTATTTTAGTTTTTTGTAGATTCTTTTGAAAACGTGTTATTTTGAGCACAAATATGGTCAGAGAGCCATTCTTGACGGTCAAGTAAGGCTGCTTTGCAATTGGTAAATAGATGATCGGTATCATACCAGATGATTTTTTTGGGAGAGCTTGCAGCAGAATAAAAAGTGGCAGCATGGCCACGTTCGATAAATTCGTCATTTTTGGCGAATTGGAAGAGAATTGATGCCGGCGCAGCATTTTTTACATAGTGGATGGCATCTACTTTTTTAAGACTTGAAATAAAATATTCAAATCTTTCAGGCGGTAAAAAGCTGCGAATGATGGCTGCGATTGGATGTTCACTAGTCAGTTGCCACTCTGAAGCCTCCCCATACCCTGATATTAAGACAAACGTTTTAATGAGCGAATCAATTCCTGAAATTATCCCGCCACAAGCTGCTCCAAAACCGTGGCCAACAAAAGCAATCCGGGCTTCATCCACAATCGTAAGATTACTAAGTAGTGTGACTCCCATCCTAATATCCATTACAGTATGAATGTATTCTTGAATATCCGCTAAGGCTTCAATTTTTTTTGTGAATTTTTTCCTATCAAGATCATCCGTTTGACTATTCCTACCGAAAAACGGTGCTTCAATTAGGAGGGAAATATAACCTTTTGTTGCAAGCAATTTTGCTTCATGATAAAATGTTTTTCTATTTCCTTGACTAGGATGCATATAAATGACAGCAGGAAATGGTCCTCCCTTGTTAGGAATAAAAAGAAGGGCAGGCATCCTTCTATTGAAAAGGCTTTCATAATTAACATCATAAATAGAATAACCTTCTTTTGAAATAGATGAAATCACCTCAAATCCTGCTCGTGTTTCTACATCGTAATCAAACATTCTTTACCGCCCCCGCGAAGATTCTTTTTTACTAACTTATTTGAATTTTCAGATTAATAGAACGAATAAATCCATAAATCTCTTATCCGTACAATGTCCCTTAAGTTTTTTAAAATTTTCAGAATAATAGCAGGAAAAACGTTGCTTATCGTCGAAATAGTAAAAAAATGTTTATACTTGATTTAAGAGGAGTGTTTGATGTGGACAAGATCACATGTATTGCCTACCTTTTATACAAGTCATCTAAGAATCAAGACATTAGAGAAAAAGCTATCCAATTATTGAATGGAGATGTATCCATTCGTGATTTAAAAAGAAATATATCTATTCAAGCCAATCTGGTCATCGCTGAATCGTTCCTGAAAAAGAATAAAATCGATAAAGATCAAGTTCAGCAATTTGCTGAGCAATTTATGTATCAAGAAATTTAAGGTATCCATTTTGGATTATTATCCAATTTGTTTTTCATAACAAAAAATACCAGTTCCATTTTGTGATGTTGAAGTACTATAATAGATAAATCCTAATGATTCCCAAAAGCGTTGAGCCTTTTTATTTTCTTTTAAGACACCAATTCTAACACACTTCTTTCCTCGTTTAAGCATCTCATGTTCATATACTGCAAAAGCTTGTGCACCGAAACCATAACCTTGATAATCACTATGAAGCAGTAAAAGACCAAGCCAGGGGTAATGATCCTTCGGATTTTCTAATAAGTAGTCAATTATTCCAATATAGGTGTCATCAAGCTTTATAAATGCACTGTTAGTATTAGGATTTAAGAATTCTTCTTCCATGTCAGCTAGTGTTCTTGCCTCTTTGCCATTTTCAAAAATATTATATTCTGGATTCGAGTTTATCATTTCGAGTGCAATAAACAATGTTGCTTTTGTTACCTCTTCAAAATGCATTGAATTTGTTTACCTCCCTTTTGTTTTTATAAAACAATTATATCAAAACTGAAAGTTTTAGTAACATTTGTCGAAAAAATATCGTCATAATTATTTAAATAACTTAATACACTGAATCGTTGTGTAATTTATGACTACACTTTTTACTAATAATTTAAACATAGAAAAGGAGATTCAATTATGGTACAAGTAGAAGTAACAGTAACTTTCGAAGGAAAAAGCTATTTAACAAATGTCATTGCTAATCGGGAAACATCCGATGATGAAATATTCCAACTTGCTTTAGAACAAGTTCAAAAACAATGGAAAAAATAATATAGCAAAAAACAGCGGAAATAGATTCAGCTGTTTTTTAATTTTTTCTAGTTAGTTTATGAATTTGGCGCAAATGCATAGTACTTTTAACATAGCCTAAACTTAGAGAAGCTGTGTGCTCAGGTCATCGAGACATACAGCTTCTTTTTCATTAGCATTTACTTGGTTTTACAAGTGTGTAGGTATCTTTAGGAGCAGCCTCCATTAGCGGGCTAATCCCAGATGTTGCGATCATGTGAAGTTCATGCATGGCCCTTGTACAGACGGTATAAAATAATTTGCGTTCACTTTCTTTTTTATATTGAGAACAATCGTATAAAATAACGGCATCAAATTCAATTCCTTTCGCAAGATAGGAGGGAATAACGAGAATTCCTTTCTCATACGAAATCGTTCCTTTTTCAATGAGATGGAGCGATACCTCGTTCTTGAGCGCTTCAAAGGCCCTCTTGCTCTCATCGGCTGTCCTGCAGATTACAGCAATGGTTCGATGGCCATCATTTTGAAAATCTTTAATTGTTTTGATTATTGATCGCGTAATTTCATCGGGTTCTATTTCAGTAACTAACGGCTTCCTGCCCGTGCGGTTAAAGGGTTCAATATTTTCTCCACCCTCAATCAACGCACTGGTAAAGTTAACAATCTCTTTTGTCGATCGATAGGTTTTTGTAAGGACAAACGATTCGATTGTCTCACCCGAGATATTTAGGTCAGATAAAACCGTTTCCGCGCCAGTGGCCCCAGAAAATATCGCTTGATTAAAATCACCGAGTAAAGTCATTTTGCTAAAAGGAAATAGCTTTTGTATAAAAGCAAACTGGAAGGGTGAGTAATCCTGTGCTTCATCAATAAAAATATGACGAATAGTAGATTTGGACTTACGACCTTCAATTAAATCCTGGAGATAAACATATGGTGTGGCATCTTCATAGGGAATATCCATATCCTTTAATTTCTTCACTGTCTTCCTGCAAATTTGGTCCCAATCAACAGGTAAGCGTTCATTCATATTTTCAGCTTGCTTAAAAAGTTGGTGATAAATTTTTGGAGAATCAATAAACCGCAAACTTTTTACTCTCGCAAATAATGGCCTGAATTTTTCTTTTACGACCATTTCAGCAAGGAGTTTTTGCTCCTGCTCAAAATCATCAAATGTATTTTCCGAAAATTGATTTTTTTCCTGAAGTTTTTTGAAGGCCTCCATAAAGGCTTCTTTATCGAGAAATTGGACTTCTTCCTCCACCCAGCTTCTCGAACGCTCTTGTCTAACCTTCCGCTTTAAATCTCTTAAAAGCCATTCCTTTACAAGCTGCATGCGGTTGGGTATGCTAATGCTTTCTTCTAGTGAATAAAAATAATCATGGATCTCCTTTTTAGAAATCAATACATCTCCTCTAAATATTAAATCCCTAAAAATTAGACCCCTTTTCGTTAATCCATGCGCATATCGATCAATGATATTTTTATATTCAAGACTTGCTTTAAAACGAATTCCTTCAACTCTAAGTTTATATTCCTTTTCATCATCATTTTCACTTAACAAATATTCCATTTGCGTAAAGGCGTCTTCCACATTAAATTCTTTACCTAATCGAGAATGTAAATATTCCTGAAAGGTGGATTGCTGCATATTTTCTTCACCTAACTCTGGTAAAACCGTTGCTACATAGCTATTAAACAAAGGGTTAGGTGAAAAAAGCATAATATTTTCTGAATTCAATGTCCCTCGATAACGGTAGAGCAAGTAAGCAACCCGTTGCAGGGCAGCAGAAGTTTTTCCACTTCCTGCTACACCTTGGACGATCATAATTTTCGCCCGCTCATTGCGAATAATTTCATTTTGCTCTCTTTGAATAGTAGCAACAATGCTTTTCATTTGCGTACTCGCGTTGTTTCCAAGAACCTCCTGAAGCATTTCATCTCCGATAGTTACCCCTGTATCAAACATCCCTTTAATTTCTGAAGCCCTAATAATAAATTGACGTTTTAAGTTCATTTCCCCTTCAATCATTCCTTCAGGGGTACTATATATGGCAGGACCAGGTGAATAATCATAATAAAGGCTAGATATAGGGGCACGCCAGTCATAAATCAAAAAATTTTCATCCTGTTCATCCATTAACGATGCAATTCCTAGGTATACCCGGTCCTCTGCTTCTTCCCCGTTTTCTAAAAAATCAATCCGTCCAAAGTATGGGGAATACTTTAACCTTGATAGTGTATTGAGATGTTTATCCAAATGTCTATGGGTCCGCTCACGTTCTGAGAGCAGTTCGGCCTGTTGTTTGATACTCGCTGCTGTTTCTATCATATCATCAGGTTCATCCATATTGACGGTTACATCTTCCCAAAATTCTTTACGTATCTCGAGAACATCAGAACTTACCTTTCCAGCATTTAGCTTTAATTTATTTATCTTTTTTTCGATTTCATTTACAACCGTTGTCACTCTTCTTTGTTCCATTTTGAGGCCTTTGCTCTGTAAATCGCTCATCAAACCACTCCCCAGATAATTGTTTTGGTCATTTGTTGACAATCGAATAAAATTGTGTTAATGTTATAATAGATAGTTTTTAAGTAATTACAATAATAAATATTTATGCCAAATATCATCATATCATGCTCCTCCTACATTTTCAAGGAGATTTTTCTATGCCATTAACAAACGCCTTCAGGGGCGTTTTTTTTATTGTCCTATCTAAGTTTTGTAATCCTCAATTTTCTTCCTATCCTTCTTCCTGTGATCCGTAAACTTAAATATATTCTCTTTGAATTATTTAATTCGTCCAATCCTAAATACTTATATAGATAGTATTGGAAAAAATTCAAAAAAAATTTATAAAATCTAATTGACAATATGTTTGGCCACAACATATAATTTGTCTTGAATTAAGTTATTTTTATTTCGAGATAAATGGAGGAGAAATAAAATGACAAAAACTAAATGGGCTCTTGATGCATCACACAGCAGTGTAGATTTTTCTGTTCGTCACATGATGATCGCAAACGTGAAAGGTACTTTCAACAAGTTTGACGCAACGATTGATGCAGATCCAACCGATTTAACAACTGCAAGCATTGAATTTTCAGTTGATACTGCAAGTGTAGACACCCGAAATCAAGACCGTGATGGACACTTGGTTTCTGCAGATTTCTTTGATGCAGCTAATCACCCAACTATGACTTTCCGCTCTACTAAAATTGAAAAAACAGATGACGGCGAATACAATGTTACTGGTGATTTAACACTACGTGGTGTATCAAAGCCTGAAACATTTGCAGTTACTTTCGAAGGTCAAGGAAAAGATCCATGGGGAAATGAAAAGGTTGGATTTAGTGCAGAGGGTACGATCAATCGTTCTGAGTATGGCCTAGTTTGGAATGCGGCACTTGAAACTGGCGGCGTTCTTGTTGCTGACAAGGTAAAAATCAACTTACAAATTCAAGCAGCCAAAGCTGAGTAATTAAGATTAATCAAACACATTAAGTCATTTCAGGCGTGAATTCACATCGAATTCACGCCTTTTTTTAATAGAATACACCCATTTTAAATTAAAAGATTAGTCCAACCGGCTATTTTCATATATGATATAACCTTTTAAAAATTAAAATCGCTGTCGATAAAATAATTCAAAAGGACTACAACTTATCTGAATTAACAGAAAATTAAGGAAATAATCCTATTGTTTTATTTCAATTTTCGAAATATTATTTACTAGCAACCAAAAAAATTAGGGGGAGTTTTATGAAGAAACTATTAAAAACAGGTCTATCCACCGCAATAATTGCTGGTACATTGTTTGCCGGTTTTCCTGGCAACTATGCTAGTACATCGGGTGGAGTTCTAGCAAAAGGTCCAACCACTAATTCGCATTCTTATAGTTCACTAGACCTATCGGTGGTAAATGAAGATAAATTGATAGATTTGTTAATTAGAGAAGGTCTAATCTCTAAGAATGCCTCTCAAGCAGAGAAACAAGAAGCATTACACAAATACCTAGTACAAAAAGGTAAAGAGGATAAGATAAAAACGAATGACCCAATAGCGGCAAAAGTTAAAAAAGGCGATGCAAAAAAGCAAAAGAAGTTCAAGGAATATAATAACGGAATGATGAAAGGAAACGGTAACAAAAACGGACAAAACGTAAAAGAAGGAAAGTCACCTGGAATCATCAATCAAGGAAAATTATTAACGCTTGTAGTAGAATACTCCGATTTTGAACACAATCAAATTCAACCAAATCTAACAGATAACTATTACCGGGATTATACGATTAAGCACTTTGAAGAAATGATTTTTGGTGCTAACGGAGTAACTGGTCCAAATGGTGAAAACTTCATTTCTCAAAAGCAATACTATGAGCAGCAATCTGGTGGGACGTATACGATAAATGGGAAAGCCTACGGATGGTTAAAAGTTCCTGGTACTGCGGCGTTTTATGGTGCAGACAAAGGCACAGGCCATGATAATGTGGAACCAGGTGGTGCAGCACAATTAGTAAAGGACACATATCAATCTGCTATCGGTGCTGGAATACCTTTACAAGATTATGACTTAGAAGATCCACATGATTTAGATGATGATGGTAACTTCTGGGAGCCCGATGGATTGGTTGACCACCTCCAAATTATTCACGCTGGAATGGGACAAGAAGCTGGTGGTGGGTCACTTGGTAATAATGCAATTTGGTCACATCGCTCTGCAGTTTTCTATGATCCAGATAGTCTTGGAGCAGGCTTGCCAGGATTCTATGATTATACTGTGATGCCTGAAGATGGCGCTACCGGTGTATTCGCTCACGAATATGGTCATGATTTAGGCCTTCCTGATGAATATGATACAGCCTATTCAGGTTTAGATGAGCCTAATCAATATTGGTCGATTATGTCAAGCGGTTCATGGGCCGGGAAAGTTCCTGGCGCAGAACCAACAGGCTTCTCCCCTTATGCAAAGCAGTATTTCCAAGCAACACTTGGAGGAAAATGGACAGATCCAACAGTAGTTAATCTAGAGGATGTTACTTCAAAAGGAAAGCAGTTCTTACTAGATCAAGCAAATTCACCACTTGGAAAGAATAATCAAGCAATTCGAGTAAATCTGCCACAAAAGGTAAAGCACGTATTAGATCCGTTTGCTGGCAAATACTCTTTCTGGGGCGGCACTGGAGATGAGTCTGACAATAACATGGTAACTTCAGTTGATTTAACTGGTAAAAGTTCTGCTACTCTGGATTTTGACGCTTTATACAAGATTGAAGATGAATGGGACTACGCTTTCGTACAAGTTTCTGAAGATAACGGTACTAATTGGCACTCACTTTCAAATGCGAACACAACTTCTCGTGTAGTATCAGGTGTTTACCCAACAATTCCTGCGAATCTTCCAGGTTTCACTGGGGACTCAAATGGTTGGTCAAGACAATCTTTTGATTTATCAGCATATGCAGGCAAGAAGATTCAAATAAAGTTCCGCTACATTACTGACTGGGGATATAACGACACTGGTTTCTTCGTTGATAACGTAAAGGTTACGGCTGACGGTTCAAGCATTTTTAATGAGGACGGAGAAGGATCAACTTCTGCCTTCACTCATAACGGATTCAACAAGTTCGATGGCAATGTTTATGCTGACCACTATTACTTACTTGAGTGGCGTAACCATCAAGGGGTTGACCAAGGTCTTGCTCACATTAAACGCGGAAGCTCATTAATGAGCTATGATGGAGGTTTGGTTGTATGGTACGTAGATAATAGCTATACAGATAACTGGACAGGTACTCACCCTGGAAATGGCTTCCTTGGTGTTGTCGATTCCCATCTAGACAAGGACTTAAGATGGCTCCTTGCTAATGGACAAACTGCAAAAGCAAGTACTCGTTTCCAAATTGCTGATGCGGCATTTGGTTTAAATCCTACTTCTGAATTAAATATTACTTATCCTGGTATTCAGACATTGAATGTTCCAAGTCAAGCACCTGTATCAATATTTGATGACAGCAAGTCGTACTTAAATGAATTCTTACCTGATGCAGGTCGAGATATCCCACACTATGGACTTAAAGTTCGTGTAAACGGACAATCCAAAGACAAATCTGTTGGCTCAATCGTAATCTATAAGTAATTAAATGAGTCCCACCTTCTTTTTTAGAAGGTGGGACTTTTTTAGGGACGAATAATCACTCTAGTCCCATTTGGTACCATATCCGCCAGCTGCAAAACATCCCGATTATACATTCTCACACAGCCATGGGAAACGGCTTTTCCAATCGAACTTGGGTCATTTGTGCCGTGAATCCCGTAACCTTGTTTGGAAAGTGAAAGCCACAACACTCCAAATGGTCCCCCTGGATTATACTGCCGATTTACAATCACAAAATCACCTGTTGGAGTATTCGTCAGCATCCTCCCTACCGCGATTGGAAAAATTTTTACTAGCCTTCCATTGTTATATAATGTAAGTCTTCGTTTTCCGACAGAGATTTGAATGGAAAAGGGAATAGTAGTGGGTTCTGGCAGACCTGGAATTTGGATTTTTTGGCCTACATGTAATTGCCCGACCCCAGGATTTGCTGCGTGAAGTCTACGGAGACTTACGCGATAATTAGCAGAGATAATCCCCAGCGTTTCGCCAGGCTTAACTATATGAATCATACGATCCCACCTCTCTTCTGATAGCATATGCCCATACAAGTTTTTGGTTGCCTTATTTAGAATAGGTACTGATATCCTGCATTTCTAGCTGGATTAGCATTATTCAAACCGAAATAGTGGGGCCATATCCTCTCTTACGTGGTTCACAAAAAAGTAATCATTACTTGCCTTATCATATCGATAATCGTTTCTCCATTCATTTATGTTTAAGGTGATATCTCTTATGGCATTTACAAACAATAGGATTTCTTCGTTAGTCATAATCGGATGTAATGAGAAACGAACCCACCCTGGTTTCTCCGACAGATCTCCCTGATTAATCTGTTCAGAAATATGCTTAGAGGAAGGTTTATCAATGTGAAGAAGATAATGCCCGTAGGTCCCAGCACAGGAGCATCCACCTCTTACTTGAATCCCATACCGGTCATTAAGCAGGCGGACGATTAAATTATAGTGGATATTCTCAATAAAAAACGAAACAATACCCAGACGATCTTTTTTATGACCATCTAATAAATGAAGGCCGGGAATCTCTACTAATCTAGGTAATAAAATACTTAACTGTTCCTTCTCTCTTGTTAATATATTGTCCACACCCATTTGATTCTTCAAATTCAAACATAGGGCGGTCCGAATGGCTTGTAATATTCCTGGTGTCCCACCATCTTCACGCAGCTCGATGCTAGTATGATATTGATGCTCGCCCCATGGATTCGTCCAGGTCACAGTCCCTCCCCCGGGATGGTCTGGGACATGATTAGCATATAATCTAGTATCAAAGACCAAAACACCACTAGTTCCCGGTCCCCCTAAAAACTTATGAGGAGAGAAAAAGACGGCATCAAGTTTTTCCAAAGGATCCATTGGATGCATATTAATGGTCACATACGGAGCCGAAGCCGCAAAATCGACTATACAAATGCCACCATGTTGATGCATAATTTTTGCTAATTGATGGTATGGGGTTTGAACCCCTGTTACATTTGAGCATGCTGTAAACGAACCAATCTTCATTTTTCTATTCTTATATTGATGCAGCAGGTGAACAAGCCGGTTTTTGTCCACACCTCCATCCTCGTCTGGACTTAATACAACCACATCCCCCAGTGTCTCGAGCCAGGATGTCTGGTTTGAGTGATGTTCCATATGCGTAATAAAAATTACTGGTCGCTCATTTTCGGAAATCTGCAGCCGCCCTTTCCACTGTTCATGAACTCTAATTCCTAATAATCTCTGAAACTTATTCATCACAGAGGTCATTCCAAATCCATCCAGGATTAGGGCATCATGCTCGTCGGCGTTAACATGTTCCTTAATAATTTTTCTGGATTGATTATATATCCCTGTCATCATTAAACTAGTTATATTCGATTCTGTATGTGTATTTGCCATAAAGGGTCCGAATACCTCAGAAATTTTCTGTTCGATGGGTCGATAAAGTCGTCCGCTTGCCGTCCAGTCCGCATAGATGATTTTCTTTTTCCCATAGGGGGAATCAAACACTTGGTTCGTCCCAATCACTTGTGAGCGAAACGGTTGAAAATATTCTTCAAGGTTATCCGGGATCCGATAGGTTTTACTTCCAATATTAGCGGTGATCATTTGTTTCACACCTCACAATATAAATCTGTTATTAATATATGCAGGAATCTATAGCACGGTTTCTTTAACGAAATCTAAAAAGAGCAGCCTCCTATAAGGGCTGCCCCTCTGGTATTTCTCCAACTTAATTAAATTGTTTCATGTTTACATCATCAGACAAAAATCTTACATAATTCTTACGAATATGCTTTTTTTCAAATAAAAAAGCAGCCTCATCAATTGATAAGGCTGCTTTTGAGTTATAGGGGGATGAAATTACTTACTAATATGTAGTAATTTTCGCAGATTCTTTCCTTGTTACTTCTTCAATTTTTTGAATAAACATTTGAAAAACTCGCCTTTTCTCCTCTAGGTCTTTTATGTATTCTTTCAGTTGGTTATAGCTTTCTTCAAATGGTTTATGGTACATGTCACGAATTTTATCAATAATTTCCTCATTTACTGTCGATTGAATTACTTGCTTGGTAATCCCATATTTGTAAGAATAAACCTTTAATTCCTGTGCCACTTCATCATATTCATTTGCAATTTCAGTTAAGACAAGTGAAATATCATCTTTCCACTCATCTAGTGATTTTTGCAAGTAGGATTTTACCATTGTCTCTTCCATATAAACACCCGCCCTAATACAGTCTCGAATTATGTTTACACTATTATAACGTGGTTTGATTACATAGAGGTTTCGGCTAGTTTACATTGTCTTTTCAATAGCTATTTTTTTGAGTCTTTCTCCTTAATCACCTGAGTAATTGGATCCACACTGGTAATACTTTCTAGGTTATTAATACGTGGCAGATTTATTGGGATAAGAACTCGTATAAAATCAATAAAAAACTGTGCAAACGTTTGCCTCTTAAAAGTAATAGTTTTTAAATTTAGTCTATCTTCACTGCTTTTTCGAAATCATCGAGTGTAGTTGAATATTTTATATACGTTCGAGGTAAATAGTAAAGCTCGTTCTTAAAGCCTGTCATTGAAAATGGGCCTGGCGCTGTAGTCAGTCCATACCGATAATACTTTTTCGCTTCCGCCACCACATGTTCATTTGTATTACCATAGGGATAAGCTAGTGCAATAACGGGTTTCCCAGTTATTTGCTGAATTTTTTCTTTAGAATCTTTTAGTTCATATTTTAAGTTTTCCTCTTTGGTTAAATCTGGATGTGTAGCTGTATGTGACTGAATAGATATTAATCCTGAATTCGCTAACAATTTAAGATCTGCTTTAGATAAGCGGTTTGCCCTTCCTACGAAATCAGAAATCACAAAAAAGGTACCGGCTGGATGAAAACTTTTTGTTGTGAGTTTTTGAAAAATCGAATAGGCATTAAGATTATTTTTGTAACCATCATCAAAGGTGAGAAAGATTGGCTTTTGAACAGTTTTAATATCCTTCCAACGCTCGAAAGTTAATAAGGTATAACCATGTTCTCTTAAATATGCCATTTGTTTCTCAAAATTTTCTGGAGTTACATATAACTCCTTGAATCCAATACCGTTAAATTGAGCGATGGAATGATAAATTAATATAGGAATCTTTTGCTTAGCATAGACGCTTTTGGGAAGTCCTAAAATGAGAAGAGATAAGAATAGTAATAAAATCTTTTTCATAAAATTCCTCACTTTTTCGTTTTATATTTATCACCACCTATTATTCCTCCAAAATACCATTTCATTAAAAAACTGCGGACGCAGCATTTTCCGTTTGTTGAAAATCCAATCGAATTACAAAAACGCCATGAAACTAATATCCCCTCAAGGAATTACTGTCGCTATTAATTGATTGAACGATTCTATTTAATGTGACTCCCTTTAACAAAAAGTGGTAAACTAAAAACAACATTCTTCAAAAGGAGCGATTCATGACCAATTATAAAGTTTTATTTTTAGATATCGATGGTACATTACTGAGACCAGATGGTACGATTGAAGATTCAACAAAAAAGGCCATTTCAAAGGTTCAGGCTCAGGGCTTGGAAGTTTTCTTAGCTACAGGAAGGCCACTACATGAATTAGATGAACTCGCAAAAGAGTTAAATATTCACTCATTCATTGGTTATAACGGTGCATATGCCATTTATAAAGGTGAAGATATATTCCAGGAGCCTATGAAGAGCTCTACAGTTATGAATTTCTTAGAGATTGCTAAGGATAACCAGCATGAAGTGGTCCTGTATACGAATAATAAGAACGTTTTTACCAATGTAGATTCTGAGATCACAACGGAGTTTATGCACAAATTCCACTTACATAAAAATGAACCTTATTCTCCTTCAGTTAATAGTTCGATCTTAGGGATGACACTAATCAATCTAAAAAAAGATGACCCTATCCTTTACAATAAAGAAGAGGGAATCCATTTATCCCAAGTCAATGTCGAGGGAATGCATCATTGCTATGATGTAATCAGGGACAAAGTGAACAAAGGCTATGGAGTTCACGTAGTTTTGAAGCGGCTAGGCATCATTAAGGAAAGTTCGATTGCATTTGGAGATGGAATGAATGATAAGGAAATGCTTCAAAACGCGGGCGAAAGCTTTGTCATGGGGAACGGCCATCCAGACCTTTTTAAATACGCAAAGCATAAAACTACCAAGGTTACTGATTCTGGAATTTATAATGGGTTGAAAAAGCTTGGGTTGATGAATTGAGATAGGTAATAAATCATGATGCCATATAAAAAGTGCAGAGAATTTCAATTTAACTTGAAACAATCTGCACTTTTTTGCGCTTTAGATCTTTGTGAAAATTATCCCAAGTAGAGCAGTACATACACCGATCACTTGATATCTTTTTAATTTTTCTTTAAAAAGTAAAAACCCAGCTAGAACCACTACTAGACAATTTAAACTTACAATTGGAAACACGATACTTGCCGTTCCTGAATTAAGGGCATAGAAATAACTGCTATATCCTAAAATGCTAATTAGTCCAACAATGGATCCCACATTGGCTTCTGACCTCTGCCACTTTTCTTTTTTCAAGATACTGCAAATAGCTAAATAGACACTCCCCCCGCCATACATGGCAATGAGGATATCTAATGAATTTATTTGCAAATAGGATGTAGTTTTCATTAAAACCCCTAGTAAACCAAAAGAAAATATCGCAAGCCCAACGCGAATCATCCAAGGGAAATAATTTATTCCTCTATTATTACCAGATGAATACTGGATGGCCATGGCTGAGCCAAGCATAATTATGATTCCTACCCACTGAATCACTGTGATATGTTCATGAAAAAGAACGCCAGCACATACGATTGGAACTATTGTATTTGTTCCTACTAATGGCGATGTCAAACTAGCAGGGCCCTTTTCAAAGGCCTTTGACATTTGGATATTTCCGTTTGCATTTAATATTCCAATAAAAGCTCCTAGTAAAATGGTGATAAGATTCAAATGGACTGTCCCGTTTACAAAAGCAAATCCCAAAGTTAATAGGAATGCTACAAAATAGAAGAAGAACTGAATATGTACTTTCGACACTTTCTTCTCCGAGCTCCACTTGAAAATAGTATTATTAGTCCCAAAACAAACCATAGTAATAAAGGCCGCTGCAATCCACATGTTGGGTTCCTTCTTTCTACATCATTTCCACTCCATATAATAAACCTCTTTTCTAGTCTGCTCAATCGTTTTTTCGTAATAGATGCTCAATTTGCAAAATATTGTTGTTATTTCATGCTTTCCGTCTTGTTTTGATAGCTTTTGTCATCTAGCAGGAAAATGTGCTACCGAATGGTGAATTACTAACACAACGATGAATTATTTCCGAGCTAAATAGAAAGGAATGATTTTTATATGAAGTCCTATACCTTAAAAGAAGTAGCCAAAAAAATAAATACAACACCAGGCACCATACGTCAATGGGAAAAAGATTTAGTTGATTTACTAGAAATTCCACGTTCAAAACAAGGGGCCAGAATATGTACAGAAAGGGAGATTGAACAGCTAATAGAAATTAAACAACTATATGAAAAAAAGTTAAGTAAGGAAACAATCAGGAAATGGATGCAAAAAAAACTTCACCCTGAAAGTGAGGATGATCCCCAATTCCCCGAAGTTTCACAAGCGTTCATTGGTAATCAGAATTTCTCAGAATCTTTCGCAGTTTCCCAAAAGGTCATTGAAAATCAGAATGTCTCAGAATCTTTCGCAGTTTCCCAAAAGGTCATTGAGAATCAGAATGTCTCAGAATCATTCGCAGTTCCCCAAAAGGTCATTGAAAATCAGAATGTCTCAGAATCTTTCGCAGTTTCCCAAAAGGTCATTGAAAATCAGAATGTCTCAGAATCTTTCGCAGTTTCCCAAGAGGTCACTGAAAATCAGGATGTCTCAGAATCACTCGCTGTATCACTCAAGGCCATTGAAAATCTGGATATGAAAGAACCATCTATGGTCTCATTAGAGGTCATTTCGGACACAGCCAAACCGATAACCATCCAAGACGCTATAGATGCACATCAGTTTTTCGAGGCAATGGATACGTACAAGCAAAATTTCTTAAGCGACGTAAAAGATGAAATCCGGACGGTTGTTCGAAGAGAAGTACTAGATGAAGTAAAAAAGGAAATAAGGAATGGAACTTATACCACAGTTAAATCATTATCTGACTCGATATATAAATCATCTGCTAACACAAGAGCTGAGATTCAGGAGTTATCAGAGACTCTTGAAAAAGCCTCTGAACTATCAGCTGACTCATTACAGTACCTATCCAACAACATTGTTAACGCCTCTGTAGAGACTTCGCAAGAAATTTATACACTTTCCAAGCAGTTGTCAGAAACTTCCGAAGAACTATCCCACTATGTGGATGTTACCAATAACGAAATCTCAAGTCTAACTGAGGCAATGTCAAAAGAACGTGAATTTTTCCTTGAAGAGCGTAATCAGTACCGACATGAAATTTCGCAAAGAGAATTAGCCTTTCAACAAATGCTTAACAGTTATAGACATGTGGCAGCAACAAAAGAAAAGAAATGGTGGAAATTCTGGACTTAATACGAAAGTTTTCTTCGATTAGAACGACTCCCTTTTAAAGACAAAAAACAATAATTTCGTCACTCGTAGATTGGGGTTTACTTTATCAATGGAGGGATTCGAAATGAATACAAGTGAAGTAGCAAAATTATTAGGAGTATCTACAAGTACTATTCAGCGCTGGGTAAAACAGCTTGAACTTCCAATGGAAAGAAATGAGCGTGGTCATTACCATTTTAGCAGCGAGGATATAGAACTATTAAAAAAAATACACGAACAGCTCCAAAACGGAACACTAATCCAAGAAATAGTCCCATTAAAAGAGAAAAAAAATCCTCGAAAAGGTGCTGTTAAAGCGGTAAATGACAATCAAGCACTAGAAAAGTTATATTCAAAAGTCAGTGAATTGGAAAGTAATCTAAATTCAAAAGCAGATTCGGTTGCTACCTATCAACTCCTTCAGCATCGCCGTGAACTAGAGGATTTGCAAAATCTTGTAAAAGATTTATCGCAACAGGTAGAACAACTTCAAAAACAAATGAACCAACTAAAAATGACCTCGCAAATGGAAGAACCACTTGTATTTGATCACAGTAAAGTAAAAAGAAAAAAGAAAAATATTGTCAGCTCATTATTTGGGTTTTAGTTCGTTACAATTTTCTAATTTAAATACACAAAAAATAGCCGAACTGGTCCATACTAGTTCGGCTTTCATTACTACTCACTGTATTCATTTAAACTTTAAATTCGACAAGCGGTTGAGTATATTTTTTAATTAAATAACTTCCTAGAACGATACAGATCATAAAGGAAAGAACGAAAAGTAAAAGATAATTCCCTGAAACGGAGATGATACTTTTATTTGGTAGAATCTCTTGGAGCGATTTAATAATAAATCCATGAAGCAAATAGACATATAAAGTTCTTTCACCAATTTTCGTTACTTTAAATTGATTGGAAGGTATTAATGCTAAAAACCCAAATACAACTATTAATGTCAGCCCATATTGAAGTCCTCGCAACAGCCCATCGGCCAACTCTTTTTCCCCCATATTTGCATATGATGTATCGCCCAGAAGCCATGGCACCGCATCTTGAGGGAAACTGAACCCAAAGAAAATATAAGTCCCGATAATGATTATTATTCCAACTGGAAGTGAATATCTGGCCCGAATTACTTTCTTTAACTGATCACCATTTAGTAAAAACCCCAAGAGGAAATAGGGGAAAAATACAAATGTTCTTGATAGGCTTAAAAAACTACCCGCGTGATCAACAAAACCAATCGCGATTCCCAAGACAATGGCAATAAAAAAGCCCCTCCATCTTAACCTTGCAAAGAGATGTAGCAGTAAATTCCAAAAAAACAAACTCATCAAAAACCAAAGCGACCAATGAGGATGTAAAAAATCAAATTCTATATTTTTTTCCTGCCCATTTAAATAATAATAAATGGAATAGATCATCTGAAAAATAAAATAAGGAAGTAATATCTTCTTGATAGACTTTATAAAGTAGCCTTTCTTTTTATAACCTTTCGCAAAGTATCCAGAGATTAGGATAAAAGCGGGCATATGGAATAGAAAAATAACTGTATATAAAGTGAAAAGGATCCCATCATGTTCCTTTAATGGACTTATGAGATGCCCAAAAACGACGAGAAAAATCAAAATGAATTTTGCATTATCAAAATATTTACTCCTTTTTGAAGCTGAAGCCATCATATCACCCCATAGGTTAATTCAATCAAAAAGGTATATTAATATTTTTTCAAACCCTCACCATTTAATTCCCACGACCAATTCTCATAGTCGTTAACCAATCATAACAAAAGAACATTACAGGAATATGTATATAAATTAACTTTCTGTTGCATGGTTATTACGATTTTGAAATAATAATCTCATATACCTACGATTATATTACCACTTCACTCTTAATAAACCCTTAAAATTAAATGTTAAAAAAACAAAAAAAGGCCACTCCTTTTTTCGATAAGGAATGGCTTTTACTAATTCATAAAGTAATATCTACAAGATGGTTCCTGATGATTTCCTGATAATTCCCTCTTAATTCATCTTGTGAGATCCGAAGCGCTTTTGAAACGTGATAAAGATATTCATGGTCGCTTCGAAGCCAAGAAGAATAATTTCTTTTTAAATACCGTTCTGCATCCGCAAATTCAGAGAAAGACTGCTCCAATTTCTTCTTATTATGTATTATAGAAAAAGAGCCATCTCCACATGGAATGATATATGAACTTTCTCCTAACGGGTTCTGATAAGATGTTCCAACCTGTGAATCCTTAACATTAAATTCATTCCCATCTGCATCTGGTTTAAGTGGAATCGTTTCAAAAACATTTATTACAAACTTTTCAAACGCTTCCCTTGTCATTTCTGATCCAGAGGCTTTCGGATGCCCTCCTCCTCCGTACCTTTTTGCATATTCGGCTACATTTATTTCATCATGAATGGTTCGAAATCCCATCTTCTTTCCACCCATATTTAGAAGGACAATCATATCCAAATGCGGATATAAATTATTTAATTCATTACCTAGCTCTGATAAATATTGTTCGGCATGAACAATTCCAACACAGTAATCATCAATAAAAGTTTGAAGCAGTTGTCTACTTTTCGAATGGATGTAACGATGAATTTTTTGTTCCTCGATATCAAGTAGCATATGTTCCGTATCGGTCAATGCAAATGATTCATTATTTTCAGTCAACCTCTTTAACATTTCCTCCTCAAACAGTTCACGACTCATAATATAGAACAAATCATTTAATCGTTTGGCTGTTAAATTATTATTTTCATCCCACTCCCATGTGTCATATTGACGTACTAATTCGATAAATTCTTCAAGTGCTTTATTTCGTTCCATCATTTTGTGTTCAATTACGTAATCATAAAATAAAGAAGTTGCACAAGTCTTTTTTCCCGTCTCATACTCAGGAATTACACTCCCCCATTTGTATTGATTAAAATGCAAAGCAGTCACATGATGATCGATCATTTGAACTGGTTTTCCCTTTTGGAACCGCTCCTCGAGTTTTTTCTCGACCTGCTCATTTACAGCTAAATCAGTAATGTAGATTTCCACATTATTATTCTCAGGGTTTTTAATAACTGCTTCCACTCTTTGATTTAAATTTCGATAAGAACAGTAAAATATATTGGCCTTGTCTGCAAATGCCAGTTTCGCAATAAGTCCACAACCAAGACCATCAAGATCAATATCCGTAAAAATAATCATCCTATCTACCACCATCCATTTTTTGCTTCATAACGTATCGTTTGGTTTCAGCAAATTTTTTATGCAGGTTAACCTAGTTATGATTTAACATTAATCTTTATTTTATCATATAGAAAATAATACCACCTACCACTATGACCTGGTGATAGTAATCACAGACATATTAAAAATGACATGGTATGATGCATGGGAAGTTTCTAATACAAATAATGAAACGGGGTTATAATTTGAACTTTTCACAACTTAAAATAGGCCATATGAGACCTCAAGTTCCAATCATGCAAGGCGGAATGGGTGTCGGTATTTCTCTAAGCAAATTGGCTTCAGCTGTCGCAAATGCAGGCGGGATTGGGATTATATCTGGAACAGGGATTTCAACTGACGAAATGAGAACACATATAAGAAAAGCTAAAAGTCTGATCAAAGATGCAGGATACATTGGTGTAAATGTTCTATTCGCGGTGAATGACTTTGCTGAAAAAATGAAAGCAGCTCTAGAAGAAAAAGTTGACTTTATTATCTCTGGCGCTGGAATCTCACGAGATATGTACGCATGGGGAAGAGAAGCAGGAATTCCTGTTATCTCTATAGTCTCATCTGCTAAATTAGCCAGGATTTCCGAACGACTGGGAGCATCAGCAGTTGTCGTTGAAGGCTTTGAAGCAGGAGGACATCTTGGAACAGACCGCCCAATGTTTGATATCCTCCCAGAAATCGTTGAAGCGGTTTCCATCCCCGTTATTGCGGCAGGAGGAATCATGACTGGCGGCGATATTGCAAAAGCTCTTTCAATGGGTGCCTCTGGTGTACAAATGGGAACACGCTTTGTAGCCAGCGAGGAATGTGATGCCCCATTAGCTTTTAAACAAAAATATGTTGATTCAGGTAAAGAAGATTTGGTTTTGGTAAAAACAACCGTTGGTCTTCAGGGAAGAGCCATTAATAATAATTTTGCAAAATTAATTAGTGGAACAGATAAGCTAAAAATCGCTAAATGCATTGATTGTTTAAAGAATTGTTCTTACCGCTTTTGCACCATGGATTCTCTTTTGGTATCCATGAATGGCGATGCGGAAAATGGCCTTGTTTTTGCAGGGGCTAGAGTTGGAGAAATCAAAGATATTCTTCCCGTTCAAACAATCATTGATAATCTTACATTAGAATACAATCAGGCTATCTAGCATATTTAAAAGAGCCAACCGTCATACGGAAGGCTCTTTCCTGTTCCTGTTATGGTAAATTTCTGAATTTGTTCTCAATCGGTGTACGTGGCTTTGGCTCTGGGATTACAGCAGGATAGCCTACTCCCAGAACGCCAATAATATCATAGCCATCCGGTACACCAAGAATCCCCCTGTTTTTGGGCGTAATGCCAATCGATGACCAAAAGGTCCCAACTCCTTCTGCCCATGCCGCTAAATTAAAATTTTGGATAAAGCATGCAGTTGCCAGCGCATTTTCCACTGTTTCTATGGATGTCGCCCCGTGCTTGGATAAAATCATCATTACTATCGGTGCGTTTCCAAAATTTGTTTTATGATTTAACTTTTCTCTTGTCTCTGCTCCAATAAAATAAATTTCCCATGGTTCTGTCATGCGGTGATTTGGTGCCATTGCAGCAGCCTCTAGCCATGAGTGAAGTAGATTTTTGTCAATTTCATCAGGTTTGAATTTTTTTATGTTGCGCCGAGTTTTAATTAAATCAATAATTTTCAATCAATGACTCCCCTTTTATATTCATTTCGAAACCCATCGTAATATCTTATGTCTCTCCCTATATTTTGTACGTAAAAGTTTTAATTCGCCAGTTTATAATATCCCCGTTTTAAGCCATAATAGCAAAACCATAGTGATTGGACAAAGAAGAAAATCCCCCAAATAGGAGCTGGAATAAAACCTGTGATCCGTGCAAGATTTGCTGCATCCCCTGCTGATTGGGGCTGAAATATACTAATGAATAATATTTCATAAGCACTTTGTACTGAATCAACCAATAAAATTGATGCAATTAAAAGCAATAGGTTATCTCTAAAGTTTTGACTCCCTTTTATGAGTAATAAAAGAAATGCAACGGCAAATGAGCATAGCCAAAACAACCCGTAAGGATTCCTTACCCAAAAAATAAGATTTAAACCGATAAAACCTAGCAATATATCAATCAACACAATCTGCTTTTTCTTTCCAATTAGTAAAAATGAGACAAATGCCATAAAGGAGGAAAAGGTATACCCACCAAGGCTGGTAAGGAAGCTTCCCAACCAAGAAGACTGATTACTATATGTAGCCCCTTCGGAATTCATAAATAAAGATATTCTTTCTACATTACCCCCAAAAAGAGCAATCAAAGCATGACCTGATTCATGTATAAGGGTATTAATGACTTTGACATAGTTTCCTAGCAATGGCACATGTATTAAAAGAAAAGCAAACACGAGGAAAAAGAAAAACTTCGCACTGAATTTGTCTCGAACAAAGATCAAAATATAAATTCTCCTTTTTTTTAAATTATTTGCTAACTTCATTTTATCACGTTTCGTTATCACTATTACAAATTTCAACTCTGGATGGCTCCATTTAAAAAACTAGCAATCACTTAGATTGCTAGCTGCTTCAATTAACCTCTTTTTTCAACTTCAACTAGTTGTCCATCCTTCATTCGATAAATCCGATCACATAACGGGAGAATCTGTTCATCATGAGTGACAATAATGGCTGATTTATTTTGTTCCCATACGATTTTTGAAATTAGTTCAATAATAGCCATGCTTCGACTGGAATCCAAACTCGCTGTTGGTTCATCCGCTAAAATGATTTCAGGATCATTAATAAATGCTCTGGCAATTGCCACCCTTTGTTTTTCCCCGCCTGACAATTGGTGTGGATAAAACTTGGTACGATGCTCCATGCCGACTGCCATTAATATCTCATTTATTTTCCTTTTGCTTTTTTTTGTCCATTGATTGGCCATTTTTAACACAAGGCTTAACTGGTCTTCCACCTTCAAATAAGGCACTAAATTTGAAGTTTGAAAAATATAGCCTAGATGATTCAACCTTATATTTGCTTTTTCTGTGTCACTGAAGGAGGCAATATTGGTCCCATTTACGATTACCTTTCCATTATCAGGAGACTGTAAGGCACCGGCAATTGATAAAAACGTTGACTTCCCAGATCCGGAAGGTCCAATAACGGCAACGACCTCGCCCATTTTCAAACGAAATGATAAGTTTCTGACGATGTGATTTTCCTTATCGCCATCTTTAAATGATTTTTCCACATGTTCTAGAACTAAGGGTTCGATTACCATGGTTATTCTAACCTCCCCATTGCTTGTATTGGATCTGCCTTCACTATATTAAAAACAGATAATAACGAACCGAAAATCGATACTAGGAATAATATTCCTGAGAATTTAGCTATTTGTACCAAATCAAAAATAAACGGGATATCATCCGGAAGAAGCGTCATAAACCCCTTTGTAAAGGCAACTGCACCTGCGATACTACCAATGGTTAATATTATGACCTGAAAGATTGTCGATTTGACCAATTGACTTGATTTTGCACCAATGGCTTTTAGGATGCCAAATTGGGCCGTTTTTTGAATGGTCATTATATAAAAGAATGCGGCTAAAACAAAAACTGCTATTACAATTAAAAACGAGAGCATCATGTACAGCGAATTTTGTTCAGCTGTATACCCAGGAATACCTTTAACCACCTTTTCCTTTTCAACCCATTCCCCATTTTTAGCTATCCTAGAAACATCCTCTTTCAAACTTGAATTAGCTTTATTTATTGCAATACCGTTAAATTCAGTTTTATCTAAGCCGCCAGAGATTTCCTTCCATGTATCAAGGGAAATAAGCGCAACTGGTGTATGGCTAAAGGTTTGATCTTCAAGAAATCCTGCAACTTTTAAGATGATGCCGCTCCGTGCATCTTTTACGGTCGTTCCTATCTTAATTGTTCCAGATAGCGAGTGGTCTAGTAAGACAGAATTTTCCCCGCTCGTTTCTAAACTCTTTCCGTCCCTTCCATCCGGCTCTAAAAAGCTGCCTGGTTTTATTGCCATAAATGTAATATCTAGTTTATCCTCGGAGTTAACTTTAGAAATGGCTCCCATTTGAACACCAATTGGCTGTAGGTCACTTGTTGCTGTCAATTTCTCTATATCTATTGCTAAATGGGACCGGTCAATTCGTCCCTCAGCACTTTTTTGCAGATAAAAGGAGTCTGCTGGCATATTAATGATCGAAGAAGCGTTATTCATTGACAAGCCATTCGCAAGCCCACTGATGACGAAGACAAGAATCGCAACAAAAAATAATATAAAGCTGATTAATAAATATCTCACTTTAAAAAATGTCATTTCCTTAATCGGTACAAAGTACATAAAAAAATTCACCTTCCCTTTCATTTCATAAACAGAATACTGCTTGAATATGAACGGATGATGAACTTCATTTTACAATTTAGGGAGGATGACGGTAAAAGTAGTTCCTTTCCCTTTTTCACTATTTAAATCTATTTTCCCTTGATGCATATCAACGATGGACTTGACGATGGACAAACCTAACCCCGCCCCTTCAACTGAACGTGCTCTAGAGGCATCCGCGCGGTAAAAACGGTCAAATATCCTATCAATCTCCTGATGATTTAAGCCGACGCCAGAATCTTTAATAACTATTACAACTTCTAACTCCGATTCAGACAATTTTATATCAATTGTACCGTTTTCACGATTATACTTAATCGCATTTGTCAACAGATTTTCCCAAACAGAATATAATAAAGCTCGATCCCCTTTAACCATGGCATCCGGAAGAGAATAACTTAACATAATGTCTTTTTCTAGAATACTCCATTCATATTGATGAATAACAGCTTTAAGTTGTCCTGCGATATTAACCTGACTAACTTCCATTAAATCTTTTTTACTTTCAATCGTGGATAAAAGCAGCAATTGTTTGGTCAAACTGGAAAGTCGGTTTACTTCGGATTGAACAATACGAAGATATTGTTGTTTCTCTTGATCACTTTTTTCACTATTCTCCAATAAAGCGAGATAGCCTTTTATATTGGCTAGTGGTGATTGGATATCATGAGAAATATTAGTCATTAGTTCTTTTCGTAACGTATCTACTTTTGCTAATTTCTGGGACATCTTAGTAAAACTAATCGCTAAATTTCCTAACTCATCGCTTCGGTCAATATCCAGTTTAATTGAAAAATTGCCTTCTGCAATTTCTCTTGTTGCCTTATTAAGCTTTCTAATCGGATTGACTAAATATTTGGTACTAATTAGAACAAATAGAATGCTTAATAAAATAGATATGATTAGCAGCCATCCGAAAAGAATATGCATCTCGTTAAACATAAGTTTAATATCTGGCCTGATAAACATGGCATATTTTTTACTTTTATACACAAAAGCAATACCGACTGTATTCTTTAATTCATTTGCAAAAAAGCCGGTTACAAAGGTTTTATGTGGAAAAGAACGAATCCCGTGGTATACCTCGCCATGTAATACTTTTTCAGGAATACCTTCAGGTAAATTCTTTTCACGAAAGGAAGAGCCAAAATACTCCTTATCCCCTTCGTTATTTACCAAAAGAATTTTGTAACCGATCGCCCCGATATGGTCAAGATAATCCTGTAAACTAATCAAAGGGTGCTTACTTGCAAAGTCTGCTATTTCATTAGCAAAATTCATGATTTTCTCGTCATTTTGCTGTTTCAATTTGATTTGGTAATAAGCATTGGAGAGAAAAAATGAAATAATCCCGCTGACGACCATGATCATAATCGTAATGAAGGCGAATTTACTATACAAAGATTTCATAATCATTATTTATTGAACCTCCAGGGAATAACCTACCCCTCTAATCGTTTTGATGGCAAATTCCTCGGTGAAATTCGAAAATCTTTCGCGCAATCGTTTTATATGGACGTCAACCGTTCTTTCATCACCTTCAAAATCGAGACCCCAAATTTTCCCAATAAGGTGACCACGGCTAAATACTTGGTTTGGATGTGTAGATAGAAAGGTTAAAAGTTCAAATTCCTTTAATGGAAGCATGAAGGTCTTGTTATTGATTTTTACCTCATAGCTTTTTTTGTTTATGTACAAGGACCCAATCTTAATATTGGCTTCACCCGTTTTTCCATATCTTCTTAATAATGCATTCACCCTGAAAATCAACTCTTTTGGTTCAAACGGTTTAATTAAATAATCATCAGTTCCTGACTCAAATCCCTTTTCTTTGTCTTCAATTTGACTTTTGGCTGTTAGTAAGATGATTGGAATATCATACTGTTTCCGAATTTCAGTGGTTAAATGATAGCCGTCCATGACAGGCATCATAATATCCACTATCGCTAAATCACAAAACTGATTATTTAATACCTCAAGTGCTGTCACTCCATTTTCTGCTGCAATTACTTTAAATCCTTCTCTCATTAGCAAATCTTTAACAAGATTGCGGATGAACACATCATCATCAACAATTAAAATCGTCTTCAAACTATCACCTACTCACTTTTTAAACATATTTTCTTCACTTTATTCTACTTAAATGATATTGATTTGGAAAGAATAACCGATTAGGTAATTAGACAAACCAACAACTTTTATGTTACCGTTAAGTTGTTGCATTGACGCAAGACAACTTAATTATTGGGGGGAATGGAATTGATAGAATTTAAAAACATTGTTAAGAAGTATCGGACAAAAACAATTATTAATCCTTTTTCATTAGATATTGAGGCTGGACAGTTAGTTGTTTTTATTGGACCGAGTGGCTGTGGGAAAACCACTTTACTGAAAATGATTAATAAATTGATTCAGCCAACTTCTGGAAAAATTTATGTGAATGGGACGGATATCTCAACCATAAATCCGATTGAGCTCCGCAGAAACATTGGCTATGTCATTCAAAATACTGGTTTATTTCCACATATGTCCATTAAAGAAAATTTAGAATTGATTCCAAAGCTAAAGGGTGAAGATCCCGCTTCGATTACCAAAAAAACAGGTGAATTGCTAGAGTTGGTCGGCTTAGATCCTAAGGAGTTCTTACATCGTTTTCCGAAGGAATTGAGCGGGGGACAACAGCAAAGAATTGGCGTAGCAAGAGCCTTCTCAACCAACTCCGATATCATTTTAATGGATGAACCATTTAGCGCCTTAGATCCAGTCACAAGAAGCTCCCTTCAAGATGAACTCTTCCAAATGCAAAAGGAATTAAACAAGACGATTATTTTCGTCACCCACGATATGGACGAAGCTATTAAAATAGCAGATAAGATTTGCATTCTAAAAGACGGTGATATTCTCCAATATGATACGCCTGAAAACATTCTTAAAAATCCTGCTAATGACTTTGTTGAAGAATTTATTGGAAAAAGAAGAGTTTGGAATAATCCTGAATTATTAATGGCTGAGGATATTATGATACCTAATCCGGTAAAAATCACCTCAAGGCGGACCGTACTTCAGGCCATTGAGATTATGAAGGACCATAAGGTAGACAGCCTAATAGTTACTGACAAACATAATGTCCTTAAGGGTTTAGTGACATTAAAAAGCATCCAGTTGTTAAATCGAACGACGTCGATTGAAATGATTATGGAACAAAATGTTCTTTCCGTTTCACAGGATGCCAATTTAATTTCTGTGTTAGCTACAATGAATGAACATAAAATCGGTTATGTACCTGTTGTGAATGGTCATAACCAATTAATTGGTCTCATTACGAGAAGCAGTATTCTATCTGCATTAAGCAGCCAACTAATTGATTTGGAGGTGGCCTTTTAATGAGTGGATTTTGGAACTATTTAACCACAAACTATGAGCAGGTTTTAAGTTTACTTGGCCAGCATCTTTACTTAAGTGTGATTTCTGTTTTAGTAGCAATTATAATTGGGATCCCGCTTGGTATATTAATTTCAAGACAACCAAAGCTCGCAAAACCTATTATTGGAACTACGAATGTGATCCAAGCTGTACCGAGTTTGGCATTACTTGGATTTCTCATCCCATTCGTTGGAATCGGCAGTACCCCAGCGATAATCATGGTCGTTCTATATTCACTGCTTCCCATTGTTAAAAACACATACACAGGTTTAACGAATATTGATGGGGACATTCTGGAAGCCGCCAGAGGTATCGGTCTGACCAAGAGTCAAACGATGAGAAAGGTTCAGTTACCACTAGCCTTCCCGATGATTATGGCGGGTATCAGAATTTCAGCGGTTACCGCTGTTGGATTAATGACCATTGCAGCCTTCATCGGTGCAGGCGGACTTGGGTATCTCGTATTTTCTGGTGTGCAAACAGTTGACAATTATATGATTTTGGCCGGAGCTATTCCCGCCTGTATTCTTGCTCTTCTCATTGATTTTATTGTCGGAAAACTCGAATCCTCACTTTCTTATACAAGCAAGCAAAGATCAGCAAAAAAGACTGGTAAAACCACTAAAAAAATAATGATTAGTTTGGCTTGTATTTTGTTAATCATTGCCGGGACTTTTACTGCTTATTCAAAGGTAAACGCAAAGGATAAAATTGTAATAGGTTCAAAAAATTTCAGCGAACAAATGATATTAGGTAATATGCTCGCTGATTTAATAGAAAATAAGACTGATATTCAAGTAGAAAGAAAACTAAATCTTGGTGGTAGTCAGGTTGCCTTCAGTGCCCTTAAAAATGGGGACATTGATATGTATGTTGAATATACGGGGACAGGATTAATTAATATCTTAAAGAAGAAGCCACAGAGTGATCCGGACATCGTCTACGATATTGTCCAGAAGGAATTCAAGCAAAAATATGGTTTTGAATTGTTAAAACCGCTTGGATTTAATAACACCTATGCCTTAGCAATTCGTCAAGACACCGCAAAAGAATATGGTTTAAAGACGATCTCTGATTTAGCAAAGGTAAGCTCGGAATTAACCATGGGTCCGACGATCGAATTTCCAAATCGCGAGGACGGATTAATCGGACTTTCCAAAAAGTATAATTTGAAATTTAAAGACGTAAAAGCCATTGATGGCGGGTTACGCTATACTGCATTAAACAACAATAAAAGTGATGTGATCGATGCCTTTTCGACGGACGGGTTACTTGAAGAGTTTAAATTGAAGGTATTAGAGGATGATAAAAACTTCTTCCCTCCTTACTATGCCGTACCAATGTTAAAAGAAGAAACATTAAAGGAACATCCAGAATTAAGAAAAGTTATTAATTCTTTATCTGGTAAGTTGACGGATGAAAAAATGCGCGAACTTAACTATAAGGTCGACAGTCTCAAACAGTCACCTGCCAAAGTCGCAAAAGAATTTTTGGAATCAGAAGGATTATTAGAATAATTACAAAAGGAAAAGCCGGTCTTCGAAACCGGCTTTTTCGCATATTCCATATCGTTTTTACTCTTCCATAAAGTGAAGCACCCGGTCATGAGTTTCTTCAGCACCTATGATAAGCAGGACATCCCCCTCAAGAATTACCGCATAAGGTCCCGGTGAGATAATTAATTCACCTTTCCGTTTCATGCCGATCACGGTTCCCCCGGTATTTTGCCAAAACTTCAATTCCGAAATAGTTTGTCCTATATGAATACAGCCTGGAATAACTTCTACCTCGATTGGCGCCAATGGGTTCGTGTGACGAAGCTTTCCAGAGTAGTCCATGATTTTTCTAAGCGTGTCAAACAGCTGCTCATCGAGCTTGTCTCTTTCAGAAATCAGTGAGTTCATTTGCTTTTCAAGATCTTTAATACTTGCTATGTTGGAAAACCGTTGAATATATTTATAGGCATTTTCCCGAGAAGATATGACGATTCCACTACCTTTAGTGGATTGGACAATCTCAACATCCTCTAGAATCTTAATCGCTCTTCTAACAGTTTCAGGAGAAACCTTGTACTCACTTGCTAACGTCGATCTGCCATGAATCTTTTCCCCTACCTTAAATTTCCCATCGTAGATCCTATTTGCTAAATCTATCGCAATTCGCTCGTAAGTTGGTATTTGTGCCTTTTGCATAGCTTCCTCCGCCATCTATATCTTTACATGAGTCTGTACATAATTATAGTAATTGCTACTTATCAAATATACTCTTTTCCATGTGTATATGCGAGAACAAATATTTCATTTCCACTCAGTTTAACTTTCATGATTTCATTTGTATTTATTGGACATAATTGTAAGGAATCTTGTTTAATGGGGTGAAGTATTTGAAACGGAAAGTAATTATCCTTTTAAGTGTTGTTTTTATTCTATTAATGTCTGCCTTATTTGTTTATTACCTTATTAAAGGGGATTCCTCGAGATGGCAAGTAGCACTTGGCGGCATTCTTGTGAGTGGATTGCCACTCCTACTAATATTTAAGAAAAAGAATCCATTTAACCTCCCAATTATAATAGGTTATTATATGTTTATTTTCTGTACATTATTTTTAGGATCGATCGCTAGTTTTTACCTTCATTATAAATGGTGGGACTCTACCATTCATATTTTAAAGGGTATATATGTAGCTTTTGTTGGTATAACTTTATTTAAATTATTCATTCCGAAAGATGTGCGGAATGATGCTTCAAGATGGATTTTATTTCTTTTTGTTCTTTCACTCTCAGTCCTAGCAAGTGCACTTTGGGAGATCTATGAGTTTGTGGGGGATCAAACGTTTACTCACACCATGCAAAGAGGAGGAAATAAAGATACAATGTATGACTTACTCTGTGGATTTGCGGGGGGACTCCTAGTCTCCTTTTACGCCTTTGTGCGAAAGCCTAAAGTATGAGAGGAGGAAATTTATGAATCGAAAGCTTGTCATCATTTTCAGTTTAATCTATGTCATTTTTATGGCAGCATTAGCCGTCTACTACTTTTCAAACGATGTAACCTTTAAAGGAACAGTTGCCATTGGAGGAATTGTTTGTGGAGCAGTCCCGTTATTATTGGCCTTATTTACTAAGCTCCAATTCAATTTGCCCATTGTCATTTCTTATTTAATTTTCTTAGTCGGTTCACAATATCTCGGTTCCATATTAGGCTGGTATGGACTCGGTTGGTGGGACACCTTTATGCATGTGGTCAGTGGAGCCATTCTCGCTTTTTCTGGAATTGCTTTATATGAACGATTGATCCATAGAAATGCGGGGGATAAAATATCGCCATGGTTTGTGTTTTTATTTACGTTATCCTTCGCAGCACTCGGTGGAGTATTATGGGAAATTTATGAATTTAGCTCTGACCAAATTTTTGATATGACCTTACAAGGCGGCGGAAATAAAGATACGATGACTGATTTAATTGCTGATACAATTGGCGGACTGGTTATTGCAATGTGGGCTGGGATTCGAACAAGGATTAAGTTAAAAAAGGTACGTCGTTTTTGACGTACCTTTTTCTACACTTAAAATTAAACCGTTACTGCCACAAAAAATTCCTCATAAAGAGCATGAACCGCTCTTTTTTCATCTACTACTTTAACCCCAAACATCATGCTGACCTCAGATGAACCTTGGTTAATCATCTCGATATTAATACGAGCTTTCGCCAATGCTTTGGAGGCTCTTGCCATTGTTCCTACATTGTGGCGCATGCCCTCACCGACAACCATAATGAGAGCTAGGCTGTGTTCAAATTTTACTTGATCGGCATGTAGTTCAGTTTCAATCCGTTCCTTAATCGCCTTTTCCGTTTCTGCATCCATTTGATTTTCACGGAGGATAACAGAAACATCATCAATTCCAGAAGGCGTATGTTCATAGGATAGTCCGAAGTCCTCTAAGATACTTAAAAGCTTGCGGCCAAAACCTATCTCTCTATTCATTAAGTATTTGCTTACATAAATACTACAAAAACCTTGATCACTTGCAATTCCAATAACAGGCCCATTCGTATTGTCGCGCTCATAAACAATCCTCGTTCCTGGTGCACTTGGATTGTTGGTATTTTTGATTTGAACAGGTATTCCCGCTCTGAATGCTGGAACCAGTGCTTCATCATGTAACACAGTAAATCCTGCATATGAAAGCTCGCGCATTTCCCGGTAGGTTAATTCCTTTATTTCCTTCGGCTCCTTTACAATAGAAGGGTTCACGGAATAAACAGCATCTACATCCGTAAAGTTCTCATATAAGTCGGATTTCAGAGCATTTGCAAGGATTGATCCAGTAATATCGGATCCACTTCGCGAAAAGGTAAAAACCTCTCCTTGTTTGCTATATCCAAAGAATCCAGGGAAAATTAAAATCCCAGAACGCTCGTGCAGCGAATATAACTGACTATAGGCTTCTGGTAGTGCTTGAGCATTGCCAGGCTCATCACTGACGAGGAGACCGGCTTCTTTAGGGTCAACATAATAGGCCTCAACCCCCTGCTCCTGGAAATAAGCTGCTACCAACTTGGCGTGATTATCCTCACCGCTCGCTTTTAATAAATCCAGAAAACGATCCGGTTTTGTTTTGTCGCTACTCAACCTCTTTGTTAAATCGTCATGAATTTCGTTAATAATTTCTAAAGGTAGGGATAATTCTTCGGCGATAGTGGAATATCTATCGATGACTGCATCAAACTTTTCCCTTGGATTTTTATTTTGCAAACATAACTCTCCACATTCAATTAATAAATCAGTTACCTTGTTATCTTCCGAAAACCTTTTTCCTGGCGCAGATACTACAACTACCTTCCGCTCGGAATCTGAAACAACTATCTTAAATACCTTCTCAATTTGTTTTCCGGATGCTAACGAGGACCCACCAAACTTTACGACCTTCATCCCTACATCTCCCTAATATCTAAAAATATAATTTTAATTTTAACGATATTCAGAAAATAATCAAGTTTTTTCTTTTAGAGAAAGACATTTGTCCTCTACATGTGGACAAAAAGATAAAAAACAGTGAATTTCGGCTTGAAATCCACTGTTTTAGATGTTCGTTTACAAATGTTTTGTTTTTTCTACCCAATCGATAAAGTTATTCATCACAGTATCTAGGAATCCAAGTGTAGGTTCATGTGTTAATTTCCCGGCTTCATCCACTTTTTCATGGACAGCATTGATAAATACTTCATTTCCAGGAAGCGTTAATGCTCCCATAGCAGCTAATATTTGTCTAAGATTAACCTGTGCTCTTACAGTTCCAAGAACACCTGGTGTGGCGCCAACAATCATTACTGGTTTTTTCATCATTACTTTATCCACTCGTGAAAACCAATCAAGTGCATTTTTCAAAAATGCAGGAATTGCATGATTATATTCTGGAGTGGCAATTAGTACACCATCACTTGCTGCCACTATTTTTTTGATTTGAATCACAACTTCTGCTGGTGTTAACTCATCATCCTGGTTGTACATTGGAAGGCCTTCGATCGGTAATATCTCAATTTCAACTTTTTCGAGATAACGTTCCTTCAGTAATTCTACCAGCTTTTTATTAATAGATTCCTTTCTATTACTGCCAACGATTGCTACGATTTTCATAAAAATAAACTCCTTATCCTTGAATTTCAAGCTCCAATATAACTATAATCATTGTTTCATAAAATAACCAAGGATATGCTCTTATAGATACTAACGAATAAGTTCAATAAAATGGGAAAGAATCTTAGCGGTTAATCCCCAAATTACTTTTCCTTGATACCGGTAGAAATATTCCTCGACCCCTCGAGTCCGCCAATTATAATTCTCTCCGCCGACAATTAGGTCAAAGGGAAAATTCTCTTCAGGTTCTGGCCTAAATTCAATATGATATATCTCTGGCTCATTATTTATAAAAAAAGATAGTGGTACAGTAAAAATCTCCCCGACTTCTGATGGATTTGGAACGATCCTATTCGGATGTTTAATGTATCCAACAAAAGGATAGATAATCATTCCAAATGGTGAAATCATATAATCTAGTGGGTTAATGTCTGCAATTTGCTCTTTGTTAATTCCTAATTCCTCAACCGTTTCTCGGATAGCTGCATCTTTTTCATCGATATCCTGTGCGTCAATTCTCCCCCCTGGAAAACATATTTCTCCAGGCTGCCTCCTTAGTTCTAGGGAACGAACCTCTAACAACACGTGAATCCCATCCTCTTTTTCTATGAGTGGTACCATGACAGCATATTTTGAAAATTTCTCACTTCCAAGAATTTTAGGTGTATGACTTTTTAATTTAGTTACTATTGATTCCAGTTCCATGATTTCACCTCTATTCATTTACAGTTTTTTCTTATTACTACCATACCACTTTTTACCTTAGATTGAAAAAACAATCCAACTAGAAATACGTTGGATTGTTCTGGAAAAATCATTAATCCTTCTTTTCATACCAAGAATACATATAGTTAGCATCTTCAATTTTTTGTGCGGTTTTTACGATTTTTAGTGGATGAAAGGTGTCGATCATAACGGCCAGTTCAAGAGTTTCCTTTTTTCCAATACTCGCTTCCGTTTTCCCAGGATGAGGTCCATGTGGGATCCCGCCTGGATGAAGCGTGATAGAGCCCTCCTGTACTCCTTTACGACTCATAAAATTTCCTTCCACATAATAAAGGAGTTCGTCACTGTTAACGTTACTATGATAATAGGGAGCAGGAATCGATTCTGGATGATAATCATACAGCCTCGGGACGAATGAGCAAACGACAAAATTATTACCTTCAAAGGTTTGATGGACGGGAGGCGGCTGATGAACTCTTCCTGTGATTGGTTCAAAATCCTCGATGTTAAAGGCCCATGGATATAAATACCCATCCCAGCCAACTACATCAAGTGGATGATGTCCAATGATATGTGAGGATAACTTCCCTCTTGATTTCGTTAAAACCTCAAATTCACCCTTTTCATCAAATGTCGTCAATTCTTCCGGTCCACGAAGGTCTCTTTCACAAAATGGGCTATGCTCTAAAAGTTGACCATATTCATTTCGGTACCGTCTAGGAGTTGTTATTTGGCTGAAGGATTCAACAAAAAGCATTTTTGTCTCCTCATTTATATTCGGTATGACACGGTATATGGTACCAATCGGAATAATCACATAATCGCCTGGCCGATATGACAGAGTCCCGAACATCGTTTCTAATTTTCCTGAGCCGTAGTGGATAAAAAGCATTTCATCGCCATCACCATTCCGATAAAAACTTGGCATCGGCATTGTCACATTGGCTGTTCCAATTAATAAATCCTGATTTCCCAAGATATATTCCCGCGATTTCAGGGCATCTCCTTTGGTTGGTACTTTACTTGTAAAAAAATGACGATGTTTGAGCTCCTGTTGGTCTTCATATACGGGCAAGTAATTTCCTACCACTTCTGCCTTCACCACTTCTGTCGGCATATATTGATGATATAAAATCGATTGTGTTCCTGAGAAACCACGAGTGCCCATAACTTGCTCCCTATAAAGACTCCCATCTTTCTTTTTAAACATCGTATGCCGTTTGTGCGGAATCTTACCCATTTGACGGTAATACATCTTCTCACCTCTCTTCAGCGATTATCCCATTCTGTAACACTCCAAGATAATCAATCTCTAGTTCGACTTGATCACCTGGTATTAGCCAGCGATGAACCTTCTCTCCAAGCTCAAGAATACATCCAGAACCAACTGTACCTGAACCAATCATCTCTCCAGGGTATAAAGTCACGCCAGCAGAAGCCCTCTCAATCATTTCAGCAAATGAATAATATAAGTCTTTCATATTCCCCTTGGAAAGGAGAGCCCCATTAACACGGGCTTTCATCGAAAGATTGAAGCCCTTCCCTAATTTAAATGGTTCTAACTCGTCTTTTGTGACAATCCACGGTCCAATCGATGTCGAGAAATCCTTCCCTTTTGCGGGCCCCAGTCCAACCTTCATTTCCTTCCTTTGTAGGTCTCTTGCGCTCCAATCATTTAAAATACAATAGCCAAAAATATACTCATCTGCCTCATCTGCGGAAATATTTCTGCCTTCTTTGCCAATAATGCATGCGATCTCCAGCTCATAATCAAGCCAGTTACAATTTACAGGCTGGATTATTTCCTCTCCTGGTCCCTTAATTGCAAGATGATTGGAAAAGTAAAAGACAGGGATATCGTACCATTCTGGAACCATCTCGAGGCCCCTATTCTCCCTCGCTGTTTTCACATGCTGCTCAAATGCATAAAAATCACGAAAACTCCTAGGAATAGGTAGTGGTGCCTTTAAACCAAGTTGACTCAATGGATAAACGCCTTTTTGTCCCTTTGTAAATGGGATTAAACTAGCCACTGTTTCCAGATGGGCGTCACTATTTTCAAGAAAAGCTAATAGATTACTTGGCAGCACCCCGCCTGATGCCTCATACATATCAACGGCATAGTGTTGGTCAAGTAACCAGCCTGCTCGGATTGTCCCATCCTTTTTTTCAAAAGTTACAAATTTCACGACACTCACCTTTTCTACTTTTTTCGATCCATTTCAAACATTTTAGCTAACGGGTCAGTAAAGATGTTCCCAGCCATCCGTCCAATTGGGTTCAGCTTGGCCGTATCAATTCTCCCTTTATCAAATAGTTCATCGGTCACATGGACATGAACTACTTTTCCTATTACAAGGCTCCCTGCACCGGGCATATTACCAAAATGTAATACCTGCTCTAATTCACATTCTAAATGAACGAGTGATTCCTTAATACGCGGTACACCCACCTTTAAACTTGGTTCCTTCGTTAAACCCACCTCTGCTATTTCGTCGATATCCGGGTTGAATTCGATCGCACAGTCATTCATTTGCTCAGCCATGCTATTACTTACAATATTAATGACAAATTGACCTGTGCTTTCAATATTTACAAGTGTATCTTTCTTAGCCCCATCCGTTCCTCTTCTCATCGGTGAAAAACAGATAAGCATGGGGTCCGCACTAATCGCAGTAAAAAAACTAAATGGTGCTGCATTAGCTACCCCATTTCCATCTATGGTCGAAACAAAAGCAATTGGACGGGGAAGGATCGAACCAACTAATAGTTTATATGCCTCTCTCCATTCCAGTGTTTTCGGCGAGATCTCCATAACATATTCACCCCTTACAGGTTAACTTTTAAAAAAAGGGAGTAATTACCTCTCCCTTTTCCTACTCCGCTCTATACTTTTGTCCTTTAAACCCTTGCTCTATATATTAGAGATTTCCTCGTCTTTCCTGCTCCCGTTCAATTGACTCAAATAAAGCTTTAAAGTTTCCTTCACCAAAACCACGTGCCCCTTTTCGTTGAATAATTTCAACAAATAATGTCGGACGGTCTACAATTGGTTTTGTAAAAATTTGCAATAAATACCCCTCATCATCACGGTCTACTAAAATATTTAGTTCGCGAAGCTTTTCAATTTCTTCATCAATTTTACCGATGCGTTCACCTAAGGATTCATAATACGCTAGTGGAGTATTCAGGAATTCTACCCCATTCTCCTTTAAAATAGCGACAGTTGATACAATATCTTCCGTTAATATCGCCAAATGCTGGACACCCGGACCATTGTAGAATTCTAGATATTCCTGTATTTGTGATTTACGTTTTCCGACTGCCGGTTCATTGATTGGGAATTTAATCCGCCCTCCGTTATGCATAACCTTTGACATTAGAGCTGAGTATTCCGTCGTGATGTCCTTGTCAGAGAAATGTTTCATTTCCTTAAAGCCCATTACCTTAGCGTAATATTCGACCCACTCCTCCATCCTCTCCACGTTACCCACTACATGATCGATCCCAATTAACCCGGCATCTTTAATAGGAAGTGGCGCCGAGTATGCGACATACCCGGGTAAAAATGCCCCTTGATAATTTTTCCGTTCAATTAACGTATGGATGGTATCCCCATATGTACCAAGAACGGCTTTTTTAATCACACCTGTTTCATCCTTGATTTCAGATGGAGCAGCAATTACAATGGCTCCTCTTTTCACTGCCTCTTCAAAAGCTTTCTCGACATTATCGACTAACAGGGCTATGTCCTTCACACCGTCACCGTGTTTTTTTACAAATTGGGAAACTTTACTGTCTTCGGTATAAGAGCCTGTTAGGACGAGGCGAATATTCCGTTGCTTTAAACAATAGGAAGCGGTTTCACGATTACCAGTTTCAAGACCAGCGTAAGCTACTGGGTGAAAACCAAAGGCAGTGCAAAAAAAGTGACATGCTTGCTTGGCATTCCCTGTGTAAATTTCAATATAGTCAACATCTCGAACGGGGAAAAAATCATCAACTAATTGGTCTGCCCTTACTCTATTTTCTTTCATTTAGAAACCCCCATAAGTTTAAAAGTAATAATATTCTGAATTAATTCTAAATGAAAGAATCTTGTCCTTTCAAGGATGGGAGGTAAAGCAATAACGCTTTTTTGTACTAAAGTAATTTAGATATCCTCGAATTATTTCCCAAAATACAAAAAGAAACTTACCCAAAACAGGCAGTTTCTCCTTTAATGATATTGGAAATACTTTTTATAAAAGCAAATCTAAAATAGACACTCAAAAAAAATTTTTTCCTATTAGGAAAGAATGGCACGGTCACTTGACATTTGTACCCCACGTATCCTTTTAAACTCCATCAGTAAACCTTCAATTGTTAATTGCTTCTTATTTTCCTCATTGACCTCTAAAATAATTTGGCCCTTATCCATCATGATTAATCGATTGCCTAAGTCAATGGCTTGCTGCATGTTATGAGTAACCATTAATGTGGTCAGTTTATATTTGTCTACAATTTCTCTCGTTAAGTTCGTAATTAATTCCGCTCTTGATGGATCAAGTGCTGCCGTATGTTCATCAAGAAGGAGGATGGAAGGCTCTGTGAAGGTAGCCATTAACAGGGATAGTGCTTGACGTTCTCCCCCGGATAACAAGCCTACCTTTGCACTTAGGCGGTTCTCGAGGCCTAGATGCAGGGATTCCAATACCTCACGAAAATAATCACGTCGCTTTTTTGTAACTCCTTGTCGAAGTGTTCTCATTTTATTCCGAGAATAAGCCATGGCAAGATTTTCCTCAATCGTCATACTTGGAGCCGTACCGGCCATTGGATCCTGAAAAACACGTCCGATCATTTTTGACCGTTTAAACTCTGACATATTTGTGACATTTTTTCCGCCTATCTGTACTTCCCCTATATCCGGGATTAACACACCTGAAATGATATTCATTAAGGTTGATTTCCCCGCCCCGTTACTGCCAATTACCGTTACGAAATCACCAGGCTGAAGGGTTAGGTTCACATGATCAATGGCGATTTTTTCATCAGGTGTCCCTTCATTAAATATTTTATGAATCTGATTTAATTGTAACATGATTGTCCCCCTTCGCATGGCCAGAAGTCTGAATGATGTTTGATCTTTCAGATCTTCTGCGGGCTTTCCGCTTTCTCTCTTTGGAACTTTCAATAATCTTTGGAGTCGTAAGAGCAAGAATAACAATGAGAGCAGTAATCAGCTTCATATCACCAGGGTCCAAGAAATCTACCCGTAATGCTAAGGTAACAACAATTCGATAAATAATCGATCCGCCAATAACAGCGAGAGTGGTCCTAGCAATCGTTTTTGTACCAAATAAGGCTTCACCAATAATAACGGAGGCTAGACCAATCACAATCATTCCAATCCCCATACCCACATCAGCAAATCCACCTTGCTGGGCAATCAGAGCACCTGAGAAAGCTACAAGAGCATTTGAAAGTCCTAAACCAAGCACAACAAGGAGGTTGGTATTAGCAGAAAGGCTGCGAATCATCCGTTTATTATCTCCCGTAGCCCTGACGGCAAGCCCAATTTCGGTTTTCAAAAACAGATCGGTAAAGAATTTAATCACAAATGTTACGATAATCATAAAAATAAGAATTCCCCATGTTTCCGGCAAGCTGTCGCCAAGCCCCACCATAGAGAGAATGTTATTGAAAAATGAATCAATTCCTGTCTTTTCAAAAAATCCACTAATTTTCGTAAAAGCTGTATCTGTATTTAATAATGGGATATTTGAGCGTCCCATGATTCGAAGATTTATTGAATAAAGTGCAATCATCATTAAAATTCCGGAAAGCAGGTTATTAATCTTTCCAAATGTATGTAGAAGACCTGTCATACATCCAGCTGCAAAACCGGCGAATAACGCCATGATTGTTGCTAAAAATGGATCGGTTCCATTCGCAATCATTACAGCAGAAATTGCTGCCCCCGTCACAAAACTCCCATCCACCGTTAAATCTGGAAAATCCAGAATACGAAAGGAAAGATAGACGCCCAGTGCCATAATCGCATAGATAATACCTGCTTCAAATGATCCAAATATGGCTGTAAACATTGAGATCATCCTTTCTTTAAATCATTAAGCCTGCTCTAAGATGCAATAACCTATTTCAAGCTAATGTTTGGTTCATGGATGGAGCCTTCAAATGAAGGCTCCATCCATGAAAAATATAATTTTATTTACCTTCGAAAAACTCGCCTAAACTTTTCCAAGCATCATTTACTGTTAAGCCTTGAGCTTCAGCAGCCTTGGTATTAATGACAAGCTTTAAACTGTTTGGAAGTTCTACTGGAATTTCAGATACCTTCTTCTTCCCGCTTAAAATATCAGCAGCCATTAAACCAGATTGATAGCCAAGATCGAAATAGCTGAACCCGCTGGCAGCAACGGCTCCTTTTTTCATGGAATCAAGTTCACCAACGAAAAGTGGAATTTTTTTGCTGTTTGCAACGGCAATAACCGTATCAAGAGCAGTAACTACGGTATTGTCAGTTGGAACATAAATCGCGTCAACACGGCCAACTAATGATTCAGCTGCCTGCTTCACTTCTGCTGTAGTTGAAACAGATACTTCAACAAGTTTAGCACCCTTCTCTTCAGCAATTTTCTTAACTTCTTTCACCTGAACCACTGAATTTTGTTCACCAGAGTTATAGATCACACCAATATTTTTTGCTTTCACTTCGTCTGTAATAAAGCTAATTGTTTTTTTCGTTGCTTCTGGATGGTTATCGGTTGTACCTGTAATGTTTTTCCCTGGTTTATCAAAAGCCTCTACCAAACCTGCTCCCACAGGATCTGTCACCGATGTAAAGATAATCGGAATATCCTTTGTTGCATTCAATGCTGCCGTTGCACTTGGAGTGGCATTAGCAAAAATTAAATCCACTTTGTCACCGACAAAATTATTGGCAATTGTTTGAGTGTTGTTCATATCTGCCTGAGCATTTTGTTCATCATAGCTTACCTTAATCCCTTTATCCTTTAAGGCTTTTTTAAAGCCTTCTGTCGCAGCGTCTAGAGATGGGTGTGGGGCAAACTGGGTAATTCCAACTTTGAACTCCTTATCCGCTCCTTCTTTTTCAGAACCCCCTGCTTTGTCTTTACTACCGCAGCCTGCAAGCAACATCATTCCTGCTAAGGCAATCGACAATACTTTAACTTTTTTCTTCATCTAGCTAAATCCCCCTTAAATAATAAAATACTAATTTTCATAAAATTTAATATATTAAAAATTATTCTAGTATTTTTTTGCACGAAAAGCAATAGAAATGCGTAAAATATTTTTTCGCTTTAAAGCAGCATAATTTAATAGGAAATCTTGACATTATTAAAAACCTTCATTTTCTTTTTAAACAACAAAAAATGCCTTCTTATAAATGAAAGGCATTCTAGAAAACTATCTTGATAATATTATTTTTACCAATCACGGGTATTTTCAAGTAAGAGGTCAATTTCAACCTTTTTCATTTTATTGTTGCTTTTCTCAGATGTTAGATTTGACGTTGCTTCTAGTAATTTGTCGATATCAATGATCACGGTTCCCATTTCTAACCCCCTGAATTTAGTAAGTTTTTTGTTTGAAAGATAATTCGACTATTCCACCAAAATAATGGGGGTACTTTCTCAATCAATCAAAAAAATATGAAAAGGAATAGTACTTATTTGTTGATAAATTGTGAAAGTATGATATATTTCACTGGTTTTCATAAAAAGGAATCATTGGCATAAAAATGTTGGGAAGCAATCGAATGAAAAAACATTAAAATCAGTTTCATAATAACCCAAAAATCCAGCCAATATGATTTGGCTGGATTTTATTAACTAAATTTCCACTTTACTAAATACTGTTTTTTTGATTTCTGTTTGTTTATTACCTTCGCTGAAAAAATACTTCATCATTGGGGGTGTAACAATGGTAGTAACTAGTACTACTACCACTAAAACAGCAAATAATTCCTGACTGATTAATTTTGTCTCCATACCAATCGAGGCAATAATTAAGGCAACCTCTCCACGTGAAACCATAGCAGCTCCAATTCCAAGTGAACTCTTCCAGGAAAAATGAGCTATTTTTGCTCCCATTGCAGCACCGATTAACTTGGTTAAAATGGCTAGGATGCTAAAACCGATAATTAGCCCGAAATTTTTCGATATTCCGTCAAAGCTAACTGCTACCCCTATCGAGGTAAAAAATATAGGTACAAAAATGGAATAGCTGATTGTTTCCACTTTCTCAAATATTTTAAATTTATATTCAGTTTGACTAATAGCTACCCCAGCGATGTACGCCCCTATAATCGCCGCAACACCTGTTATTTCGGCTACATAGGCAAACATGAAGCAAATGATTAATGCACCCGTGACGAGCGGCTCTGTGACTTTTAATGGGGCAAATTTCTTTAAAACCCATGGAACCACCTTCCAAGCTACTAAAATAGCACTCATGAAAAAGAGGACCTTTTTAATAATCATCATGCTTAAATTAACTTCTCCACCGGCCATACTCATTAAAAAGGCCAGGGCGATAATCACAAGAACATCATCAATGACGGCAGCCCCTAAAATCGCGGTCCCTTCTTTAGATTTCATCTTATTTAACTCTTTAAGTGCTTGAACGGAAATACTTACACTTGTTGCAGAAAGTAATAATCCTAAAAATAAGGCTTCAAATGTTGTCATATTCATCAAAATTCCTGCTAAGTAACCTGAAACTAAAGGAACAATGATTCCACTGATTCCAACAAAGGTTGATGCCTTCCACGTTCGTTTAAATTCATTTAAATCAGTCTCCATACCTGCTATAAACATTAACAAGATGACACCAATTTGGCTTAGGTCCGCCAATGTTTTCGTATCTGAAACGAGGCCTAACACAGCTGGACCTAAAATGACCCCTATTAACAACTTCCCTAGAACCGAGGGCTGACCCAATTTAACGCAGATATCCCCAGCAATTTTAGATGCAAATAAAATAACCGCTAATTCAAAAATTAATTCCATCCAATCACCTTTCCTTGTAAAAAATTAAAGGGCCTGCTTTATAAAAATCAGACCCTTTTTGTAGAAAACAAAAAAAGCCTGTCAACCACGGGACATAGATATCCCTTGGTGACAGGCTCCTCCAAAAACAATAAATGATTTATTTAATTATTACTATTATAACAAACTTTATGTTTTTATTCAATGAGAATTAATTGCAGGCGGTCTTTCCACGGTTAGTCCCACTTTTTCATTTTATCAATTACTTTTTCCTTGAAACTGGTGATAAAGGTCGATTCACCTTTATTTACTTTTTGCTTATTCCATTCATTAAAGCTTGCTACTGTAATCAAGATAAGACCAGCAATTAATAAATAGAACCACCATGGCAAATTCCCCCAGTATGGTCTAGTTTGCAGGAAGACATTTAATAATAATACACCTGCCCCAACAAAGAAATAGGATTTAATTTGCAGGAGCATACCTGCCATCATCGCTAACAATGAGAGTGTTCCTAAAATAATTGCATCATAAATCGTGCTGCTTGCTAAGCCATCTTGGATTAATAATAGGGATACGATTATTAGGACTCCCCATTGAACAGCCTTCGTTATATCAGAATACCTTCCCTTTAAACAACGTCGAATGAAAATGATTAGAATTATAAACGGAAGGACAATCACTTCACGTTCCCATAATGACGGAATATGAAGCATAGCCATTATGGAATAGTATGGTTGTAACAAATAGGCTCCACCAAGTATTGTCAAAAGGACAGAGAACCTTGCAGAAACCCTTTTCCTTTGCAGCAAAAAGGAAGCTGAAATAAGCACTCCTGGCAGTGCCTGACACCAGATGTATTGATTCTCGAAACTGTACATAAGAACGAAAAACATGAATGAAACTAGCGTAAATCCATCGAATTTTGTTTGCTGAATATTCGGTCCATATTCAACTAGCTTGTTATAAACGAATTGGCCAATAATCAACAGAACAATCCCTAAGCCACCAGACAGAAGGATTTTATCGAGTTCATCTAATTCACTAAGATAAGAGTATTCAATCGTTGCAATAAATGCTAAGAATAATAGGATGACCCCTAGAAGATCCCATTTGATTTTATGCATATAAAACAGTGTCCCAACAATATAGGCAAGCGTAACAAGATACGGCAGCAAATCAAACGGATAGGTAATTAATGTAAACACAATTCCGATTGTTGAAAATGGGACGAAATAATAAGCTGTCCGTTTCTTAAATTCATCCTTAGCGAAAAATCCAAATAGAAGAATGAAACCGCTAGTGATTGGAAATTCATAGTTTCCAAAATATCGATTGATTAATTGATCTAACCCAGTTGAAACAATAAAGTAGAAGGACGTAAAGCTCCCATAAAGAAAAACTTTTATCTTCCATTCTACCTTAGTAAACTTTGTACTAAAAGCATATACAAACACTGCCAAGATAAAGCTATAAATCGAGTCTGACTGATATGCAAACCATGTGAAGAATAGCACTAGTGGATAAATGCTGTGTCCAACCCAGGCAAAGGCAATGGAAAGATTCAAGTCATTTTTCTGACTGAGATAAGCGATTAGAAGCATGACCACTGCACTTGTTGAAGCAATTAGTGAATTAATTGTATGACTTAATGAAAATTTAAGCGTAGTAGATTGGATAATCGAAAAATACGTAAGCAGTACTGAGATACTTACAATAAAAGGGACCCACTTCGTACCAACTTTTTTATATAAATAAAAATACATACCGATTCCAACCAACAAAACAAGCGGCTGAACCCATAAATGGTTAATCGGACTTAGCAAAGCGTGGAAAATGGCAAATGTATAGAGTACCTGTGAGGTATATACCGATATAATACCTAATTCCTTTTCCCCAACTTTTTTCCATACAAAACTAAATAATAAAACCATGATTGCCCCAGCCGCAAAATTTATTGCATAACCATATTCATTAAGATAAACAGAAATATTTGTATTAATTTCTTCTCCGAAAGCTACGATGGAAAGACCAAGTAAACCAGGAATACTCCATAAAGCGGCCCCCTGAAGATAAATCCGTGGTTCCTTCTTATACAATAGAAAGGCAGCAACCACCAATAGTAATAACATAACGCCTAGTTCCCACCATAATAACCAAGAAATTGCAGACAAAATTGCCAGCACCATTATCGATAAGCTGACATCTCTGGAGGCAGTCTGAATGACCTTTACGTACTTTGAAAGTAGCGCAATGCCTAACCCAAAATATAGGATAAAACCGGCTAGAGACAACTGAAGAGAAAAATTGACCATATCGAAAGGCTGGCTTACTAATGCAATCGTTTCATAAATGCCAGAAGCTGCAAAAACTGCGCTTAAATAAGGAAATAATCGTCTAGAACCCTGTGAGGATAAATAAATAAAGTTAACTGCAATGATAAAATAAGCAAGCATAAGCACAATCGATGGATTGCCTGCACGAAGGAGAATTCCCTCCAGGCTAATGTAAATAAACGCTAAACCTGAGATAACAGCACTTGTATATTGGAAGGCTTTATTTAATGTGAATTTATCATCCAAAGCCTTTGGAACGAATACAATCCCAAATCCGATAAAAGCATATACAATCTCCCCAAAACTAACGAGGAAGCTATGCTCAATTAACTGATAAGCACCATAAACGATCATGACGCTAAAAATGAAATGATATTCTTTTCGACCGCTCACATACATCATTGATAAATAAATAATCGCTGTTAACAGCAGGTTGAAGCTGTATAAGACCTCATTATCGTATAAAAAAAGCATAAATAAGGTACAAAGAACTAGATTTACTTGGACGTACGGAATAAATTCATTCGTAAATAATTTGAATGAATCCTTGTGTTTTAACTGATGATATACAAAAATAAAGATAGCATTAAAAACCATTAAACCTAGGTAAAAGAAATCATTTTTTAGATGGAAGCTGGCTAAAAGAAAGGCAGTTCCTATGCTTATTGAGACATAGGTAAACCAAACAAATAATCTAGAAACTAAGTTCTTTGCAAATAAATAGTAAACAATAATTGGCAGCAAACTCCCGAGCGTTCCGAGTAGATAACGTCCCTCCCCTGATATTGATAAATATGGTCCTAATAACCCAAACCATCCAAGCGATAGGATAAAAATTGGCAAAAACAAACTTCCAAGAACAATTAAGGCAAAGGCTGTCTTTTCAATTTTTAATATTTTCTTCGTTAAAAAAGCAATACCGTAAAATAATAGGGCAACAATTGCTATTGATCCACTTTTCATGAAACTTGTCAATGATTCCCAATTGCTCGTCGCAACAAACAATCCACCTATTAATAAAAAGATTACCCCAATGTTTAATAACCAGGTAATATTCCTTTCACGGATTTCTTCTGGTGTTAACGTTTTTTTCAATTTTTGCGGTTTTGGCGGTGCAGCTTTTTTAATTGGCGTATTATTTTCAGTGGATGGGGGTTTTGCCTCCATTTCTAATAAATCCATATGATATTGATAATGTGCCCTTGCTACGGTGTCGACAATTGCCTCAGAAAGGTACCCTTCTTCACGTAAAGTGAATAACTCTTTTCTAAAAATTTTCCTCTGTTCTTCTCTCATATTCAAATCCATGAAATCTCCCCACAATCATACCAAAATGGCAAACATACAAAATTTTCCTCTATAGTGTAATTTTACACCATTACACAATATTTTCAATATATTCTCAAAAAAACATGAACTCTGCAACTCTTTTTTTAAAGATTTTACGTTTGGGTAAAATATCTGTATGATGTAAGAGGATTTACTTAAATAGACGGAGGAAACTATGCTTACATATAATGAAAAATTAGCGATTATCGAATCATTTTCAGAGTTAGAACGAAAGAATGTTTCACTTGGACGAGTCAATTTTCAGTTCGAAGGCAGTATCTCTGATAAGAAAAACATTGTTTATCACTTACACCCAAATGGGAATGGATTTGTTTATGCTGGACAGCTGGACAATTATGATACGGATGAAAAAGGAATGGTCAATATCCGTGATTTCTCCGAAGACCAACTCCGTAAATTGTTAAAACAATCGATTCAATCCCTATCATCAGTCGAAAAAACGGCTGCTGAAGAAGCTATTATTGGAAATTCAAAAGAGGAGCGTTGGGTGGATAGTGAAAATAATGTCCTGATTCTAGTTGAAGAAAATGAATCCTGGAATATCTATTTTGGGTTAAATCTTGATGCTACCTTTGATACCTATGAGGAAGCAGAGGCGTTTTTGCAAGAAGAAGGCTTTACTAGGAAGTAATTTAATTAAACAAAGGCGGTGCATTTGCACCGCCTTATCTTTATTCACCTTTTTTGTCGATCCATTCGTCTAGGCGGATTATGCTTTGTTTTGCACGTTCATATTCAATGGTTCGGTAATGGTGCATGCCGCCTTCTTCCTCATCCTTTTCATCGGCCCATTTAACAATTTGTTGTAATGGTGTCCGGACAATATCGTTTGATGGTAGAAAGGAGTCAGTATGAAATAAAATGGCGAGTGCAATCGTCTTAGCTTTGATTGGATTTTCACCAAGACGAATCAGGAGCTTGTGAGCCCGCTCAGCCCCTTTAATTGGGTGAATGTCATTTTGCTTGTATAAGTCATAATCCCATTTTCCATTTTTATACCATGTATAATGCCCCATGTCATGGAGGAGCCCAGCTTTTGCAGCAATGTCAACATCCAGTTGATGCTCCTTCCCTAATTGAAAGGCATGGTAGGCTACAGCAATCGCATGGGCAAGACCAGAACGGTTCAAATATTTTTGGGCAATATGATGTTCAAATATATTCAATAAGGTAACGTCTCTCATGCGATCTCTCCTAACTTTTTCATAATAATATTTTTCATTTATTATATGATAACAAATGGTACATGGCTATTTTTTTATAAAAAAAAAACAGAAGGCATTTGAAGGCCCGCCGTCTTTTAAACATATGATATTAGCGTTTTGACTTTCTGTACCCTTCATCCTGCGCTTCTTTTTCTGAACAAAACCAAACAATGTTGTCGGCGGTGGAGTCGTAAAAACTACCGCCGGGTACATGATAGATATGAGAATTTGCATTCCCTTTGATCTTCCCTTTGCAATCTAAGTTTGATTCTTGATCATCACTTGGGTTATTTTGATAGTTGTTCCCTGAAGATGCTTTTGAATTTGTACCTTTTTCTTCCGTTTCTTTGACATTTTCAGTATTATACCCATCCTCTTGAGCATAATTTTCAATCGACCAGATTCCTACACCTTTTTCTTGTGCTTTCTTTTGAATCGCATAAAATTCATCAACATATTGGGTGTTCGGAGCATAAATATAGGCCACACGAGCAAGGCCTTTTTCCAACAGCATTTCATTAAACATTTTTCCATTAACATAAATATAGGCAAGTAGGCGCCCATATTTATCACGTCCGTCTCCGATTCCAGGTTCAATTTCAACTTTAGTACCAACGGAGAGAATTTCCTTTGTATACTCGGAGGCTTCTGGTCCAAATGGCTGTACCCCTAAGCGGGGATGATGTGTTTCAGGTGTATCCACACAGAGCATTCTTACCTTTTCTATCTTCCCATTAAGGTTAACATTAATAGTATCACCATCGACATTCTTGACGATAGTTGCGGGAAGTAATTTCTTATTACCGGTTTTCGATTGAGGTACTTCTGTTTGAGAGAGTGAAGGTGTCTTTGAATCGCTCGTTTCATTCGTATGAACTTCATTGTTTTTTACAACAGAGGAAGTTTTAGAGTCACTTTTCTGCTTAGACGGTTCGCTACTAGAACACCCTGAGAGAATGAAAGGAATAATTACGATAAACGATATTATCAATTGGAGAATTCTGTTGTTCATAGATAGTGCCCCTTTAAATTATTTACTTTATCTATTGTAACAAAATAAAAAGAGAGAAGTTAATGCTCCTCTCTCTTTGACCTTGTTACTTTTCTTCTGTTACTTTGTCAACTTTTGGTCCTAGATATTCATAATCGTTAGGATTGATCGGTGTATATCCTTCTGGCTTATAGAACCGCAGCAGATCTTTGTAAACTATTTCGTCGGACATATTTAGCTCTGTATTAACTTTGCTATCTACATCCTTACATATAGTCCTATCTTCTAATAACTCACCTGTTAAAGAGGAGTAACATTTTTCATTTATTTGGATAGCCTCAGATGTTACAAAGTCACCGTTTCTGAATAATGCCCAATTACGGTGTTGTTTAGAAAGTAGATCTGAACCAAATTCCATATAATCTTTCGTATCAATACCTAATAAATGGAGAACTGTTGGGCGGACATCGACTTCCCCGCCAACTTGGTGTTGAATTCCACCCTTTACACCAGGTACGTGAATAAATAATGGTACACGCTGTAATTTTGCATTGATTGCAGGTGTAATTTCGTCCACACCCATAACCTTCGCCATTGCATCATTATGGTTCTCAGAAATTCCGTAATGGTCACCATACATTACAATTATTGTATGGTCATACATACCATTAGCTTTTAAATCATTAAAGAATTGCTCAAATGCCTGATCCATATAGTTTGCTGATTGGAAATATTGGTTTACAACTGTATCACCATAATCCCCAGCAGGAAAATCAGTATCTTGTGGATCCATTTCAAATGGGAAATGATTAGATAGTGAAATGAACTTTGTATAGAACGGCTGCTTTAAGCTTTCAAGTAATGGAATAGATTCTTTAAAGAAAGGTTTATCTTTCATTCCATAGTTTTTTGTATTTTCATCTGACATGCTGTAGTATTCTGCATCAAAGAATTGATCGTATCCAAATGCTTTATAGATAACATTTCGATTCCAGAACGTCTTATAGTTCCCGTGGAACACAGCAGAACTATATCCCTGTCCTTTTAGAATAGAAGGCATAGCTTGATATGTGTTTTGGGCTTTGTTAACAAAAACAGCACCTTGTGCCATTGGATATAATGAATTTTCCATTAGAAATTCGGCATCCGATGTTTTCCCTTGTCCTGTTTGATGATAGAAATTATCAAAATAGAAGGTATTATTGTCATGTGCTAATGAATTCAAAAATGGTGTTACTTCTTGTCCGTTAGGCATTTTATAATCAATCATAAAGCTTTGAAAGGATTCCATCGAAATATAAACTACGTTCATACCTTTTGCTTTACCAAAATATTTTGGATTTGGTGCAGCATAGTTTGCTTTACGATAGTTCTCAACATCTGTAATATCACTGCTATCCGCTAAAGCCCGCTGACTCGATGATTTTATATTTTGGATGACGTCATAAATGGTAAAGTTATACGCTCCAAGGTATTTTACTAAATAATTCCGGTCAAATGACCGTGAAAGTAACTGCGGACGATCCTTTTCTGCTAAACCTAAATTAAATAGAAAAGTAGTAATTGAAAATAATAGAACAATCTTAAAGGTCTTTCTGTTCGTTACCGTAACTTTTTTGAACACGGTTAATGCTAACGCGATTAAAATAAACATATCTGTAAAATAAAAAATGTCAAACGGAGACATTAATGAAAGTGCGCTGTCGCCAAGTTGACCAGCGTTTGTTTTGGTTTGCATTAGAACCGGAACCGTAATGAAATCATTAAAAAAGCGATAATAGGCAATATTTGCATACAATAAGAATGATAATAGAAAATTGGTTAATATCATTATCAATTTTGAACGCTTTTTAAAAAGCAGGGCAAATCCAAAGAAGAAAAGTGCTGAACTTAATGGATTTATTAAAAGCAAAAACTTCTGTAGGCTATTTTCAATACCTAAGTTAAATTCAATTTGATATGCAGCATAGGTTTTGATCCAAAATAATAAAACAGCTGCTATAAAGAATGTAATATGACTATTGGTTATTGTTTTTGGTAGTCTAATTTTATTCATCTTTAAATTCTCCTCTCACTTACCAATTAAGCTTCGGTAAACGAACCTCACTCACTATATCACATTTCTTTAAAAAATAAAAACATAAATCTTGCTATTATTATCTATACTTTTCTACAACATTCTACACTTTTCCCCGCCATCTCGGGCAAGCAAAATCATTTCTTTCAACAGCTTGGTCAGTTCTTAAAAATAGAGATATACCTTTTATTTTTATGTCCGTTCTCTTTGGGACATGACTGTTTTCAATCTTCAATAATATAAGACGAAATAAGTTTTAATTAGTTTCAAATTTTTTTTTGTTAGATTTTCTATTCTTCCATAAATTATATCTTAGTCAGAACAATCCTCGAGACATCATTTCTACATATCATAAACCCGAACGTATGAAGGAGCAATATGAATATTGACTTATCTTTAACAGACGGTAAGGAGAAAGATTACTTGAATGAACTCCTTAAAGATTGGATAGCATATACACAGAGGAATGTAGAAAAAATTTAAAAGGAGAATACGATGCCCAGAATTAGGCCTGAATTTACAAAAAGCCCATATTTTGTTGATGAACCAGGAAATTGGCATTTAAAGCCTGGTGCTCCAAAAGAACTCCAAGTCGAGCTTGAAAATTATCTTAATAGCTTGGGTGATGATGACGATCCAGGAACTACCAATGGTATACATATCAACTACCCTTAAGAATTTTTAATGCCAATTATATAATAGAAGAAAACGGTTGCGAATGTATTTTATTGGAATGAAATGAAGATCATTAAATGACTATTTTTATAGGAGTGAATATAATGAATATTAACCGTGTAAAACAAATTTTGTCATCATCTGCTGATATAGAAGTAAAATATAATGGTACATCGGTTTGGATTGACCAATTAAATGAAGATGGACATACAGCAACAGTACATTTACGAGGCCCTTTGGAAGAACGTTCAGTTGTTGAAATTGGAGAACTTATCGAGGAATAATTTTTTCAGACGATCTTTTCATTGAAAAGACGTCTTTTTTTACAACTTAAAAGGCAGGATTGAATTCCTGCCTTACACCATATCTTCATTCTCTTTTTCTATATCACTTGGTTCTGGCTGTTCTTCTTGGACAATACCCCCAAGACTTTCTCTATTGTTCAGACTTGCATCTTTTCCTGCACCTGGTGCGATATTCGACATTGGAAGTTGTTCTAATTCTTTACCTCTAGGCATTATTCCTCACTCCTTTATGTTAAGGTTTCCAATATGGCGGAAAAATAACATAAAAAAATAAGTTCTAAATTTTGTTAGTGATTTAAAATACTATCCCTGGCGAGTAATTGTATCGTCATGTCATCCATTGGTGGATTATGAAGGCCTGCCCTTACATCTCGATAATACCGCTGTAACGGATTTTTCAATGAAAGACTTTTTGCACCTACGATTCTCATTGCTAAATCAACAACTTCGATTGCGTTATTGGTAACTGTTAATTTTGCTGCACCTAAAGCAGCCCCCATTTTTTCCCTAGCTTGATCGTTTGAATAATCCCACTGTTTTGCAACCCCATATAAGAAATGCTCGGACTGCATTAATTTCAACTCAATCTCTCCAAGTTTTTGCTGAACATTTGGTAAATCGATAATTGGACCGACAATACTATTCGGAGAATATTCTTTAGCAAATTGAATAGCATATCTTTGGGCCGCTTTTGCTATGCCCAGATAACATGCTGGAATATGAAGTAGCCATCCATTCGCTCTTTTTCCGTTCGAACTTAACTTTTCCACAAGATATTCATCATCTACCAAACAATTATCCAAAATTAAGTCATGACTCCCTGTTCCTCTTAACGCGATACTGTCCCAAGTTTCCTCAATAACCAATCCTTTTGTGGATCGTGGAAGTAGAAAATTGGCCACATCATTGGTTTCTTTGATTGTTGCACTAACTATAAAGTAATCTAGGACGGGGGACATGGTAGTAAATGTTTTTCTCCCTTTAATAACCCAGCCATTCTGACTTTTTTCTGCTGTGGTTTCCGGTCTGCCGCCTCGTGTAGGACTTCCAGTCTTCCGTTCACTTTGAGCACTATTTATTAATGCTCCATTTTTCACTTGTTTACAAAGATACTTAAAGATCGACTCATCCCAAGAGCTTTTTTCATTTAGATTCATAATAATTCCCATATGCCATCCAATCGAAAGTGCTGTTGCCCCGTCACCTTGTGCAATCGTTTCTTGGAGTCGAATTAGTTCATAAAGCGAGATATCCTCTCCACCATGCCTTGAAGGAACAGTTAATGCCGTGTAACCTGTATTTTTCAGATCCTGAATATTTGCATACGGGAAACTACCTTCTATATCTACCTGAGGTGCTCGTAATAGGAATTGTTTTGAAAGTATTCTCATAAACTCTATTCGTTCATCTAATGTATCTTTTTCTTGAAAGTTCATCTCTCATCTCTCCTATCCCATTAACAAAAAATCATTCAAACCCCTAGTCTTATTAACCAGGGGTTTGTTTCTTATTCTAAATTAGCAAATTTTTCCAAATCGCGGTTTTCACCGATTACTACTAGTACATCACCGTAATTAATTTTTTCATCAGGAGATGGTGAAATGTTAATTTCATCTTCATGCCGAATCGCGATGACGCTCAAATTAAACTTTGCCCTTAAATCTAGTTCCCTTAAGGTTTTCTCAATCATCCTATCGGGGATTTTTACTTCCTCTACACTATAATCCTTCGATATCTCAATAAAATTTAAGACATTAGGTGATAACAGCTGATGGGCGACTCGAATTCCCATATCTCGCTCAGGAAAGACGACCCAGTCTGCCCCAACCTTTTTTAATACTTGACCATGAAGTTTATTTAATGCTTTGGCAATCACCTTTTTTACACCAAGTTCCTTCAATAATAAAACAGATAGGATACTTGCCTGAATATCGTTTCCGATTGCTACAATAACTGTATCAAAATTACGGATCCCAATCGATTTTAATGCCTCAGCTTCTGTTGAATCGGCAATCACGGAATGAGTAACGAATGGATGGGATTCTTCAACTCGTTCCTCATTCACATCGACTCCAAGCACTTCCTGCCCAGATTCATATAACTTATTGGCAATACTTAGTCCAAACCTACCTAATCCAATCACTGCATATTGATTAGCCATTGTCTCCTTGTACCTCCTTGGTGTAAAAAACTACCCAATCGTGATTTTTCCCTTCGGATACCGGAATGCATCAGGGTTTCTGCGAATTGTCACCGCATAAGCAATAGTTAATGGTCCTACCCTGCCAGCAAACATAGTAAAAATTATCAATGCCTTGCCAAGTGGTGATAATTCAGGTGTCAATCCCATCGATAGCCCGACTGTTGCAAAGGCAGAAGTTACCTCAAATACTATTGTTAGAAAATCTTGTCCGTGTTCAGAAATGGTTAGAATAAGCGTCATTAGCATGACGAGAAATAACCCGCTAAATGTGACGGTTAATGCTTTATAAATCGTTTCATATTCAATCCGCTGACGGTAAAAAATAACATCCTCTTTCCCGCGAATTTGTGACCAAACAGCTCCAATGAGCGTTGTAAAAGTGGTGGTTTTGATCCCCCCGCCTGTCGACCCAGGCGATGCACCAACAAACATGAGTAACACAATTAATAATAATGATGATTGCGTTAAATCACCAATACTTAATGTGTTAGCCCCTGCTGTTCTTGCCGTAACAGATTGGAATAATGACCCAAGGATTTTCCCTGAAAACGACAATGGTTTTAGCGTTAATCCATTGGAATATTCAAGCAGGAATATACCAGCTGTACCTACTACTATTAAAACGCTGCTCGCCATTAAGACAATCTTTGTATGTAATGATAGCCGTTTTGAAACACGATATTCAAATAGTTCGTTCATAACGATAAAGCCAAGACCACCTAAGATAATTAATACACTAACGGTCAACGTAACGATTGGATCGTCAACATAACTCGTTAAACTATGAAACTCCCCCATTAAGTCAAATCCCGCATTGTTAAAGTTGGAAATCGAATGGAAAATCCCATAATAAATCGCTTTTCCTATCGGCATGTCAAAGGAAAAACGGATAGATAAAAGCACAGCACCAAGTATTTCAATCACCGCTGTAAAAATTAAAATTCGTCTTACTAGCCGTACAATCCCCTCCATTGATAAATTATTTAATGATTCTTGAAGTAGAAGCCTTTCTTTTAAAGATATTTTCTTCCCTAATAGGAAGGCAAAAAACGTTGCAAACGTCATAAATCCAAGTCCACCGACTTGAATCATACATAAAATAACCACTTGACCGAATATCGAAAATGTGGTCCCGGTATCTACGACAACTAAACCTGTTACGCATGTTGCAGAGGTTGCAGTGAACAGGGCGTTTAAAAATGACAAACCTTGCCCATTTGTAGTCGAAACAGGCATGGTTAGTAGAAATGTTCCTAGTAATATGATCAAACCGAAACCTAGAACAAGAATTTTTGGTGGATCTAGATATATTTTTTTGCGCAGCATAGTTTTCTCCCTTACTACTTTAATGTTATTTTTAACAAACAATTAATAATCATGTGTTATCTATGATCTTAATTTTTTTCTCCTTGTTCATGCCTCTATTTTTAAATATTGTAAATCTATAATACAGGAAAAATATACAATTACTAACAAAAAATGTAAATTAAAGATGTGAATTGGTACACCTTAAAAAATTTTTTACCATGAGTGTGTCAAATGTGTGTCATAACTCACTGTTGATTGACTATATGTTGTTCTATAATACAAGAAGTAAATTTTCCATGTTCATAAACACTCTTTCTAAATATATAACGACTTTTTGGAGGAAATAATAAAATAGCATGGGGTTGAAGGGGGATTGTTATGAAACAAGGGTCAAAACAACTAATTATACAAACTGGAAGTCTGGTAGCAGGTTTTATGGTTTGGGTACTGATATCATCACTAATGCCGTTTATTAAAGTAGATATCCAACTTACTTCATCTCAAATTGCTTGGACTACGGCGGTCCCTGTTATCCTCGGTTCACTTCTTCGAGTTCCGATTGGCTACTGGGCCAATCGCTATGGCGCTCGAATTTTATTTACAATCAGCTTTATTATACTGCTCATTCCAATTGCGTTGTTAAGCTATGCTAATTCCTTATTAACATTAATCTTAGGAGGATTTTTACTAGGGATTGGCGGTGCTATCTTTTCCATCGGTGTTACCTCTCTTCCCAAGTATTATGAAAAAACAAAGCATGGGTTTATTAACGGAATTTACGGGGCAGGAAATATTGGTACGGCAATCACTTCCTTTTCCGCACCCGTACTTGCTACCACCTATGGATGGAGAAACACCATTAAAATCTTCCTGATAGTTGTATTAATCTTTGCTTTTTTAAACTTTATATTTGGGGACAAAAAGGAACGAAAAGTTAACATTTCCTTACTCGAACAAATCAAAGGGGTATATAAAAATCCAAAACTTTGGTTTCTAAGTCTATTTTATTTTATCACGTTTGGTTCCTTCGTTGCTTTCACCATTTATTTACCATCGTTTTTAGTTACTCACTTTGAATTAGATAAAGTCGATGCAGGACTCCGGACAGCAGGTTTTATTGCTTTGACAACCTTTTTTAGACCCATAGGTGGATGGTTAGGCGATAAAGTTAACCCTTTTCTTATTTTAATGGCTGTTTTCTTTAGCCTAACTTTTGCAGGGTTTCTTTTGTCATTTACTCCATCACTGCCGATATATTCCTTTGGTTGCTTATTAGTTGCTTTCTTTGCGGGAATTGGAAATGGCGCTATCTTTAAACTAGTCCCTTTATATTTTTCCAATCAAGCAGGTATTGTGAATGGAATTGTTTCTGCCATGGGAGGACTGGGTGGTTTTTTCCCGCCAATCATTCTCACGATTCTCTTTGATTGGACTGGTCATTATGCGATTGGGTTTATGTCCCTATCTGAATTTTCCTTAGCAAGTCTGGTTATCGTGGTATGGCTATATTATCAAGATAAGTTGGATATTTCTGCAAAGATTGTAAACCATGCCTTAGATGGTATTTGTGTAACCGATGTTAATGGCAGTATTCAAAGCGTTAATCCCGCATTCACAAAAATCACTGGCTATAGTCAAGCAGAGGTAATCGGTAAAACCCCAAGTGTATTTCAATCCGGTGAACATGACAACGAGTTTTACAAAAAAATGTGGTTTAGTTTAAAAACAGACGGGGTTTGGGAAGGTTATATTTGGAACAAACGCAAAAACAATGAAATTTACAGAGAATGGCTAACTATTACAGCCATTAAAGATGACGCAGGTGAAACAAAAAACTTTGTAGGTATGTTCTATGAAGATAACGAAAAATCCTAAAAAAGGCAGAACAAAAGGAGATCTTCCCCGTGGAAGGTCTCTTTTGTTTTGTAATCTTGGGCAATTTATTACAACTTTTTGTCAACTTCCTTGAGTTCACAGTTCGTTCACTGTTTTTGTGACGTACGTCACAAAATTCATGTTACCATCTGTTTTATAGTAATTACACAAACAACTCTCACTTTATAAAAATTAAAATTTGATCACAAATTAAAACGCCGCATTTATTTGGGTGATTCCTATTGTCATCTTGACAGTTTTAGCAATGTTTAAAATGGATAATGTACCTGGTGCAAAGCAATCAGTTTCGGAACAATTTGTGATTGTAAAACGGAAACATACTTGGATTATGACAGCCCTATATGTAGCGACTTTTGGTTCATTCATTGGTTATTCAGCGGCATTTCCGCTTTTATTAAGTTCACAATTCCCAGAGCATATATCACTTGCCTTTCTTGGTGCATTAGTGGCCGCAGCTTCAAGACCTGTTGGTGGTTGGATGGGAGACAAACTTGGGGGTGCAAAGGTAACTTCCTATGTTTTAGTCATCATGGGAATTGGCTCTGCAGGGGTTATTTATTTCCTAAATGGAAAACAATTTGCTGGATTCTTATTATCCTTCTTAATTCTGTTCGTTGCATCTGGTATTGGTTCAGGCTCGACTTTCCAAATGATTCCGAACCTTTTTATTCCTAAAGAAGCAGCACCAGTAATTGGGTTTTCAGCGGCATTTGCAGCCTATGGATCATTCTTTATTCCTAAACTTTTCGGGTGGTCAGTTAAGGCGACGGGCACTCCTGTTACAGCTTTATACTTCTTTATTGCTTTTTATGTAGTGGCATTTGGACTCAACTGGTATTTCTATCAAAGAAAAGCTACAGCAGCTAAATCATTTACACAACAAGTCGGATAATTCCGACTTGTTTTTTTAATAAGGCGATAATAAACTTGGCTGTTGATTTGCGCTCCAGGCGCGCAGCTTTCCGCTCCAATCAACATGTGCCAAAATTAACAATGAGCTTTAACTTAGCCAATTAAAAAAACGCAGTCATTAAACTGCGTTGATTTAAAAATTCTCTATATCCTAGATATCGCAACCGCACAAGCCTTATATTCGGCTGTTCCTGAAATAGGATCAAATTCATTTAAGGTTAAGACATTGGTCGGTGTTTCACTCCAGTGGAAGCTCATAAAAACGAGCCCTGGGACTACTTGTTCGGTAATCTTCGCCTTTACTAGTAGTTCTCCTCTTCTCGAGCGAACCTGTACCACTTCACCATCTGTTATACCTAAAGCTGCAGCATCATTTGGATGAATATCAACAGTCTCTTCTGTTTGTTTTAATTTAACTCCAGCAGCATAATGACGCGTCTGAGAATGTGTATTGTAAGATTCATAACGTCTTCCTGTTGTTAGTGTAAATGGATATTCAGCATCAGGGAGTTCCAATGGTGCAGTATAATCTACCGGTACAAATGCTGACTTTGTTGATGTCGACTCCATTTGGTGGAACCTCTCGTGTAAAATAAGTGTTCCTGGATGGTTTTCATCTGGGCAAGGATAATGAATACCATACTCTTTTTCAAGTCTTTCATACGATATGCCCCCGTACATCTCCCAAGCTAGTTTTCTAACTTCATCCCAGATTTCTTCGCTGTTGTTATAGTGAATAGGATAGCCCATAATCGTAGAAAGATCACATAGGATTTCCCAGTCTTCTTTCACATTAGGGTGTGGTTCTACCGCTTTGCGAACCCTTTGAACTCTCCGGTCGGTGTTGGTATATGTCCCATCCACCTCACCCCATGAACGTGCTGGTAATACAACATCAGCCATTTTTGCTGTTTCCGTTAAGAAAATATCTTGAACAATTAATAAATCAAGCTTTTCAAACAATGTTTGTGTATGATTCATATGAACATCAGCAAGGAGCGGGTTTTCACCAATGACATAAAGTGCCTTTAATTCACCCGTCTCGATCCGATCAAAAGTTCTCGTTTGTGTGTCACCCACTCTTGGGTTTAGTTCAACATTCCATTCCTTTTCAAACCGCGCCCGGGAATCACTATTTGCTATGCTCATTCCACCTGTTAATTGGTTTGGCAAACAGCCCATATCACCCGCACCTTGAACATTATTCTGACCTCGAAGCGGCATGACACCAGAGCCTGGTTTACCGATATTCCCAGTTAATAACGCAAGGTTTGCTATATCAAATACATTATTTACACCACAGTGATGCTCCGTAATCCCGAGCGTGTACGCAATCATTGAACCGTTTGAGGTGGCGTACTCTCTTGCAGTTGCAGCAATGTCTTCTGCATTTAAACCGGTAATCGATGCAGCGTATTCCAGCGTAAAAGGCTCGACTTGCTTTTCTAACTTCTCGAAATCAAGCGTAACCTGTTGGACAAACTCCGGACTGTATAAACCTTCTTTTAAGATGACTCTAATGAAAGCATTGATAAGAGCAATATCTGAGCCCACATTTAATTGCAAATGGCGATGGGAGGATTTTACCATATCTATTTTCCTTGGATCTATGACAATTATTTTCAAACCAGATTTTGCAGCTTTTTTCATACGATTTGCAATAATGGGGTGTGCCTCTGTTGTATTTGAACCCATCAAAAGTAACACTTCTGCTCGATCAATATCATCTAGTGTATTAGTCGGTGAACCGCTTCCAAAAACAGTTGCCAGACCGGCAACGCTAGAGGCGTGTCAAGTACGGTTACAGCCATCAATATTGTTACTATTAATGACCGCCCTCATAAATTTTTGAGTTACAAAATTGGATTCGTTTGTATTTCTCGCGCAAGCGAACATGGATATCGAGTCTGGACCCCACGTAGTTTTTATGTTGGATAATTGACTAGCAATGAATTGATATGCTTCATCCCAAGTGGTTTCAACTAGCTTTCCTGCTTTTCGGATTAGTGGAGATGTTAATCTATTTTTTGCATGTACGTATTCATAGGCAAATGCGCCTTTTACACATGTTTGCCCTTTGTTCACTGGAGCTTCCTTGTCACCGCGAATTTTCATGATTTTGTTGTCTTTTACTTCAAGGACTAAGCCACATCCAGTACCACAGTAACCGCAGATCGTTTTAACAAAATTTGCTTCTCCCACCATTTTCACTCCCCTATAAAAACATTAATACCTCTATTACCATATTAATCTATTTAATAAGAATGTGGATTTCTTTTTCAAAGAATATTTGTCTTTTTCTTGAATGAAAATTTTGGAAATAAAAAAACGAGAGATCAGATCCCCCGCTTTCAGGCAATTTTTGCCGGTAATAAGATATTAAAGGTTGTTCCTTTATTAGGTTCACTTTCCACAAACACCTTACCATTATGGCTTTCAATAATTTTGAAACTAACCATTAAGCCTAAGCCGTTACCATTCTTCTTGGTTGTGTAAAAAGGTTCTCCTAGTTTCTTTAATTTTTCTTTGGATATTCCTACTCCTGTGTCTTGAATAGATATTTGGACATTATTATCATGTATGATTGTTTTAACATTTAATTCGCCACCATTAGGCATAGCTTCAATTCCGTTTTTAATGAAATTCAGAAATACCTGCTTTAAGCGATTCTCATCACATTTAATTTGAATAATTTCATGATTACAATCAAAGGTCAAACGAACATTTTTCTTTCTCGCTTCGAATTCTAACAAAGAGACGACATTCTTAATAACAGGAACAACATTTTTTTCTTCCAACTCCACTGCCTTTGGTTTTGCCAATACCATAAAGTCCTCAACAATCGTATTAACCCGTTCAATTTCATCTAGAATGATACTTAAAAACTCCATTCGCTCCGGATCTTTTTCGTCTAACTGCAAGAATTCCGCGTACCCTTTCATCGATGTTAGTGGATTACGGATTTCATGAGCAACACCTGCAGCCAATTGTCCTACAGCCGCGAGCTTATCCTGGCGATGGAGGACCTCTTCTGTTTTCTTCCGCTCTGTTATATCATTGCGAATTGCAAGGTATTGGTATGGCTTTCCTTGACCATTAATAAATGGAACAATGGTTGTGTCTACCCAATAATAAGTTCCATCCTTAGCTTTATTTCTAATTTCACCCTTCCAGACATTTCCAGATCCGATAGTTTTCCAAAGATTTTTGAAAAAGTCCTTTGAGTGGTAACCAGAATTTAGAATATTGTGGTCTTTCCCCAGGATTTCTTCTCGATTATATTTAGATATCTCACAGAAATTGTGATTTACACTGGTGATGATTCCTTTCGCATCTGTAAATGCGACAATTGAGGATTGATCAAGTGCAAATTTTATATCAATATTCTCTTTAATTGTATCCTTAAGATGCTCTTCCGCCTTTTTTCGGTCAGAAATATCTGATCGTATTGCAATATATTGAACAGGTTTACCTTTTTTATTCAAAAAAGGAACAATTGTAGTATCGACCCAATAAAACGTCCCACCCTTTGCTTTATTACGAATTTCCCCACGCCATATTTGTCCAGCTTGTATCGTACGCCATAGGTCTTTGAAAAACTCTTTAGAATGATAGCCAGAATTTAATATTCTATGGTTCTGACCGATAATCTCTTCCTTTTTATATTTAGAAATTTCTTCAAATTTATCATTTACAAAAATGATTGTTCCTACTGGGTTTGTAATCGCAACAATGGTTGAAGCATCCAGTGCAGCTTTGATGTCTTTTAAGTTTGTATCCGTCGTCATTAATTGTTTACTAATTAATGTACTAGATAAAATAAGTCCACCGATTATTAATACTGATACGAAAAGTACCAAATAAATAATAAATGAACTATCAGCGCTTGATCCCCCAAGAACTTTTGGTGTCGTAAATGAGGCTCTCCTTAAAAGAAAATGACCTTCGATAATTGCTAATGACATAATGATTGCACTAATTGGTTTTACCCAAACCTGATTACTTTGGGTATAACTTTTTGAAGAAAAAAGAATCCATAAAGAAAATAAAAAGGAACCAAAGATTAAAAGTCCTGAAAAAACAAGCAAGAGGAAATTAAATTTAATATTTACATTCATTGCATATAATCCGATTACCTGTATTGCAATTACTGCAAAGGTTAGAAATACACTGCCCACGATTAAATGATAATATTTAATTTGTTTTCCATAAAATGAAAGGAAAGCCATTCCTGTAAAAGCAATCCCAATAGCCATTGAAAGAATCGTAAGTGGAATTTGATAACTTGCGAACCGATTTGTATCTGCTGAAATGAGTCCGATAAAGTTCATGATCCAAATCCCGATTCCCATAGATACTGTTCCACCCAAAAACAGGAGCCTCTTATTTTTTTCAGACGACTTAATTAAGGTAAACATATCTAATGCTGTATATGATGCCATGATGGTTAAACCAATGGCAATAATAATGTAATAAGGTTGAAAAGTCCCGATCATTGCATTCATTTACCAGCATCTCCCCACTTTCTATATTGCTTTTCTACTATGATAGTAATGTAAATCGTAATGTTAAGGAAGCACCAAATATCGAAGATTGTCAATTTCCCTTTACTTTAACCGAAAAATAACCGTCATATTAAAACAAGAAAAAAGGAATAAATTAATTCTTGTGATAAAAGACTTATTTTTTTAAAATGGCAGATTTTTTTTAAAAAAAGTCTACACATTTTTATTTATTTCGGCTATACTGTACTATAACAAGAGTGATTCAAATAAACTGTATTAATAAAGGGGGATTTTTATTATGTTAATGAGTCCAGTTGAGTTTTTTCGTACTTTGCAAAAAAAGGAATGTTCAGAGTGTGGTCAGCACATGGAGGAACAAGCAGAAAGTTACTTTATGGAATGTGATCGCTGTTTAGCTAAAAAAGAGGAATAGTTCAAAAAAACTCTCCATTTTTGGAGAGTTTTTTTGATATTAACTCATTAATGATATCTACTGTATTCAATTTATTTCCGTTTTGGAGAGAATTAGGAAGGCATAAACCTTTTTAGAGAAGCAAACCCTTTAGATAAGGAGTTGAATTGAATGTTTAAAAAGGATGATTCTCGAACAGAACAAACCAGAGACCCTCTAAAAGAAACTTTTGCTGGTCGTACGAAAACTGTTTCAGGCGATTCAGTGGATAAACTTAGAAATCTTGAAGAAGCCAACACGTTAATTAGCGGAGATGAGATTCAACAGCAAAATGAAAATCTTTAGAAAGGCGGTTAAATTATATGGGAATGATTGATATAGCTAATGCTAAACTGGGTGATGAAGTTTATATTATTTATCGGAATCCTACTTTTCTAACTGCCGCAAAAATTAAAGCCGCCGAAATTGTCCAACATCCAAATAACCCTGATAACTTAGCGTTATATCTTAATGAGAAATTTCTTGACCTTGAAGATGATGATGCACTTTTTAGCAGCTCTGATGCAGCAAAAAAGGCATATGATACACATTTTTTTGATTTTGGTGAATAAGAAAAGACTGTCATTTATCTATGACAGTCTTTACAAATATATAAATTCTTAAATTTGCGGAAGTTCTCTCATTTCCTGTAACATTTCATTTCCACACATTGGGCAGAGTAAGTCATCTGCCACAAAATCTTTCCTCATCCAACCTATACACGCTTCATCTATACAAGAATAGATTTCAGTATCAACCAAGATTGTTTCAATTTCTTCTTCTTTAGCTCTTTTACCGTAAAAAATGGGAACCGCCTCCTTTTTTATTAGTATGCACATAAAAGTGGCTTTTCATTTCCATAAATTCCATAGGAGTTGGAAAAATAATGTTTACAAATAAAAACCAATACACAATTGTTGGAACGGATATCGAAGAAGTTAAGAGGTTAAATAGCCAATCAGGCTTAAGTTATAATGAAGTTAAGAAGCTACTTGCAGAAATGTACCTTGATAATAAAAAAGAAAAGTAGAGATTTTTTGTATTTGAATTATGAAAAAACTAAGGCCTTCCTGTTAAATGGAAGGCTTTAGTTTTTCTATATGAAATAAGGAATTAGATATGGTACGATAAACGAAATTAATAAGGCGGCAATTCCCATTGCTGCTCCAGCAACAGCTCCTTGGATTTCTCCCTCCTTGACTGCTTCAGCTGTGCCAATTCCATGTGCTATCGTCCCGATTGATAAGCCTCGAGCAAAAGGATGATGAATTTTAAACATAGTCAGAAGCTTTGGACCAAACATAGCTCCAATCATTCCAGTAAGAATAACAAAAGCAACGATGAGTGACACGTTAGCTTTTATTATTTTCCCTATTTCTGTTGCAACTGGGACCGTAACTGACTTTATCGTTAACGAAAGAAGTAGCATTTTAGAGAAATAGAAGCATTTAGCAATAACTAGGGCAGTGGTAATCGTTGTAAATGACCCAATTAATAGTCCAACACAAGCAGCAACTCTATACTTTGCAATCAAATTCCGATTTTTATAAATTGGCACTGCTAAGGCTACTGTTGCTGGACCGAGCAGGTAAGTCATAATTTTTTTAGCAGGAATATATTCACGATAAGTAATATGTGATCCTACTAGCAGGATAATAATGATGAATGTACTTAAGAATACTGGGCTCGTTAAAGGGGATGAATACTTTTGGCCAAACCCACGAGATAGTTTATAGACAACAATTGTTAGGAAAATACTATAAACTGTGATCATGATAATTCACTTTCACCTTTTCTTTTTTCATTATCACTGATTGGGTGGCCTTACCTGCCGATAAAAGTCCAATAAAAGTACTTGTTACAAGGACAAATAAGATAATGACGCCCTTATGTATGAAGATTGGCCCCAATGTCATTAATCCTACGGCAATAGGAATGAAAAAAAAGCTTAAATGTTTTAATAACCATGTGGACGCTACGTCTATTTGTTCGACTTTTATTACACCTGTCCAGAGTAAAACTAAAAGGAGTAGTATACCTATAACATTTCCTGGTATTTGCAAATGAAGAATTCGTACAATTTGATTTCCAATCTGATAAATCACAATTAATATCAATATTTGACTAGAAAATGTCAGTACTTTTTTCACTAAATCCCCCTCCTTTTCTCTGGAATAAAAAAGTACAATCGGCAATATTCTAAATTTTTTAAAAATATAATCAATAATACTACAGTATAAAGGAATCACTTTAAATTTGCACTAACTTTTGTCCACAAAATATCCATATCTTTTTTCGAATAACTTCTTTATCTTAATGGTAGGAGGGATACATATGAAAAAGATCTATTTAATATGCAGTCTTACTGTGTTTATTGGGATTGCAGCAGGAATTTCTTTCTTTCTCATTCGCGATGCAAATGCGAAAATACCTGCAAAAGTTACCTTGATAGACCAAAACGGGGATTCATATAATTTTGGTATGGATCATACCAAATTAAAACTTGTTGAATTCATCTACACTCATTGTCCTGATATTTGTCCAACAACCACCGAAAAAATGATTGACTTGAAAAAAGATTTTGAAAAGATTGGCGTTTTTGGTAAGGATATTGAATTTTTAACAATTACCATCGATCCATATCGAGATACCCCCGAGATATTAACTAGTTATATGCAGGGGTTTGAGATAGAGAATAACAAACAATGGTTATTTTTAACAGGAGACAAGCAAAACATAAAAAGGGACCGCCAAGAAATGAAAAAGGTTGCGGAAACGATGCAATTTCAATTTAAAGATCCTGGCAATGGTCAATTCATCCATTCAACCTTTACCTTCCTGGTTGATGAAAACAATAAATTCATCGACAAGTTTCCAATGGGAAAAGACTTTAATAAAAAAGAAGTTTATGACACAGTAATGGATAAATTAGACTAAACAAAAAAGCGATTAGTCCACTTGGGATTAATCGCTTTTTATTACTTTTTTTCTTTAATTCACGGATGAAGGGTATTTTTTTATTTGCTGTAAAGACAAAAGGTAATTAGACTTTGGTTTTGTTAAACTCGCTTTTATACCGGCCTTTTTTAACTTGTTAACGAGTTCAGTCAGTTGATTCTTCGCCATATTTCTCACACCTTCTTTTACTTGCTTCATATCCCAATTCTACATCAAAAATATGAATAAAGTGTGAAATCGGAGAAATTTTTTTAGAAAATTTTTCTTTTAAAAAGAACTTCGTCTGAAAGAATTCGCTCTTCTACTATTTTAATGGTATAATCAGTAGATATTTTGTTCTTGGAGGATGTTTTAAATATGATTACTGTAAGTAACGTAGGTTTAAGGTATGGAGACCGGAAGTTATTCGAGGATGTAAACATTAAATTTACACCTGGTAATTGCTACGGATTAATTGGTGCAAATGGTGCTGGAAAATCAACCTTTTTAAAAATTCTATCTGGTGAAATTGAAGCACAAACGGGAACTGTCCAGCTCGGACCAAATGAGCGGATGGCTGTGTTAAAACAAAACCATTTTGAATATGAAGAATACGAAGTATTAAAGACAGTTATTATGGGACATACAAGACTTTATCAAGTGATGCAGGAAAAAGATGCAATCTATATGAAGGAAAACTTCACAGATGAAGATGGTATGAAAGCCGCCGAGCTTGAGGGTGAATTTGCTGAATTGAATGGATGGGAAGCGGAACCAGAAGCTGCTATTCTTCTAAAAGGCCTCGGCATAGGTGAAGATCTTCATTATAAGAAAATGTCAGAGATCACGGGGTCAGAAAAAGTAAAAGTGCTGCTTGCACAAGCTTTATTCGGCAGACCAGACGTTTTACTTCTCGATGAGCCTACAAACCACTTAGATATCAAAGCAATTCAATGGCTCGAGGATTTCTTAATTAACTTTGAAAATACTGTCATTGTTGTATCCCATGACCGTCACTTCCTAAATAAGGTTTGTACACATATTGCCGATTTAGATTTCGGGAAAATTCAAGTTTATGTTGGTAACTATGATTTTTGGTATGAATCAAGCCAGTTAGCTTCAAGATTAACTTCGGATGCTAATAAAAAGAAGGAAGAAAAAATCAAGGAATTACAAGCCTTTATTGCACGCTTTAGTGCCAATGCCTCGAAATCAAAACAGGCTACTTCTCGTAAGAAGCTACTTGATAAGATTACGCTTGATGACATTAGACCTTCATCTCGCCGGTATCCTTTTGTTGGATTTACACCAGATCGTGAAATCGGGAATGATTTGTTACGAGTCGAAGGTTTAACAAAAACTATTGATGGTGTAAAAGTTCTTGATAACATTAGCTTTATCGTCAATAAAGGTGATAAAATCGCTCTTGTCGGAACAAATGAGGCAGCTAAGACAGTGCTGTTTAAAATTCTAATGGGTGAAATGGAAGCTGATAGTGGTACCTTTAAATGGGGTATTACCACTTCACAGGCTTATTTCCCTAAGGATAACTCCGAGTATTTTGAGAACAGTGAATTAAACCTTGTCGATTGGCTTCGTCAGTTCTCACCTAAAGATGACAGCGAAAGCTTTTTAAGAGGATTTTTAGGTAGAATGCTTTTCTCTGGTGAAGAAGTACTAAAAAAAGCAAGTGTTCTTTCCGGAGGAGAAAAAGTTCGCTGTATGCTTTCTAAAATGATGTTAAATGGTGCGAATGTCCTCCTTCTTGATGAACCAACTAACCATCTAGACTTAGAATCGATTACGGCTCTTAATAATGGTCTAATTAACTTTAAGGGCTCGTTGCTTTTTGCGTCCCATGACCATCAATTTATCCAAACAATCGCCAATCGAATTTTCGAATTAACGCCAAAAGGCTTAGTAGATAAGCAAATGAGCTATGATGAATACCTTGAAAATGATGATATTCAGAAGCAAGTTGCACAGATGTACCAATAAATAATTAGTCGGCACCCACGGTTTGTAACGTGGGTGCCTGTTTTATTAGCTTTTTTTCTGTTTTCTTCTTGATGATGGTTCAGTCCGTGAACCTGTTTCGGTTGTAGTTGTTCCCTGACCTTCTACTTGCGGGGAAGCCAACCCGATTGTCGATGAATCCTTTTTACGTTTTCCCATTTTTGTACACCTCCCCTATTAGTTTTTGGATGATTATAGCTACTTATTCCGAATAATTACGGTAAAGTTAGGCAAGATAATTTAGAGGAGGAGGTGTTTTGTATGGCAAAAATTGGTGTGGAAGAATCTCTTGCACAAGTTCAACAGGCTTTACGTGAAAAAGGACATGATGTGATCGAATTAAAGCAAGAGTCGGATGCTCAGAATTGTGATTGCTGTGTGGTTACAGGACTAGATTCTAATGTAATGGGTATGCAGGATACCTTTACAAAAGGATCAGTTATAGACGCAAACGGCCTGTCTGCTGATGAAGTATGTCAACAAGTCGAAAGTAGACTACAATAATCAGGTTATTTTTCAAAGACTAAAGGATTTACTTTAGTCTTTTTTTTGTTTCTATTCTTTAATGATTAAATCAATTTGCTATAATGATTTATAAAAGAAGATGTTTGAAAGGACGAATTACATGAAAAAAAAAGGTTTGATATGGTTTTTTATCGTAATTTTGGTGTTTCTGCCCGCATGTTCAACTAAACTTCCAGAAAAAGATATCAAGCAGGCTAAGAAAATTGAAATTACAATTTCTGCAGCGGTAAGCCTTGACAGTGCTTTAATGGAAATTAAGACTCAATTTGAAAAAACAAATAAACAAATTGCTATACTATATAACCTTGGAGGATCCGGTGCTTTAAAACAACAAATTATTCAAGGGGCCCCAGTAGATATTTTCATCTCTGCCTCTAAAGATCATTTTGAAGAACTAGCAATAAAGGGCTTAATTGATGAAAAGAAACAAACGGATTTATTGAGCAACCAAATCGTATTAATTACAAATAAAAGCAAACCAGCACCGTTAACCAATTTTAAAGATTTGAATAAAAGCGGTATAAAGAAAGTGGCCATAGGGACTCCTGCAACTGTACCAGCAGGAATGTATGCAAAACAAACACTGCAGAAACTCGATATTTGGGACAGATTACAATCAAAAATAATTCAAACAAAAGATGTTCGCCAAGTACTTACCTATGTAGAGACAAATAGTGTTGATGCTGGCATCGTCTATATGACAGATCTAAAAGGTTCTGATAAAGTAAAGGTTGTTACTGTCGCTGATGAACAATCTCACGAACCAATTATTTATTCTGCAGGTATAATAAAGTCATCTGTTAAAAAGAAAGAGGTTTCCCTATTTTATGATTATTTACAAACTCCAACGGCACGAGCGATATTTAAAAAATATGGTTTTAAAGTATTGGATTGATCTTTTTGATGCAAAGTGAATTCTGGTCCCCCATTATTTTATCGCTAAAGGTTGCGTCTATTTCTGTTACCTTGGTGTTTGTGTTTGGAATCTTATTTGCTAGATTACTATCAAAAGGACTCTTTAGGGGAAAAATGCTCATTGAAATTTTTCTTTTGCTTCCTATCGTATTGCCCCCTACAGTGATCGGATTTTTACTTATATTCTTTTTTGGTGGGAATAGTCCGGTTGGATCAATAATATATAAACTATTTGATAGTTCCATTATGTTTACACCTTTTGCTGCAGTGATTGCTTCAACCATTGTTGCTTTTCCCTTAATGTACCAAACGGTAAAGATTGGTTTTCAATCTGTTGATAAGGGAATAGAAGAAGCAGCAAGAGTTGATGGTGCAAACGAACTGAATGTATTTTTACTTGTAACCCTGCCATTATCTACAAGATCAATTATTACGGGCCTTATTCTTAGTTTTGCAAGAGCACTAGGTGAATTCGGAGCAACCTTCATGTTCGCCGGAAATATTCCCGGAAAAACACAAACTGCTCCCACCGCCATTTATATAGCCATGGAATCTGGGAACATGAAATTAGCCTGGCTCCTTGTCATATCGATGATTATTATCTCATCCATAATGTTACTTGCTACCAATGTAACACAAAAATAGCCATGAAAAGGTTTCATCCTTTTCATGGCTTTAATAGTAGAACTAGTACTTTTTAATAAATTTCTTCCTAACACCAATAAAAATTCCGGCAAATGCGATAATTACTATCCCATATATCGCATTAAAATGGGAAACCTGTTGTTTCTTCACACTAATTTTTTCACTTTTAGCGGAAACCTTCTCAGGAATTGGCTCCATATATTTTAGTGTTACTAACTGGACAACTTGTCCGTTATTATTTTTTATCGAAAGTTTTCCCTCACTATTTACCTCTTTAGTAGCTCCATTAATAGCCTCTGTTACTAAGGTATCCATTTCAGGACAAAATTCTTTATTATCCTTTTTAAAAATCTCACCTTGCTTTAATATTGAATGCTGAAAGTTCTTAAAACCATAATCAAACAAGCGAGCTGTATCGTCATATTTCTCTCTTTGTAGTTCAGAATTTAAAACGACTGCTGTCAACCCTAATTTGGCATTTCTAGCTGTAGTAGCTAGAGTTTGTTTTGCCTCACTTGTATACCCTGTTTTGCCGCCAGTTATTCCTGGATAAGCTAACTCTCCTTTAAGCATGCGGTGGTGGGTTAGGATATTCGTTTTCCAAGATCGCCCCTCCCATTTGAGGACTTTTGTTCCAAAGATGTCAGCAAAAATAGGATTCTTAATTGCATAATTAGTTATTATTGCTAAATCCATTGCTGTCGTATAGTGGTTTTTATCAAACAAACCGTTGGGATTGATAAAATGGGTGTTCTTGACACCAATCGTTGATTTTAAATACCCATTCAAATGAACAGCAAACTGTTCGACACTTCCATCTAAATGTTCCGCAATTGCTACAGCTGCATCATTTCCGGAATTAATTAGCATGCCTTGGATCAATTTCTTTAAAGGGATCTTTTCCCCTTCATCTAAATATACCCTTGTTCCATCTTGTCTTACTGCATTACCACTAACAGTTACGATACTGTCCAAGTTTCCCTTTTCAATTGCATAGATTGCAGTTGCTATTTTCGTTAGACTTGCAGGGTACATTCTTTGATTGGCATTTTTCGCAAAGAGAATAGCACCTGTATCTGAATCTAACAGAACAGCCCCCTTACTTTTCAGTTCTATCGGACCATTTATTGCTGCAAAGGTGTTTAAATGGTTAGAACAAATAAGTAGGATAAAAATAATTACCGATATAAACTTTTTCAATAGATAACACCCAACTTTTACATTATTTCCTAATTAATATTACCAGATAGTTTTGCAAAATAATAGTTTCAAAATAGAAATTATAAATTAAAATTCAATTATAAGAAAAAGAAAATCCGGCAGGTAACTCCCGCCGGTAATAGTTCTAATTTCTTTTTTTTGATATCAATAAAGTTATTTGAGCCATTATTAATGGTAATGATGATTTTCTGCGATAAGCCAAGTATTTAGGCTCCCAAATGTTTGTATATTTCTGCTTGAATTTTCTCAGACCTTGGAAATGATAAATAAAGTGTCCGTGCAGGAAAATTTGCGCAGCAATTTTCTCGCCTAGAAAAGAAAACCTTGATAATCCTACATTCGCAAGTGGGGCCATCCCCATATTAAAGCGGCCGTACCCTTGTTCCTTTGCCCAATCAAATAAACAGAGGAAGAGATAATCAACAGTACCGGATGATACTTTGGGTCTAAATCTCATTAAATCAACAGATATCGTCTGATAGTCATCGTAAACATACATAATGCTCATAAAGCCAAGTGTTTGCATATTTTCATCTTTTAAAATGGCAATCGGCGCCTTATTTAAATATTCTTCATCAAAGAACCCCAAAGAAAAACCCTTCTCAGTTCGCCCTAGAAGCCACTCATTAGAAATTTCTCTAAGTTCTTCCACCAGCCCTGGTGAAAATGGAGGGCCAACTACTTCAAAAGAATAGTTTGCTCGAGCAAATTTATTTCTTAATGTCCGTAAGCCCTTCATTTTGTTTCCTGAAAGGGAAAAATTCTTCAGATCAACAAACGCCTCTTCACCCAATTTAAAAAAAGCAAAGCCATGGCCGTGGAGATACGGAAGCATATCGTCACTTACCTGATAAAAAACAGGAGTAAAACCATGTAAATCGGCTATTTCTTGAAATTCCTCAATTGCATTTGATAATTCGTTTTTTTCCCCAATCGGGTCGCCGAGAATAACTAACTTGTCTGCATATTGTTGATAGGATAATAAAACATTCTTTTTACTGTTCCAAAAGATTAATTTGTCATGTAAAAAAATTAAATGGGAAAGTACCTTTCCATGATACTTGGTTAAATGTGCAATAATTTCTTTATCTCGACCATTGGACCTCTCCAATGACCACTTTTTAGGCAAGCTGATTAAATAGCCAAACATAAGTATTAATAAAGCAATGACAAGTCCTATAACAGCACTCGTAAATAAATCCCGATAATCGACAATAACATAAGGCAACAGCTTGGAAGGGATTTCTATTTTTGAGATCGGCAGGTTTGCATACCCTATTAAGAGATACATTGCTGTAATCATTAGAATAATCGTAATATCAAAGATCGTTTTTCCCCATGTCAGTACATAACTCTCACGATAAAATTGACCTTTTGACATCTTAAGTAAAAGGGCGACGATAATTAAAAATATCGCTTCCTCATAATCAATCCCTTTAAAAATAGAGAATAATGCCGCTAGAATTAGAGCGAACATTGTTAACTCATACGCTCTCTTCACACTATATTCAATTCCTCGAGATAATCCTAGTAACAAAAAACCTGCAGCCACCGATAATTGGTGTGATACGTTAATGATTGGAAACGATAAAAGCTCCTGGGCTACCTTTAATCTGGACATAATTCCAGGGATACTTGCAGATAAAAGCAAGATTAAACCTGATAAAAAAACAAGCATCGTTAACAAGACATGACTAAACCCTTGGATAACAGCTTTAGGAAGATCATTCCAGGTTTGGTTCCATTTTTCCCAATAAAGCTTAACAAAGAATACAAGGCTTAAAAGGAATGGTAAAAAATAATACCCAATCCGGTAAAATAAAAGCAAAACAAGCACTTTTTCTTCGGGAATAAATAACTCTTGCATCCCCCAAATAAACACTAAATCAAAGGACCCTAGCCCTCCTGGAATCATACTAATGATGCCTGCACAAGCAGCTACAATATAGACAGGAAATAGACTGTCTGCAGTAATTGAAATCCCTAAAATCCTGCATAAGATCAAAATTGCAAAAAATACGGCGAGCCATTCGATAATTGAAACCAAGATAAGCTTCAAAGTAATATTTTTACTTAATAGTGACTGACTGCCCTTATTTGACTTAATCATATGGATGATTATAAAAAGCGGTAAGTATAAACCGACCCCAAGAACTGCAAAATAGAGCCATCTTGTATCAACAAATAGTGGAAAATTTCGATGTTTAATAATAACGATCCATGATAAAACTGATACCCCAGTTAAATAAAATAAGGATACAGAAGCAATAACCCCCAAAAGCCTTCGCTTGTCCTGTTCGAGCTTATGAAAGAAGTACGTCCTTAACATTCCCCCTATTAATCCACCGAAGCCGATTAAATTTGAAAAGGAATTCGCAATGAATGATTGTTCCAAAAGATCCCGAATTGGGACTTTCAATTTTAATATCCTGACTAATATCACATCATATAGCAACATTGGTAAAACAGCGACAAAGGTGATTGCTATTATTAATAGAAGAAGTCCGATATTAAGATGATTTAGTTCATCCTTCAATAACTGCATATTTAAGTTTTGGGTGAATTTTTTTATTTCAATAATTGCAAAGATTAACAGTAACAACGGGAAAATAAATTTAGCGATTTTTAAAATCTTTTCTTTTCGAATCCCCAACAAGCTAACCACCTAATTTTTCAGCTAATTCAACCTAGTCTCCGCAAGTGTTCTTTTAATTCCTGATTTTACTATAAACTTTTCTATAGGAAAAACAAAGAAATATTTCGTCACATTGCTGGATATTAATACTCATTGTAGACATTTTTTTAAATGTTCAACCATCTATAGAGGAAGAAGAGTAAAGAGATTTATTTATCAAAAGGAGTACAAAAATAATAAAAAAGAGACAAGTTTACTCACCTAATAGGCATATGAATAAAGTAGGACAAATATACGAGGGGGCAGCAAATGAAATTTGTAGTATTTAAAAAAGAAACACTACTATTTTTTGTAGCTATTGGTGTTGTACTTGTTTCGCTATCGGCATGGTTCATGTTAAAAGCTGGAGATACAACTGTCTTTAATCAGCAAGGAAAAGCAAATATCCGTGAAATTCACATGGTCACTGCGGAATTCAGTACAAAAATGAAAAACGGAAAAGAAATGGAGGCTTACCGCTGGGATCCTGGTACAGTTTTCTTAGAAAAAAATGAAAAAGTAAGGTTATTTATTAATGGAATTAACGGTGAAGAGCATCCTTTTTATATAGAAGGAACAAAAATAAAAGGGATAGTGAAAAAAGGAGAAGAAACCATTGTTCCGCTCCAGTTTGAAAAAGAGGGAACCTATCGTTTGATTTGTGAGGTTCATTCAGACCGTTCCCGAAATGGACCAATGATTGCTTATATTGTGGTAGATTAACGCAGGAGATCTTTCTCCTGCTTTTTTTATTCCAATGGTAGTTCTGTTTTATTAATTAACACACCTTGTTATTATTGGATTTTTTCTATATAACAGTTTATCTGTTATCATTAATAATTATAGTACAGTTTATATTTTACAATCTAAATGTCAGAACTAATCAGCCTAGGATAATGAAAAATATCCCTTTAAATAAGACTTCACAAAACCTTAACAATTAGTTACTAATATGCGTACCTTTTTTCACAATATATCTGTTATACTCAATTCATAAAGTAAACACAAAAACTGTTATATAGATTTTATAAAAAATATGAGGTGAAATATGATGGAACAATGGAATGGATTTACCAAAGGTGCATGGTCAAAAGAAGTTAACGTTCGTGATTTTATCCTAAAAAACTTTACTCCTTTTGAAGGAGATGACTCGTTCTTAGCTGGTCCAACTGAAGCAACCACTAAACTTTGGGAACAAGTAATGGAATTAACAAAGCAAGAGCGTGAAAATGGCGGAGTATTGGATATGGACACAGAAACCGTTTCTACTATTACTTCTCATGGTCCTGGATATCTTAATGAAGGTCTTGAAAAAATAGTTGGTGTGCAAACTGATAAACCTTTTAATCGTTCTATGCAGCCATTTGGCGGCATTCGCATGGCGAAAGCAGCTTGTGAGGCTTACGGTTACGAAATAAACCCTGAAATTGAAAAAATCTTTAGTGAGTTCCGTAAAACTCACAACCAAGGTGTCTTCGATGCCTATACCGATGAAATGATGCTTGCACGTAAAGCTGCAATCATCACTGGACTTCCTGATGCATATGGCCGCGGTCGTATTATCGGTGATTACCGTAGGGTTGCCCTTTATGGTGTTGATTTCTTAATCCAAGAAAAGCAAAAGGATCAAAAGAACACAAGCAAAGTAATGACTGAAGATAACATGCGTCTTCGCGAGGAACTCGCTGAACAAATTCGTGCGTTAAAAGAACTGAAGGAAATGGCAAACAGCTATGGATTTGATATCAGCCTGCCTGCTAAAAATGCTGCTGAAGCATTCCAGTTTGTGTATTTTGGTTACTTAGCAGCGATCAAGGAACAAAATGGTGCTGCGATGAGCCTTGGTCGTGTATCAACGTTCTTAGATATTTACGTAGAAAGAGACTTACAAAACGGTACATTAACTGAAGAAGCTGTACAAGAAATTGTTGACCATTTTATTATGAAACTTCGTCTCGTTAAATTTGCACGGACACCAGATTATAATGAATTATTCAGCGGTGACCCTACATGGGTAACTGAGTCAATTGGCGGTATGGAAAATGATGGTCGTTCTCTTGTAACGAAAAACTCTTTCCGTTTCCTTCATACATTAGATAATTTAGGTGCTGCACCAGAACCAAACTTAACGGTTTTATGGTCACCGCAGTTACCTGAGAACTTTAAAAAGTATTGTGCAAAAATGTCAATCAAAACTAGCTCCATTCAATATGAAAACGATGATATTATGCGTCCAGAATATGGCGATGACTATGGAATTGCCTGCTGTGTATCCGCTATGGAAATTGGTAAGCAAATGCAATTCTTCGGAGCTCGTGCAAACCTAGCAAAAGCACTTCTTTACTCCATTAACGGCGGTGCTGATGAAAAATTAAAAATCCAAGTTGGACCACAATATCAGCCAATTACTTCTGAAGTATTAAATTATGAAGAAGTCATGCAAAAATTTGATCTTATGATGGAATGGCTTGCTGGTCTTTATATTAACACGTTAAATGTAATTCACTATATGCATGATAAGTACAGCTATGAAAGAATTGAAATGGCGTTGCATGACAGCAAGATCCTTCGTACGATGGCAACTGGTATTGCTGGTCTTTCCGTTGTTGCAGATTCACTTAGTGCCATTAAATATGGTGAAGTTAAGGTAATCCGTGATGAAAATGGTCTTGCGGTTGATTTTGAAACGAATGGAGACTTCCCTAAATACGGAAACAACGATGACCGTGTGGATGCGATTGCTGTTGAAGTTCTTAAAACCTTTATGAAAAAGCTTCGCAAGCACCAGACTTACCGTGACTCAGTTCATACACTTTCAATCTTAACGATTACATCAAATGTGGTATATGGTAAGAAAACTGGAAACACACCTGATGGCCGTCGTATGGGAGAACCATTTGCACCAGGTGCTAATCCAATGCATGGACGTGACACTAAAGGAACATTAGCTTCCCTTTCTTCTGTGGCAAAACTTCCTTACAACTATGCAATGGATGGAATTTCAAATACCTTCTCAATCGTGCCTAAAGCTTTAGGTAAGGAAGAAGAAAGCCAAGTGCGTAACCTAGTATCCATCCTAGATGGATATGCTATCAAATCAGGTCATCACTTAAATGTTAACGTCTTTAATAGAGAAACATTAATTGATGCAATGGAACACCCAGAACTTTATCCACAATTAACAATCCGTGTATCTGGTTATGCAGTAAACTTTATTAAATTAACAAAAGAACAGCAATTAGACGTTATTAATCGTACTTTCCACGAATCATTATAAAGCGGAAGCGCCGCTATTCGCTGGAATCAGAGAACTAGTTCCATATCAGGAGCCCTTTTTATCGGGCTCCTATTAAATTAAAGGGGGATCATCTCATGAACGGAAATATGCATTCAATCGAAACATTAGGGACAGTCGACGGACCAGGGATCCGATATGTAATTTTCACACAAGGCTGTCTATTAAGGTGCCAGTTTTGCCATAATGCTGATACTTGGGAAATCGGCAGCGGCAAAGAAATGGCTGTTTCCGATATCATGGTTGATCTAATCTCATACCTCCCCTTTATTCAATCGTCGGGTGGCGGTATTACAGTAAGCGGTGGAGAACCACTGTTGCAAATTCCTTTTTTAATAGAATTGTTTAAGGAATGCAAAAAGAAAGGGATTCATACTACCATCGATTCTTCTGGTGGCTGTTTCTCCCATTCCAAGCTTTTTATCGAACAGCTTGAAGAACTCTTACAGTATACTGACTTAATCCTTCTCGATTTGAAGCATATTAACCGAAAAAAACATATCCAGTTAACTGGTATGTCCAATGATCATATTCTTGAATTTGCAACATTTTTATCAGACCATCAAGTTCCAGTTTGGGTACGTCATGTGCTTGTCCCTACGGTTACGGATGATCCTGAAGATCTGGAAAAACTCGGTGAATTTATCGGAACGCTTAAAAATGTCCAAAAGATTGAAATCCTGCCGTATCACAAGCTCGGTGTATATAAGTGGGAATCACTTGGACTTGAATATCAACTAAACTCTGTCGAACCACCTACAGAGGAAAAAGTCGAGTTTGCTTATAAATTGATTACAGCACACTGGAAGGCACCGATTGAACATTGATTCACTTCTGAATCAGTGTTTTTTAAGAACTTATTAGTCCAATTAGTAATGTCTTCAAAATATGGTATAATCGCAATTATAAAATTGATTCTTTACCATTTCTACTATATACTCATATCATTGACAATTAAGTGAGGTGATAATTTTTGTTTCAATTGCTTATAGATATTTCAGATATCAATGCCCTAAACGCCCTTTACGTCAGTATTTATTTAGGAATTACTTTAAAATTCTTATGGGCTTGGAGTGTGGAATATTCTTTTCTTGGCTCCTTATCTAATCAAGCAAGAACAGAAATTATTCACCCATTGGCTTTTTACCGTAAGAAAAGTTGTTTAAATGGAAGCTATATTCTGAAAAGAATTGTTATATATTTTCGTAGAAAAGAATATTCTCAGGATGATACTGAAGAGCCTATTTCCTTCCTCTATACTTAACAATTTATTTACAACATTCTAGGAGGAAATATGAAAACAAAACGATCTTCACTACTATTATTCTCACTGCTTGGCTTAATAACATTATTGCTATCGGCTTGTTCATCTCAAACACAAAAAGGAACTAACAATACTGGATTTTTTCAACATTATGTTGTCAATCCTTTTTCTGTATCTATCCATTCCGTTGCTGAATTCTTTAACGGAAACTATGGTTTGGCCATAATTATTGTTACAATAATTATCAGACTAGCGTTAATGCCGTTAATGCTCAGACAGTATAAAAATCAAATGGGTATGAAGGAAAAGATGGATGTATTAAAACCCGAAATGGACGTTATTCAAGCAAAGATGAAAACTGAAAAGGATCCTAAGAAAAAGCAAGAACTACAAGCGGAAATGATGGGCCTTTATAAAAAGCACGGGGTAAATCCATTAAATATGGGCTGTTTGCCATTGCTCATTCAAATGCCTATTCTAACTGGCTTCTATTATGCGATTCGCGGTTCAGAAGAAATTAAAACCCACGAGTTTTTATGGTTTAGTCTCGGAAATCCAGACATTATTATTACAATCATTGCTGGGGTTATTTACTACTTCCAGTTTAAAGTTTCCCAGTCCAATATGCCAACAACACAGCAAGACCAAATGAAATACATGGGATTGCTATCTCCATTAATGATTGTCATGTTTTCTTTTAATGCACCGGCAGCCCTGCCTCTTTATTGGGTGGTAGGCGGTACATTCCTTATTGTACAAACTATGATTAGCAAAAGTCTTTATCAGATAAATAAAACACCAAAAGTCCAAGTCAAACAAAAATAATCAAATTGAAAAAAGAAGCATCCTTTGATGCTTCTTTTTTAGATCCTGCTTCCTAACAATAGCCCACAAAAGACAAGAATGATTCCTATCGTGAAACTGCTTAGCAAATAGCTGTAATAAAACTTTTTCTTTTTTTCCCTTTTAAGTTTTACCGATTCAAGCATTAATGTCGAAAAAGTCGTAAATGACCCCATAAATCCAATACCTATTAAGGAATATAATGACCCTTTTACATTCAGTCCGAGGAGTAACCCCAATAAAAAAGCACCAATGAAATTGACTGTTAGGGTAGCAGAGGGAAACCCTGTTTTAGTTTGGTTTCTGCTAATCGCAAAGCGGCAAATCGCTCCAAAAAAACCACCAATTGAAACAAATATAATCTCAATCATATTACTCTCCTCGATTTATTTGCTTGTTCACTAAGTAACATTCCTGCCTTAGCCAAAAATAGACCTCCAAATAAACTAACAATTAAATAAAGGAAGCCAAATATGTATTTTCCTGTTTCGAGTAAATGAACCGTTTCAAAGCAAAAAGTTGAAAAGGTAGTATACGAACCAATGACACCAGTGGTAAGTGCGGTAAACAAATACGGATGAAGCTTATTGGAACTAACAACATGATTTGTCATAAAACCCAATAGAAAGGAACCTGTTAAATTTATTAAAAGGGTTCCTATTGGAAATTCTTTCCCCCATACCACTACAGCAAAAACTGATAATAAATAGCGGAGCAAACTTCCAACGACTCCGCCCAATCCCACTAAAAAATAAATCAAATCACACACCCCTAAACATTTTCCTTTTTATAATTATCAACTTAGACCGGTTAGGATAGTTTTTTACAAAAATGGCAACCTAATTGTAGTAGTTTGACAAAGGAGTGTTAATACAACATGAGAAACAGCTTATTCGTCATTGCCACCCTCGTGTCGAGTATTTATTTAACAGGTTGTGCAAAGAATAATATCGATGGTGATGTAACAACCCGGCAACGAAATACAAATGAAATAACTAGAGTGAATTTTAATAACCCTAATCAGGTCGGACCAGCTATTTCAAGTGCAGATACTAGTGATCCGGAATTAGATCGCAACAGAAATTATAACACTATTACTAATGGACGCAATAATAACAATGTTGGAAGCAATCAAACCAATACTAGAGTAGCGGACAAGGCTGCTGATAAAGTAATCAACTTAACTGAAGTGGACAACGCAACTGTCATTGTAAACGATAATAATGCTTATGTTGCGGCTAAATTGGACGTTTCAGCTCGTAATGAATTGACTTCAGCTATTAAAGAAAAGATTGCTCGAGCAGTTAAATCTGTTGATCGAGACATTGACAATGTTTATATTTCTGTTAATCCTGATTTTTATGATCGAATGAATACCTATTCAAGAGATATTCGGAATGGAAGAACGGTTTCAGGTTTTATCGATGAGTTTTCCGATACCATCCGCAGAGTGTTTCCTAATGCGAAGTAATATAAAGTGGGACGGGAAGTAAATTGCCTGGCAAATTGACCAGGCATCTTACTCTTTCACTGCAGTTTCAATTTAAGCTCAGTTCTTACATTGTCCCATTCATGACAAAGAATACTAAAAAAGACCGTGTCCCTAGTGTATCCATCGGAAATAATCCGATCTTTTCGTAATATCCCTTCCTTTACAGCTCCAATTCTAGCAATAGCTTGCTGGGACCTTTCATTTCGAGAGTCTGTTTTTAGTTGAACACGCGTGAGGTTCCAATTTTCAAAGGCATGCCTTAATAACAGGAATTTACATTCTGTATTTACCTTTGTCCGCCATACATCTGGGTGATACCATGTCGAACCAATTTCAGCACTTTTATGTCGCGGGGATATGTCTAAGAATCGGGTGCTGCCAATCACTTGATTTTCTTTATTTACAACGGTGAAAGTGTATTCTGATCCATTTTCTCTCGCTTTCAATGCTGCTTTAATCAATTGTTCCATTTCATTTTTCGATCGAACCTTGGTCGCCATATACGTCCATATTTCATCTGGTTTGGCCGCTTCCCATAAGCCCTCTAAATGGTCCATACTGATTGGAATCAAATTTACATTTTCCCCTTGTAACGAAAAAAGGTTGTTCCACAATTTATCCATTATTTAATATCTCCCCTTTATTTGCAGTATCTTTACCACTTTTTCCATATAAAAAGACTGCGGGCTATGCTCCACAGTCCTGTTTTTCTATACATTTTGGAAATATTCCTTGTAGAAGCCGCCTACTTTTCCAGTATTGTCAATAATGTAATAAAATTCTTCAGTCTCATTTTTCACATCATAGACTTTCCCAGCCGTTAAGGCGTTATTGACAAGGTATTTTTTTGCATCCGTGTGAACGCATTTTATTTTTTTTACTGTTTCACGATCACGCCATGATAGATGAATCATTGTTGCCACCGTTCCTTTCGATCAATGTCCAATTTCTAGTATAATCAATCGGGCCGGTTCTGTGCAACCATATCATGAGTCAATTACAAAAGTATTAGTTTTTTATTTAAAATATCTGTTATTAATTTAAGAAATTTGAACTTTTTTCAAAAATTTTATTAATTTTGGGTTCTCAAAAGGAATGTAAACCATTACAATTATAAAAACTGAATATTCAATCCATTACCAAGGAGGCATTCATAAAAAATGAAAATTATGAGTAATGAGCAATTGGTTTTTTCGTATCGGGATGCATTAAAGTCTGACAAGGAAAAAGAATGGATTAAGATCTTAAAGGATGAAATCAAACGGCGTGGTTTAAAACCATTTAAAAATCGTTAGCATAAACCCAATGAAAAAACCGCTGAAAGGATTCAGCGGTTTTTCAATAACTAAATGATCTTCATTTAGCTTTCAGCATGTATTTATTCTAGATATCGATTGGAAATAATCTAAATTAAAGTTTGGCTATTTAACTGTCTAATAGGCCGAAAGCCTAACCCATTAAGTTTTGAAGCAATTTTGTCTGCTGCATCAACAGAGTGTTCTGCAGATATTTCAAAGAATTCCCCTTCATACTCTTGTTTTGCATGGACGTAGCGAGGATCATAATAATGTTCAAGTAAAATTCGAATCATATCAGGATAATTACGATCTGTTAACGTTTGGATGAGCGATTTTTTAATGTCTGGATCTTTAACACGTCTTAACACCTTTTCAATACCATCAGAAATCTTTTCGAAATACCAGGGTTCTTCCTTGTATGGCTGCACATACTCGGCGACAAGATGCTTTACCCGTTGATTAATGGGGGTGTTGAGATTGATGTTAATACCTTGCATTCTTTTATCCATTAATTCTTCAGTTTGGACAGCTTTTCCAATTCTTTTGCTTTCCGCTTCAACCAGAAAATAATCAGCATCTTTTATTTCTTGAAGACCTTTAAATAGAAGGGAGTCAAATGTTTTTTGGTTATGACCGTCACCAAGACCAATCGTTCCAAATATCGAACCGCGATGGCCCGCCATCTCTTCAAGGTCTAAGATTGGATATCCCTTCTTTTTCAATATCTTTAAGACCTCTGTTTTACCAACACCGGTCAGTCCGTGGAGGACGACTGCTTTGTTAGGAAGCATTGTAGGCAATTGTTCAAGAATATAGTGGCGGTATGCTTTATAACCGCCTACGAGTCTCCAAGAATAAATTCCGGCAAACTCTAAAAATGTAACCACTGCCTTACTTCGCATTCCACCACGCCAGCAATGGATAATAAGTTCCATATCGTCTGAAACGCATTTTTTTATTGTTTGAAGGAGTTCAGGAATTTTAGGCGAGACAATTTCCATTGCCTTCCATTTCGCAATCGCCGCCCCTTCTTGTTTGTAAATGGTTCCGATTATTTGTCGTTCCTCATTTGTAAATAAGGGAACATTAATTGCTCCCGGAATTGCGCCATCTTTAAACTCGATCGGTGAGCGTATATCAATGATTACTGGGTTCTTTGTCGTAAAAAGTTCTTCCACCGTCATTTCCTTCATATCATCTACGCTCCTTATAAAAGTAATATTATCTGAAAAATAACATATCTAATGAAAACAAACAAAACTTCCACAACGGGAAGTTTCAGAAAAGTAAACATCATGGGAATTTATTTTCTAAATAAAGTATAAACACCATTATACAGGATATATCACTAGCTTTCAAGAACCCGGGAATTACTGCTTTTATGCAAATTTAATTTGTATTAGCGGAATGGAGGACAGTTGTTTCAAAAAAACAATTCCGCAAATTAAATTATATTAATTATAGAGGACTCCTGTGCAGTAATAAATGACACTAAAATATAAAAAGTCTACTCACGCAGTCGAGAGTAGACCTTTTACCTATACAATCTTTGATTTTGGTTTGAAGACTGACATCAACTTTTCCATTTCGATCAAATTTTGACTGTTAAATAAATCGACAATTTTACTGCCGACAATAACTCCATCACAGTATTTTGTTAGGTCCGTTATTTGTTCTTTATTTGAAATGCCGAAGCCAGCCAAGACGGGAATCGGACTTACATCTTTTACAGATTTTAAAAATTGATTCAATTCCGAATCATATTCATTTCTTGCCCCTGTAATCCCCTTAATTGTAACCGTGTATAAAAATCCCTTGCCCTTGCTTGAAATCGTTTTGATTCGCTCCATTGGTGTTGTCAGCGTTACGAGTCGAATCAACTCAATTTCTGCTTTCTCAAGATGTGGCGTAATGATTTCCTCTTCTTCTATTGGCAAATCGGGAATAATACACCCATCCACACCAGCCAAACGAATATCTCGGACAAATTCCTCTACCCCATAGGAATAAATGGGATTTAAGTAGGTCATGAGGAGGATTGGAACTGACACATCCTTTCGCGCTTTTCCTAGTTCTGCAATAATCCCCTTTAAGGTTGTTCCATTTTCAAGTGCCCTAATTCCAGCTCGTTGAATGGTTGGCCCATCTGCCACAGGGTCTGAAAACGGAACCCCAACTTCAATCGCAGTTGCACCAAATTTCTCCAACAGTGTTAGACGTTCAACCAAACATTCCAGCCCACCATCCCCGGCCATTATGTAGGGAACAAAAGCTTTTGTATTATTTTCTTTTAAAGCCGTAAAAGTTTTTTCAAAACGGTTCATTTCTTATCTCTCCTCTCTCAGCCGTGTTTTCACGGTATCCACATCTTTATCTCCGCGTCCTGATAGGCAAACAACAATCTTTTTTGTTTCATCCATTTTTGCAGCTAGTTTTACTGCAAAGGCAATTGCATGGGCACTCTCTAATGCGGGGATGATTCCTTCAAGCTTCGATAAGAGCTGAAATGCGTCTAGCGCTTCTTTATCGGTAATCGATTGATATGATGCTCGACCAATGTCATGCAAATAGCTGTGTTCCGGTCCTACGCCTGGATAATCAAGACCTGCCGAGATGGAATGTGCTTCTTGAACTTGACCATCTTGATCTTGTAATAGATACATTAGTGCTCCATGTAGTACACCTGGACTTCCCTTTGTTAAGGAAGCCGCATGATACTCTGTATCAACACCCTGTCCAGCAGCTTCCACGCCATAAAGACTAACCATCTCATCCTCGATAAATGGATGGAACATCCCCATCGCATTGCTCCCGCCGCCAATACAGGCAACCACTGCATCCGGTAGCGCCCCTTCGCTAAGTTGGAATTGTTGTTTTGTTTCTTTGCCAATAACACTTTGAAAATCTCTAACCATTTGCGGAAATGGATGTGGTCCCATTACAGATCCTAATAGATAGTGGGTATCATCTACATTTTCAACCCAGTATCTTAAGGCTTCGTTTACGGCATCTTTTAATGTTGCACTACCAGATGTGACACTGACGACCTTTGCACCCAGCAATTCCATTCGAAAAACATTTAATGCCTGTCTTTTGATGTCCTCCTCACCCATAAACACGATACAATCAAGATTTAATAAGGCACAAACGGTTGCCGTTGCTACACCATGCTGACCTGCACCAGTTTCAGCTACAATTTTTTTCTTTCCCATACGTACCGCTAGTAGAGCCTGCCCAATCGCATTGTTAATTTTATGGGCGCCAGTATGGTTTAAATCTTCTCTTTTCAGAAAAATCTTAGCCCCGCCCGCGTGTTTCGTCAGGTTATCTGCATAATACAATGGGGTTTCTCTCCCCACATAGTCTTTTAACAATTTTCGAATTTCCGCTTGAAAGGAAGAATCCTTTTTGGCGCTTTCATAGGCTTCACCAAGTTCAATTACTGCTTTCATTAATGTTTCCGGGACAAATCTCCCCCCGAAAATGCCGAAGTGGCCTTTCTCATTTGGCAATGTATATGTGTTCATTCCCTTTACCTCCCTACAGGTGTGCTTTTGGCTTTTTCTATAAATGTTTGAATCTTTCTTAAATCCTTTTTCCCAGCGGTTTCTACCCCTGAGCTAACATCCACCATATATGGCCTAATAATTTTTATCGCTTCTTCAACATTGTCTGCATGCAACCCGCCAGCTAGGATGACTTTTTGGCTATTAATCAAGTGAGGATTGACCTCATTCCAATTAAACACCGTTCCATTTCCGCCTCTGTATTTTCCTTTGGGACTGTCGAGTAAAATAAAGTCACTTGGAAAACCAGCCAATGCCTCTAAGCTTTCATTTCCTTGAAAACTGATTGACTTAATGACAGGCAAGGAAAGCGATTCACTGAATGTTGCTGTTTCATCTCCGTGTAACTGGATATGTGTCAGTCCCACAGCGGAAGCGATTCTTTCGATATTTGCTTTTGTTTCATTAACAAAAACACCGATCTTAAACACCTCTTTAGGTATCTTAGCAATTATCTCATGTGCTTTCTCAATCGAGATCCTGCGCTTACTTTCTGCAAAGACAAACCCAATAGCATCAGCACCATATTGAGCCGCCGCAACCCCTGTTTCGATATCTGTAATTCCACAAATTTTTACTTTCATCTATTTACACCTTCATTAAGCGGCAAGCGAAAGTCTATAAAGGATTGTTTCACATTTGCACTTTTCATTAATGCTTCTCCCACTAAAATCCCATTCGCTCCTGCATTTCTAACACGTGCTACATCCTCTTGGTGATGGATCCCGCTTTCACTAATGAGATACGCACCAGTGCTTTTTACAATGGAAGCTAATGTCTCTGTCACCTCAAGCGAAACATGAAAGGTTTTTAAGTCGCGATTATTTACTCCAATCAGCTTTGCTCCTGTCTTAAGTGCACTCTCCAATTCCTTCTGATTATGAACCTCCACCAGTACCTCCAAGCCTAAGTTCTTAGCATATTGAAGGAGTTCAGCCAATCTCTGATCGTCTAATGCAGCTACAATCAGTAAAATGATATCCGCCCCATTGGAAGAAGCAAGATTTATTTGCAATTCATCAATGATAAAGTCTTTACAGAGAATCGGCAGATTTACTTTGCTCCGAACAGCTCTTAAATCGGAGAAAGAGCCCTTAAAAAAGGTTTGATCTGTTAGTACAGAAATAGCAGAAGCGCCATATTCTTCATATAACCCCGCCTGATAGGAAGGCTCAATCATGTTATTAATGATTCCTTTTGAAGGAGATGCTCGCTTAAATTCAGATATGATCGATATTTGTTCTGCTGTCTTCAGTTTTTGAATTAAAGATCTTTTCGGCTGATTTGTACCTTCGAATAGTTGGTTTCCCTCTCGAAGGAAGAGAACTTCTTTTTTCTTTTGGTCAATGATTTTATCTAAGATTGTTGCCACTTATATCGCCTCTTTCTGACCCGCTGCTTGAGATTTTTCAATTAAAGTAGTTAATTTTTCATAAGCAGCACCAGAGTCAATGATTTCTTTCGCAACATTGATCCCATCCTGAATGGAGTTTGCTTTACCTGCTGTATAAATTCCTAGTCCAGAATTAAGTAAAACCGTATCACGGTAAGCACCCTTTTCCCCTTTTAACACATTGATTAATATCTCAGCATTTTCCTTAGAGTCTCCACCCTTAATACAGCTGTTATCATATTGTGGGAGATTGACTTCTTCTGGGAGAAATGATTGATTAGCAATTTTCCCATCCTCTAAAATAGTTAAATAATTCTCCCCCTGAAGTGAAGCTTCATCCATGAAACCTGCACCATTAATAACAATAGCCCGCTTGCGTCCTAACTTCAAAAGAACTTCAGCAAACACATTCAATAAATCTCTCCGATACACACCCAACAATTGATAGTCTAACTCAATCGGATTGGTAAGTGGTCCGATAAAGTTAAAAATGGTTGGTATCTTCAATTGTTTTCGAACTGTCATGACTTTCTTTAACTTTGGATGAACGTTTGGGGCGAATAAGAAGGATAATCCTATTTCCTGAAGAATTTCTTCTGTTCTTTCTGCGGAAAGATTTAAATGGATTCCTAAGTATTCCAGCACATCCGCACTGCCCGTTTTGCTCGAAACACTTCGATTGCCATGCTTGGCAACCGGAATTCCAGCACCAGCAATAACAAAAGCAGACGTAGTACTCACATTAAAACTGGAGGATCCGTCCCCTCCTGTTCCACAATTATCAAGAACGCCTGAAATTTTCTCATTAAATTTCAGCGTATTTGCCTTCATCGCTTTTACAATTCCCGTAATTTCTTCAACTGTTTCTCCTTTAGATTTCAATCCCATTAAAAAGGCAGCAATTTCAGATTCAGAAACCTCCTCACCCAAAATGAAATGCACGGCTTCTTTCATCTGGTTTTCAGAAAATGATTCACGTTCAGCTAATTGGAGTAAATAATTCTTCACTTTTATTCATCCTCTCTATCTCATTTAAAAAGTTTTTTAGGATTTGTTTACCTGATGGAGTACCAATCGACTCCGGATGAAACTGAAGACCGAAAATGGGATATTCACGATGTTTAATGGCCATGATTTCCTGGTCATCATCAGAATGAGCAATACACTCAAGTTCCTCCGGAATACTACTCTTCTCAATAATTAATGAATGATAGCGCATCACTTCTAATGGGTTGGGAAGACCGTTAAATAATCCACCACTCCGATGTGAAATCAATGATGTTTTACCATGTTTGATAAGGGTTGCTCTTTGAATCTCCCCACCGAAAGCTGCACCAATGGCTTGATGGCCGAGACAGATTCCTAAAATAGGGATTTTATTATAAAATGTTTGAATCAATTCGATACAAATTCCTGCATCCTCTGGCTTCCCTGGTCCTGGGGAGAGAATAATGGCTTTAGGATTTAAATCTCTGATTTGGTCCATGCTTAATTGGTTATTTCGTAAAACCGTAATTTGTTCACCTAATTCCCCTAGATACTGATAAAGGTTGAATGTGAACGAGTCAAAATTATCAATCAGTAAAATCATTTCTCACCCTCCAAGAAAGAATTAAGTTTATTTATTGTCTCTTGATATTCGGACTCTGGATTTGAGTCATAAACGATACCAGCCCCTGCCTGAATATATGCTGAACCCTCTTTTAAAATCATCGTTCGGATGGCAAGGGCAAAATCCATATTTCCGTCTGCTGATAAATAACCAACGGCCCCTGAATATAACCCTCGTTTTGATTTTTCCAAGGAGTTAATAATCTCCATAGCCCGAACCTTCGGGGCTCCTGAAACAGTCCCAGCGGGCAGACAGGCCGCGAGGGCATCTATTGCTGTTTTATCAGCATTTAAATGCCCGCTTACTTCAGAGACAAGATGCATCACATGCCGGTATTTTTCTACCGCCATATACTTATCTACTTGAACGGAACCAAAATTGCAGATCTTGCCGAGATCATTTCTGCCAAGGTCAACAAGCATCTTATGCTCAGCAAGTTCTTTTTCATCATTTTTTAATTCTTTTTCAATCAACAAATCTTCATCGTTTGTTTTTCCCCGTCTTTTGGTCCCTGCAATTGGGTTTGAAATAACTGTGTTGGCTCTTGTTTTAATTAAACTTTCAGGGGATGAACCAATAACGGTATAAGCATCAAAATCAATATAAAACATATAAGGAGTAGGATTATTCGCACGATGTTTACGATAAAGCGATAATGGTTCTCCGTTAAATGTTGATTTCATTCGTCTTGAAAGGACTACTTGAAATATATCACCTGCTAAAATATGCTCCTTCGCCATTTCTACATTTTTGATAAAGGCTTCTTTGTTTGTTTCGGATTCAAACCCTGAGAAATAAAATGGCTCCTCTGCTGGGTAGAAGGTAGGCTGCTTTAGCTCTTCTATCCTTTGATTGATTCTTTTTTCAATTAAAGCGTTATCGCTCTCCTTGACTAAAGGACACCCACAAATCAAGACCTTGTCTTCAAGATGATCAAAGACAATAACTTCTTCATAAAACATTAAGTGTACATCCGGCATTTCCATTCCGTTTGAATATTCATCTCCGATTACTTCATATTGCCTGATAATGTCATACCCCACGTAACCGACCGCGCCTCCAATAAACGGAAAGGGAAACTCTTCAAAACCCATGGGTGGTATAAGTTTTTTTAATACTTCGAGAGGGTTGCCTTTTAAAACTTTCTTGTCTCCATTCCGCTGAATAATCTCATTATTATCTCCCCTCGAAATAAGTTCGAAAGCTGGGTCTGCACCAATAAAGGAATATCGCCCAGAGTCATTGTACTTATGAGAACTTTCCAATAGGAACTTCTTTTTCCCGCTAATTTTTTGTAATATGGAGATTGGTGTAAGAGTGTCTCCTTCGATCTCGTTTATGAAATAACCACTTTTAATTTTCATGTTTCGACTCCTTTCTAAAATAAAAAAAATCGTCCTCTATATGCGCAATTAATTACGCATATAGAGGACGATTCTATGGTCGTGGTGCCACCTCCATTTGAAGCAGTGGATAAAACCTGCTTCCTCTTCAGATACGGAACAATCCGTTCGATATCCTATCCTTTTAACGGTGGAGTTCCGTGCATCCCTACTCAGGTTCAAGATGCCTCTCACAAGTCCATTCCACAAATCCTTTCTTATCGGGCTCCCACCTACCCCGACTCTCTTGGAAGAAATAAATTAGTGTACTCCTCTTGCTCAACGAGTTAATTATTTAACTTTGATGTTGTTGACTTTTATCCTACGCAAATTTCAAGTGAAAGTCAAGTGAAAGATTTAGAAAATTTCAAATTAATGCTTTTCCATTTAAAGGATGCCTTAACTGGGGTTTTTTAAGGTGATTAAGCGAATAGTAATAATAGCAAATCATGAAGGCGGGATTGAAGATTAATGGAACATATTGAACATTTAAGCCAAAATCCAAAAGCTGTGAAAAAGAAACAATCTGCAGCCGGACAAAAGCGGTCCAATGAGATATCTAATCAAAAGTGGGCAATCATCTCACTGTCATCCATTCCTTTAGTCATGACATTGGGAAATTCAATGTTAATACCAGTTCTACCTTCAATGGAAAAAAAATTATCCATTTCATCTTTTCAAACGAGTATGATAATTACTGTCTATTCGATTGTCGCCATTTTTTTAATACCTGTCGCAGGATACCTATCAGACCATATTGGTCGAAAAAAGGTCATTATCCCTAGTCTCATCATTGCCGGTATTGGCGGTCTAATTTCAGGATTTGCCTCATGGAAACTTGATGATGCCTATTGGATTATTTTAGCTGGCAGAGCACTGCAAGGGGTCGGAGCAGCAGGGGCGGCTCCTATTGTCATGCCATTGGTTGGTGATATGTTTAATAACGAAGATGATGTTAGTTGTTGTTTGGGTCTAATTGAAACATCCAATACGTTTGGGAAAGTATTAAGTCCTATTTTAGGGGCTTTTCTAGCAGGATTCATATGGTATTTGCCGTTTTTTTCATTCCCTGTATTTTGTGCCATTTCCGTTGTGATGATCATATTTCTGGTCAAAAGTCCAAAAACAACCGAGAAACCAATTCCTTTCAAAGAGTTTTTCATCAACGTGAAAAAAACCTTTACTGAAAAGGGCCGTTGGCTATACGGTATCTTTTTTATTGGTGGAATACTCATGCTAGTCCTTTTTGGGATTTTATTTTATCTTTCGGAAATTTTTGAAAAAGAATACAACATTAAGGATATTAAAAAGGGATTTTTTCTTGCATTACCACTAGGAGCACTTTGCCTATCATCGTTTATAAGCGGTAAGGTGATTAAGAAAAATAAAATATTGATGAAATGGATCACGTTTGCCGGAATTGTCGCAACAGCCTTATCCATTGGTGCATTATGGTTTTCGATTAAGCTTTGGTACATGATTACCATGTTTCTTATTAGCGGAATTGGAATCGGTGCAGGCCTTCCATGTCTAGACGCATTAATTACCGAAGGCGTTGAAAAAAAAGAAAGAGGAACCATTTCATCAATTTATAGTTCCATGAGGTTTATTGGAGTTGCTGCTGGACCTCCGATTATTGCATTGTTATTAAAGCATGCGATCCATTGGATTTTTATTCTCTTAGGCAGTCTAAGTATCATTGCTGCACTTGTCGCACTAATGGCCATAAAACCCAATGCACAAGGACAAAAGAGCTGAGGAATCCCTCAGCTCTTTCATTTTTTTAATTATTTCACTGGCTTTTTTAAGAAACCGATTAATAGTGCTGATACAACTGATCCAACTAAAATAGCTAGTGCGTAAAGAAGGGCTCCATTCTCAACCAATGGGACTACAAATATTCCACCATGTGGTGCGCGGAGACCAATTCCGAACGCCATTGAAAGTGCACCTGCGATAGCTGAACCAGCCATAACGGAAGGAATGACACGCAATGGGTCAGCTGCAGCAAAAGGGATCGCCCCTTCGGTAATGAAGGATAATCCCATTACATAACATGCTTTACCAGCATCTCTGTCTTGGTCATTAAATTTATTTTTGAAGAATGTCGTTGCAAGAGCAATTGCTAGCGGCGGTACCATACCTGCAGCCATAATCGCTGCCATTGGTTCATAAACACCACTCGCTAATAAACCTGTTCCAAATACATAGGCAGCCTTGTTAACTGGCCCCCCCATATCAAACGACATCATAAGACCTAGCACAATACCTAATAAAACTGCATTACCTGTCCCAAGTCCTGTCAACCAATCAGCAATTGTTCCATTTAACCATGCAACTGGTTTATTCACTACATAAAGCATGATGAATCCTGTGATGGCAATTCCAAAAAGAGGGTACAGTAAGATACTCTTAATACCTTCTAAAGATCTAGGCAGTCCGGCAAATACTTTTTTCAGAAGAAGGACAACATAACCTGCGAGAAAACCAGCAACTAAACCGCCAAGGAAGCCTGCTCCGCCACTTGCCGCCATCATACCGCCAACCATACCTGGAGCAAAACCTGGACGATCTGCAATACTTAGAGCAATAAAACCTGCTAAAACAGGAACAATGAGTCCAAATGCGTTACCGCCGCCAATCGTCATTAATGCTTCTGAGATCTGGTTGTAGGATGGATCGTCAGGCTTAAATGAGTTATAACCAAACATAAAGCAAATCGCAATAAGAATTCCACCGCCGACAACAAATGGAAGCATATTAGAAACACCATTCATTAGGTGCTTATAAAAGCCTGTACGTGACCCTTTTTGATCGGATCCCTTTTCACTTTGTCCGCCATTTCCTCGAAATATAGGTGCATCCTGCTTTAGCGCTTTATCAATTAATTGTTCTGGGCGACGAATTCCTTCTGCTACTGCTGCTTGAATGACATGCTTGCCGTTGAATCGTTCCATTTCCACATTGATATCTGCAGCAATAATGACTGCTGTTGCATTTTCAATTTCTTCCTTGGTCAGAATATTTTTTGCGCCGCCAGAACCATTGGTTTCAACCTTAATATCTACACCCATTTCAGATGCTTTTGCTTTTAAGGAGTCGGCGGCCATATAGGTGTGTGCAATACCAGTTGGACATCCTGTAACAGCAACTATTAAATTCTTTTTACTTATTGTTACTGTTTCTTGTTTTTCTTCTTTATCATTTCGGTTAATGGTGTCAATGATTTCTTCAGGAGTGGTTGCCTTTAGAAGATCGTATCGGACTTCTGCTTTCATTAACAAACCAGAGAGTCGGGCTAACGCTTCTAAATGTGTATTATTCGCACCATCTGGAGCAGCAATCATAAAAAATAGATGTGCCGGTTTACCGTCCAATGATTCATAATTAACACCTGCAGCTGATTTACCAAAGACAATAGCGGCTTCTTTCACTACTTTTGTTTTAGCATGCGGGATAGCGATCCCATCCCCAATTCCAGTTGTACTTTGCTCTTCACGCTTTAGGATCGCTGCTTTAAATTCAGTACGATCCGATATTTTCCCTGCATTAAAAAGAACATCAACCAGCTGATTAATCGTTGCTTCTTTTTGATTGCCTTCAATATTTAAAAGAATCGTATTTTTTGATAATAATTCAGTAATTTTCATGGTTTTCTCTCCCTTAACGGATTTCTTTAATATGAACTTGTGGAAGGAGTTCTTCTACTTTTTCCTTGGTACATAAACCTAGTGAAAAGGCTGTTGCACTTCCTGACGCTACACTATAACGAAAAGCTTCTTCAATATTTCTGGTCCGCCCGTAGGCAGCCAAGAAACCTGCGACCATAGAGTCCCCTGCCCCAACTGAATTTTTCACTTCCCCTTTTGGAACCTCCGCAAAAAGTGTCATTCCGCTATTTATCAGTACTGCTCCTGCGCCTGCAAGAGAAACAATTACATTTTTCGCTCCCATATCCACGAGTCTTTTGCCATATGGGATGACATCAGCTGGGTTTGCAATGGTGGTGTCAAATAATTCCCCCAGTTCATGATGATTCGGTTTGATTAAAAATGGCCGATAAGGAAGAACCTTTTTTAATAAATCACCTTCAGCATCAACAACAAAGTCTGCTCCACTTTCACTGCAAATTTTCACTAGTTCCTCATAGGTTGTTTTAGGTAAGCTAGCGGGGATACTTCCAGCTAGTACTAATAGATCATCTGCCCCTAAGTGGTGAATTTTTTGTTTTAGGCGTATGAAGTTTTGTTCGGAAATATTTGGACCAATGGCATTAATTTCTGACTCTTGACTGGTCTTAATCTTTACATTGATTCGAGTATCTTCATCAACCTGAACAAAGTCTGTATCAATTTTTTCATTATGCAGATATTGCTCAATATAAGCTCCAGTAAAACCACCAATAAATCCAAGTGCCTTACTTTTGGTACCAAATTGGTTTAATACCGTTGAGACATTTATCCCTTTTCCACCAGGAAACTTCGCCTCATTTATAGTTCGATTTAATTCTCCTAGATGAAAGCTCTCTAATTTTACTATATAGTCGACTGAAGGGTTTAAAGTTAATGTATATATCATGATGTCACTACCTTTATCGTTGTTCTATTTACATATTGCTTCTGCGTTTCGTCATCTATATCATTTGTGATAATAATTGCTTCATGGATATCAGCAATTTTGGCAAACGAGATTTCAGCAAACTTTGTATTATCTGCTAAAACATAGGTCTCTCTTGAAAGTGAAATTGCCTTTTGCTTCACCATTGCTTCCTCCTGGTCTGGAGTTGTAAATCCAAATTGTGGATGGATGCCATTAACACCTATGAAACATTTATCAAAACGGTAAAGGTCTAAACCAGCTAAGGCTCCCCTTCCGATGAAAGCATTTGTATTCGGCTTCGCCAAACCGCCAATTAAATAGGTCGATATGCCCTTATCTAATAATGGCTTTAAATGCATTAATCCATTCGTGACAACAACGATCTCCTTTAATGGCAGGAATTCAATCATTTCAATCACAGTGGACCCAGCATCAAGATAAATGCAATCTCCTTCCTCCACTAAATTCGCTGCATATTGAGCAATCAATCGTTTTTCTTGAAGGTTTTTGGAGGATTTCTCAATCATACTTAGCTCTTGAAGTTTCCCTTGTAATCTTGAGGCACCTCCATGGATCCTCTTTAGAAATTTTTGGTCTTCTAGCAAAGAGAGGTCTCTGCGAATTGTTGACTCCGAAGACTCGGTTAATTCCATAATTTCATTAATTTTAATAACATTCTTATCTTTTAACAATTGAAGTATGATTCGATGACGTTCTGGTGTTAACAAGTCATCACCACCTATTTTTTTATTCTTCTTAAGAACATAATACTGAAAACGATTGCAAAAATCAATCATTTTCTTTCAAAATCATTCATAAATTGAATGATTTTGAACGTTATTTGAATTTTTCTACAATACATAATATATCAACTTAAAAACAAGACTTTTCTGCTCCATGTCGAATGATTATGGTATAATATTAATGTATCATTTTAAAATATTGCGGGTGTGGTTTAATGGTAGAATTTCAGCTTCCCAAGCTGACGGCGGGGGTTCGATTCCCCTCACCCGCTCCATAGGACAAAATGGAGAAGTACCCAAGTGGTTATAAGGGGGCGCACTCGAAATGCGTTAGGACGGGTAACCGTTGCGTGAGTTCGAATCTCATCTTCTCCTCCATACATATTCTTTCAAAAAACACGATGTTTTATCGTGTTTATATTAATATAAAAACCGCCAGAAATAATTTCTGGCGGTTTTTGCATGTTCCTTATTGATAAGGACTTAACCATTCAGGGTCCCTATTAATACATAGAGGACATTTTTCCCTTGCAAACTGAAAGGTAGAAAAGGACTGCATACAATCTATGTGTTTTTTTACATTTTTATCTTACCTTAATCCTGCAATAGAATAATCCCATTTATGGAATTACTCACATTTATTTCAAAATGATTTGAAATTATTATGTAAAATTAACACTATTCGAGAAAAATAATAATAACAATGCTACTTCTAGTTTTTCTTGTTGATTTAAATATGTGTATAATAATTAGGATGAATAATTTGAAGAGGATGATACACTTGAACATTACTGGACACTCAGTTGAAAAATTGGAAGATCCATTCGGTTTATTATCAGGTGACCGATATGAGTTTTTCTTAGATCTTGATGTAGATGAAGAGGATGAGCTTTATTCGGATAAAGGAATTGGCCTAAGGGCCATTTTCGTCAGCGACGAAAATGGTGACAAAATAACCAACTTTTATCTTTATGAACAAGGGAGCGAAAAGGTCCTTGACTTTGATCTGGAAGAGGATGAAGAAGAACTGGTCCTTGCCTATTGCAAAGATAACGCAAAAGAATAATAAAAAGGCAGGGAGAAATGAAACCTCCCTGCTGACAATTTGATCACATAAAATTCTTACTATGATTGTGAATTACTTGCAATTCTTTAGTACTTTCAGTCATTTCACTTTTGCAGATCGGACATAGTGGCACATCAGTGCTTTTAAAATTGTCGCGAATCCAGCATTTACAAGTCTCTGAACTACATACCCAAATTTTAGTTTCTTCTAATTTGATTTCCTCATCATTTTTTCTACCAAACGCCAAAACGATCACCCCTTGTAATTAGTGCATGACTGTTTTTAAATACTTAGTTTGCTAGCTAAATAATATGGAAAATATCAAATACATCATTTAGCAGTATCCTATTGACTTTTAAACTATTCTAATTGTGTATAAATCATATATATAAAAGGTGATGCTTAATCATGGTGCATCACCTTTTTTTAAAAGAATTAAACTGTTTGAACGTTAGAAGCTTGTGGTCCGCGAGCGCCTTCAACGATTTCAAAAGAAACTGATTGGCCCTCTTCTAAAGTTTTGAAGCCTTCAGATTGGATAGCTGAGAAGTGTACGAATACGTCTTGACCGCCTTCAGCTTCAATAAATCCAAATCCTTTTTCTGCATTAAACCATTTAACTTTACCGTTGTTCATGGAAAAACCCCCAAAATATAGTTCACTTTTAATTTATCCTACATTTAAAAAAATAAAAAAGACGCACTAACACGTTTGGGCAATAGACATCACCCACATTTTCGTGCAGTTACGACTACTTAAACCAATAAATATTTAACTAACTTAAAAGCGTACCTTTATTTTAACTCATTTCGGCTATTCAGTCAACAAAATTTCAAAAACTAGGAAATTCAGTGAATATATATCAGTTAAAAATATAATAGTTTCCTATCACTCACCAGCCATCAGATTTTTTACGTTGGGGTGAATTGTATTCCAAGAGCAATGAATCCCAATTGAGTTCATAGCTCTTTATTGAAATTACCTTGTAAAAATATTTCCATGAAATTGACGACAAATTTCTGTAAATCCGCTTCCATGCCAATGTAATCAAGAGTATTAACCGGTTCTTTATCAGGTTTTGGTCGAAAATCAGCGATGCTTTTGCCTTTGGCATTACCAAATTCCTCTACTCTTACTCTTCTCGGGATATATTTTACGAAATCCGGTTCCGTTAATGCCATTAACGGGACCACATCATGTAGTGGTGCACCTTTAATTCCCGGTACATTCTTCTGATAGGCTTTATAGTAATAATCAAAGGCTGGTTTTAATAATGGTTTAAAGGGTGTCGGGCTGTTTTTGCTAAGGAAGTCAATAATATCAGGAGTTATAATTGCTTTGTTTGTTATGTTTAAAGGAAAAAGATGAATATTATGAGCTTTTTCCATAACGGTATCTGCCGCAATTGGATCCACATAAAAATTCGCCTCAGCTTCAGCAGAAATATTTCCAGGGACCAAAAAAGCCCCTCCCATAATATAAAATGAGTTTACTCCCTTTAATGCGTCATTCCCATATAAGATAAACATCAATGCTAACTCAGTCAATCTTCCGACAGAAACAATCACAAGGTTTCCTTTATATTGTGTAACAATTTCAAGAATTTTGTTAATATCATAAACTTTTACATTCTGGATCGTATCTGGAGGCTTGATTGGTCCTAATCCCTCTTTGCCATGTATCTCAGGGTAAAACACTATTGATTCACCTGATATTGGTCCTGCTGCACCTGCTATGATAGGAATATCTGCTCTCCCACCTAAAGTTAACAGGTAAGCTGTATTCTTAACCGATTTTTCTTTCGGTGTATTTCCATAACCACTGACAATACCAACTAGGTTTATTTTCGGATTAAGTAAGGCATACATGATCGCAAACGAATCATCGATACCAGGATCAGCAATCATGAGCACATTATAAGCCATAGCCTCTCCTCCAATTTTTTATATTTATTAAAATTATGCAAAGAAAATGGTTGAAAGAACATGAAAAACCGACCCGAGAGAATTCGAATCGGTCGTTGGCAAATTTCTTAGATTATGCTTCCTTTTTGACCCTTGTTGCTGCTTTCTTTCTAGGAGCTGCCGCTTTTTTGGGTTTTGTGCGATCAATGGATGCCTGTAATGCTGCCATTAAGTCAGTGACATTTGACGCTACTTCCTTCGTTGCAGCTGATACAGTTTCTTGTCCACTTCTTTTAGACTCAATCAATTCCAACAATGCAGTCCGGTATTCATCAGTGTATTTTTCCGGCTCAAAATCTGTTGTTAATTGATCAATCAGTAAGATAGCAGTGTCTAATTCTCTTTTCGTCACTTTGTCTTCTGAAGGTACACTAGGTACATCACCGGCTTTACGAACTTCATCAGGATAATGAATTGTTTCCATGACTAAGACATTTTCATATACCCGTATAACGGCTAATTGCTCCTTTGATCGAATGATGATTTTGGCAAGTCCAACTTTTTGAGACTCCAACAAGGCCTTTCGAAGCAAGGAATAGGCTTTTCCGCCCCCCTCACTGGGAGACATATAGTAGCTTCTATCATAATAGATCGGATCAATTTGTTCCATTTTTACAAAATCAATAATTTCGACCGCTTTCTCTTCGTTTTCTTTTCTTAACTTTTCGAGTTCTTCATTATCAAGGACAACAAATTTCCCTTTTGTATATTCATATGCCTTAACGATATCCTCTGGCTTCACTTCTTCCTCACAAACAGAACAAACCTTTTCATATTTAATCGGGGCATGACATTTGTTATGCAGGGTCCGGAGCTTTATATCTTTATCTTCTGTCGCCGTATGGAGCTTGATGGGAATGTTTACAAGTCCAAAGCTAATACTGCCCTTCCACATCGTATGCATGGTTAATTCTCCAATCTTTTTGTTATTATTGTACGTCACCAAAACAATCACATTCCTAAAAACAATTGGAAAAGGATGAATTCGACGATAATTAAACAAAATAAACTAAAAAAGAAGGGACTTTTTTATGATGAAACCGATGCTGCCAAGTCTTACATTTGATCTACCAGTTCATCCTGATTGGTTCTATGAAGTTAAATATGATGGATTTCGAGCTATTTTGGAATGGGATTCACAAGGAATTAAACTGACCAGCAGGAACGGAAAGTCACTTCTCCCCCAATTTCCAGAAATAAAGGAATTTTTGTTAAAACATGAAAAACAATTCAAACCCTACATACCTCTTCAATTAGATGGGGAGCTCGTTTCATTAGAAAACACGCATAAAGCTAATTTCTCAATGATTCAAATACGAGGCCGATTAAAATCGGAACGAAAAATTAACGAACAAGCTAGCAAGTCTCCATGCCGCTTGATGGTATTTGATGTGCTTGTGATGACTGGAAAAGCATTACATTCCCTTGTTTTCCATAAACGGAAGAAGGAACTCATCAAACTGTTTCAAAAAATCGGATTGGAATTGGAGGCTGACCCCTATGATGAACAATTACTTCAGCTTGTCCAGGCTCATGATGATTTTGATTTGTTATGGGAAAAGGTTGTTTTAAATGATGGGGAAGGAATTATTGCTAAACACAAGAATAGTCTGTGGGAAGAAGGAAAACGTTCCTTACAATGGTTGAAATATAAAAATTGGAAATATGTAAGCTGTTTTATTAATGCTTTTGATAAAACAAATGGTTACTTTTACGTAAGTGTCTATAAGGAAAATAAGATCCATCCTATCGGCCAGGTACTTTTCGGCTTTAAACCGGAGGAAAAACAAGCTTTGCAACAGACAATTAAACAAAATATGCTCCGTGAAGATGCACAAATGATTATTGTTGAACCTGCCATTTGTATAGAAGTAAAATATTTAGAACTCTATGAAAATCAGCTGCGTGAGCCCCATTTTGATCGATTTCGCTTTGATTTAGAACCATCCTTATGTACATACGATCGTTTTATTTTCGCACAAAAGAACTTGCCAGAAGACTTAGATATTACCCATCCTGATAAACCTCTTTGGGAAAAACTTTCCATACGCAAAGCCGATTATATCCTGTACTTACGAGAAATATCACCGTATATGCTGCCTTTATTAAAAGACCGCTTATTAACAGTCATCCGCTTTCCACACGGGATGATCGGAGAAGCATTTTATCAAAAAAACTGTCCAGATTATGCTCCTGAATTTGTGCAGACACATTCAGCCGAGGGGATTGACTATATTCTTTGCAATAATCTTAAAACACTCGTTTGGCTTGGTAACCAATTAGCGATTGAGTTCCACGTGCCATTTCAAACCGTTCATAGCAAGGGACCCAGTGAAATTGTCTTTGATTTAGACCCGCCTTCCATCGGCCACTTTCAATTGGCGATAAAAGCAGCACTTCTAATCAAAGAAGTCCTCGATCAATTGAATTTAATAGGTTTCATTAAAACCTCTGGGAACAAGGGGCTGCAAATCTACATCCCACTACCCGAAAATGAATATTCTTACGATGATACCAGGTTATTTACAAGCTTTGTCGCTGAGTATTTAATTTCCAAGGATCCTGACTCCTTCACGATTGAGAGGATGAAAAAAAAGCGGGGGAACAGGCTATACGTTGACTATGTGCAACATAGCGAAGGAAAAACGATTGTTGCACCCTATTCGATGCGAGGAAACGAACATGCAGGTGTTGCCACCCCCCTTTATTGGGAGGAAGTAAATGAAAAGCTCGAGCTAGTATCGTTTAACATGGAAAATGCGATCAAGCGGATACGCCAACAAGGTGATCCCTTTTCAAATTACTTTCAAACAAAATCAACCCAGGCGTTTGCACCTGTCTTAGAGATCCTAAAAAAAGGCACCAAAAAAGGATAGGAGAGCCCTATCCTTTTATTCCGTCTTCGAGATACCTTTTTGCTTCTGATTGTAACTTCTCATAAGAAGTCTGTTCCATCAATTCCGTTTTCGAAGTGACAGTAAACGCTCCTTGCTCGAGATCAACATTGACTGTCGCATTATAAAGATAGGTAGCATTTCCGATCAAGTCAATTGTATATTTCCCCTCGCTTTCGTGGACTACACACTGGACTCTTCCACCATTATTATAAACATTAACAACTTTTTCGAACTCATTTAATTCTTGTAAACAAGTGACTAGCGTGGAGGCAGACATTGCAGTACCACAGGCATTCGTAAAACCAACACCACGTTCAAAGGTTCTTACATAAATTGAACCAGGTTGCAAGTGTTTAACAAAACTTACATTGACGCCGTCAGGAAACAAATCATTGGGACCATTCACCTTTTCACTAAGTTGTTTTTGGAGGTCACCTTTGAGCTGTTCCGCTTCAACAATGGCGATTAAATGCGGATTCGGTACTGCAAGAGCTGTGAACCTTAAATCCCCTGAAAGTTTTTCAATTCTTTCATTGTAAAGAGTTGGTTTATTTAAATTTAATGGGAGGGCTTTTAATTCAAACAGCACCGGTGAAATTTCCACTTGGTAGGTGTGGATATCTTGTAAAAGGTCGTTTTGTTTGCTTACCTTCAGATTGGCTTTCATCGTTTCAATCACAGCGCTATTTTGCCCTAGATGTTCGCAAACATATCTAGCCACAAGACGCAGTCCATTTCCACACATTGAAGCTTCCGACCCGTCAGAGTTAAATACACGCATTCTTCCATCTGCGTTTTCGCTTTGCATAACGAAAAGAATCCCGTCAGCACCCAAATCGGATTGACGGTTACATAATAACTTGGCGAGGCCCGCTCGTTCACTTTCCGTAAAAGCATATCCATTCGATTTTTCGTCGATTATTAGAAAGTCATTTCCCGAACCATGGCCTTTAATTAAATTGATTTGCATCGTAAAACCCCCACAAAATTGATAAACATGTTTTATTTATCATATCATTCAATGTTCATGAGGGAAACTGTCGATACTTCTATCTTTCGATAAAATATTCGTTAACAATAAATGACATTCGGAGAAGCTTATCCTCCTCTGATAAAGTCTCCCTAAGTGAGAGGACTGGTGTATTAGGTTCTGGAAACAGTGGACTCCATTCAACCGGCATCCATCCCCTTCGAAGCCGTCCGTCCGGAAGGTCATTTTTGTTTATTACTTGCTCATCCATAAAAGTAGATGACCCTTCAACAGCACCAATAAACCTGCCTTTCGAATCTAGTAATTCCTTCTTATTTGTTCTCCAATCTAGTTTCCTTTTTTCAAAGCAGCCTAAATAATGCCTTTTATGGTCAAATACCTCAATCTTTTTGCCAGTAACCTTAAAATATCCGATGGCATCGTTATCCAAATTATAGAGAGCATAAATTTTCGAAATCCTAAGCTTCTTTAAGCCCTGGTTATGAAACCTTTTAATCATCCCTGCTAGATGCCCGTCAGGAAAATAGAGTAGAAGGCGTGGAGAGTTTGTGTTCAGAAATAAGACAAGTAAATGTCGTGTTTCAAATAAAGACTCTCTAATGCGCTTTGAATTTGCCATATTTCTGTCAATGGATATCGACTGCCTTATTCTAAAAAGATAGATTTGAAAACAAATCAAGCTATAAATCAGGAAAGGTATAGTTAATATCATTATTTCTTTGTTTTTAATAATAGAAAGATTGCCAGCAACTATCATAACAGCTGGAATCAGAGCAGCAATACTACCATTTAAGTTCAAATGAGCCGTATCCCGGTAATATTCATTTATTTTCATCTAGAAAACTCCTTATCAATTCCTCTAGTTTTAGTTTATTTACTATTCGACTAAAAAATGATAGGAGATTTCGATTAAAGAACAAAAAAAAGGGATGATATGACTTTGTTGAACTATAACCCGAATATTGGACACTAATTAAAAAGTGCCCCTTATTCGGGTTTTTCTATGT
>NZ_JAGGQW010000019.1 GCF_018613065.1 Bacillus sp. ISL-7 | reverse complement strand
GATTCATCACTGGCGGTTGGTTCATCACTGGTGGTTGGTTCATCACTGGTGGTTGATTCATTGGTGGTTGGTTCATTGGTGGTTGATCCACTGGTCCATAATTGTTGCAGTTTTGAGACGAATTACAGTTTTTAAATGGTTTAGACCAACAAAAACCTGATGATGATACATAAGATAATCCAGAAGAGTCATCGCATCTTCTACTCAATGATTGTTCACTCCTATTAAAATACTTTTTTTATGACAAGCCTGCCAATATAGGCTTGTGATTAATGTCAATGCTATAAACTATTCAGAAAGGCAGATATAGCTTGTACATATGACATTTAAAAAAGTATATTTTTAAAATTGGGTACTCTTTACTATCGTTCATTCAATTCCTTTTGAACCATAAAAAACCACCTTTCTGTATCCGTCTCCTAAATTTATTTCGTTACTCACCTACCGAACTTGTGAGTGGAGTAAACATTTTGGCGATTTTGTTTACTTTTAAGAAAAAGGATCTGAAATTTATTAGATGTAACAAAATATGTATTTTGTTACATTGTTTTATGTCGCTAAATAAGTTCACTGAATATACAAACACTTAAAAACGATATAGATTCTTTCTGGTTGTTTCCTAGTATTTGTTTAAAGAAATAAAGGTAGTTCCAGCAGCTAAATACAAAACAACCCCCTCGAATGTCAGCCTCCAAAATTCTCGCTAGATCTAGATCCTATTAGATCAGTGTTTTCCCAATTCAAAAGTGTCAGGTTGTGACAATCATTCAAAAAGTATATATTTTACAGTTTGAAATTTAAATTTAGATCCGTATTATCATATCGATGTTTCTAAAATGTTAAAGCGAATTTTGGTAATTTTGTTCCTAAAATCGAAACATCGATTATATTTTTTGTTACCATGTAGTAAACTGAGATTAATAGTTTGAAGGGAGATGTTAGTTATGGTTACTGATTACAACAAGGTTGCTGGCGAATCAATTCGTTTTTATCGTGAATCTAAGGGGTTAAGTTTGCGGGATCTATCCGGTTTGTTAAAAATACCCTATACATCGATAGCTAAAATGGAAAATGGGGATCAACGAGTCGATAGTGATGTTTTAGTTAAAATGGCAGACATTTTTGATGTTTCTTTAGACCGAATGCTTAATCGGCAACAAAATAAAACTAGATTAACCAGCAGCAAAGTTAATCCAGCAAACGTACAAGACAATTTTAAACATGTATTGGATGGCTATTTAAATGCTAAAAATGAAACGTTTAAAGGCCATAGTATGGGCAAGGCAGTACGTGAAACCTTAAAAGATAGCATTATCGATGTTGCTTCTTTAAATGATGATATGTATCTGGTAACTGGTTCTGTTGGGCAAGGACAGTGGGCCGAAATTCCATGGGTTGCAATTTTTCTGAGAAATTTAACCACAACTGCAACAAAAGGATACGATATTGTTTATTTATTTACCGAAAACATGGACGGCTTTTATATAAGCCTTAATCAGGGGTACACGTATTACAAGGAAAAGTACGGGACAAAAGTTGGAAAAGAAAAAATTAAAGCTGTTTCTTCCATTCTCCGTAATAAACTTCATACGGTACCGGATCGTTTAAAAGGAGACCAAATTAATCTAAAAGGCAACGGTAACTTAAGCCAGGGCTATGAGGGCGGGCATATTTTTGGACGTTATTACAGCAAAAATTCTTTACCGAGTTCTGAGGAACTTATTCAAGATTTACTTGATTTGATAATCGTTTATAGAGAATTAGAAGGGATTATTGGCAATCGTTCCATTGAACAGTTTAATGATTATCTTCTTTTGGAGGACAATGGACAATTTCTAGAAATAGAGGAAAAAGAGGAACAGTACCAAGATAGTGTGTTTGCTGTTCAATTGGAAGAAAACAACTTGTTTGAAAATGAAGAAGAGGAGGATGAGGATTACCCGGAAGAAAGGCCGGATCCGATTGTTGATAAAGGGGGCAAAAAAAGGTGGCCGCGTGATGCAAAGGTTGCTGCTAAAGCGTTAAAATTATCGAACTATCTATGTGCATGCGAAGAGAAACACGAAACTTTTATTTCAAAAGCAACTGGAAATCAATTCATGGAAGCCCATCACTTAGTCCCAATGAAATTACAAATACAATTCGATTTTCATTTGGATAAGGTAAGTAATATTCTAAGTTTATGTCCAGTATGTCATCGTCTTTTACATCACGGTCCAGATGAGGTGAAAAAGACGATATTAGAAAAGTTATTCTATGAACGAATGGACAAATTAAAAAAAATAGGCATTTTGATAAACTTTAATGACTTAAAGAAAGCTTATGGAATAGATGAGTAAAAGAAAAAGATGACAGTTTACTTCACTGTCACCTCATTCAAGTAAATACAGGTTCGCGTCTGGGTCTTTTGGGATATTCACCAAATTTAATTTCTATGTCCCTAAGGCCGCCCAATGCGAAAAAGATTTTGTTATAAGTATCCGAACCAATAGTATTATCCCCACACTCAACCTTCGATATAGTAGCTTGTGTAATTTTATCGCCACCTTGGAGGATGATTTCTACTAGTTGAGATTGTGTTAATCCTAATTCCAAACGACGTTGAAAGATCTTTTTGCCCATCGTAACTTCAAAGCTATTCATATGTTCAATTACACCAGGAACTTGATCTAATAAGTCCATTAAGTTATTATGCTTCTCGTTGAATTTTCTTTTACTCATTTGGTTCATTCCCTTCTAATCCAAATATTTTTTTGGATCACGGCAGAAGTCTAAGTAAATTTTATGGCTGTCGTTGATTTTCTGTTGTAATTCTGGAGGATTGGGGTCTCCTTTTTTTAAGAGTCCTTTTGTAAAAACAAGGAGATTTTCCCCTTCGTATTCATATTCGAAAAAAATTGCACGGAAAGCACCTGGAATGCTTCTGTTTACCCGAAACTCTAATAAAGGTACCTTGCGAAGGGGTTTTAATATCTGGAGTGTTCTTTTGTCTCCGTTGTCCTCTTCGAAAATAGCCTGTAGTCTCTGGTTAGTAGGAATAGATGTATCCTTTAGTATAGCCATTCCTTGTCGTATATACTTTGCTAAGTGTTGTGCGTCTTGGTCACCACTAATACCTTGAAAAGCTATCTGCCTGATTAATTGTTCAACTTCACTTACACCCTTGTTATCTTCCAAATAAATGATTGTGTTCATAATTATATTGTAAAGAATATAAATTTTCAACAAAAATATATTCTTTACAATATATTCCCCCCCTTCAAAAAAGTATACACTTTTTTATTTTTTATTTTTTCTTCTATGTATTAAAGGAAGAAGAACTATCGATTATCCGATAGTTCTCTTTTTCTTTTAAAAGATGATATCAGCCTCTTCGTATTCAGCGTAATTAGACTCAATCTCATCTTTAATTTGGTCAGCTAATTCCTTAAATGCCTTTTGGGAATTTGCACGAGAAGCATCTCCACCCTGGATACCTGCTTCCCGGTTACTCGCTTTCCAAAACTCATCATAGTCCTTAACACTTCTATCTGCATATTTCTGCATAAACTCAGCGATGGTTTCTGGTGTGAATTCTTTAATCTTTTCACGTTTCACCATATATTCATCTATCACAAAAGGTGCGACCATATGCCATGAAAAGAAACCAGGTGTTTTTTGAATAACCCACTTATCTTTGTCTTCTTTAGTCTCAGGGAACGCATCAGGCATTAATCGTTTTAGCCCATTCCAATAAGCATTAACTAAATCTGCAATTCTTTCACCTGCATCTTGTTCATCAAGATTATTTTCCCATATTTTCTTTATGAAAGATATTTCTAATATGGGTTTCAATGAAGTAACAAAAGATGTGGAGGAGGCAATTTCTCCATCTTTAATTTGACCGACTGAAATGTTGTTGTACCAGACTGAATCAGTTTTTTCACTTAAAGCCATTGATACATTTAAGGCTACTAGCTTCCATTTTTCAGCTTTTGTTAATTTCATTGATGTATTTTGTTTCATTTCGTTTAGAAGCTGTAAGGCTAGATCTGTTGAAACACGTTTTGGGGTACTGTTAATTTCGTAAAATGAAGTAATCTCATCGATTCTGTCATTAACAATCATCATTACAAATGGTATTTGAAACTTTTTTAATTCAAACTGTTTTAAATCAGTAATCGCATATTCTAATCCTAAAATTCTGTGTTGCCCATCAACTACCCTTAATTTATGTCCTTCTGGAATTACAATCTTCACTAAATTTGGCGTGTCAGTGCGTTCAATTTTTATAGAATTAATTGACTCTTTTTCCCCTTTATTTAAGTTGGCACTCAAAGTGATGGAAGTAGGAAGCCAAGAATTTTGTTCTTTCATTTTTCTCCCTATCTTACGAAAGTGCGACTGAACTGGGTGTCGTTGACACCCTTGTTCATCAATTGGTTTTCCAGGTTTCCATACATCAATTTCATAAATATCAATTAGATCTTCAGTATCAATTACACCAGTAATTACTTTTCTGCCGCGTTGGTCCCCAAGAAAACCAAATAAAATTGTTTCACTCATTATAAATTCCGCCTCTCTTTTTAACATCATAATTCAACATCCGTATTTCATATCTGTATTATTTCACATTTGAGATCTAATTGCAACATCAAAAATCAAGATCCAAAATATTTTTTTAAAAAGATCTATTAACAACATCAAAAATCAAGATCCAAAATTTTTTTAAAAAAGATCTATTAACAACATCAAAAATCAAGATCAAAGGTATCTTAAATAAGTAATCGTTTTTATATCCAAGTGTTAGGGTGTTAGAGTTCCCGATCTAGCACTCTCTTTTTTTATAAGGATTTATATATATATATAGGAGATATATGGGCCATAATCAAGGGCATATACCGGACCTAGAATAGACATAATAGAATAATAGGGAAGATAATAGCCACCATCTAAATAGAAGGGCATACGCGGCCATTGTGAGGGCCTCAGGGACTATAACACTATCAAATACCAAGAGAAGTGAAAGTAGGGGGATCTCCTTTCCAAATCTTAGCATAGTTCACTATCCTGTCCCGTTAGCTTAAGAAAAAAGAATCTTAAATTTGCCAATGTAACAAAACATCCATTATGTTACATAAATAAAAGTCACCCTTGAGGGTGACTTCATTGTTAGATATGCTTATGTATTTGACTGGTGCGAGCACGTAACGATCTACCTTGCACTATTATGAATAGCTGATTACCTATTTATGATCTTTCGACCATAAATAAACAGTTTACCACCCATAATAATGGTTCGTTCGACCGTACAAAATACCTGTACACCCATATATAACCTCTCGGCTACATATGAACGTTAACTTCATTGAGTCATGTACTCAACTTAGTCTGCGGCACTCGATACGATCTTCGCTCGACCCTATATCATAAATTGGGACCCTATTGTAATAATACCCTTTAGAGGTACGACTACAATAAAACCTTTCTTTACCATATAGAATCTTCCCTCCGACTATACACAAACCATCATTAGATGACCTGTATATACTCTTTGGCCGACCTATATACACCCCAAAAGAGCATATATAAATCTTGGCTCAACCGTTACGTACCCGATATTAATATCATGAGCAAATTCAATTAAATTATGCGCAACGAGAATTTACCGTTTTTGCTAAAAGATGGCTTTAGCCATTGAACATATTATTTTTACTTCTACACATAATATTATCGGTTCTCTTGATATTTAAACTTACTAAGGAGTGATCACTCATGTACAATCAACAAATCATTTCTCAAATCCAAAGCACGTTACAACAAATGCAAAGCTCAGAACAAAGTAATGCTGCTCAGTTAAGACAATTTTCTAACCAACTTCAACAAATTGTTCAGCATGAAGTTTCTGCTGTTCAGCAAATTCAACGTCTTAACCAATTATGTACCCAATTAAGCCAGGAAGTTCAACGTGTGTCCCAATTAGGGATTCAGCAACAACCTTGGCAACCCCAAGTAGTAGGAGTACAGCAACCATTTATACAACCGTTGTCTTCCTATTCACCAGTGAATCCACAACATTAATAAAAACGTCTTAACATATTGAGTTTTCATCATAAAAATCCCAACTTATCTATGAAATAAAAAGATAAGTCGGGATTTGTTTTTAAATGTTTTCTTTTAATTTACAAAAAGGTATGTATTTTGGCTAAACAATCATTCACGATTTCTTCAGGAGCTTGTCCCCTAACCTGAAGGTTTCGGGCATGCCAATCTAAATTTTTCACTTGATCAGTTAAAATAACACCTTGAAAAGCCAAGTCCGCAGGGAGCTTGACCTCATAACCCCATCCTCTGACAGTGTTTGTAATTGGACATACGGAGGCAAATCCTGTTACTTCATTAAATGCTTTTGGCGATAAAACGATTCCAGGTCGATTTCCTGCTTGTTCATGCCCTGCTTGTTGATTAAAATTCACATAAACAAGATCGCCACGTTCTGGTGCTGGCATTAAATTAATTCATTCCCCTCTATCCCAAAATCAATTTCTACATGACGATTTTCCGGTTTACATTGTGCTAATAGTTCTTCTAATGAATATTTCTTTGATTGTTTTTTAGGAACTAATGTGATTGTTCCTTCGTTCCCCACAACTCTCATTTCCATTTCAGAGCCTTGGTGAATCTCAACTCGTTCAGCAACATCCTTAGGAATTCGTATAGCAAGACTGTTTCCCCATTTTTGGACGGTTGTTGCCATGCTCATAATTTCCACCTCTTTTTCCTCATACATTTTTTTCTCTTCCATTCTAACACGCTCCGTCACGTTTGTATATACACAGTATATACATAAGGGAAATAAATGATACAGGATTTGAAGGAAAACAAAGAATTCTCTTTTTTATTCGTCTGTTATCCTTGTAGGATTCTAGCGTTATCATCTAGAATGTATAAGGATAATGGGGTGATAACGAATGAATGATGGAAAAGCATTCGGCTATTTCAGCAAGGTGGTGGCAGATCGGCTGGGCATTGCGACAGATACACTTCGGTCATGGTCGATCAAATTGGAGGCTCTCGGGATTCAGTTCGAACGGAATGATGCAAAACGCCGGATTTATTATGAAAAGGACGTTCGGGCGCTCGAAAATATGAAGGAGCTCCTCGCACTCCAGCAACCGCTCGATGATGTCGCAAAGATCATTGCTGAAAAAATCGAAAATGGCACGTTCGATAACGCTCAAACGGATAATAACGGTTCAATAACGATAAAGCATGATTTTAGCGTTATTGAGAAAAATAATGCGTTATCGGTAGAGGAACTAAAGAAATTGATGACAGAATTGGCGTCAGCTGCAGCACAAACAGCAGCAACAAAAGCAGCGGAAGAAAATTTCCAAAAGTATCAGGAGCAGCAACAGCGCTTGCTGCCATCACCAGAAGAAGAACGCCGGAAAAAATTCGATGAAATGATGCTCCACAGAAGAATCGAACGTCGGCTACAGGATCGGGCGCATCAGGAATGGGAACAGCTTCCGGAATCTGAACGAACCTTAAAAGTTGGTTTGTTTGGTTTGAAACGCATTGAAAACGCAGGAAAACGGCATGATTTCATCAGAGAATATGTGGATCGACACTACGAAACAGAATTGCAACAAGAATTAGATATCGATGCTAGGTAAAAAAGAAACGTTCCCGTTTCTTTTTTATTTCGCCGGAGGCCGACGCGATCCAACGCACTGCGTTGGCGGGGGTGGTGGGGCGAGGAGTCCCACGGTCTTGTCTTTTGGCACGCACCGTGCCTTGCCTGCCTGCAGGCAAAAAAGCCTCGCAGAGCTTACCACTTTGCAGAGCAAAGTGTAATAAGCTACACTTAACTAAATAAAGTCCTTCGCTCAGACCCTATCTAGATGGTTCATTTCGGGAGTCGTTCTTGATGAGTTTTGCATGTCCATCAGGGAAAATATTTTAAGTCCTCTATTACATTTAACCGCAAATAAGAGAGAATCGGCTGCGCAAATAAAAAATCAATCAATCTCCATATTGTTTGCGTTTTTAAAGTGTTACCAACCCATTCATACCAAGAGGGGATTGGCTCCTGTTTCGTTTCGTGACCAGCAGAAGACCTCGCCTATACTACGTAAACATAGCCGAGGTCTTCTGCTACTGACGAAAGGCGGAGCCAATCCCAAGTGTTGAGTGGGTGATGAAAGAATTTTAGTGTTTTAGATTGGGAGGTATTCTTGATGAGTTTTGCTGTTATCCATATGAAAAAATTAAAAGCGCCGGATGTGAAAGGGATCCAGATTCATAATCAAAGAGAGAAAGAGAGTCATAGTAATTTTGATATTGATAAAGAAAGAAGTTATTTAAATTATGATTTATTAAATGATTCCAAGATCAATTATACGGATCAGATTCAAAAAGAAATCAATGAGCGTTATACCGGTACGAAAAAGATCCGGAGAGATGCCGTGAAACTTTGTTCGTTTCTGGTGACGTCCGATAAGTCATTTTTTGATGCACTTTCACCAGAGGAAGAAAAACGATATTTTCAGGAAAGCTTAATGTTTCTGCAAAATCGATATGGAAAAGAAAACATCCTTTATGCCATGGTTCATAAAGATGAAAAAACGCCCCATATGCATGTAGGAATGGTACCGATCACAACAGACGGCAAATTGGCAGCTAAAGAGTTTTTCGGCAAGAGATCCGAGCTGCAGCAGCTGCAGGACCAATTCCATGAACATATCGTAAAAGCTCGCTTTTCTCTGGAACGTGGAATATCCAGTGATAAAAAACATGTCGAGCCAAAACGCTTTAAAGCGATGTCAGCGAGAGAAGAAATTCAATCACTAGAAGGTCAACTACAAGAAAAACAGGAACAAAAACAGCAGATTGACTCCTCCATGAAGGAGATAAAGGGTCGCTTAAGCGACCTGGAAGGCGATTTAAGCGCGATTACAAAACATAGACAGGCTATTGATCAAATCGAAACGAAAAAGCCTCTAACAAGCCGTGACAGCGTTCTAATTAAGCAAGATGATTTTATCCAACTTCAACAGGCAGCTAAAAAAGCACCTTTAATCGAACGGCAGTTGATTCAATTAAACAATGAGAATCAAGATTTAACTCAAAAGATAGCTGGATTAGATACCAAAAATGACAGGCTGAAACACGAAAACAAAGAGTTAAAAGCGGAAAACAGCAAACTAAAAGCCATGTTAGAGAGAGTTCAATCGTTTTTTAAGGAAAATCAGCTATTTGCAAGGTTCAACGAGTTTTTACATAAGTTCGCTAAAGAGAAAGAAAAAAGTACAGAAATGGAACGGTAAAATAAGAAAATTATTTATAATCCCCTTCACGCGTATAGGCCTTTAACAGGCTTGTACTGCGTTTCTAACTTTTCTCTTTATTGAACTTCGAATATTTTTTTAAAACCCCGTAAAAATCGAATATGGAGGTCTCACAGCCATTTTCGAAAAACACTGTATCTATTTTTACGGATTTAAATCCAGAACGGTTCTAACGATTTTTTATGATTGGTAGAATCGTCATTTCTCTGGCGTTCTATTGTTCTAACCAATTATAAAAGGGTATCTCTTTTTTCTTTAGTCCCAATATCTCTCTGATTACTTTAGCATTTTCTTCTTCCTGCTGTTTCCTAATCGTTTTTTGACGCCTATTTTCTGCATATAAAGCTTGCCATTCTAATGATCGAACCATGCGATCTATGTAACTTGATAAATATTTAATTCTATTTCCCTTATTAATAGAGTCGTTCACTCGATTCACAACATATTGAACAATTTTATTGTTGCTTATATTAATATCTCTTTCTTGTTTTTTAGGTAATAAATAGGTAGGGAAGTTTTTTGCGCCTTCATCCTTACTCTCCCAAGATGTTTCCTGATTTTCTGTTTGGAAATCGGTTTGGAAATCTTCTGATTGTATCCCTAACAATTCAACCCAATAATGAAAGTAGGGGTGGTTTACAAATAGATAAATAGGTTTTCCTCTTCCATTGCAGCGTGTAGCCCTTCTATGTACCTTTATGACTTGTCCTAATTCCTCTAGTTCTTTTAATCGGTTTCTTACAGTCCGATCGCTAATAGCATGTCGTTCTGCGAGGTATTCATCTCCAGCATAAAAGAACCCTAGTTCAGTCCCTAAAAAGCAGATCATGTCAAAGGATTGCCTAGTTCCTTCTTTAAATCGATTCCACTTGTCCCCTAACACCTCTTGAATACGGTCCAAAAGGCTATATTTTACCTTTTTCTTGTCTTTACTGGTAGTTACATATGGATTATAAGAAATCATTTGTTTAAACTGGTTTGTTTCTACAAAGTAAGTCATTCTAGTATTCTCCCTTTCTGGGGGAAAACAAAAAGACACTGATCCCTAAAATTGTACAGGGAAACAGTGCCTTTAAAATGTTCTATTAAAACAAAAACATTTTTTCCTTGAAACTATCACATATATGTCCTAAAATGATAGTACATATATGTAAGTAACAAAGAACTTCGACAAGTGTTTTCCCTACTGCTACTAGGGGGAACGGTTACAGTAGGACGGCAATCCTCTGTAACAGTTGGAGTTCTTTTTCTTTTCCGTTCATTTAGTTAATGTAAGTATAAACTCTTAATTATGGGTAGTCTAGTAAATTTTGCTAGATTATCCAATAGAGTAATGCCTGCACCATTAAAAAGTTTTATCCATTCTTACAAAACGAATAAAACTGCGTCTTAGACTTACTCAGATTGGACTTTCACCAATTAGGGGTAGCGTCAGGAAAATGCGGATTTACAACGATTAAATTTTGATACAAGTCTTATGAGACATCACGGAGCCTAATTTAGAGGTGATTTGATTATGTATCAATAGGTTCTACTCTATTGAGATTGTGAAGGTTTCTACTTAAGCTAACGAAGCAGGTTACTTGAATAAGGATAGTTGTAAATGCTTTGGGCAAAATAACCCCTAAATATAATTTTAGGGTGAAGGAAAATGAACCAAAGGGTTTCTCTTTCGTTACTAATGTTCAGTTTCATAATTTTTGGAACAAACAATGTAAATGTATTTGCCAATTCAAAAGGAGAAGGAAAGCCTCCTAAAAGCGTTTGTATAGAAGAGTTTGAAAAAGAAAGTAAAGAATTTGATCACAAAGTGTTAAAGGATATTGTAAAGAGCTTCAACGTAGATTTAACGGGTTATCAAGAATTTACGCACGATGACTTAAATTTAAAAGTAGGGGATAACCTTAATGATCATTCTGACAAAATTTCATTACAGCATTTATTTGTAGGTTCCAGTATTGGTTCAAGGAAATTATTCTTAGAAAATGGTTTGGATGGCACAAAGGGATATTTTCTATATAAAAGAATCGATGGAAACAATGTACTAAAGGAATTGCATAAAATGGGTAAAGTTTGGGTTGTAATGTCGGTAAATGAAAAGAAATCAGTTAGGTATCGACTAAAGCATTTTAATTGGGATAAATGTATGGAATATTAACAAATCAGATCAGATATAATTTTTCAACTAACGAGGAGCTTTACTTCAATAAGGAGTAAGGCATTTTCTTGTTCAACTAACGGATGCAGTTTAGTTGAACAAAGGTTACTGATATTCAAGGGAACACCAGGGAACAATAATCTCTAATATTAGCTAAATAAAGGGGATTATTGATGAAAAAAATTTTATTATTTACCATATTGGTATCAGTCATTTTAAATCTTTCACCAACTTTTACTCACGCTGAAGTAAAATTAAATAAAGACCCAATGAAAATTATCAATGAGTTTGTACCATCAAACTCAATACTGGTAAGTCCTAAAGAACCTAAATCAACTAAACCATATCAGTTTTATGACTTTAACCAAGATGGACAAGAAGAGATTATTATTACTTTTGAAATAAAGGCAAAAGAACAACCAAATCCTTCACAATATGGCGTAATAGTATTAAGAAAAGAAAATGAAAGATGGGAAAAAACTTGGGAGACCCAAACACAGGGGATAGGATTAGATTATTCAGGTGTTACTGATATTACTGGTGATGGTATTAAAGAGTTTCTCTTCGGTGTCACAATTGGTGCTTCAGCAGGAAATAACCTAGAGATTTTTAAATGGGATAATAATTCTTTAAAGATGATAGCAGAAGTTCCGTATCATATGATGGAGCTATTAAGTAATAAGAAAGTTGGTATAGCCGTTTGGCAAAGGTACATTGCAGATACCTATTTTGTAGATGTTCTAAAATGGAGTGGAAAAAAATTAGTTCTAGATGAAGAACTATACTCTAGTTACTATCCTGAAATTGAAAAATTTTATAACGACAAAATATCCAAAATGGATGCGTGGTTCTATTGGTACACACTTGCAGATGCTCAAATAAAGGCAAATTTGTTTGAAAAAGCTAGGAATTCTATACAGAAAGGAACTACATTAGCAAAGCAATTATCATTACCTGATGCAGTAGAAAACTTTGAACAATTAAGTGATAAGCTGGATAAAAAGAAAAAATCTTATTAAGCTAACGGGTGCGTTAGTTCAACAAGGATAGATAAAAAGGCGATTCCTTAATACCACAGGAAATCGACTTTTTTTATGGGTTGCAACTTCCTTAGCGTTGTAAATCCGCATTTTCCTGACGCTACCCCTATAGGAAATCATTTGATTAAACTGCTTTGTTAGTTTAAGTGTAATGCTTCACAATACGTTTACTGCCTGTTTATCCTTTAAAATAAAGTAATACAATTAGAGAAATGATAAGAAAAATTAAAAAAATAGGACCGACACCCGAAGTATAAACTACGTAAATTCTAACGTGAAGAACAACATTTATTATGACTATTATTAGTAAGCAAAGGAGTAATAAAATTATTATATTTACATTTTTATTCCTATACAAAAAATCAACCCCAATCAAGGGAGTTAAACTCTGCAATTGCTAATAGAATAGTTCGGTAAATTATAAATATGTTGTTAATAGTATATTTATATCAACAAAATACAGATGTTGTTCCAATCACTTGACTGTTATTTGAAAATGAAAAAGGCGATTCTTGGAAAATAAAGAATCGCACTAACATAAGAATTACCTTATTACTAATTTTCAAATTGCATACCTGATATGACTTGTCCTGCTTTATCATTAATCTCTACAAAATAAGAGAAACTAACCACATCTTGTTTATGTAATTGAATAAGTTTCTCCCATATCTGGTCAGATAATTTTGCTGCATTATCCACATTTGAACTATCTATTGTTGTTGCTATCAAAACTTTATCCTTCTGGGATTTTATTTCTCTAATTTCCTTGTAATCCTTTAACTCATCCTTCATTACATTAATTAGTTGGGTTAAATTCTTACTTTCTTTTGTACCATTGGATATTTCTCCTGCTTGAGGTATATCTTTTGTAATATTGACTACTATTAGACAAACCGTAATTAAACTAATAAAAATGACAACCCCTACTAAAAACTTTTTACTAATTTTGGACACCCCCTCATAATTGAAAGATATGCCAAATGATATTTATAATTCCATTAACATCGGTAAAAGTATAAATATCTTTCTTCAACTAACCTGCCCCGTTAGTTTAAGTGAAAATATTCACAATCTCAACACAAATGTATTTACTATCATTCTTTTGAATCTTTTGTATACATCTTGTATTCGTCGTCATTCTTTTTGTATATAAATTGTATTCATTTGTATTTTGAAAGATAATTAGATTAATTACTTTGTATACATACCGAATCAGAACGAAACAGGAGGGAGAAAAAATGGGTTATCTAGAACAATTTGCAAAGAACAGCAGAGCAAAAGAAAAAACAGAGGTGTTAACTGCTCGGATCCCAGAAAGTCTATATAGAGATTTTAAGGATTATTGTGATGATTTAGGGCTATCTATTAGTGAAGCTGTTTATTTGCTAGTAAAACGCGAGATGACAGGGTTTGAGAAGGAAACACAAGATGATGAATCGGTGTTGTATACAAACGAAAACAATTCGAATGATGACGAATACAAAAAGAATCATTTTGTAGTTGAAACGACTACAAATGTAGTTAAACCAACTACAAAAAAAATCAGTACGACTACAGAGCGATTCACAACAAAACAATGGCAAGTGAATGGAGAACTTCCCTGCCCTAAATGTGGAGAGTGGGTAAGTGCTTCTAATTTTTCCAGACACGCAAAACAACACGGCAGCAACACCTATTCGATTTTCACGAATGAAACGGATCTGATTAAAATAAATGAAATGATTAAAGTGAGGAACAACTCATTAAGTTTGAATAGTTCCAAATAAATAAAGGGTGTAACCTACTATAAAATGTCCCCTTTTCTTTTCAATTTGTTTTATGCTTTTAATCAGAAAAAAAGCTTTTTTGTTTAAAACTACTTCTATTAGTCAATAACAATACTAAATAGTCCTCTTGGGAGGTAGTTTAGATGAAATGTAGATATTGTAGTAAAACCATACGGAATACAAAGGATTCCCAAAAAAGACTTGGGCTTTGTGCAAAGTGTTATAACTTCGATAAAAAATGGGTTAAAGAAGGTATTAAATATTCCAGGGCAAAATAAAATCTCCTAGCCATCCGGCCAGGAGATTTTTTAATAATAAACTTTGTTATTGATCAGTGTAGGATGAACCTTATATTCTTCTACCTTATTAAATTTTTGTTGCAGCCACTCCAAGACATTAGGAGAGTCTAAGGAAATTCTTAACAGCTGATCGGACATTTCCGATTTCGTCATTCCGCAGCTTGTTGCTAACCTGGATAGTTTTCTATCATACTCGTTATTAATGGAAATGCTGAACCGGACACACCTTTTACCACCCAAGTTTCGTTCCTTTGCTGCTTCTGAACGGTTTTTCAATACACTCATTAAAATTCCCTCCTTGCTTGGTATATCTGTATTTAAAAGTGGTGTACTACACCAGTGAATCAACTTGATACATATCTATGCCTGTCTATTCGTGTTAAGAACATTTTTTAAATGAACCCTTTCCCCTTCCTCCTCTCTAAATGTTTTCTCTTGTATTCTCTTAGATTTTTCAAAACCTGAAACTACATCAGTGATGCAGTGGTTCAGTGATTCACCAGCAGGAGGGAAGGTCCTGGACGACTGCTAATACCTATGGTTATATAAATAAAATAAATAAACCAGGTCCCGTATCTCGCCGGCCTGGCTTTGGTTGGCTACGGTTTCTGACCGCTTTGCTGCTTATTTTTTTGGTATTCGCTTTGTCCATCCTCCGAGGAAGGGGATCTTATCGCCCTCCGAAACTGCTTCTATATCTCCAAAATGGAAGAACTCCTCTTGATCCGGATCATCATCTAGAACGGACCAAAAACCCTCTCTTTCGTCCTCTAACTGTGTTATATGGCCATGATAATACATGTCGTCCTCATCTTCTTTTGTGGTCCAATAGCGGACAACGATCGTCACATAGTCGCCTTCTTGGTATCTAAAGTCAACTAAACCCGGTCCGTAAATGCTGCCGTCTTTGTATTTTACTTTCATTGGATCTTCCCCCTATAAAACAAAATGGTTTAGATTGTTTTCTATCTCTTCCGCCGTGATCCCGATATATTTTAGAGTAATCTCCGGGTGTGCATGATTAAGGATCATTTGAAGCTGTGCAACGTCTTTAAACTGCTTATAATGCCAATACCCGAATGTTTTACGCATGGTATGAGTTCCGATACCGTCCTCTATATCCACCATTTTAGCAGCCTTATTTAGCTGTCTATACGCTTGAATACGTGTTATAGGCTTATCCCCCTTACGACTAGGAAACAGCCATTCTTTACCGTCCAGTGTCTTTATATATTCGTTTAATTCCTCATAAATGTTAGTTAGATGAATGATTCTAGGCTTTTCTGTTTTCCCTTCCTTAACAGTGATCTTCTTTTTTCTCTTAATATCCTTTACCTTTAAATTTAATAGATCACTAACACGTAAACCGGTATTGATTCCTAATAGGAACAGTATGTAATCCCGATCGCCACACCATTTTTTTAAAGACCATTTCATATCCGTTACTTGTTCATAGTCTCTTATTGGCTGAACATCCTTAATTCCGTCTTTTTTATTCACCATGTTAACCCCTACCTTTGACATCAATAAATTAGCGTTTTTGAATGTAACATATTTTAAGTAATTTAAGGATACACGCCATTTATCGCTAAGTCTAGTGTTTTAGGTAAAATGAATGTAACTTAATATCTATTATGTTACATAATATTTCTCCCTTGGGGCACAAAATTCTAAGGTTGGGAGATGAAGATCGATCAACTATGATTCCATAGAGACCATCCGTTAGTCTGACTCCACACCACGGTGATAGGTTGAGTAAACATTTGGGAGATTTTGTTTACTCAGTAAGAAAGATCGTCTTTATGACAATCTTTTTTACTAAAGCTTCGTTTGTTCGGGTTTCTGATTCGAGAATGATCAAAAATGGACTTCTATTAATGGACAAATGGACAAGCACTCATTGGTTTTTTTCATAGATTATTCTAGCTTTATTTGAAAGGCAGGTGAATAATTTATGGTAACTACAAGTGAGGTAATTGCCGCCGTTAATCAATTTCGCCGTGATATTGGATTCAATGAGTTAATCGTAAGTGATCAACTAATGCGTTTAGCGGCTGCAAAAGCAGCAGACCATCTTCTTGGTGGATATCCTGATCCTAGTACTGTACCTGGTCCATGTGCTCATATTAGTCCAAGACTTGGCTCACCTATTGATCAGGCAAGAAGCGCTGGTTATTGTTATTATCCTTATGAACTTTATGCAGGTTCAAGAGGACAAATGGTCAATCCAATAAATCTTTGGCGAAATAGTCCTTGTCATGATCAATGGCTTAGAGCTACTTTTGCAATTAACCCAGTGTGCGGCATATTCACTCAAACCGACATCACGAATGCAAGGATGGAAGTTCAAAACTTGACTCACATTGGTGTTGGATATGCTTTCAATCCTGCAACGAATGGTGATGAATGGGTATTAATTATGGCTAATGAAAGACAACCTTATACTAGTATGTTTGATCCTTATAGAGCATCTTGCGGTTCAACACCAATAGCAGCACCACCTCCAGTACCACCTCCAGCAGCATGCTCAAATCCAACACCACCACCTCCAACATGCCAAACTGGCTGGAGGCAAGAAAATAACAGTTGGGCTTATTACCAACTCGTTAATAATCAATGTGTGAGAAAGACAGGCTGGCAGTTTAATGCTGAGACGAATGTTATGAAACAGACACTGAGAATAAGTACAGTCGGGGCAACACACAACTGGTTCTATATCGATCCAAATACTGGAGTTTGGTCAGGCTGGGTATGGAATGAAATAGATCAAAGTTGGTATCTCTTCTGGACTGATAATAACTGGTATAAATATCAATGCGACACTAATAATCAAAACTGCCAGTTTATACAACAATCAGGAGGACCATTTCGTTAATCTACTTTGATTTCCCCATCACCGTAGGAGAATCGCCCACTTCATTGAGAGAGAAAAACGCGATTTTTTTCGCGTTTTTTTTGGGGGATATAAACCCTTAGGCTTCCTATATATTTTGCGCTTGTCCAAACATATATTTGATATTTTACATATCCTGTACTAACTATTTTTAGGAGGTAAAGTTTATGTCTGATAGTTTTGCAATGTTAAAGGATGGTAGAGGAAATTCTACGCCATTATCTAAAGAACAATTTATAGACCTTCTTGAAAACGGAATGGACCCACTAAATGGATACACACTGCCTGAAGCTCCTCCATCTCCTATACGAATTTTCTTTGTTCCGACTATTGTCTTTTCTAAAATATTCTTTCCTCCAACATCAATACGTCGTCCACTATTTCCAACTACTTTTACTATTATCTGTGAGAACGGAAAGACATTTCAGGGTATTGCTGTCCATATCCACGGTAAACAAAAAGAAAAAGCGGACCCTTTTCAGTCCGCTTAATCGTTCAAATTGGGTAACTTTTTTGTAACCATCATGATTTCTTTTTACGATTTTTATTGCTTTTTCCTTTGTTGGAACGGTTACGGCCTTTATCACAATCACAGTCTTGATCTGGTGGTTGGTTCATTACTGGTGGTTGATTCATCACTGGCGGTTGATTCATCACTGGTGGTTGATTCATCACTGGCGGTTGATTCATCACTGGTGGTTGATTCATCACTGGCGGTTGATTCATCACTGGTGGTTGATTCATCACTGGTGGTTGATTCATCACTGGTGGTTGATTCATCACTGGTGGTTGGTTCTTT
>NZ_JAGGQW010000001.1 GCF_018613065.1 Bacillus sp. ISL-7 | reverse complement strand
ATAGAAAAAGCCCCCAATAAAGTAAACAGATTTTTATTATTTCATCTGTCTACTTTATCGGGAGCATATCACTCATTATGCATTTAAATCTTTCTTTTTATAAAAAGTGAAGGTTACTACTAGTAATGCTGCAATGATAATCACGGATATGACGATGAAAATCGCCTCGAGCCCACCGCCAAACATCACATTTTTTGCATCAAAATATTTAAAGGGGGTGAAGTATTTCATGCCTCCAATGTTCTCATTCAAATCAATCGCAATCGATAACATATACGTAAGTAGAAGGATACCAGTTGCTAGAGATGGAGCCGTTTTCGGTTTCTTTTTTACAGCCGCAAGCGCGCTCCCGATGACCAGAAACAAGACCTGTAAAATAAACATGCCTGCCATGGTAAGGGCGATATCGCCATTCACAGCTTCACCTGCGCGGTTGTATTTCCCAACCAAAATAATCAACGAACCCCAGGTGACAAGATTGAAGATGACAAGATTCGTGAAGGCAGCTAATAATTTTGCGCTAATAATGGTATTTCTGGAAACTGGTTTGACAAAGAGAAACTCCGCTGTTTTGTCACGTTCTTCTTTGGCAATAATCGAGGCCCCGAGCATTGCTGCATGGATCGTTGCCATTAATAATAAATAAATATACAGCAAGGAATAATAACCGCTAATCTTTGATAAATCAACTACACCGAAACCCATGACCGCCTTCATCGATTTGGGCAGATCGGCAATTAAATCATTGATCGATTGGCCCGATGAGGAATAGGCCTCATATTTAGCCATGCCTGATGCCACCATGAGGAAGACACCGATGCTCCAAAATATCAGCGATTTTCGATAAGATTTCAGTTCTTTTAAAAATATATTCATGACCAAACCCCTCCATTTCGCAGCTATACAGCGTGGATATCCTTTTTGAGATAAACAAAATAACTCGCCGCGATGGACAGAATGACAATAACGGCGCCGGCCACTAAAAAGGATGCTTCGAAGCTTTCATGTTTGATGATATGGGCGGTGTCAAAATACTTAAACGGCGAGATATACCGTTTCGCTTCCTCACCCGTTGTGCTGCTAAACATCCCCAGAAAATAGAACGCAAACACGGTCGTAAGGGAGACGGTCAATACAGACTTAATCTTAGGAACAATCACCGACATCAACACCCCTAAGGCGAGGAAAATCAGCTGGATAAAAAACATCGTCAGTGAAAGCATAATAAGTACCTTCAGGCTAAAGTCATCTGTCTTGACTTGAAATGCCAGGATTATTGTTACAGCTAGGTAGACAATATTGGTCATGATGATTGAGACAAAGGCTGCCATCAGTTTGGCTGTTAATACAGTTGTCCGGGTAACAGGTTTCGTTAATAAAAAATCGGCTGTCTTTTCGCGGACTTCCTTACTGACAATGCTCGTGCCAAGATTCATCCCCTGAATCGCCCCGCACAACGTAATAAACGATAACGGGAAGCAATAAAAGCCCAGAATGGTAAAGAAATTCCCAAGATTAAAGCCGATGGCATTCCTGATTGCCTCGGGATAGCCTTCCATGATTTTTTGGAAATCCTCTGCATCCTTGGCAAAGGCAGGATAGAAGGACATAAATAAAGCGATGATCAACACTAACGAAACAGACCAAATAATCGTCGACTTCCGATAAGCCTTCAATTCATGAAAAAAGATATTCATAGTCTTAGGCCTCCTTTTCGTAGAAATGCATAAAGATCTCCTCAAGGTCTGGCTCTTCAATCCACAGATTCACAAGTTCAATGTCAGCAATCTTTTTCAAGATGGCATTGATGTTTCCTCTAAATAAAAAGCTAGTCGTCGTGTCCTTAACTTCTAAATTATTGACGCCGCTGATGTTGAAGCAACTTGGATCGAGCGGTGCTTTCGTTTCAATTTTGAACTTTTTATAATTGTTTTCTTGTAAGGTACTAATCTTTTCAACCGTAACGATTTTACCTTCTTTAATGATGGCGACCCGGTTACATAGTCGTTGGACCTCGCTGAGGATGTGCGAGGAAAAAAGGATGGTTGCCCCTTTTTTGTTCTCGTCCTCTAAGAGCTCAAAGAATTTTTGCTGCATGAGCGGGTCGAGTCCGCTCGTTGGTTCGTCAAGGATAATCAGCTTCGGTTTATGGAGAAGTCCCTGAACAATGCCAACCTTCTTTTTATTTCCCAGGGAGAGGTCATCGATTTTTTTATTAAGATCCAAATCCATAATGTTTGCTAATTCTATAATTCTCTTACTGCAATCTTTTTTATAAAAACTAGCTGAATATTTTAATAGGTCCTTAACCTTCATATTGTCATAGTAAAAAACTTCAGAAGGCAAATAACCGATTTCCTTTTTAATTTCAGGTGCAAATTGAACACAGTCTTTGCCAAAGATAGTCGCACTGCCGCTGGTAGGGTAAATGAGGGACAATAGGGTCCGGATCGTGGTTGATTTACCGGCACCATTTGGCCCAATGAAACCAAAAATCTCGCCTTCTTCGACATGAAAGCTAATGTCCGTGATCCCCCTTGACTTGCCATATGTCTTTGTCAGATTGTTAATTTCAATTACATTCATCGTGACAGCCTCCTATTTGTAGAAACATTTAATCAAAACCTCAAAATACTCCTCTGCTTCGGCTTGGATCGCTTGATAATTAATCTCGTGGGTTGGCGACAACTTGGCTTTTTCAATTGCTTCATCACTCATCTTTTCAAACGTCCAGTTGATAATTTTTATGATTTTTGTCAGATCGACATCATCTCTAAATTTCGAGAAATCAATGCCCTCATACGCTTTTTCCATATTAATCTGTGTTAGTTCTGATTTTTTTCTATCAAATTCAACCTTAATTTCAGCAGATTCCTCCAAAAATACTTCTTGGATAAATTTAAAGATATCTGGATATGTCCCAAGCATATCCGCTTTGATCATGATGGCATGCCTCATACGCCTAAAAAAGTCAGTCTCTTTGAAATTAATTTTCTTGTAAAATTCGTCGGTAACGAGTTCGTAGCAATAATCAAATAAAAATAAGAAAAGCTGCTTTTTGTTCTGAAAATAATGAAAGAGCAATCCCTTTGAAATACCCGCCTCTTTGACGATTTCATTGGTCGATGCTCGGTCATATCCTTTCTCAGCAAATTCCTTTATGGCGGCATTAATAATTCTGTCTTGTTTTTCTTTATCTAAGTTGAGAAATTTTGAAAACATTGTCGCTGCCCTCCTTTTTCGACTATTGACCACATCAGTCAACCACATTGTACTCCCGTTGACCCATCCGGTCAATAGCGGTCAAGCCCTATTTTTTACAAAAATATGAAATAACTGTTTGAAGTATAGTATGGCCTTCGGGGACGTGCTACGATGCAAGATGACGGATAGATTTTAAGGAGGTGATCGAAGATTAATATTAAGAACAGAGTTGTACCATTGACGGAGGTGATCGAAGATTATTATTAAAGGCAGAGATGTATCATTGACGTTAGAAGGATTACTTGCAGCTCAGCAGCGGTTATCAGCTGGCCATTCGCTCCAGCCAGTACTGGCAGCTAAACGAGCGTCCATTGAAGCGGGTATTGGCGGGGAGGAAAGGGTAGCAGACGTCTTCCGGAAGCACCCATTTTCAGCAGAACACCACATTTTCCACGATTTATCTCCCGCATGGTCCGAAAATTTTCAAATGGATACGTTTGGGCTGACTCCTTGGGGCGGCGTGGTTTTAGAGGTAAAGAATATTGGCGGAAGCCTGGAGTTCAAGGACAATCCCCCTCAATTAATCCGAACACGGGAGGATGGACACAAGGATGGTTTTGAGAATCCTGTTGTCCAATTGGAAAGAAATCGTGGGTTAATTAGTGATTGGTTTCTGAATCGAAGCATCTCGCTCCCAATCTACGGGGCAGTCGTTTTGGCTTACCCGAAACAAATGGTTACCGTTCCCCCTGCAAAGACTAAAATCTTGTTCCCCAGCTTAATCCCCTCATTTATGAAAAGCATCCCACAACAAGCAAATAAGTTGGACCAAGAAACCCTTCATTGGCTGTCTGCCGAACTTCTAAAAAGTCATCAACCATTTATCCCAAAACCGATATGCGCGGCCTATGGTATTCCTTTCGAGGATTTTCGTTCTGGGGTGAGGTGCTTGCCATGCGGCAGGTTTGGCATGGTGAAGCTGCCCCGGACCTGGTGCTGCCCAGATTGTGGAGCGAATGATCATCTTGCCCACCTTAGGACTTTACGAGAGTGGTTTTTGATTTGTAATAGGACCATCACGAATAAGGAATGCCGGGAGTTTTTGGGAGTTGATGATATCCATACGGCAAAACGCATATTGCTAAGTATGAATTTGCGAAGCCAAGGGACTTATCGAGATCGTTGTTATTTTATGGATTTTAGCTGTAAAAACCTCAGCCAGAACCAGGAAACCATCATAATTCGCAAGTGAGGAGTAGTTTCGCCAGTAAAGTGGACTTATCCGCCAGTAAATAGCGCCTACCCGTCAGTATTGGATGCTTATCCGCCAGTTTTTTCGGCTTGCGCCAGTAAAGTGTGCTTATCCGCCAGTAAATAGCGCCTATCCGCCAGTATTGGATGCTTATCCGCCAGTTTTTTCGGCTTGCGCCAATAATTGGCTCTTATCCGCCAGTAAATAGCGCCTACCCGCCAGTAATTGGCTCTTATCCACCAGTAAACCACACCACTCAAAAAGTTTCTGAAAACGTGTAACCGCTCTCTCATAGTGATATGATAATCATGAATTCATCCAAAAAAGGGGAGTGTAGTGCAATTGAAAAACGAACTCATTGAAAGATTTACTTCCTATGTAAAAGTGGACACACAATCCAATGAAAACAACGAAACTTGTCCATCAACAGAGGGGCAGTGGACATTAGCTCGCATGCTTGTCGAGGAATTACAATCCATCGGGATGCAAGAAGTTACAATCGACGAGAACGGTTATGTGATGGCGACCTTACCGTCAAACACAGAGAAAGAAGTGCCCACCATCGGCTTCCTGGCCCATGTCGACACTGCCACGGACTTTACCGGAAAAGGCGTTAACCCGCAAATCGTCGAAAATTATGATGGCAACGAAATCGTCTTAAATGAGGCGCTAAAAGTTGTGATGTCTCCGAAGGATTTTCCAAGCCTACCCGACTATAAAGGACACACCCTAATCACAACTGACGGAACCACATTGCTTGGAGCGGACAACAAAGCTGGCATCACTGAAATCATAACAGCAATGGCTTACCTGATAAACCATCCGGAAATTAAGCACGGTAAGGTCCGCGTTGCGTTCACCCCAGATGAGGAAATTGGCAGAGGTCCACATAAGTTTGACGTTGCGGCCTTCCATGCGAAGCATGCTTATACCGTCGATGGCGGTCCGCTAGGAGAGTTAGAATACGAGAGCTTCAACGCGGCAGCAGCGAAAATCACGATCAAAGGTAACAATATTCACCCCGGTTCCGCAAAAGACAAAATGGTCAACTCCATGAAAATTGCGATGGAATTACATAGCCAACTTCCAGCACAGGAAGCACCAGAACATACTGAAGGATACGAAGGCTTCTTCCATCTGCTATCATTCAATGGTGATGTCGAACTAACAAAGCTTCACTATATTATCAGAGATCATGACATGGAAATCTTCAAGTCGAGAAAAGCGCTGATCGAAAACATCGTCAATGGACTCAAGGCCAAATACGGCACAGACACCATCAACCTCGAATTGAACGATCAATATTACAACATGGGTGAAAAAATCAAGCCGGTCATTGAAATTGTCGACATTGCCCATGAAGCGATGGTGAACTTAGACATTAAGCCAATTGTCAAACCAATCCGCGGCGGCACCGATGGCTCCCAGCTTTCTTACATGGGACTGCCAACACCAAATATCTTTACAGGCGGCGAAAATTTCCACGGCAAATTTGAATTTATCTCCGTGGATAATATGATCAAAGCTACCAACACCGTCATTGAAATCATCAAATTGACAGAACAAAAAGCGTAAATCACACAATAAGGCTAACCTTGCATGAACCATGCTTAATATACACAATAATGCTAACCTTGCATGAACCAAGGTTAGCTTTTTCATAAAATAAGAGCTGCTGCGCACTGTTGAAGACTCGAAACAGTTTCTTCAAGCTGGGTGTTTAGTTGCTCAACAGACCATTTCCCGCCGTTCTCCACTAAATCCTTCTGAATCAGCAGGATCATCCAAATCGAAAACACGGATGAAAATAAATAATACTCTTTGAAAAAATAATCCCGATCAATCTCAAACTTAACTAGACTAAGATAGGACTCCAAGATGCGATCCCGAAATGGACTCGTTATTTTTTTCGGGAAGAGGGGATGCGACATATCGATGAGATGGTACAAATCCCAGTGCGGTGAATTAATATGGGTATGCTCCCAGTCCAAAATCTTCAATTCATCGCCGACGATTGCAAAATTCCCCGTATGTAAATCGCCATGAGTTAACACCTTTATTTCCAAAAATTCCAAGTTATTAATTTGTGAGAAAATAGCATCGATGAGCTCTTCCTCGATTTTTAACGAAGGCAATAAACGGTAAAACTCCTTCTTTTTCACACAAACATCTGATACTATTTGCTCTATTTTTGGCTTCAATCCTGTTAACGGGACATTTCCTAATTCCTCAATTGGGAGCGAATGCCACCACGCCACCCATTTGATCACACCTAGTACACTTTCTTCATTAAATTCGTGGGAGAGTGGGCCAAGATCCTCAAGGATCATCCAATTTAATTCAGGCCGTTCGCTTATCGAGCAGGAGATAATTTTTGGATAAATCGCTGGAAATATGGGAAGAATATGTTCATGGACCCAGACCTCTTTGCCTAATTGGCCATCGTTTGTCAGTGGTTTAAAAATATAGCTAGTTGATGGAGTTAGATAGAATCTCTCCACAAATCTCCCATTCATCCCCTTATAGAGGATTTCCTTTTTAAGGATGATCTCCTCATTTAAATTTCCATCGGCCCGGACAATATTGTTAGGCAGTTCCATGGGCTCACCACCGCATCTATTAATAGTTTCATAGTTTTATTTATTTTCAACTATGACTATAATGTTTATTCTTATTCACAACAAATGAAATGCATTACAGAATATTTCCTACCTGTTTGGTCAAAATAACATTGGTTCGATTTTTCAAGGAGGTTAGGCAGAATGGATAACAGAAGTACACACGAATTTGTAGAACAGCTGCATGAAAAACAGGAAAAGGATAAGAAAAATAAAGAACGGCAAGCAACAGGCCAAAAAAGTCAAAGGATGCCTAATAAACAGCATTAATTACGAAAAAGGACCAAACCTCTCAGCCGCGCATAGGCGGTGTTTGAGGTCTGGCCCTTTTAAATTACTTATTCATGTTTGCAAGAAAACCGCCAAGTAAGTCGTCGATATCCGGCTCGACTTCGTTTTCCTCTTCTTCAATTAACGGTTGCTTTTCTTTTGCACTTTCCCAATCAAACTCACTGAGGTCATCTTCCATATCACTTAAGTCGATAGGGGAGGTCGGGACCTCCTTACCTACAGCAACCTGCAGATAACTTTCATCTCTTTGAAGTTCCTCGGGAAATACTTCTTCCTGAAGGTACAAAGCTTCGTCGATATCGATTGAATGACTATTTAATGAAGCAAGCAGCGAAGTCGAACGGACTGGGTCAGAAATCAGCTGATAAAGAATACTTCCCAGCAAGGCTTCTGAATGCTCATGCTTTAACCAATTTCGCTGGGCTTTCGTTAACTTCTGGGGGAGGGGGATCGTAATTGTCTCCTTTTCCCTCGAAACAGAACTACTCACACCTTGCATCACAAACTCAGCAATTTTACTGGAAAAATTCCTTCTTTCTGTATCCTTCAACTTTTGTAAATGTTTTAAAATATGGTCAGGTGTATCAGAGGGGATACGAAAGGATATCGCTTGACCCCGCTGAACCTCATTTTGGGCTGCTTTTTTCATATAATCACCTTACTTAGCTTTTTACAGGTTCAACTCTAACTGGTTTTTGTTTCTCTGCTTTACGAACAAAGTCGTTGATAAGTTTATAATAAGCATTGGCCATCATCCAAATACTCTCTTTTTCATCTTCAAAGAAATCTATATTATAACCTTCTAAATTATTATTTAACGTTTTAAGATATTCCTTTAAGACATTGGCTCCGCCACCCACAAAGTAGCAAATTTCCGTTTGCGAGTTTCTCTGCCAAACATTACGTAATAAACGATATTGCTTTTTAGCTAAATCAAGCAGGATTCGATCGGTAATATCATGAACGCTTGTACGGCTTCCTTTAACCATAATATGATTACGATCGCTTTTCTTAGTGATAATCTCAACCACATCACGGCGGCTATCAAGTTCGACTCCATGCTTTGTTCTAATCTCTTCGCGAATGGCTTCTAATGATTCTGAAACCCCTAGATTAAACCCTTGTGCTTTATCATCATCAACATTACGATTTTTGATGACTGCAATATCAGTTGATAATCCGCCGATATCTTGAATTAAGATGCGCTTATCAATAAGTTCCTTATTGATTATTTTCCCGCTGTTGTCCAAAACAAGGTTAATAAATGCAGCGAATCCTTCAGGATATACTTTTACTTCTTCAAATTTAATATTTACTTTCAATCCTTGGTACTTTGGTGTGACAAGGAATTCAACTTGATGAACGGAACCAATTAATTTAGAACGATAGCCAGCATCCTTGCCTTCTTTTACTTCACGAAGGGGAAGACCTGTTCCCAATGTATAGTTAGCATCAATCACATTTTTTGTTCGTGGGAAAGCATGTGAATTATTTTCCTTTACTGCGTCTAAAGCTAATGTTGCAAAAAGCATAACTAACGTTTGATCTTCCTCTGACTTGCTGCTGCCAGGGTCTAATTCAGTGGCGTTAATACTTTTAGTAGCTAAATTACCAATACGATAAATTCCGTTGTTCTCTTTTAAAGCAGGGGAGTGGACTTTGATGTGAATTCCATCCAATGGATTTTTATTATCAAGTTCTTCAATCCCAATAACAGGTCGATCTTCTGTATCCCTAGCAATAATGTTAGGAATATTCAATTCATAGTCTAGTTCTCCGAAAATGGCCTTAATGGAGTCATTCCCAACATCAATAGCTGCAACTCTGGATTTAGTCATAAACATCATTCCTCTTCAATTTATAGATTTATTTTTAAAAGTAATTATGTAATTCTAGTTACACCTTTAAGAGTATATAAGATTGATAGATTCTTCAATGATTTATAAGTAAAAAAAATATAACTGTAAAAATGTAAACAACATGTAAACTTCAGAAAGATGTAAACATTATTGTATACAACGATAACAAATTTGTATACATCCCGCAATTCCAAAATGTACACGATTTTGTATACATGTAAACACTTTCGTAAACACAAAGTATACAAATTGTAAACAAGTACGCATAAACTGTAAACATGTATACGAAAATGTGTACAATCATACAAATAACGTAAACATGTATGCAAAATTGTATACTTGCCAATGACACCCTGTCCGATCCACCCTATTTTAATCATTACTTTCCTTAGCAAAAAAAGCACACCATATAAGGAGCACTTTAACTATTAATTTATCATGAGGGAGAAGAAGGACACAGGTCCCCTACTCTTCAAACATCGAATTGGCAACCATATCTTTTCCTACATATAAAGAACTACCATTTCTCCTTGTAATTTTACCAAACCGTCACTACTTCATTTTTACTATTAAGTTTTTATTCCTCTAACAAATTGGAACTATTTGAATCAACAGCCTCATCTTTATCGAGATAATCCCACTGACTGTTGCTGACAAGATCTTGATGATTATTATTCATGTTATATCATCGAGAACGCATCATCTGCCTTCAGAGCTTATCTAGCCAGTCTTCATGAGACGAGGAGTATCCAGACAACAACATTCCCCACCGTCCGCTAGCCAGCCTGTTTTCAGGTATTCCTGTTATCAAGTTTTTGTAAACAACGATTACAAACATGTATACACTGCGCCATTACGCGATGTGTACGAAAATGTATACATGTTTACACCTTTGTAAACACGAAGTATACAAAACGTAAACATGTATACGAAAATGTAAACTTTTCGATTTACCCCCACAGTCCGCTCTCACATAAATTTTATGTTCCCCTCCCCTCTTCTAAAATCGTTAACTATTAAACTATTAAACCAGCCTTCTTGTAAATATTTAATCTATAAATTTGTTATTAATTAGCGAAGAATTGAAGATTATCACTATTTTTGTCGTAATGTAATTTTAATATTCACAACATTTAGTCACTATTGTATGATTAAAAATGCACTATAGACACATTAATTAGGGGGAATACGTTTGGTAAAGAAAAATCGAGCACTGAAGGTTTTTTCTAGTATTACCGCAAGTACGATTGTTGCTTCCAGCTTGTTTGTTGGAACGCTGGGAGGCTCTACCTTAGCACCAAAGTCCGCAGCAGCAGCCACAAAAGTACCCACATCATTTGACGCAGGGATTGCAAATGATGAAAAATTAATTGAAATGTTGAAGCGCGAAGGAAAACTAGCAAAGAATGCAAGTCCGGCAGAATCTGAAAAGGCGTTAAAAACCTACTTAAAAGGAAAGAGTAAACCTACTAAGACAAAGGACCAATTACCAAAAGGAATTGGAAATTTTAAAGAAAGTGAACCATTGGTATCAAATGGACTTAAGAACGGAAAGGGCAACAAATTAGGACAAGCAACGAAGAATACTGTCGATTCTGTTCAAAAAGAGCCGTATACCGATGGTGTTCGTAAGGACAAAGTCCTTGTTCTTAAAATTAAATTCCCTGATTTTGCAAATAACTCAATAAAAAAAGAAGAATCAGACATGTTCTATGAAGATTATACGGATCAACACTTCCAAAATATGATTTTCGGTGAAAATGGGTATATAGGGCCTGATGGAAAAAATTATATCTCAATGAAACAATACTACGAACAGCAATCTGGAGGCAGCTACTCTGTTGATGGTGCTGTTGCAGGTTGGTATACAGCAGATCATCCTGCTGCTTATTACGGCGGTAACGTACCTACCCCTGATGGTAGTGATGCTCGTGCTAGGACATTAGTATACGAGGCCCTAAAAAAAGCAGCAGCAGATCCTAACATTAATTTAGGCGATTACGATAAGTGGGATCGTGATGATTTAGATGGAGATGGTATCCACGCTGAGTCAGATGGAGTCATTGACCACTTAATGGTTATCCACTCAGGTGTTGGAGAAGAAGCAGGCGGTGGCAGTCTAGGCAGCGATGCGATTTGGTCACACCGTTGGGACCTTGGGGGATATACTATTGTCCCTGGAGAAAAGTCCGAAAGTGACAATTTTAGTCTAGAAGGTTTTGGAGACCATCTCTTAGTAGCATTAGATTACACCATCGAACCTGAAGACGGCGCGGCTGGTGTCTTCTCCCACGAATTTGGTCATGACTTAGGCCTTCCTGATGAATATGATACTCAATATACAGGTGCAGGAGAGCCAGTTGAGTACTGGTCACTTATGTCAAGCGGAAGCTGGGGAGGCGCTATTCCTGGTACAGAACCACCGGGAATTAGTCCATACTCAAGACAGATGCTGCAAAATTTACATGGAGGGAATTGGTTATTAGGAGACACTCTTAAGTCGAATGACGTCACAAAGGCAGGTACTACTGTACTTCTTGATGAAGCAGTTACAAAAGGTACGAATAATGATGCTGTAAGAGTTGAACTTCCTGATAAAGTAAATACCCTGAATAGTCCAAAAGACGGATCGTTCGAGTACTATGGTGGTAAGGGTGATGAAGCTGACCATCGTATGGCAGCAACAGTTGATTTAACTAATGCTACTGATGCAACTCTTGATTTCGATGCTTGGTTTAACATTGAAAAAAATTGGGATTACGCCATGGTTCAAGTGTCAACTGATAATGGGGATACTTGGAAGTCATTATCAAGTTCAAAAACTAGCTCTACCTTAGATCCTCAGGGTGACACTACAATAAAAGCAAATCTTCCTGGTTACACAGGTTCAAGTAATGGCTGGATACATGAAACCATTGATTTAAGTGAATATACTGGTCAAAAAATACAACTTCAATTCCGTTCAATGACTGATGCTGCTGTAAATTTAGATGGCTTCTTTACGGATAATGTCAAAGTTACCGCTGATGGAAATGAAGTATTCTTTGATGGTGCTGAAGGGGCTTCAAAATTTACATTGGACGGCTTTGAAAAGCATGATGGTAAATACACAACTAAACACTATTACCTACTAGAATGGAGAACCCATAACGGTGTTGACCAAGGCCTAGCTCATATCCGTCGTGGAGCAAGCTTAATGTCCTATGATCCAGGACTAGTTGTCTGGTATGTGGATGAGTCCTATGGGGAAGACAACTGGACTGGAATTCACCCTGGAAATGGCTTCCTAGGAGTCGTAGACGCCGACCAGCATACAACCTATTGGAGTGATAAAGCCGTTGCGGCTACTCGCTACCAAGTCCATGATGCGGCATTTGGGCTTAGCAAAACAGATAAAATGTTCTTAGACTATTCTAATATCCCAGGACTTGGTGTCACAATGAAAGATAACTTCTCTCAACGTAACCCATTATTTGATGACAGCGCAAACTACAGTAACGCTGGACTCGTTGATGCTGGCCGTAAGGTGCCAAATTACGGATTAAAATTCCGTGTGGTTGGGGAAAGTCCTGATGATACAGTAGGTAAAGTCTTAATCTTCAAATAAACTAATAAAAAACCTACCTTCAGAAGCTTCTAAGGGTAGGTTTTTGCTTGTCTATGTCCACTAAATATTCAGGCTTTACTTCAAAAAAAAGCACCTGCAAGAGGCACTTTAAGGTATCTATTAATCTATGAGGCATTATATCCTGCCAACCTATTTACCCTTCACTCATCGCGCTAGCAACCATGTCAGCACCTACATACAGGTAATACCATTTCTCCTTATAATTCAACCAGCCAGTCACTACCGATTCTTGACTGCTAAGTTTGTATTTTTCCTCTAATAAATTGGACCGATCTGCCGTTACTTCTTCATTTTTGCCGAGGTAATCCCACTGACTATTGTTGGCAAGAGCCTGAGTATTTTTCAAGACACCACTACCATTGAGATAGAACCAGCGGCCTTCCGAATTGACCCAGCCAGTTTTCATCAATCCTGAATTATCGAGATAGTACCATTCACCAGCATCTGCTAGCCAGCCAGTTTTCATAGCTCCACTGCTATCAAGATAGTACCGATTCTCAGCGATAGATAACCAACCGGTTTTCATTACACCTTTGTTATCAAGATAATATTCCTTCCCACCGTCTGCCACCCAGCCCGTTCTCATCGCACCTGTTTGATCGAGATAATACTTATTTCCATCATCGTCCAGCCATCCCGTTTTCATTTCACCTTTGTTATCAAGATAATATTTCTTATCACCCTGGGTTATCCAACCGGTTTTCATTACACCAGCTTCATCAAAGAAATACCTTTTTCCTTCTATCGACTGCCAGCCCGTTTTTACTTGGCCATCCACATAATAATACTTGTTGCCGCTAAGTTCCACCCAGCCACTGCCATAACCGTTGGCCTTTGCAATCGAATCAAAGCTGCTATTTGAATGGGTGATGACTACCAATGTGTACTTATTGACATGGCTATAAAGCCAACGTACTTCCGAATTGTGCATCCGTACACAACCTGAACTTGCATAAGTACCAATCGAATTTTCATTTGCATTCCCATGAATAGCATAGGTGGTACCATAGGTGCCCCGTGCTTCTAATCCCAGCCAACGATTACCTAGCGGGTTGCGAGAATCTCCACCCGGAATTTTCAATTTATAATAGGGGCGATTAACGATCTTAGTTACAATTCTAAAAGTTCCTTCCGGTGTAAGAGATCTTGATCTTCCAGTAGCAACGCTGAATGTTCTAACTAATTTACCACTATCATAGAATGCAAGGGTATTTGTCTTTTTGTTAATAATAATTAACTGTGACCCACTGCTTGCATCTGCTTGGCCTGTAAATAAGAATACACTGAACAGCAAAACAAAAATAATAGATAGTTTTTTCATCGTAATCTCCCCAATTATGTAGTTATTACTAAAAGTAACATATGTAATCAGAATATTTTGTCAAAAATTGGAGATAAAATGGTGATAATTTCCTGCCTATTTAGAAATTTAGTTTGTAAATTTTTACTTTTTCGACATATTTCTGCCTCACCAAAAGATTATGTTCTATAAAAAACATAAAACGGTGTCAGGCACCGAGGACTTGAAAAAAAGGCAGCAGTTGGGTATGGTAAACTTACAATTCTCCACTTAAGGGTGTGTATCATGCGTATTAATAAATTTATTAGCGAGTCTGGCAAGGCATCTAGAAGAGGAGCAGATAAGTTAATTAGTGAAGGAAGAGTTACGATTAATGGGAAAGTTGCGGTGATCGGGAGCCAGGTTGAGCCCGGCGATGATGTCCATATTAGCGGCAGCCCAATTAAAGTGGCTAAAAACTATGTCTATATCGCTTTAAATAAACCCGTTGGGATTACCAGCACTACAGAAAGGCATATAAAGGGTAACATCATTGATTTGGTCAATCATCCCTTACGGATTTTCCATATTGGCCGCTTAGATAAAGAATCAGATGGGTTAATTCTCTTAACGAACGATGGAGATATCGTTAACGAGATTTTGCGTGCCGAAAATAAGCACGAAAAAGAATATATCGTGACAGTCGACAAACCGATCACACCTGAATTTTTAAAGAGAATGGCAGCGGGTGTGGAGATTCTAGATACAAAGACATTACCTTGTAAAGTAACGCAATTGTCTAAATATGTATTTCAAATCATCTTAACACAGGGTTTAAATCGGCAAATCCGCCGAATGTGTTCTGCCCTTGGCTATGGAGTTGTCAGGTTGCAGCGGACGCGAATCATGAATATTCATTTAGGCAATCTACCGATCGGACAGTGGCGCGACCTATCTAAGAAAGAACGCAATCAATTGTTTGCAGACTTAAACTATCAGCCGAAAGAATGGTAAAATAGAATTATGTTTTTTATTTGGAAACCTTTGAGGTGGATCATTTGGATATTGGATCAAAAATCCGTGCAATACGAAATAGAAAAAAAATCACCATTGCGCAAATGTGTGAGGGGACTGGACTTTCAAAGGGATTTATCTCAAATGTCGAGAACAATAACACCTCACCATCGATTAGTACTTTGCAAACCATTGCAACCTTTCTTGGTATCCCTTTACCTTATTTATTATTAGAAAAGAAGCAGCATATGCGCGTCGTTCGAAAGGCTGAAAGGACTCACTCCACCTTTAACAATTTGAAGGTTGAGCATCTAACCTCCAAAGGCGGATTAAGAATGATGCTGGTCGAATTCCCTGCTGGTGCTTCCATGGGTGAATTAAATGCCCATGAAGGAGAAGAATGCCATTTGGTGTTGGAGGGAAAAGTCCTGGCCGAACAAGGCGAAGACTCGATGGTCATTGACGAAGGCGATTCCTTCAGTTGGAACGCTAGTGTCCCGCATTTCGTAAAAAATATTGGTGATGGTAAAGCAGTTGTGTTAATTTCCATCTATTCTGATAGCGAATTAAATGACATTTTCTAAACACGGTTAGCTTTCCCTTAGAAATTCACAATAAAAAAGGCTGACAAAGATGAACAACAGATTCCATATTTCTCAGCCTTTTTTATTTTCCCTAATCTACTTTCATATCATTGATTACTTCATGTGCTGCCCTCTCACCAGTCTCGACCGCCCCATTTAAATAACCAGGAAACTTAATCGAAGTGTGCTCACCGGCAAAGAGGATATTACCTTCCCGCTCTCCCAAAATACCAGCAAATTTCGTATATTGGCCAACTTTCCAATAGGAATAAGCCCCTTTACTCCATTGGTTACTTAGCCAATGGTCTACGGTTGCTATACCATTCCATTTATTATTACTTCCAGGCAATACAGGATCAAGCTTGTCCAAAAATTCTTTCGTCTTCTCTTCTAATTCTTGATCTGTGTAAGCAAGCAGTTGCGCCGCTGTTTCACCTCCTAGGAAGTTAACAAGAATTCCTGAATTACCTGGTTGAGATCGAGAGGATTCAAAGGTCTGTTGATAGCCTGTATCCGCAAATGTTTCACCATTATTTCCAAGCACAGTCCAGAACCGATTAACAAATTGTACATGAAGTTTTGTGTTTACCCCCATTCCGAGCTCTTCAATTGCTGTTTCTTTTAACGGACGAAATCTTGCATTCTGATAATCTATCGTTCTTAAAATACTAAAGGGGAGAGCAAGAATAACTTTATCGGCTATGACCTTCCATTCCTTTTCTTTATTTCGAAAAACGAGCGTTATTTCATTTTGATTGGACTGTTCAATCTTAATCAATTGGGCATTAAATACGATTTGACCATGAAGTTTTTTTGCTAATAAAGCAGGGAGCTGGTCATTCCCACCCCTTATATGAAAGCATTCATCTGAATCACCATACATTCGAAAGGGCTCTTTTTGTGCAAATCCTAACATATAAAGTAGATTTAAAGCACTTTGCTGGTGAGCATCAGCTCCATTTTCAATGGAATAGGCAAGGGCAAGTAATTTACCAAATCTTGAATGGATGCCTTCTTGTACGGTTTCATTGATATAATCGACTATAGACATATGATCGAGTTCAAATCCTCGCTCAGTATAACTATTATAAAGGGTCGTTTCACCCACTGCTTTCAGATCCTTTTGTAGTTTAGGGAGGATTTTTATAAAATCATTAGTTACTTCATCAAAGGAATAAGGGCGTTGATCAAAAAAATAAAATGGTTTGGTGTCAACCGGTTCTGCCATGATTAAATTATCTAATTCTAATCCCAACTCTTTGGCGAGTTCTTGAATTTCGATATGGCAGGTATCTATTAATTCCCCGCCACGCTCGACAATTTGCTTGTCGTTGAAGTACCCTCTTCTTGTCCAACAACGTCCCCCAACCCGATCGGTCGCTTCATAAATAGTTGATGTGATCCCAGCCTGTTTAAGTCGATAAGCACTCGTGAGACCTGCCAATCCCGCTCCAACAATGACGATCCTAGGAGCAGCCTTTCCACCCTCATTCGGAAACTTTTGTGGCGTGAGTAGTGCCTTTTGTAAATGATTATTATCTAGTGTAATAGCTTGTCCTGTACATAATGGTTTCTTCATTTCAGTACCTGCCAACAAAAAAGATTTCTGCAGGATACTTGCCAATGGCGTTCGTGCCAAGAAAAACCAGCCCCTTTATGCAAAAATAAAACCATGCTAAATGATCGATTAACTATCGTGTAATAGTAATTACAAATAAAATATGCATGGTCTGTTGATTTGCTTGAGGCAAGAAGCCTGTTTCCAGATTTATTTTTTATCGCTGCTTCGATATGGCTGTTGCCGCTGCTGTTTAAAAATTGCCTATTACTAAACGCATGTGTCAAAATAGGGAAGAATAGGTAAAAATAGTTTCACTCATTCTGGTAATGATGTTGGAAGAAATAGTCGAAGCCTAATTACATACCGACATCATTCGCCAAGTTCTACAAATTGGAGGAAACAAATGATGAGAACCATTAAATTAGGAAGCAGTTCACTAGAGGTGCCTGTCGTAGCTGTTGGCTGCATGCGTATTAACTCGTTAGAAAAGCCTGAGGCTGAGCGCTTTGTCCAAACCGCACTAGAAGAAGGGGCTAATTTCTTCGACCATGCGGACATCTATGGCAGCGGAACATGCGAAGAAATTTTTGCAGATGCCATCCACATGAACGCGGAAATTCGTGAAAAAATCATCCTGCAATCCAAATGCGGCATTCGCAAGGGAATGTTTGATTTTTCGAAGGAATATATTTTAGAATCAGTTGACGGAATATTGAAACGGCTGAACACCGAATTTCTTGACGTTCTCCTTCTGCATCGCCCGGATGCACTGGTCGAACCTGAAGAGGTGGCAGAGGCCTTTGATAGCCTTGATAAATCGGGGAAAGTGCGCCATTTTGGTGTCTCCAATCAGAATCCGATGCAGATCCAACTGCTCCAGAAATTTGTGAAGCAGCCACTTGTGGCTAACCAATTGCAATTAAGTATTACCAACGCCAATATGATTTCTAATGGAATCAATGTAAACATGGAAAATGATTCTGCAATTAACCGGGACGGCAGCATCCTCGATTTTTGCAGACTAAATGATATTACCATTCAACCTTGGTCTCCATTCCAATATGGATTCTTTGAAGGAGTATTCCTTGGAAACGACAAATTCCCAGAATTGAATCAGCAGATCGATGAAATTGCCGCCAAATATGAAGTGAGCAACACGACTATCGCTACCGCCTGGCTCTTACGTCATCCCGCCCACATGCAGCCTGTGATCGGAACGATGAATATCGACAGGTTAAAGGACTGCTGTAAGGCAAGCGAAGTTCAGTTAACACGTGAAGAATGGTACCGTATCTATCGTGCAGCAGGCAATATTCTCCCGTAAATAAACACTCCAAAAAACAAGGCACAGCGAATGCTGTGCCTTGTTTAGATGGGAAATTAGTTTTTAAGGTAAAAAATAAATGGTATTTAAGGAAAATAATAGGATGATATAAACTTCAAATTCATTTTATGTCACACTATTGTAAAAATAGAAGTAACGCGCCCAGATAGGACTACTACTGGGTCTTTTGCATTTTAGGAGCCTTGAAGGGTGGTATTTTCAAATTATTAGATGAATTTAGAAATATTATCGCAATAATATTGCCACGGATGTAAACGATTTAACATCTCCCTGTTCTTTGTGTCAGAAAATTCTATGTTACGATGATAAAAACTTAGCAACCAAAGAACATGGAGGGTAAAAGAATGCTTAAAAGAATTATATCAATAATAGCAGTTGCTGTACTCTCAGTAACTGTAAGTGCTAATGTACAAGCTGCAACAGTAACAGTACAAAAAGGGGATACCCTTTGGGATCTATCACGCGCTAATAATACATCTTTAGAAAATATACAAAAGTTGAATCATCTTACGACGGACCTTATTCACCCTGGAGATGTACTAACCATTGCACCAGAAAAACATTATGCTGTTAAACAAGGTGACACTTTATGGGACATTGCCATGGATTATCAGGTAACTGTTTCGCAACTTAAAGAATGGAACAAATTAACTACCGATCTCATCCATCCTGGATTAAATCTATTAATCTATGAAGGTTTAAATACGACTAATACTATTGTAACAGAAAAACAAACGAAGCCTGCTGCACCTACAGCATCAGCAAAGCCTGCAGCGCAAGCACCAAGGGAAAGTGAACCCGCGGTAGAAGCTGCATCAACTACTAATACAAGTTCAAGGGAAATTACAGTGAAAGCTACAGCCTATACAGCTTCGTGTGAGGGATGTTCTGGTACCACGGCAACTGGAATTAACCTTAAAGCAAATCCAAATGCAAAAGTCATCGCAGTTGACCCCTCGGTTATACCGCTTGGCAGTAAAGTTTATGTAGAAGGCTTTGGTGAAGCAACCGCTGCAGATACTGGCGGGGCTATTAAAGGCAATCGAATTGATGTCTTTATTCCTTCTGAACAAGATGCCATCAATTTTGGGGTAAAACAATTAAAGGTAACCATTTTAAACTAACATACCCGTATGTTAGCCAAAAGATTCAAAGGACCCGAAATATCATTTCGCGGTCCTTTTTCATTTTAACCATAACGAAGATCAATGATGTCCAACCTTCAATATTTGCTATTAAAGTGCTGGTTAATTGTTTGACATGTATGAAGGAGGGCAGCCGCGAGCTTCTCTTCATTGCCATAAAAACGAATGGAGGGGAGTGGAATCGAGATAGCGCTTAAATTTCCCATTCGATCAAAAATAACTGCGCCCACTGCACAAATTCCTTGAATGTGCTCTTCCCTGGCAAAAGCTACTCCCTCTTTACGAACCACTTCTAATTCCTTTAGCAGTTCATACCGGCTTGTAATTGTCTGATCATTGAACTGTTGCATATCCACCGGTAACAATTTCTCAACCTCAGCTATAGGTAAGGAGGCCAGTATCGCCTTTCCGTTTGCCGTGCAATGTAATGGAAAAGACGCACCAGGTTGTGAAGTTGCTTGCAATGGATGCGGTGCGATTATTTGATCCACAAAAAGCACCTTACTGATATCTAAAACGGACAGGTCTACCGTTTCATTAACTTGACGTGATAGTTCTATTAAAAATGGCCTGACTTCTTCTCTTAAATCACTCTGGACCGCAGCCGCTAGCAATGCAATCTCTGGCCCAAGACAGAAACCTTCATTAGCGGAAGCTGCTGCAACTAACCTCTCCTGTTCAAGAGCAGTCACAATTCTTTGAACCGTCGATCTGGCCAGACCTACTTCTTTAGCAATTTTCGATAAGCTTAATCCTTTTGGATGGTCTCTAAGAGCCCTTAGTATTTTAGCCGCACGAGAGATCACTTGAATATTGGATGTTTTCGTTTGATCCTGTTTATCGTTGTTCAAAAATATGAACTCCTTCCTCCAATCTATTCATTCTATTATAACTGAAATTGGTCAAATGGCATCCAGTTTCTACAAAGGTGGTACTAATATAGTGTCACTGTCCATGCAAAAAAACCTATCACATACTGAATCTAATGGCGGATGTCATAGGTTTTTTTAAATTTTTTAATCTAATTAATAATAACTGCAAACCACTTGTCCAACAGCTTTAGCAGCTACTAGGAGTGCATCTTCATCGATATCAAATTTTGGATGATGATTGAAATAAGGATTTTCTACTCCTTTTGGTGTACATGCGATGTAAAAGAAACAGGCAGGGAATTTTTCAGCATAATAAGCAAAGTCTTCGGATGGAGACATGGCTGGAAATTCTTTTACTTCTTTTATATCTTTATCATTCATGCTTCGTAAACTTTCTTCAACCATTGCCGTAAGCTCAGGGTTGTTGTATAAAGGTGGATAATCTGGAGCATAAGTAAGCTCGCATGTTACACCAAATTCTTCTTCAATTCCTTTTACAATCCGTTTAACTTCTTTCTCAATCGTTTCTTTTGTTTCTACAGTCATATACCGAATATCACCTTCAAGTTCGACGCTGTCCTTGATCACGTTGAATGTACCTTTTCCATCAAAAGATCCGATTGTGATCACACCGACATCGAATGGACTTAATCTGCGGCTAACAATGGTTTGAGCAGCTGTAACAAAATGTGCAGCAGCAACAATGGCATCGTTAGCTAAATGAGGAGAGGAACCATGTCCACCTCTTCCTTGAACTTTCAATTTCATGTAAGCTCGTCCATTGAAGGAATACCCCGCATGATATCCTACTGTTCCCGCAGGTCCCATCGGTAACAAATGAATGCCATAAATGGCATCTAAGTCGTCAATCAAGCCAGATTCGACAATACTTTTTGCCCCACCTGGCGGAACTTCTTCTGCATGTTGGTGAATAATTTTGATGGTACCTGGGATGGAGTCTTTTAATTGAATTAAGCAATCAGCTAAAACTAGCAGGTAAGCTGTATGTCCATCATGTCCACACGCATGCATAACGCCTTCATTCTTTGATTTAAACGGTACATCCGTTTCTTCTGCAATTGGAAGTGCATCAAAGTCAGCGCGAAGACCAATGGTGTTTCCAGGTTTTCCACCTTTAATCGTTACAATCATACCATAACCATTTCCAACATTCGTTTGGATGTCAACATCTTTCCCTTTATAAAAATCTGCAATATACTGAGCCGTTTTCTCCTCTTTAAAAGAGATCTCCGGATTTTCATGTAAGTGGCGGCGGATTTCGATTATTTCTTCCTTACGTGATTCTAACATGCTTATTAATTCACTTTTCATCATTTTCGTCTCCCCTTTTGATGGCAAAGAATGAAAGGAATCTCCATTCTATTTTTTCAATTAGTGACTTTCTGACGGTGCTGGTGCTGGTGTTGGTGTTGGTGTTGGTGTGCGTCTTGATTTTGTCGATGAAGCCTCTGAAGGTTTTCCTGCACTATTAGGAACCATAATCATAATAGAAAGAACAGAAAGTACCCCAAAAATCACGTTTACAATGATCCCAATGGATGCAGCTGTCGCTACACTTCCAGTTGCTGCAACTGAACTATAAACCGTTGCGGAAATGGCTACGTTTAATGCGATCATGGTGACGATAAAGATCGCTAAACCACTAAAATCGAATTTAAAAGCACCGGTTCCTTCTGCTTTACTTTCAGGTGTATCTTTAATCAGCCACATAGCGAGAAGAGCAAATACAAGAGAGAAGATAAAGATCCATCTCCATCCCATATAAGTTGCAATGGCACCCACCTGCAAACGAACATACCCCTGAACCTCCTCAAGATCCAATGGACCAGTAACTAAGGGCACGTTGTCTGTCTTTTCCATCAAAGTAAGCTTTCACTAAGGCAATCGTTGATGGCATAATACAAGCTGCGGAAAGTCCTTGAATGATACGTCCGATAAAGAGAATGCCCAAAAAAGGCCCAAGTTAACACTTTCATTGATAATTTTCATAAATCTTTTCTTAAGATTTAAAAAGAGGAATGATTAACGACCGACCTAACCATTCCATAACATGTTTAAAGCACGGAACGGAACAAAAACAGATAATTAAAAATCCAGATTATAATCCAAAAAAAAAAGAGAGCAGGCCTTATTTTAAGCCTGGTCTCTTTTTTGGGGCCTGAGGAGCTGCCCTTTTCCCCATGCGAATTTATTGTTCTGACAAGTGGTTGGAAGTAGCTCAACTGTCGCTTCCTTTTCCTTTGAATCAAATAAACCAACTGGTTTTAGTGTATTTACTAATTCTTTACCGAATGATTGCTCCTCAGCTGTAAATCCCTGATGTTCCACGTGTAACATATTCTCAAACATCAAATCATTTAACATTTGATTAGGCAGCGTTTCATATGGACTCGCTAATATCTCCCAATTCACCGTTGTTTCTGTCATCATTGCCGCACCTTGTGCGATTTTTTGTAATTGAATTTGCATTTCCTTGACAAGGTCTTTTGTTGCTCCCCGCAAATAGTTGGCCCCAACGTTCATTCGTTCTACTTTCCTTCCTACTTTGAGAGAAGATCAAACAGAATGGTTACTGCCAGAAGATCAGCTGATCCTCCAGGACTGATATTTTTTCGAATGAATTCCCTGTCCATTTCATAGACCATTTGCATGCCTTCTTGTGTGAGCACTCCACCTGAATCCAGTACCCGCCCTGCATAAAGATGAACAAAGCCCAGCATTTCTAAATCATGTCTTGCGACAATATTGGTATCTTCGTTTACAGCCATTAGATGCAGAAGAGTTTGAACCAAGATATCATTAAGATGTAAAGTCTTTAAAGAATTTAACTTACTTAACACAGGAAGAGAATAATTCCGTACCGTTTGAAAACCGCTTTCAACTTCTCCACGAATACCTTTAAGACCATATTTCTGATAAAGTTTTTCCCCATAGGTCAGGTTTTCAGTCTTGTTTACGTAAGTCAGTTCCCTCAAACATATCCCTTGTGTCATGAGAGAAACTTTTGTACAGATTGTTTCTGTATCCACATTTTTGCTTTCACTTTCCATCATGCAGCAAGATGCTGCGGCACAAATGATTCCTAAAGAAAAGATCAGACCTTTATGGGTATTGACGTTGTTTGTTGCCTTAAACATTGCCTTTTCAGCCTTCATCCCAAGACTTCTTAAGGCTTTAAACAGTTCCTGTGGATTTCTTCCTGCGTATTCTACTCCCGCAGAGACACAATCATTGAAGTAATTACTAAGTGCCGCACTGCTGGCCATAAACGTAAAGAAGTCCATATCCTTATGTGCTCCCTGGTTAAATCTGTCTACAAGCCCCGGTTTAGGACTAGCAGAAACCTCATAAAGCAAAGCAAGCAGCGCTTTTTGTGAAATAGTTTGAATCCACTGTTCTGCCATGTTCAACGTCTCTCTTTCTATTCATTCAAATTCACAAAAAAAAGAATGACCAAACTCGGATAAAATACCTTTAATTTACACAGAAAGCTAATCGTAGTTTGGCCTATGATTAACTTAAGATACAAGTTTATAAATAAGAATCTACCATACTTTGGATCTTTTGCGTTACCGCCTCTATTGTATGCTTTCTGCTCCGGCCGCAGCTATGAGCATCCTCGTCACAGAGCAGGCATTTCCGTTTTAAATGACCAAAGTCCTCCCTGGAAATGGGCACTCCATCCGATCCGATTACATCTAGATCAAACAACCGCCCCAGCGGATGCTCGTTCTCAATCTCAAGCATATAAACTTTTAACGTCCGTTCATCTGTTTTTACAACAAAATAGGCCTCATATCCCGTAATGGGCCTGTTGGTTTCAAAATATTCCAGATAGATGGCAGCCTTTTTTAATTTTTTAACTAATGCATTGCATCCCTCTAGAAATATAATGCTGCTCTCAGGTGTTTTCTTGACTGGACCTGGTATATTGACTGTGAGGGATACTAAAGGGAGCCTGTATTTCTCTATTAATTCCTTCTGATGGGCAGCTCTATATTCGCGAGCCTCTAATATTTGCTCAAGTGTAATTTCTTTGCCTCTAGTCATTTCCTAGAATCCTTCTTCACTTGATGAATGACATCTATGATAGAACCATCCCTATACTTAACCACACCGACAATTTTGTCTTCAACCTTGATAGGTTCAGGTCTTCCAACAATTTGATTGGCCTTTGCCTTGAGCTCTTCAATGGAAACAACAGGCAGGTTTGCTTTTTTAAGGTTATTATACAAATCCTGTCTGAGAGGATTAACTGCAATCCCTTGTTCTGTAACCAGCACATCGATCGAACATCCTGGGGTTACGACCGTGTGCACCCTGTCAAGAATGGATGGCATTCTGCCCCTGATCAGCGGCGCAACAATAATTGAGCAGGCTGCTCCTGCAGCTGAATCACAGTGCCCGCCTGATGCTCCGCGTATCACTCCGTCAGATCCTGTGATAACATTCACATTAAAATCAAGGTCGATTTCTAATGCACTTAAAACGGTTACATCTAGTTGGTTAACCGCACTTCCTTGGTTATCAGGACTCGCATAATACTCTGCATCAATTTGCTGGTGGAAGCGGTTATTTTTAAGCGAAGCAACGGCTTTCAAATCAAAGCCTTGTACATCCAATAGTTTTTTTATCAACCCTTCCTCATGAAGGTCAACCATTTGTCCGGTAATTCCGCCCAATGCAAAGCTTGCTTTGATATTTCTCTCAATCATCTTTTCTCTTAGAAATCTTGTAGCAGCCAGAGAAGCTCCACCAGATCCGGTTTGCAGCGAAAATCCATTCTCGAAATAGCCTGAAGCGACAATCACATCAGCAGCATTCTGAGCGATCAACAGATCCTTAGGGTTTTTGGTAAAGCGGGTTGCCCCCGACATAATTCCTTTCGGGTCACCGATGGAATCTACTACAACGATATAATCCACCTGTGATTCTGGAATACCAAATGGTGTATTTGGATATTCAACCAAATTATCAGTTATTAAAACTACTTGTTTAGCAAACTGGGCATCAACCTTTGCATATCCCAAAGAGCCGCATTCAGATACGGCTGAATTATCCCTAGAATATCCATTAGCATTACCAGCAGGATCGCATGATGGGACGCCTAAAAAGGCAACATCAATCGGTAATTCTCCTGAGGCAATCGCTCTTGCCCTGCCGCCATGGGAATTGATTACAACTGGAATGTTCATTAAGCCGTGCGAAATCGCCTCAGCCAACTCACCTCTTAGTCCACTGGTCTCAATCCTCCGGATCACTCCATTTTTAATATGGTTAATTAACGATGCATGGATATCTGTAAGAGAACTTGGTGCGATGGTAAGGTCCTTAATTCCCATTCTTGCAATAGTATGGAGCACCATATTTACGATATAATCTCCATTTCGGAAGTGGTGATGAAAGGAGATCGTCATTCCATCTTTTAAGCCCGTTTCTCTGATTGATGCTTCCAGGGAGTCAAGGATTTTATTGCGATCTGAATTTCTAAATCGTTCTTTGGATAGCTGAGTATTTTTTACCAATCCATTAGAATTGAACAGTGGTAGAATTCCGAGTCCAAAAATCTCTTCTGGTATATTACGACCAATTGAATTATACATATTCTAACATCTCCTCAACGCTGACTCTATTAACTGCCTTAGCTAGTTCAAGTACTCTGTACGCTCTTTCGACTATTGGCTTATCAATCATTTTACCGTTTAAGCTGATAACACCCGACCCCTTTGTCTCCGCTTCTTTCGCTGCCTCAATCACAGCAATGGATTTCCTAATTTCTGCTTCAGTTGGCGAATAGATATCATGCACCATATTAATTTGGCGCGGGTTAATAAGCGATTTTCCGTCAAATCCCAACTGTTTAACAAGTTTGACCTCTTGGATAAAACCTTCCTCATCATCCACATCAGAAAAAACAGTATCGAGGGCATCTATACCGGCAGCCCTTGCAGCAAAGAGGACTTGGCTTCGTGCAGCCAGCAATTCAATTCCCTCTTTCGATCTTGTCGTTTTTAAATCTGTTACAAAATCCTCCGCACCAATTGCGATCCCAATTAATCGCTTACTAGCTGTTGCAATTTGATAGGCGTTAATAACCCCTAGCGCACTTTCAATAGCTGCCATTAGCTTGATGGTTCCATATTCCATTCCAGCTTCTCTCTCGATTTGCGTAATTAATTGATCCGCTTCCACTAAATCTTCCGGTTTTTCAGTTTTAGGAAGACGGATGGCATCAGGTTTTGCTCTGACAATCGCTTCAAAGTCGTCTCTGCCATAAGGAGTGTCTAAGCCATTAACGCGTACAAGGATTTCCGTCCTTCCATAATCCATTGTTTTGAGTGCTTGATAGACTAATAATCTTGCTGAATCTTTTTCATTGACAGAAACAGAATCTTCTAGGTCAAACATGATGGAGTCTGCTCCATAGATATTTGCATCCCTGATCATACCTGGATTGTTACCCGGCACATATAACATACTTCTTCTTAGTCTGCCCATTTATTTCACCCCCCATGGAAAACAATCATGATGGGTAGCCCTGCTTACTGCCGTCCTTACTCTGGCACGAATCGTACAATCTAAAGCCCCTTTATCTTTCGCAACGACAACCGCATCCTCCACCCCAAGTTCTTGCAGTGTTTCTAAAATAACTTTTTTGATTTGCTTGCCAAATTGGTTTTCGACAGTGCTTTTCAGTTCCAGTATAATTCCCTTGTCTTCGTTTTTCTCAATGTGGATAGTGATATCGCTTGACTCAAGTGTTCCTGCCATGGCTACTTCCTTAATCTCTACTCTTTCTATTAAACTCAACATTTTTATCAACCTCCTATTAATATCTTTTTTCAAACTGCCTGGTGCTTTTGGAAAATCCCTGCAGCCTCAGGCGCTAATAGAAATCTATACGTTGTTTCAGGTACCAGATGTTTCACTTCAGAAAGTCTTCCTTCACAGATTAACTTCCGCACTCTAGAGGCACTGATTGGATGTCCATCGTTTTGAAGCCTCGGGAGCACCTGAACCTCTATGCCGTGTGCAGGGAGAATCTCTTGCATGAGGTCGTTATAGACTGCTGTAACTTTGCAGCATGGTTCCTGACCAACAAATCGTTTTTCAATTCCAAGTGATGGAGCAATATAACGTGTAAATAGTTCCAAGTCTAGCTTTGCATGGGTTTCCACTATATCCTGAAATTCTTTCATAAAGTATGATGGGAAAGTGGCATCGGATATTATATAGTCCTTTCCTTGATGAAGAACGACATTATGCAAATGTTGGACTCCTTCTTTAACGAGCCTGTATCGGATGGCAGCAGGAAAAACTGATTTGTCCTCCTCGAGAACAAAGACATGGAGCAGTTGACATTTGGATGCTGCGTACTCGATTAGATATTGATGGCCCAATGTAAAAGGATTACAATTAACGACAACAGCCCCGATACCTTTTTTATCCCCATTTTTAGGTATAAAATCTCTTTTTTCCTTGATTATTTGATTCAGATAGTTTTTAACCCCATACGGCCTATTTTCCATAAGGATCACCTTTGATGAAACCTCGGCAATTGGGTAAAAGCCCAAGTCTATAAATATATTCTTGTTTTCTGGCTTGGTATAGATAAAGAGGTGTGTCCTTCCCCTCGAGCAGGCTTCCTCGATAAGATGCGTGACAATAGCAGAAGAAAGGCCCATGCTCTGATATTGTTCATCAACGGCAATGCATTTTAAGACCCTTCCACCCAGTGATCCTGTCGCTGCGATTTTCCCTCTATCAATTAAGGCAATTGAATATTCAACCTCACGATCGAGGGCTAAATTCTGCCTATTTAAGAACTCCTCTAGTTGAAGCCTTTCTGTATGTAGTTGAAGATTTATGGTTTGTTTACTAAAATTGTCATACCACATTTTCCAATTCTCCATTATTATTATTATTAATATTGCTCAATTCCAGAGTACTCGACAAATATTACTCAGTACCGACGAATTGCAAGCCTTTTCTTTCATATTTATTTACGATTGAAATGATATGTTCAATACATACCTCCTTCAACAAATGTTCAAATCTTCCTCTATGCTTTTCGTTAATACTAACTCATAATATTTAAGAGATATAGATTTGATAAATAAGCGCCAATAAGATTATTTAGGTGAATTAAGAACATTTTGTTCATAACAAAAAAACATCAGAAGGGGATAAGAATGCGGTTACAAACGAAGTTATCTTTATTAATTTTATCTTTACTATTACCAATTATCCTTGTGTTTAGCTTTTATTTTCATTCGTTAATTTCCAAGTCATTAACCAAACAACTGGGAGATCGAGTCTTGTCAATTGCTGAAACGGTGGCTTCTTTTCCTGAAGTTAGGGAAGCGTTTTCCGAAAAAAATCCTTCGGATATTATTCAACCGATAGCAGAAAAAGTCCGAAAGCAAACGGGTGCCGATTTTGTGGTTGTTGGTAACCGTGATAAAATCCGCTATTCACATCCGGTTCCTGAAAGGATTGGGCAAAACATGGTGGGAAGGGATAATGACAATGCACTAAAAGGGAAGTATGTAATTTCACAGGAAAAAGGTTCATTAGGTCCATCTTTGAGAGGAATCGTCCCTATCTACAGCCAACAGGGGGAAATTCTCGGGATAGTCGCAGTGGGCTTTTCAATGAAAGATATTGAAGATATTACAAATAATTACCGTAATAAAATTATTTTGATCTCTGTCGGTGTTATTTTGGTTGGTATTATTGGTGCACTACTTATTGCACGCGGCATGAAGCGATCGATTCTTGGACTCGAACCGGACGAAATCACCCATTTATACCAAGAAAATAAAGCTGTTTTGGAATCAGTCAAAGAAGGGATTGTCGCAGTAAATTTAGATGGAACCATTACAATGGTTAATCAGAAGGCCATCCACATGCTCCAATGGCCAAATGAAAAAAAGGTTTTGGGAGAAAACATCCTAGAAATTTCACCTTACTCTCCTTTATTAGAAATCATCGAAAATGGAAAAGCCGTGTTTGATAAGGAATTTTTTCTAAATGATGAATTCTTCATCGCAAATTATCTTCCAATAAGGGATGAAAAAGGGAATATAACTGGCTGGGTGTCAAGTTTCCGCAGTAAATCAGAGCTATATCGTCTTACTCAAGAACTGTCGCAAATTAAACAATATTCCGAAGCCTTACGCGCCCAAACACATGAGTATTCAAACAAACTTTATATGATTTCAGGTCTAATACAACTTCAATCCTACCAAGAAGCCATTGATTTCATTGCCCGTGAATTTGATGTTCATCAAAACTTAGTAAACTTTATTAGACAAGAAATTCCTGATGTCATGATTGGCGGGTTGCTTATTGGCAAGTTAAATCAAGCGAATGAATTAAAAATACATCTCGATATTGATCGGGAAAGTAGTTTCAAAGAAATTCCGGAATCGATTGAACGTGAGAGCTTGACAACCATTATAGGGAATCTCATTGATAATGCAATGGAGGCAGTAATGAAACCTGAAGTGAAAGCAAAAAACATTAAAATTTACTTTTCTGATTTTGGAAAGGATTTACTATTGGAAGTGGAAGATTCGGGGGTTGGTATTGCACCGGAAATTCAAGATAAAATCTTCGAAAGAGGTTTTTCAACTAAAAAGGTGAAAAATCACGGGGTTGGTCTCTTTTTAGTTCAAAAAATCATTCAGAAATTAAATGGATATATTTCCTATATACCTGACCCTGAGGGTGGGTCTGTTTTTACCGTTATTATTCCAAAATCTTAGTATATTTAGGAGGATCCCAGATGGCTTACCAATATCCAAGTGAGGAAATTTCCGTATTAATAATAGAAGATGACGTGCGAATTGCAGAAATTAACCGCCGGCTGGTGGAAAAAGCACCTGGCTATCAAGTCATTGGTATAGCTACAGACGGACAGGAGGCAAAAGAGCAGTTAGCCATTCTCCGTCCCGACTTAGTGCTGTTAGATATTTATTTCCCCGATATGAACGGATTGGAGTTTCTGGAAGTTATACGCCAGCAATTTCAAGAAACAGATGTTATTATGATCACTGCCTCCCGAGAAATTAGTTCTGTCAAAGAAGCTCTTCGCAGTGGAGTTTTTGATTTTATTGTTAAGCCTTTAGTCTTTGAACGGTTGAAAAATTCCCTTGAGAAATATCAAGAGTTTCGCAATAAATTAAAAAAGATTCAAAGCGAAAATCAAAATGTAAACCAAGAAGAAATTGACGAATTAATGAATAGACAAAATGAACAGCTCCATTCGTATCTCCCAAAAGGAATTGATAAAATTACATTACAAAAAGTAACAGAAGTTTTAAATCAATCTGAAGAAGGTCTGAATGCAGAAAGGCTTGCCAAGAAAATTGGGATTAGCCGGCCTACCGCCCGTCGATATTTAGAATACCTGGTGGCAAAGGATCAAATCGGAGCGGATTTATCTTACGGGGATGTTGGACGTCCTGAAAGAATTTATACAAAAAAATAGAATGCGTGATTAAAAGAATGGTTGATGAACCATTCTTTTATTTTTTTTACGCACTTGTTCTCTCTGTTATTCATCATGAACAAAAGGTACAAAATACACCATAATAATCTTTTTAACTCTTATTTTTATAATATTCACTTTTTAAACTTAAATTGCTATTTTATACCTAGCTTAATAATTTTATAAAAAGAAAGGAGAATAAAAAGTGAGATTTTTTAAAACACTCAATGTAAACGATTTCAAATTATTCGGTCCTAAAAAGTCGTTTATTCATTTGTTTGTGCTGATTATTGCATCATCTCACTCTCTTTTTATCAGTCGTGTCTATTAACTAGGATCAACTATTTTACTATTTTTATTCTTAATCAATTCTTGGGAGGAACATCTATGGGACTTAGAAAAGAAGTACCAGTATATGAAGAGGTAATGCCACAGGTCTCTTCAAAATTAGGATTTATAAATTATAACGTTTATGGTTTGCCTTTATGGGGTTGGCTCGCGGGTGCAGTAATCTTAGCATTTAGTTTAATGACTAAATCCCTTCCTGTAAACTTTGCAACGGATATCCTTGTTCTATTTGTTGTTGGGTTCTTCTTTGGAAAGGTTGGCGACACCTTACCAATTTGGAAGGACTATCTTGGCGGCGGCTCTTTGCTTGCTTTCTTGGGCGCTTCCTATTTGGTCTCTATAGGAGTCATTACGACAGATGTATCTGATGGGGTAAAGTCTCTTTTCGATGAAATGGGTATGCTGGACTTCTTTATTTCTGTTATTATTACAAGCTCCATTCTTTCTATTAAGAGAAACTTTTTAGGTAAAGCAATCGGTGGATTTATCCCAATGGTTCTCATTGGTACATTTTCTGCCTTTATCTTGGCCATTGTTGGTGGATTAATTGTTGGTGTAGATTATAAGGAAGTCATCATGAACTATGCTTTACCAATTATGGGCGGAGGAAATGGTGCTGGTGCCATTCCCATGAGCCAAATTTGGGGAGAAGTTACTGGAAAGGATCCTAAAATCTGGTACTCTTCTGCTATTACAATCTTAACGATTAGTAACATTTTCGCGATTATGGTAGGAGCTCTACTAAATGGCATTGGAAAGAAAGTACCAAAGTGGACAGGAAATGGTGAATTAATTAAAGGCCAAGTTACGAAACAGGAAGCAAAAGAAAAAAATACTGCTACAATGGAGGACGCTGCTTTTGGGCTATTTATTGCCGTTGCCTTCTATGCACTTTCAAATTTCGTGGGAGTAGGATTACTTCCAAAAATCGGTGCTTTCTCGATTCACCCCTATGCATACATGGTCATTCTATTAATCATTGCTAACGCATTAAATATCATTCCAGAACGTGCAAAAAATGGGTTGAAAAAGGTGAATGAATTTATGATGGGTAAACTATTATTCGTCTTTTTAGCAGGTGTTGGGATCACTTATACCGATTTTAGCGCACTAGTCCATGCACTATCCCTTCAAACGGCTGTTATCTCTTTATTTACAGTTTCTGGAGCTGTAGCTGGATGTTGGTTGTTTGCGAAAGTGGTTGGATTCTATGAAATTGAGTCAGCAATCGCCGGAGGTCTATGTCACGTTAACCGCGGGGGATCAGGTGACCTTGAAATATTAGGCGCATCTAATAGAATGATCTTAATGTCCTATGCTCAGTTAGCTACCCGTCTGGGCGGAGCGATCATCCTTGTGCTTGCAAGCTTTTTCTTTGGCTTGTGGGCTAAATAAACAGGACTAAATAGCGGACAAGGCTGGGAATTTACACCCTTCACGGCCTTGTTTTTTATCATTAAAGCTAGATTTCTCGGTATAATACCAAAAGCTGATAAAAAGGAGAGGTACTTTATATGTGGGTTATCACTGTCTTTTCAGATGGAATATACTCGAAAATATATGAATATGATACGGAAAAAGAAGCTATAGAGGCTTTTAATGCTATTCATGGCTATAAGATCCTAACTGAGATGGTTTACCTTGAACCTTGTTCATCATTAGTAGCGATTTAAAACTTTATTGAAAGAACTACAATTTATAGATGAGGTGTAAGAAATGGCATTGCAATTGCTGCAACGAACACAAACAATCGTTCGTTATCAGAATCGTAACGGTAGAATATATTACGGAATTGTTGAGGATGACGAAATTTTACAATTGTCAAGTACTTTTACTGAGATTGTAGATAATGAACTAAAATTTGATGGTGTAAGAGTTAACTATGATGATGTGAAAATACTAGAGCCTGTAAAACCTTCAAAAGTGGTTAATTTCGGCTGGACATATGCTGCACACGCAAAAGAGACAGGTGGACAGGCCAATCTCAAAGAACCCTTTTTATTTTTAAAACCTAGAACTTCCTTGATTCCAGACCGGGGAGAAATCATTCTTCCGCCAAGTCATTTAACCCAGCAGGTGGAGATGGAGGGAGAAGTGGCACTAGTTATTGGGAAACGAGGAAAAAACATTAAAGAAGAAGAAGCTTTGGATTATGTATTTGGCTGTACGATATTTAACGATGTAACAGCAAGAGATCTTACTAAAAAAGATCCACAGTTTACACGCGGCAAAGGCTTTGACACTTTTGGTCCGTTGGGTCCGTGTCTTGTGACAGGTATAGATCCAACCAATTTACGTATAGTTACAACTTTAAACGGCAAGGTCGTACAAGATGGTAATACGAACCAGATGTCATTGTCCATTCCTTTCCTTATCAGCTGGGTTTCACAAATTATGACACTTGAGCCAGGTGATATTTTGGCTACTGGTTCACCTGCTGGCAGTTGTCCCATGAAGTCAGGAGACATCGTATCTGTGGAAGTAGAGAAAATTGGCAAGTTATGTAATTATGTAATATAGCAGATATTCATTTTTTTAAACATTTGTTAAATACCTGCTATGAAAAGAAATAGGCTGGCCCTTACCCGGGTCCCTGCTTCTTCTTTTTATTATCAACAATCCTACTTAATATGTCTCAATAAAAATGTGAACTGTCTTAGCGGACACTCCAATCAGCGGGTTTTCATTTATACAACCAGCTTGATTAATTCATCTTTTGCCTGGACTTTCCCATCTATAGCTGGGACAACATCAACATATTGATTGGTATTAGTGATGACTACAGGAGTTTTTACATCAAAGCCTTCAGCTTTAATTTTTTCAATGTCAAATTGAATTAGCAAGTCGCCCTTTCTCACTGTATCCCATTGTTTTACTTGAGAAGTGAAAAATTGTCCTTTTAAATTAATGGTATCAACCCCAATACAAATTAAGATTTCAGCCCCATCTTCTGATGTAATCCCAATGGCATGCTCGGTTGGAAATAGAGTGGTAACCGTTCCATCAACGGGTGAGATCACTTCACCGTTTGTGGGTTCAATCGCAATTCCTTTACCTACCGTCTCAGTTGAAAAAAGCGGATCGCTAATTTCACTTAATGGAACAATTTCCCCGCTTAATGGACTTAAAATGGTTTCCCTCTTTACATTCGCTAGTCCAAATTCTTTCGCCGTTTTGGCAGGGACTGCATCGCTTTTCCCTTCATATCCAAATACAAGTGTCAGAACCAAAGCGATAACTAAAGCCGTTAAAGTCCCCATTAAATATAGTCCGATTGGTGTAAATACAGGAATCGACAAGAAACTTGGGAGAGCGAATGCCGTCCCTTTTACTTCAAATGCCCCATTTATTGCTCCGCCAATTGCTCCGGCTACTGCAACAAAAAGCATCGTTCGTTTGTAACGTACTAGGATACCGTATGTAATGATTTCTGTTGTACCTGCCAAGGCACTAGGGATAAGCCCTGATCCAGCTAGCGTTTTCAAATTTTTATCTCTCGTTTTAAAGAACACCCCAAGACCCATCCCGATTTGAGCAAAAGGAGCTGCTGATATCATCGCACTAAGCGGATCACCGCCAGTCGCAAGATTTGCAATAAATATTGGAATTATCGCCCAGTGGAGGCCTAATATAGTCAGGAATGACCACGCAGCTCCCATCACCGCTCCAGTTAACATTCCACTTTTTGAACTTAAAAATTTGATAACCACTGCTAAGGCCCCGCCCACATATGTACCAAAAGGACCAAATACGAGTACGGTTAAAGGAACAATCACCATTAATGAGATAAGTGGATTTAGAAACATTTGTAAGTCTTTATAAATTACTCTTTTCAAAAACTTATCTAATACGGAATGTATGGAAACAGCCATTAATATAGGAAAAACGGTTGAAGAATAATTTGCTAATATAACCGGAATCCCTAAGAAATCTACGTTTTGAGCATTTGCTGCAACTAAACCCGTATAATGCGGTTCCAAAAGTGCTGCACCGATCGCACCACCAACATAGCCGTTGGCTCCCAGTTTTAAGGCTAATGTAATCCCTAGAAAAACGGGGAAGAAATAAAAAACAGCATGTCCAGCTGCAGAAAGTATGGCAAAGGTTCCGCTTTTAGGAGACAACCATCCTAATGTCGATAAAATGGATAATAAGGCTGAAATTAATCCAGATCCAGCAAGTACCCCTAAAATAGGCGCGAAACTTCCACTGATTGCTCCTAAAATTTTATTCATGACCGTTTCTTTTTTTTCTATAGAGGCATCATTCGTATTAATCGCATTCATTTTTTTGATCTCCTTGTTTGAAATTTTACCTTAGATAAAACGATTTTTTTATAAGCAGAAACCTTATCTTATGATTTCCGAAAAGGTAGAATTCAAACGAAGATAATCCTTTTTTAAAAATTTTTTAAATATATAAAAGAACCTCTCTTTACCAAACGAGAGGCTCAAATTTTCGCAGCTATTTATCGCTTGGTGTGCATCTTACGAAGAAAATTCTAAGCACATTATTGTTCCATTATGGGAAAGGATCAGTCAAATTCAATTGTGGCATTCAATTTAGTAACCTCTTTAATAGCTTCTTTCATCCCATCATTTTCAATTTTAATGAGATAATTCGTCACAGCCTCTGTTAACATTGGCACATTATTTAGGTCCATACCCCAAACTTTTTCATATGCAAGTACAGACGTAACAATTTGTTTTAGACCACTCTCTGTATTTCCATAGTTTTCCCATAAGGCTTTATATAAATCTAAAATATCTTGATCATCCTGCAGTTGTATTTCTTCTTCCCCTCTTTTTCCCTTGTAGTAACTGATTAAGGCGCTAAGGGAGAAGGTTAATTTTTTGGGAAGTTCCTTCTTCTTGTCCAGATATTCAAGCAAGGACGGTAAATCCCTTGTTTTAAACTTAGACATTGAGTTTAAGGCAATACTAGTTAAATAGTGATTTACAAATGGATTCATAAACCTTTCAAGCACAGCTTCTGCAAAAAGCTTCAATTCTTGTTCCGGCAAATCTAAAACTGGAATAATTTCTTCATAAATTAACTCTTCCACAAACTTCTTGGTTATTTTATTTGTAACGGCTTCACCCACTGTTTCTAATCCGTATAAATAAGCGACAGGAGTCATGGCAGAATGGGCACCATTTAGAATTCTAACTTTACTTGTCCGATATGGAGTCATATCGCTGACAAATTTAACATCAAGACCTGCTTTATCAGTTGGAAATTCCTCTTTAATCCAATCAGGACCTTCAATGACCCATGAGTGGAATTGTTCTCCTACGACAACAAGATCATCTTGATATCCTAATTCTTCCGTGATTTCATTAATGGTATCTCTTGGATAACCAGGAACAATTCGATCGACAAGGCTGCAGCAGAATGTATTGGCTTCATGGACCCAATGAACAAATTCTTCTCCCAAATTCCAAGTGTGCGCATGTTGAAGGACGATTTTCTTCAGTTTTTCGCCATTTCGATCAATTAACTCACAAGGAATAATGATAAATCCTTTGTTTGTATCGCCTTCGAATGCTTTAAATCGGTGGTATAAAAGAGCTGTTAATCTCCCCGGATAACTTTTCTGCGGTTGATCGTCCAATTTATCATTTTCCTCAAAATAAATTCCGGCCTCGGTTGTGTTTGAAATGATAAATCTTAATTCAGGGTTTTCTGCCAACTCTAAATACTGGGAGTAATCTGTATACGTGTTAATTCCCCTGCTGATACAATTGATCACGCTATGCTCCCTAACAGCTTGCTTGTTCTTGATTCCTTGCAGGTAAAGTGTGTATAACCCGTCTTGTTCATTTAATTTATGAACCGTTCCATGTTCTCTTGGCTGAACGACTACTACACTTCCATTAAAATTTGCTTCTTTATTCATTTTGTCGATTTTCCAATCAACAAAGGCCCTTAAAAAATTCCCCTCACCAAACTGTATGACCTTTTCCGGATATTCTCTGTAATCAGCCCATGTTTCCTTCGTTAATTTTTGCATGTTATAAAGCCTCCTCTTAAATCCCCATGAAAACGTTAACATGTTTACAAAAATATTGTATCATCAATAAACGGAATAAAAATCACAGTTTTTGCTATATTTATACCTTATTTTGATACTAAAACACCACAGGATATTTTGATCCTGTGGTGTTTTGATTTTTATATGTTAGGAGTGTGGAACATTTTATTTTCTTTTCGATAATTAGCTGGAGTCATATCCATATATTTTTTAAAGATTCTATGAAAATGGGTCATGCTTTCAAATCCACACTCTTCGGCAATAAAGGAAACTGTATGATTCGTTTCCAATAAAAGTTCTTTGGCTTTAATGACTCTTTTATTATTTATATACACGGTCAAGCCCATTCCGGTTATTTGTTTAAATACTCTACTAAAATGAGAGGTACTGACAAGGGCCTCTTTAGCAAGTTCGGTCAGGGCTAATTGATGACTTAAATTTTGATTAATATAGACTAAAATTTCTTTGACCCAATCTGGTCCATAGGTATTCGCTTCGATTAAGTGCTGTTTTTTATCCATTTGTGCACGATATAAGTCAAGTATGATCTGATGAACGAATAGCAATGAGGCATGTCTAGATCCCAGTTCATTTTTTACCGTTTCTTGAAAAATATTTAAGAGTTTTTCTTCCGTCTTCTGTTGATTCTCCAGTTCCAGGGATATTTTATAAGTTTTCTTTTTTTTTGCCATATCAAACAAATTTAAATAAGAGAAAGAATCATCAAGTAAGACATTATAAATTAATGTTGGGCTGAAAAAAATAATGGTCGATGTTATAGGTTCAGCCTTGTCAGGCATGGCACGATGAATGATATTGTTCGGGATAAGGAATACATCACCTTGTTTCATGTCATAAAAAATATCATCGATGAAAAAAGTCCCTTTTCCACTATATACATAAACAATTTCATAATAATCGTGAATATGGTCAGCCAGTTCTTTTTGTGGACTTTTAGTATCTTGATAAATAAAAGAAAAAGGAAACAGTAAGTTACTGTTTGAAATTTTTGTTATCGTTTTCATATAGCTCATCACCCAATTGTATCTTATATCAAAAAAAGGTATAAATGAAGCAAAAAATGTAATTTTCATTTCAAATATTGATGGTAAGATGAAGGGGAATTGAAATTGAAAGGGTTTTCTTTTGTTATATGTTCGTTAATATGACGAACGATTGTTAATACATTGTACTAACAATTAAAAAGGTTGGAGGAAATGAAATGAATAATGTAGTTCAATTGAATGCAAAAGATGACGTTGTTATTTCATTGCAAGAAATCGGTAAAGGGGAAAACATTCAGATTCAAACGGAAGAAAATGAAATACTAAATATCAATGTTTTAGAGGATATTCCAAAAGGACATAAAATTTTAGTTCGGCCTGTAAAAGAGAAAGAGGATGTTCTTAAGTTCGGATATTCGATTGGAAAGGCAAAAAGGGATATTTCCGTAGGGGAATGGATCCATGCACATAATTTAGAAACTGGTTTACAAGGTATTTTGGAATATTCGTATCAACCATTAAGTCAACAGAATGGAATGAAAGAATCGGAGCATACATTCCAGGGATATCTTCGTGAAAACGGGGATGCTGGAATCCGAAATGAAATCTGGATTATCAATACGGTAGGCTGCATCAATAAAACATGTGAAGTACTTGCTAAAATGGCGAGTGAAAAGTTTAAGGATCGCGGAATTGATGGAATCTATCATTTCTCCCATCCATTTGGATGTTCCCAATTAGGGGATGATTTGTCTAATACACAAAAGCTATTAGCTGCTTTGGCCCAACATCCAAATGCAGCAAGTGTCTTGATTGTTGGGTTGGGATGCGAAAATAACCAAATTGAATCTTTTAAAGAGGTTATTGGTGAATATCCTCCAAATCGCATGAAGTTCATGAAGTCCCAGGAAGTGGAAGATGAATTAGAGACTGGTTTAAGTTTAATTGAAGAATTAGTAGCTTATGCAGAACAATTTAAACGCCAGCCGGTACCTGTTTCAAAGCTGAAAGTAGGATTGAAATGCGGCGGCTCTGATGGGTTTTCTGGTATTACAGCAAATCCCTTAGTTGGAGCGGTATCTGACTTAATTGTTGCAGATGGTGGAACAACGATTTTGACAGAAGTTCCTGAGATGTTTGGAGCAGAAACAATCCTGATGAATCGAGCGGAAAATGAAGAGATCTTTAATAAGATTGTTCACTTAGTTAATGATTTTAAACAATATTTTATTCGTCATGATCAGGTAATTTATGAAAACCCTTCACCTGGAAATAAAGCAGGTGGAATTAGTACACTTGAGGAAAAATCCCTTGGCTGCACACAAAAAGGGGGACACGCTGTCGTTGTTGATGTAAGTTCATATGGTGAACGCGTAGTAAAACCTGGATTGAATTTAATCAACGCACCAGGAAATGATCTTGTCTCTGTTACCGCATTAGCAGCAGCTGGGGCTCATATTGTATTATTCACGACGGGAAGGGGAACACCATTTGGCGGACCGGTACCAACTGTGAAGATAGCTACAAATTCTGATTTAGCCAACCGCAAAAAGAATTGGATTGACTATAATGCTGGACAGTTGATTGAGAGAAAAACCATGGATGAACTGAAAGTTGATTTATTCCAATATATTCTTGACCTCGCATCAGGAGAAAAGGAAACCAATAATGAGAGGTTTGGTTTTAAAGAAATTAGTATTTTTAAAGACGGTGTAATTCTATAAGATAAATAAATTTCTAAAAATAGGAAGTATTATAGATTTAAATTATCTATTAAATTAAAGGAGTGTAATTCCCAATGAAAAGTATTGTATGTGAACAACCGAATCAATTCAAAATGGTTGAAGTTGAACGGCCTGAGCTTAAAACGGGAGAAGCTTTAGTCCGCATCCGCCGCATTGGTATTTGCGGAACTGATTACCATGCGTACAGAGGAAACCAGCCTTTTTTCAGCTATCCCCGTACACTCGGTCATGAACTTTCTGGTGAAATTGAATCGATCGGTGAGAACCCTGCTGGCTTAAAGGCAGGGGATCAAGTATCAGTCATTCCGTACATGGAATGTGGTGAATGTATTGCCTGCAGAAATGGAAAAACGAATTGCTGTACAGATATGAAAGTGTTGGGTGTCCACATTGAAGGCGGAATGAGTGAATGGATCACAGTCCCTTACAATCATTTAGTCAAAACAGAAGGGCTGACACTGGACCAGTCTGCGATGATAGAACCTTTAAGTATTGGGGCACATGCCATTAGACGTTCTGAACTCAAGCAGGGAGAGTTCGTTTTAGTAATCGGTGCAGGTCCTATTGGTTTGGGTGTCATGGCTTTTGCTAAGCATGAAGGGGCAAAAGTGATCGCAATGGATGTAAACGAAGAACGTTTAGCGTTTTGCAGTGAATGGGCCCGTGTGGATTATACTGTGAACGCCTTGGAAAACCCAATTGAGAATTTGAAGGAAATTACTAATGGAGAAATGCCAACAGTTGTATTTGATGCAACAGGAAATGCTAAATCTATGTCTGATGCGTTTAACTATCCAGCTCATGGCGGAAAATTAATCTTTGTTGGTTTAACCAAGGGTAATATTTTGTTCGATGACCCTGATTTCCATAAAAAAGAACTTACATTAATGGGAAGCCGCAATGCTACACGGGAAGATTTTGAATATGTAGTGAAGACAATACAAAATGGCGGAGTGGACATCGAATCGTATATTACACATCGTGCAAGCTTCGATGAGCTGATCAATCAATTTGAAGGCTGGTTAACTCCAGAGGCAAAGGTAATTAAGGCTATTGTTGAAGTGTAAAAGGTGATCTGGGGATGCGAATGATTCCCATAAGGAATCAGTTGCACATGATCAAGTAAATTAGAAAATCATTTAAAAGAATAAGTGGAATGATTTAGATATTACGAGAAAGCGTTAACAAAATTTTAGGGGGTAAATGAATGTTATCAAAAATGTTCACAAAAGATAAATTACCTGTAATGATTTTATTATTCATAGCTGGCGTAATCAATTATTTAGACCGTTCTGCATTATCCATTGGTGCTCCATTTATTAAGGAAGATTTATCATTATCAGCAACACAAATGGGAATCATTTTTAGTAGTTTTTCTGTTGGATATGCCATTTTCAACTTTATTGGGGGAATGGCTTCTGATAAATACGGTGCGAAACTTACTTTGTTTGTTGCCATGATCGTTTGGTCATTATTTAGTGGTGCGATTGCATTAGCCGTTGGATTTACAAGTTTAATTGTCATTCGTGTTTTATTTGGAATGGGTGAGGGCCCGCTTTCGGCAACAATCAGTAAAATGGTCAATAACTGGTTCCCAGCTGACCAACGTGCGTCTGCTGTTGGTTTGACGAATAGTGGAACACCTCTTGGTGGAGCCATTTCCGGACCAATTGTAGGTTTTATCGCCATTACATTCAGCTGGAAGATATCCTTCCTTTTTATTATGGTTTTAGGTCTTGTTTGGGCAATATTCTGGTGGAAATTTGTTAAAGAAAAACCTGCTGCATCTGCGGAAAAGTCAACTGTTGTAAAAAACAACAAGGTTCCACAACAAAAACGTCCATTAACCTTTTATTTGAAACAGAAAACAGTATTATTCACAGCATTTGCATTCTTTTCCTATAACTACATTTTATTCTTCTTCTTAACTTGGTTTCCAAGTTATTTGGTAGATGCTCGTCACATGGATGTTAAGGAAATGAGTGTTATAACCATGATTCCATGGATTGTCGGATTTATCGGACTAGCCTCTGGCGGATTTGTTTCAGATTTTGTTTTCAAAAAATTCACAAATAAAGGTGTATTGTTCTCAAGAAAAGTTGTGCTTGTAACTTGTCTATTTATTTCAGCTGTTTGTATCGGAGGGGCTGGTCTTGTAACAACAACAGTCAGTGCGGTAACATTGGTTGCGTTTTCAGTATTTTTCCTATATTTGACAGGGGCAATATACTGGGCAATCGTCCAGGATGTTGTTGAGCGCAGCAGTGTTGGATCTGTAGGTGGATTTATGCACTTTTTAGCGAACACAGCTGGAATTATAGGACCGGCTTTAACTGGATACCTTGTTGATAGATCCGGTTCATTTACATCTGCGTTTTTACTTGCAGGCGGATTGGCAATCTTTGCTTCCTTATCTGTAATCCGTTTTGTTCGTCCCATTAAGTATCCCAGCACTAACACGAAATCCGTAAAAATAACAGTATAACATTTAAAGAGACATTAAGTTCCAAAAAAAATCGACAGGTGCAGCCTGTCGATTTTTTCGTTAAATGATTAGGTACCCTATGAGGTCTAGTTAAGAAGTAAAATAGTCAGAATGCATTTCTATTACTACTGGTAATTCGTCTTTTTTATGGCTAAAATGGTACTGCAATAATTTCTCTGTTTCCTCCTCGTTATTGGAAAAAACGGCTTTAAGAATACTTTGATGTTGACTTACCACATTTTCCATATGGTTTGGTGTCTTTAACTCTAAGTATCGCATCCGATTCAAATGACCTCTCATTTGTGACACAACAGAAATTAATGTTTGGTTTTCAACTAGTTCCAAAAAAAGTTGATGAAATATCTCATCCAACTGCAAGAATTCTATACTTTCTCCCCTTAAAGCGGCTTTTTGTTGTTTTTTAATTAATTCAATCGCTTTTGCTTCAATATCTTTTTGACGTAAATCATCAGAATTCCAGTTTCTGGCTGCTGATTTGAAAGCACTTATTTCCAAACTTTCTCTTACAAACCTGGCTTCTTCCACTTTCTTTACTGATATTAAAGCAACTCGTGCACCTCGCTGTGGAATTATTTCAAGTAATTCTTCTTGCAGAAGCATTAAAAAAGCTTCGCGAACAGGCGTACGACTTACTCCTAAAGTAGCAGCCAGTTCACTTTCCGATAACATTTGCCCAGGCCTAAAGTTTAACGTAATAATTTCTTCCCGGATTTTAGTATAGGCTTTTTTTCCAAGTGTTTTTCTGTCATTTGTGGTGATACTTTTAAGACTCAATATGAAACCCCTTTATTCTTTTGTTATTTAGTATTCTTATATACAAAATTTTACTTCTGCAAGTTACTGAAGTCAACAGAGCAACAGAACTCTTACCCAATAAATGATTTTTCATTTAATGCGATAGTAAACTATTTAATTATCGATTGGATAACATAAATAAATAACCTACTCCACCAAAAGCGGTGAAATAGGCATTTCGATAGTCCCTCGATCAATTGATTTCAACTTTTAGCGGGCTATTTTCCCTGGGCCATTATTTGCAAAAGCAGCTACCTCATCTACTGAAAACACATTACAATCACCATGTATTGTATGTTTTAAGACAGATGCTGCTGTCGCAAATGTGATTAGTTCCTGGGAAGGCTTATTTTCTAAGATTCCATGTAAAATACCTGCCGCAAATGCATCACCGCCGCCTACGCGATCAACGATGTGATCAATCTGGAAAATCTCTGATTGGTATAACTTCCCGCCAGTGAAATAGTTTCCTTGAAGAGTATTAGTTGAAGCAGAAATAATAGTTCGGAACGTTGAACTGATCGACTGAATGTTTGGATACAATTCAATCATTTTTGAGTAGTAATACCTCAATCTATCCTCTTTGAACAAGGAAGGGTCGGCTTGATCTAGGCCGAGAATATAAACGGCATCCAATTCGCCGAAGGAGCATATATCAACAAATGGAAGTAATGTTTTAAACGTATCTGCTGCTTCTTGCTGGCTCCAAAGTTTTGCCCGGTAATTAAAATCAAAGCTGGTAAGAACCCCTTTTTCCTTCGCTTTTTTTAGCGCTTGCAATGTAAGTTCCTTTAAGCCTGGGGATAGTGCCGGGGTGATTCCGGTAACATGAAAGAGTTCCGCCCCTGAAAAAACTTCATCAAAATCAATTTCATCTGGTCTAAGCATCGAAAAACTGGAGTACTTCCTGTCATACGTCACTTGGGAATTTCTTTGTCCTACTCCAGTTTCCAAATAGTAGGAACCTAACCGTTCCCCGCCTTTAATCAGATAGTCAGTATGGACATCGTAAGATTTCAAATGTCTCTCAACAGCTATTCCCAATGGATTTTCCGGTACTTTACTAACAAAATAGACGTCATGTCCAAGGTTTGAAAGTGAAATGGCTACATTCGCTTCTGCACCGCCATAATGCATCCTTAGCTGATCAGCTTGAAAAAGCCGTTCACCATTTTCTACGGAAAAGCGAAGCATAATTTCACCAAGTGTAACTATTTTTTTCATCAGTAGTTCCCTCTTGCTTCTTGTACTTTTTGGACATATTGCTTTGCATATTCAGTAATTTTGTCATAATTCCCTTGTTTGGCTGGTGCCACTAAATTTCCACCCACACCGACAGCGACACAGCCATTTTTTATCCATTTATCCACATTATCAAGGTTGACTCCGCCAGTTGGCATAATGTTCACATGTGGAAGAGGAGCTTTTACAGCTGTGACAAAGTCAGGACCGAATGCATTTCCAGGAAATAGCTTAACAATATCGACCCCGGCTTCTAACGCATGCTTCATTTCAGTGATAGTCATGCATCCCGGCATATATGGTATTTGATAGAGATTACATAGTTTTGCTGTATCTGCATCAAATGCCGGACTAACGACAAACTGTGCACCGGCAAGAATCGCGATCCTTGCTGTCGTTGCATCAAGAACCGTTCCGGCTCCAATGACGACATCATGATTTTCACCATAAATAGAAACTAATTCTTCGATTACTTCATCAGCACCTTGTACAGTAAAGGTAACCTCAATCCCTTGAATGCCGCCTTCTACACATGCTTCTGATATTTTAATGGCTTCTTCCTTGGAATCTGCTCTTACAACAGCTACTACCCCACATTCGGATATTCTCGATAATACGTTTAGTTTTTTCATTATTTTCCCCACCTTTAATTTATTCCTTTTCCAACGACAGATATTAATAATAGGAAATGGGCATGAGAAACTTCTCATAGCCCATCCGCTCCTAACCAACCGTGATTTTTTTCTTATCTTAAAGACAATACCTCTCCAAAGTACGGCGGACGGCACCGGTACCTGCAAGCATGTCATAAAACATGGACTCAATCTTTTCGCCCAACCCTATCTCATACAAATTGACTCCAAAGATAGCTTCATTGGACAGGATTAAATTTATGTTAGATGTTCGGTCACCCAAAGCAACACCCCGAAGAGCCGCTTTCAGGGTCTCAAGCTGCGGGTCAGGACTTAGAGTAAAGGGCTTTCCTTCATCATCAATGCCGAGGAGATAGCGGCACCACGTTGCAATTACAAGCGGGATAGCTTTCAAATCGGCCGGATTCAGGTCCTCACTTTTTACATAGGACTTCAAAGTTTCACCGAAGCGGATTCCTACTTTTAGGGATGTGTCGCACGCGATGCGCTGCGGCGTATCCGGGATATAAGGGTTGGAAAAGCGTTCGTTCAAAACTTCATCCAGGAAGGCTTTCGGGCTGATAATTTCAGGGTTGACCACTACCTTCAATCCTTCTTGATAACCGATCAATTCTACAAATTTTCTCAGTGTTTCGTCTTTCATTTCATCTGCAATCAAAGTATAGCCAAGCAGGCAGCCGGAAACAGCCAATGCTGTATGAAGCGGATTCAGGCAAGTGGTTACCTTCATCGTTTCAATTTTGTTCACCGTTTCCCTGTCCGTAAAAATAATTCCCGCCTGCTCCATGGCTGGACGACCATTCGTGAATTTGTCTTCTATGACAAGATATTCACTTACTTCTGCATTGACGAAAGGCGCCGTATACGTATTTTTCGGTGTGACTATGATGTCCATGCCGATAATCCCTTGGTCAAGAAGAGCTTCTTTCACCTTTTCAGATGGCCTTGGCGTAATTTTATCAATCATGGTGAAAGGGAAGGTGATCTTGCCTTCATCCTCGAGATAAGCAATAAAGCCTTCCTCCACATATCCCCTTTTGAACCATTCCTTTGCGATCGTTAAGACGGCAGCTTTGAGCTTGTCGCCATTATGTGAACAGTTATCCATACTGACGAAAGTCATCGGATATTGGCCTTTCAAATATCTGCGGTAGGCAAGCGATGTTACAATGCTCATGGCATGGACCGGGTTATCCAATCCAGTTTCAAAATCTTTCTTAATAATGCCTATGAACTCTCCGGATGGATTCGTCAAGGTATAGCCTTTTTCCGTAATCGTAAAGCTGGCCATCTGCAGACTTGGATTTTCAAAAATCCCGACAAGTCGCTTAAATTCATCTTTCCTGTTAAAATCAGCTGCAATAGTGTCGACAATGCTGTTAATGACGGTCTTCTCAAAAGAGCCGTTTGCTTTCATGGTCACAAGCAGGGTCAGGTTATCATAGGGCTTATTTAATCGGTCGATCATTTCAAAATCATACGTTTTCACTGCGATAATTCCGGTCTCGGCTTGTCCTTGGTTTAACAGTTTTTGATGAGCATTGGCAACAAAGCCCCTAAAAATATTTCCGGCACCAAAGTGGACCCACTGCGGCTTTTCTATCGTATTTTTGGCAACCTGGTTAAAATCAAATTGCGGAAGTTCGACTCCAATTTTTTTCCATGCTTCAGCTTCATTTACTATACTGCTTCTCTTTAACTGTAGCACTTAGCTCTCTTCCTTTCTCTTTTTCCAGGCTGTCCCAAACACCCAGCATGTACATGATTCCAAGCGCTCTATCATACAGCCCATAACCAGGTCTGCAGTGTTTCTCTTCGCCCCAAAGGTGACGACCGTGATCCGGACGAACATAACCTGTATATCCATTTTCATGGTACGCTTTGATGACTTCGGCTACATCGACGCTTCCATCCTGCCCGCGATGAGAGACTTCAATAAAATCGCCATTTTCAAACACTTTCACATTTCGGATATGTGCAAAGTGAATTCGATCATGGAATTCGTGAATCATGGCAGGTAAATCGTTCTCTGTATTAGATCCCAATGAGCCTGTGCAGAAGGTTAACCCATTGTATGGACTATCTACAAGATTAAGGAATCTTCTGATATAATCTCGATTACGAATAATACGCGGCAATCCGAAAATCGGCCAAGCTGGATCATCCGGGTGGATCGCCATTTTCACATCATATTCTTCACATACAGGTATCACTCGTTCTAGGAAGTATTTCAAGTTGTCGAAAAGAATGTCTTCTGTCACACTCTCATAGGCTTTAAACAAGTCATCCAGCTTGGCTAAACGCTCCGGTTCCCAGCCAGGCAAGGTAAAATTACCGGCACCCTCGAGGATTTTTTTAACCATATCTTTTGGATCATCGGTAATCGCAGCTTTTTCATAAAACAGGGCATTGGAACCGTCAGGTAACTCCTTATATAGATCCGTTCTTGTCCAGTCAAAAACCGGCATAAAATTATAGCAAATCACTTTAACTCCGACTTTAGAAAGCTTTTTAATGGTATCGATATAAATATCGATATACTTATCCCTGGTAGGCAATCCGATTTTGATATCATCATGAATGTTTACGCTTTCTACAACAGCCGGGCTGAATCCTTTACTCCGAATTTGGTCCGCAACTTCTTGAATTCTTTCCATTTCCCATTCTTCCCCTGCAACCTTATCATGCAGAGACCAAACGGCTCCCATTACACCCGGAATTTGCCGTATATGGTCAAGTGTAATAGAGTCGTTCCCTTCACCATACCATCTCCATGTCATTTGCATCGATATCCACTCCTTCTATTTTTATCGTGAAAAATCTAAATGAACTTTTCTTACTGCATCTGGATTTGTTTCGATTAAATGGATCGCTTCTTTCACTTGCTCGAAAGGAAACGTATGCGTTACAAAGCTATTTATATCTATTTTTCTACTATTAAAAAGATCGATTACTTCTGGAAACTGGTTCGTTTGCAATCTGGATCCACTGACTGTCAGTTCTTTTTTCGTAATCTCTAGCTGCGGAATCCCTGACTTTTCTTCACTAAATCCTAATACAACAATTCTTCCAGCAACCGATGCAAGTTGGACAGCTTGTTCGAATGTTTTTGTTGTACATACGGCATCGATGACAACATTCGCTCCCATTCCCTCGGTTAATTCATTTACTTTTTGAAAAATATCTTCTTTCAACGGGTTGATCGTAAAATCGGCACCAAGGCTTTGGGCATAGGACAGCTTTTCTTCACTTAAATCTGAAATAATACATGTTGCCCCTCTGTACTTTGCAACCTGCAAGGAACAAATCCCAATCGGGCCGGCGCCCATGATAAACACAACATCTCCCTGCCTGACATCCCCCCGCCAATTGGCTTGTGCCCCAATTGTGAAGGGTTCCACTAAAACCGATTCTTTCCAATCTAATGTTGGGTCAACTTTGTGAGCCATTTTTTCAGGGACAACTACATACTCCTGATAACCACCATCAATGTGGACTCCAAAAACCTTTAAATTTTGACAGACATTTTGCCGTCCAGATCGGCACGCATAGCATTCTCCACAAGTGAGAATCGGTTCGATGACAACATGATCATCTACCTTAAGGGAGGTAACGTCTTCACCAGTCTTTACTACTTGGCCAGTGACTTCATGTCCGATTACTCGCGGATAGGTAGCGACTGGTGAGGTTCCATGATAGATATGGACATCTGAACCACAGATACCAGCCATCTTCACTTGAATCAGAACTTCATTTTCATGCTGAATCTGTGGCATTTCTTTTTCAATTATTTCAAGCTGCCCTGGTTTAACCACTTGTATCGCTTTCATTAATTCATACTCCTCAATACCCTTTTTCTCTTAAATACTAGTATACAAGGATAGAGATAAAAACTGAATATACTAGTATACAAGATAGGGCATAAAATTTGATTCATTTGGAATAGCTTGATAATACTATATTTGTATACTAGCATACAAGTTATCTAACATGCTATTACATCGCTTTCTCTGTCAACTCAGCCTTATATTTTTTAGTAATAGGTTTAACAAACTTAATTACTGACAATGAAGCAAAAACCGCTAACCCTCCGGCTAATAAAAATGCGGCGGTGTAGGTGCCGGATTTCTCCACAAGGAAACCAGTTAATGTAGGACCAATGATTCCAGCGGTATTAGCCAAAAAGTGCATGAATCCTCCAACAGATCCCACGTTCTTTTGGTCGACAACGTCTTGGACGATCGCCCAGTAAATCGCACCTGTCAAATATAAGAAGAAAACTGATAATGCTACTAAACTTACAGCAGCCACTGTGGTAGTAACAAGACCGGCAATCCCAATACAAACTGCAGATGTAAACAGACAAGATACCAATACTACTTTACGAGCAAATAATGCTTTTCCTACTTTTTTATACACAAAATCAGAAACCATACCGCCTGAAGCTAAACCAATGAAACCCAACACCCAAGGAATAACGGTTACGACACTCATTTCTTTAATACTTAGGCCGCGTGCATCGGTTAAGTAACTTGGGAACCAAGTTAAGAAGAAAAATAGAATATAGTTATACGCGAAGAACGCAAAAGCAGTAAATAACACCGTTTTTTGTTTTAAATAGTAAGTCAAAGGTATTTTTTCACCTGACTGATTTTGACCTGGCTTTGAAGAGCCATTATTTTGGTTACTTTCCCCAGCAGGTTTATCTTTAATAAAAATCCACCAGCATGCTGCCCAAACTATTCCAATAATCATAATGAGGACGAAAGAGATTTTCCAGCCATAATTCAAGGCAATTATCCCAACGATAGGACCGGCAATCGCTCCCCCTAGTGGTGTACCGCTATTAGCAAGCCCAATCGCAGTGGCCCGTTTATCTGAAGGGAACCAGTTGTTTATCATTTTATTGATAGTTGCCGATAATGGACCTTCGCCCATTCCAAAAAGTACCCGAATAACAATCAAGCTGGCAAGGCTGAATACTAGCGCAATCGCACCGCTGAATAGAGACCAAACAACCATGGCTACGAACAAAGTAAGTTTTGCCCCGTATTTATCAGACGCCATTCCGCCAATAAAGTTGAAAATGGCATACCCAACAGAGAAGCTACTAAAGACGATTCCCAATTGTGTCGGTGATAAATGCAAATCTTCGGTAATAAAAGGTGCCGCTATAGAGAGAGCAGATCTGTCTAGGTAGTTCACCACGCCTGCCAAGAAAAGCATTACTAATACAACAGTTTTTCCTTTTGAAAACATATTTCTACCTCCTTATAATGTTTTTAGTTTAAGTGAAACCGTTTTCTTTTAAATGTAAAAAATAATAAGTTCATATTGTTTCTTAATATTAATAATTTATCACTTCCTTAAGTTACTAAATGTAAGCCCCTTCATTTTCTAATATAGGATGTCTACATAGAGATATTAACACATACATATACTAGTATACTAGTATTTTTTATATTATTTTTTATCCTTTTTATGACATACGAAATTTTAACCGAAATTACAATAAAATGCTAACCTCAATAAATATAAGAAGCTTTTTATTCCATACATGTTTGAAAAAATGGATGTGAATAATTGTAAAAGAGGGGGGTTACATCCACTGAAATAAAGAGGCCGACAAATCTGAAAGGTTCAGAAATTGTCAGCCTCTTTAAAATTTAATTCGAATCTATTAGTAGAAAAACCATTACCAGCAACTAAAAACTGCCCCTATTCAGGGATTTCCTCTAACTACTATCAAACATCCTTTTACGACTATCTTTTCTCCACATTTTCCTTCTACTCTTATTTCATTCTCCGCTTGTTTGATAGTCAGTGTTACTAGATTTCCCATATAAACAGGGGAGATAAAGGTAAATTCATACTGACTCAACAACTCTTGAGGAATGGGAGGTTCATTCGAAAGTACACTTAACACTTTGGCCACTGTTAACATTCCATGGGTAATTTTATTAGTGGATCCTTGTTGTTTCGCTGCCTCCATATCTAAATGAAATGGATTGTAATCACCAGAAATGAAAAATAATCTCATGTTCCTTCGTTTTCATGTTACCACCTCGAATAGGACTGCTACTCCAACTCCTCCACCACTCCCAATCGCGGCCAGTACATATTTGATATCCTTTCGTCTTTGTACTTCGTAGAAAAGCCTCGTGATCATGATACTTCCCGAAGCTCCATAAGGATGTCCTAGCGTTAAAGCTCCTCCGCCGACATTTAACTTGTCATAAGAAATGGAAAGTTCTTTTGTACAGGCAACAATCTTAGAGGCGAAAGCTTCGTTTATTTCAATTAGGTCAATGTCCTCAATGGATAACTGGTTTCTTTTTATTAAGGCTTGAATAGCCGGAATAGGGGCTTCTCCTGGATAATTTGGAAGTACACCTGAGACTTCACTATCCAAAAATCGTAAAATAGGCTCGAATCCATTATTTAATGCCATGTTTTCTTCCATGACAAGTACAGCTGAAGCCCCGTCATGTATCCCACAACTGTTCGCTGCAGTAACCGTACCGTTCTTTTTAAAAATAGGCTTTGCCCTATTTAAAAGTACTTCCATCTTTCTTTTCTTAAAAAGTTCTTCATCTTGGTGGAGATCCCCAATTTGAATGATCTCTTGATTAAAATATCCTTTATCGTAAGCTTCCCAGCTACGTTTATAACTTAATAGCGCAAATTCATCCTGCATTTCCTTTGAAATAGCATATTTTCCAGCTACATATTCTGCTGCAACGCCCATATCTGGATCGCCAATTTTTTCAGGAGAAAATCTTGCTCTAGAAGGAAACGGTGAGGTACTCGTACTTTCTACACCACCAGCAATATAACAAAGGCCAGCTTCACCTTGGACAAAGTAACATGCCATTCGAATCGCTTCTAACCCTGCACTACATTGACGGTCAATGGTGATTCCCGTTACTGAAAGAGGAAGTCCTGCTTCTAACGCAGCAACTCGAGCTACGTTTCCACCTGGTCCAACTACATTTCCCAAAATGATGTCATCTATCCTATCTTCCAATCCTTTCGCTAAATGTTGGAGGAGTGGAGCTGCAAGCTCATGTGGCAGAATGTCTCGTAGCATTCCACCTGTTTTTCCAATTGGTGTTCGTTTCGCTTTGACAATTACTGCCCTTTTAATCACTGCTCACCTTGCTTTCCAATCGTTTTATAAGCTCAGCACGAGCTATCTTGCCACTCGTTGTATATGGCATTTCAGATAGAAAAAACCACTTACGTGGAATTTTATAAGAAGATAAATGCGTCTTACAAAATCTTTTTAACTCTAATTGGCTACCCTTTCCTTTCACCACCGCAGCAACAACCTGACCCCAATACAAATCTGAAAGGCCTATTACAGCAACTTCCTCGACATCTGGATGCAAGGAAATAACTTTTTCAATTTCTTCAGGAAAAATATTAATTCCCCCATATAAAATCATACTTTGTTCACGGCCTACAATATATAAAAAGCCATCCTCGTCAAAATAGCCCATATCATGGACCGTGGCCCATCCCTCTTCATCATGTATTGAATGAATGGTACTTCCCTCATAATCAAAGTACCCATTTATCATAAATTTGCTTCTTACATATATTTTTCCGGTCTCAGTTGGCATTGCTAATCTCTGATCTGGACGCCGTATTTGTACCTCTACACCATAACAAGGCTTTCCGACAGATGTTGCTTTCTGAATACCTTCTCTATCAGAAAGTACAGTAATGAAGCTCAATTCACTAGCTCCATAAAACTCGTACATGGTCATGTTAGGAAACATATGACGGATTTCTAATTTCGATCTATCCGACCATTTTGCACCAGATGAAATAATTTTTATAGAATTATCGACTTGGATTCCTTCTTTCAAGAATGCTTCTACCATTGTCGGAACTACATATATCGTTGTAATTGGAAAGGAATGTATCCATGATAGTCCCTCAATAGGAGAAAACTTTTCTAATAGAAAAACGGTTCCACCTAAATACAAGGTGCTAATAGCTCCATACAGAAAATGAGAATGAATTAAGGCACCAGGAATAAGAACTTGATCGGATTCATCTAATCCGAAATCAAAACGATTGCAATCAAAGCTAGCCACCCACGAATCTTGAGAGCGAACAAATGCTTTTGGGTTACCTGTCGTACCAGAAGTAAATCCAATGTAAAAAGGCAGATTTTCTTCCGTTTTTCTTACAGTTGTATGATCAAATTGAGAGATTTCCTGTAAACAATCATCTAAAATCGTTACATTAGGAATGATTTGTTTGATTTGAGAGTAAATTTCTCTAGTTGTGACAATGATAGAAGGATGCGAAAGTATCACCCTTTTTTCCAATTCGGTTATCTTCCATTTCAAATCATATGGAACAGCAATCCAACCTGCCTTGGAAGCTCCTGCAAAGAGCTGTAGGAAAGGGATACCGTTTGGCAAAAGGATTCCTATTGTTTTATTTTCTGAATGAAGAGAATGAAGCCAGTTCGCTGTTTGATTAATTAATTCATACCATTCTTGATAACTGATTTGTTGATGATTCGTATGGATCGCGATTTTGTTTGGGGATATTTTTTCGAAAGTTTTATATGATTCTGTAATATTTCCCATGATATATCTCCTCTATAAAAAAGAGACACATTCTAGTGCCTCTTAAGATTTAGATATTTTTAGATAAATGATTGGAATAACTTGTTGCTAATGAGCGTGAAAAAAATGGGTGTTTTCTTAGTCTGTAAACTAAAATGGAAGCTAGTATGGCTTTTAAGACATCCCCTGGGATATAAATTAAACTTAACTGAACAGCTTTTAAAAGAGGAATGTTCATCATAAATGCCTGGACAGGAATTCCAATTAAATAGATTAATAGAATTCCAACTGTCAGATTAATAAATAAAATATGTTGTATTTTTAAAGTTTGAAAACGTGATAGTAGATAACCAATACAGAAAGCCGTAATAGGCCATGAAATTATATAACCAACACTTGGTCCGACAAATACACTTAGTCCACCTCTTCCTCCAGATAGAAGAGGCACTCCAGCAGCGAGAAGTAATAAAAAGATCGTTTGGCTCATCGCCCCTAATCTTGCTCCCAATACGCCTCCCGCAAGAAGGACACCTAGTGTTTGTAATGTAATGGGAACGGGTGTAAAAGAAAGCATAATAGGCGGAACTACTCCTAGAGCGCCCATGACAGCGGCAAACACTGCTACAAAGGTAATTTCCTTAATTTTCATTCTTATATCTCCTTAAAATCAATATGTACTATTTACAACTATGATACTAATGAATCTCAAATTAAATGTCAACCGGATTTTTAATCTAGTTAACATTCAAAACATTATTATTCAAAATAGTATGGATTTTTTATTGAAAGTAAATTGACAGGCAAGGAAATTCAGTATTTATGTAAAAAATCACGGCATCATATTAAATACGGTTTACCCAATTAAAAAAGCAGCTATACTCAGCTGCTTTTTACTACTTATTTAAAATTCCATTTATTTTTTCATTTTAAAAACAGCAGCTATATTCGACGCGGTTGTCTCGACGTATTCTTCTGCATGTTTAAAGGCATCTTCTAATAATATCACCCCAGGGACAATGCTGAATATCGCATCAATACCATATTCATGAACAACATAACTATCCTTCGAAACGTTTCCGGCGATTCCGACAACAGGGACTCCATATTTTTTAGCTGTTTTAGCAACCCCAATTGGAGTTTTGCCAAAGATGGTTTGTCCGTCAATCTTCCCTTCTCCAGTGATAACCAAATCTGCGTCCTTGACGATGTGGGATAAACCAGTGGCTTCGATAACAATTTCGACGCCCCGCTTCAATTCTGAAGGTAGAAAGGCCAATAGTCCTCCGCCAAGGCCGCCAGCAGCACCCGCACCAGGTACGTCGTTAATTTTTTTACCAAGATCTCGTTCGACAACAGCAGCAAAATGACCAAGATTTTTATCCAGTTCTGCTATCATTTCTAGAGTAGCTCCTTTTTGTGGCCCGAAGATAGCAGAAGCCCCCTTTTCGCCCGTTAACGGATTATCTACATCACATGCTACCTCGATTTTAATCGGTGCTAAGCGCGGGTCAAATTCTGACAGATTAATAGAGGCTAAGTGGTAAAGAGCGCCGCCTCCTTCTCCAATTTCCATTCCATTCTTATCAAGCAGACGTGCTCCAAGGGCTTTTGCCATTCCGGCACCACCGTCGTTTGTCGCACTCCCGCCGATCCCAATAATGATATGGTTAACACCATGATCAAGAGCAGCAGCAATTAATTCACCTGTCCCCTTAGTCGTTGTTACAAGGGGATTTCGTTTCTCAGCTGGTACTAGGTGTAAACCAGAAGCGGCAGCCATCTCAATTACAGCCGTCGTTTTATTGCCAAGGATTCCAAAGAAGGCATCTACTGGATCTCCCAGTGGTCCCGTTACAGTTTTAGAAATAATTTCACCGCGAGTTGCATCTACTAAAGACTGGACCGTGCCTTCTCCTCCGTCGGCCATTGGTACTTTTACATATTCAGCATTAGGAATAACCCGTTTAAAACCTTTTTCAATCGATTCCGCTGCCTCAAGTGCGGATAAACTTTCTTTAAATGAATCCGGCGCAATGACAATCTTCATCTTTTTCCCTCTCCTGTCTATTTGATGTTATCCAAACAAATGAAATACACCATAAATTAAGGTAGAAATAATAGCTAACGTTAAACCAACTAGTGTTTCATATGGAATTACTTTTAGGCGTTCTTTAATTTCCATGTTGACACTTCCGCCTGTAGCATGGAAGAAGCTGCCGTGTGGTAAGTGGTCTAAAACGGTTGCACCTGCATGAATCATAGCAGCACCGGCAATAGCGGAAACACCCATTCCTAAGATCGTCGAACTAAATACTTGGCTGGCTACAGCTGTACCAGCAGTTGTAGAAGCAGTTGCAGCTGACATAAAGATACCGGATACCGGTGCAAGAACATAACCTGGGAGGCCAAGTGCATTTAATCCTTCGATTAAAACATCTTTTAATCCAGAATTAGCGATAATACCTGCAAGAGTACCTGTTCCAAGGAGCATGATTGCCACACCGGTCATTTTCCCCAAGCCTGAAATAGCATACTCGTTTACTTTTCTTCCTCTGCCCATCACGATTGCACCAACAATACCTCCAACAGGTAAAGCAATCATCGGGTCAATACTAATATCGAACAGTGGTCTTAAGGCTAATAAAATAATCGTCACAATTGGCGCAATTAGGGCCGGTAAAAAAGAAGGCAGCTGCCCGCCGTTATGAGATTGAATTTCTTGTGCTTGAACGGTCGAACCCTTTTTCACCAGTTTTTTAGCAAGGAAATACGTGACAACAAGCCCGAAAATTGCAGGAATGATTCCAGCAGCCATAATGGATGTTAATGGAACTTTAAAAGCATCCGAGGCAGCAATAGCATTTGGGTTTGGTGACATAATGTTTCCGGCTTTTCCTCCACCAATCATTGCTAATAAAATAGCAGTTTTCGAAATGCCAGCCCTCTTGGCAATCGCAAGAGCAATGGGAGAAACTGTAATAACAGCAACATCAATGAAAACACCTACTGTCGTTAAAATCATCGTTGCTATAGCTAAAGCAAGTAACGCTCTCGTTTCACCTAGTTTTTTAACAATTGTTTCCGCAATAACAGCGGCAGACCCAGACTCGATGAGAACGCCAGCTAAAACACCCGCTGCCAAAATTCTTAAAACGGCTGGAATAATACCTTTAGCCCCTTCCATCATTAAGGTTACGGTATCGGTAATATCTACTCCGCCAACAAGACCACCAACAAACGCACCGGCAATCATCCCATAGACAGGAGAAACTTTCTTTAAAATTAAAATGATGGCAATAACTAATGCTACAACTGCACCTAAAGCGCTTACTTGAATATGTCCATCCACTTATTTATACCCCCTTGTTGTTTGTATCACCATTGTAAGCGTTTTCCAAGTCATTTACATTGTTCCTCCAATCAAAAAAAGACCTAGTTCTGCTAGGCCTTTTTGTGCGTTTGCACAATTTATTTCACTTGATTTTGTAAAAAAGATAGATAAAGCTCAAGTAAATCCTTTACTTTACGCGGATCCTTGTTTGTCAGTTCTGTAATACGGTCCAAACGGTATCTGAGCGTGTTACGATGTATAAATAACCGTCCAACCACTTTATGGTTGTCTCCATTCTCCTCAACATAAACCTTTAACGTATCAAGTAGTTCTCCTTTTTTATCATGCTGTTTCAATTGTTCAATATAAGGACCAATCTCGTCGCTAATACCATATTGATTGACCCGTGCTAGGAAAACAGGCAGTTTATAATCCTCGTAAAAATAAATTTTTTTATTTGGGTCCAGTTTTCCACCAACACTCGAAGTATATATTGCCTTCCGATAAGACTTAGCTATTCCATCAATGGTTGGATGATAACTGCCAACCGAAATGTTACAGTCTAATTTTTGATATTTTTCTAAGCCCTCAGACCATTTTTCCATTTGTTGTAAAGTTTTGGCTGATTCCCACTCTGATTCTTTTATGCTTACTTTTTTTAATAAAACCATATAATCCGGTTGCATTACATATAAGTCAGCTTTATCCAGTTTATCTCGGATCCATTTGTATCCTTTTGAATTATTTCCAAATGTTAGAAGAATTGCAACGCGTGGAATGTCTAAGTCTATTCCAAGCCGCTTTATCCTTTCAAAATAAAGGGAATTTAACTGATCCACTCCGTGCAGCAGCTGACCAGTAAGTTCTTCTTTTAATCGTTCATCCCACTGCATTTCATCGATTAATACTGCTTGTTCAAGGATCATTTCTGCTGCCATTTTTACTAATTCCCCGTAGCTACGGATTTCATCAGGTGCTCCCGTAATTCCAATGACACCCACCACCTTGCCACGGAACTTAATAGGAAGGTTAATTCCTGCCCTGACACCGTGAAGTTGTTCCGTTTCGTCTTCACTGATTTCAAATTCTGTTTGGGTTTCTATAACTCTTACAGCACCTTCATGAATAGTATCTATCCTTCTCTTATCACCTGATCCAATAATAACCCCTTTCTCATTCATGACATTAATATTTCGGTTGATGATTTTCATCGTTCGATTTACAATTTCCTGAGCCAAGGATTGATCTAAAAATCTCATATAAAACCCTCTTTTAAAGGGGGGCAAGTACCCCACACTGCATTAAAGTATTAAGGAACAAAAAAATACGGTTGGTAAAATCATAAAATGTTTGATAACTATCAAGTAATATTTAACCAATCCTCTGTGGGGATAGCAAGGATTCATTTGATATTTTAATCATTTATAGCTTCAGGAGTTTTTCTTATTCGATTTAGGAATCTAAGTGATAAATCAAGTCTCTCTCTTTAGTTTATAAAGAAGAGATCCATTCATAAAAAATATAAAAACTGGTATTAAATATTAATACCAGTCTCTTGAAAAATTATAACAAATATATCAGGTTAGTATTCTAACTTCCACATGTATCTTCTTTTTGTAAGTGGATGATTTCTAACTATAGCTAATTGTTCTGCATACACACGTAATACACCTGAGATTAACATTGGGTTAAAGTAATCAACGACTTCTTTTGCAATCGCAGATCCTAGCCCAAAGTCTTTTGCATCTACGACAGTTGTTTTAGCATCGAATCTATTTAGGAACTCAAGTGCGCGTGAATCCATATCCCTTGTTCTGCCATCATTCATCAATAGTAGGAATGGTACATCTTTGTATACGATTTCGAATGGACCGTGGAAGAATTCCCCATCGTGGAATGTTCCTGAGTTGATCCATTGCATTTCCATTAGTAAGCAGATCGAGAAAGAGTACGCTACTTCATGAGTTGCACCGCTGCTCATTACATAAATGGTTTGATCATCTTTGTAAGCATCTGCAAATGCCTTTGCTTGTGGAAGCACAGAGGACACAGAGTTTTCGATTAAGTCATAGATTTTAGAAAATCCATCTTGCATTTTGCTGTAGTGCTCATAGCCTTCAAATTGATTTAGGATTTCAGCTGCTAGACCTAATACCTTAGTCATCTTCTCCATTTTCGCACCATAATTAGCAGCCCAGCCATGGTAAACTACATAATCCGCATCTTTTGTAATCGCAGAACCTTCTTCATATGTAACAGCAATTACATGTGCGCCTAATTCTTTTGCTTTTGTCGTAGCAGCAACAGTTTCTGGAGTAGATCCACCTAGAGAACAAGTAATAACAATGCTGGTGTCATCCACAGATACTGGAGTCGCATAATTGAATTCATTTGCTGTGAATAAGCTGACACGAAGCTGTTTGGAATTAGCCTCCAGGAAATACTTTGCAGGATATAATTCTGCTTTAGAAGCACCGCAGCCTACAAAATGAACACTCTTTATTTCCGGTTGTTTTTCCTTAATTTCTGAGATGATATAATTTAATTCCATTTTTTCTCCTCCAATTAAGTTCTATTATATATTATAACGTTATATAACATCATAATAATACTCAAGTGTAAAAATGTCAACTATAATTCTGAAAATTAGTAATATAAAATTCAAACGGTCATAAAAGTTAATATATTTTAAGAATATTAAAACAATATATACATTAAATACATTTTTGTTATATAATATTATATAACGACTTATTGTTTGAAAGGAACATATACAATGAAATTAAACAATTCTATTTCAACACCTTTATATGACCAATTAAAACAAATCATTAAGGATTCGATTCTGCAAGGAATTTATAAACAAGGTGAGAGGCTCCCTAACGAAGCAGAATTATGTGAGATCTATGGTGTCAGCCGAATAACAGTTAGAAGAGCCATTCAGGAGTTGACCGAGGAAGGTCTTCTAGAACGCAAACAAGGAAAAGGTACATTTGTCATGCGGACTAAACTCGCAAGGGAATTAGTTTCAGTTGATGGTTTTACTGACTTTAACAAACAGTTAAGAAAAAGTCCTTCAAAGCGGATTCTTGTTTGCGAGGAAATTAAAGCTTCTCCTGAAATAGCGGAATCTCTTCGAATTGCCATTAACGCACCTGTATTAAGGCTCGTCCGACTAATGTTTATGGATGACTACCCTTTTACCCTTGATGAAACTCATTACTCCTTAGAGCGCTTCCCTGATTTAGCCAGTCACTTCCTTGAAAATATATCAACCTATGATGTTTTAAAAAACATTTATAACGTTAACATTAATTCCAGTTCTGCCCATAAAATCATTACGGTTGTCCCGGCTACAAGTCTAGAAGCTGAATATTTAGATTGTGATATTGGTGATACAGTATTTAATATCGATAAAATCATATACGATGAAAGCAAAATCCCGATTCATACTTCTAACTTTAAAACACGAACTGAATTAATTGCTTTAACGATCACAACTTAAATGGATCTGGACACTTCTCTGTCAATGGCAGTGAAGTTTCCTTATTCCCATAGAAAAAATTATCCTTTGTTCCCTTATCCCATTAATAAAACAGGTATCGTTCATAACGATACCTGTTTTGTTAAATATTTATAGATTAATATTCTAGTTTCCATATATATTTCTCCTTAATTTGTACCACGATATAATTTAGTTCCACTTGTTTCTCCTCCAATAATCTTTATTTTTATAAAACCTTTACATTAATGGGGCCTTACTCATACACCTTTCCGTAACCAAAGGAGCCGTCAACCAGGCATTGCTGGGATGAGAAATCGGCTGCTTTCTCCAGGCTCTTTGTAATGATTTGGTCTTGATCAAAAATGCCTTCTTTGATTTGGCCTATGTAGTTCACCATAAAGCAAGTAATGAAAGAATCGCCTGCTCCCATTGTGTCGGTTGCTTTAACAAGCTTTGGTACCTGCACGTAGAATTTGGCACCGTCGAATAATAGAGCCCCTTTTTCCCCCATGGTGCATAGCACCAATTTACAGCCCATTTTTGTCACCTTTAACATCAGATTAAGCATCTCATCTATCCTTAAATGACTGCAGGAAAAATAAGCATAATCTACAAATGGAACAATTTCATTCACTTGATTTTCTGTAAAATCGGATGAAAAGTCGAAGCCGATGGGGACACCCAATTCTTTAAGCTTCTGCAATTCCGGTTCTGTAAATCCATAAAGGCCTGTGTGGACTAAATCAAATTCTTTGATATAGTTCAAATCAGCAGCGGTTAAATTTAATCCATGTTCCCGTAATACACCGCAGCGGTTGCTTCCTAAAAACACCCGGTCTCCTTCTTTTAAGGTAACTCTGGCACAGCCGTTCTCTCCTTCATAAACCCTACAATGACTGATATCCAATCCAATTTGCTGGATACTTTCCTGTACGTGTACTGCTTCTCGGTCTGTTCCAAATGCACCTAGAAAGGCCGCATCCACTCCAAGCCTTTTGGCATAGACGGCAAAGTTCAGTGCATTTCCTCCTGGATACATGGTACGAATATGTTCATATTTATCTACGACATTGTCACCTAAACCAATTACTTTCATAATCAAACCTCACTTATAACACCTTTGATAGGAAATCAATAGTCCTTGGGTGCTTTGGATTTTCGAAAAATTCCTTCGGATTATTTTCTTCCATAATCTTCCCTTGATCAATGAACAGAATTCGATCGCCCACTTCTTTTGCAAATCCCATTTCATGTGTGACAACGACCATGGTCATTCCTTCTTTAGCAAGGTCTTTCATTACAGCCAAAACCTCTCCAACCATTTCAGGATCCAGAGCAGATGTAGGTTCATCGAATAACATGACCTCAGGCTTCATCGCAAGCGCTCTTGCGATGGCAATTCGCTGCTGCTGGCCGCCGGACAAGGAAGATGGATAAGCGTCTATCTTTTCCAATAAACCTACCTTTTTTAGTAGTTCTTCCGCTAATTCCTTTGCTTCGGCTGACTTCATCTTTTTTACTTTAATGGGAGCGTGGCAGATATTTTGACAAACGGTTTTGTGAGGAAATAAATTAAACTGCTGGAATACCATTCCCATTTTTTCCCTCACCTTGTCAATACTGACATTCTTAGCTGTAATATCTTGTCCATTCACCAGAATGCTACCGCCTGTTGGAGTCTCCAATAGGTTGAGACATCTTAGGAACGTACTTTTACCTGAGCCTGAAGGACCAATGACAACCACTACTTCACCCTTATTGATCGTGACATCGATTCCTCTTAAAACTTCATTTTTTCCAAAACTCTTATGTAAATCCTTAACGGTTATCACTAGTCTTCAACCTCCTTTCAACAATCCCCAGTAATCTCGACAAAGTAAATGTCAGTACTAGGTAGCCAAGAGAGGCTACAAGGATTGGTTCCAATCCTAATGCCGTATTTCCTCTAACGATTGTTGTTTTATACATCAGCTCAGCCACACCGATAACAGAGACGATAGAAGAATCCTTGATACTTCCGATAAACTGATTACCCAGGGCTGGTAAAATGTTTTTAAATGCTTGAGGCATAATAATATCGAACATCGCTTGTCTTTGATTCATCCCTAAACTTCTTGCCGCTTCCATTTGACCCTTGCTAACCGCTTCAATACCGGAGCGAATTGTTTCAGAAATATAGGCAGCAGCATTAAGCGATAAGGCGATTGCACCTACCGCCAAATCCGGAATATCACTTCCATTAAAAAGAGCAGGTACTCCAACATAAATAATATAAATTTGAGCAAGAAGCGGTGTACCTCTTACAAATTCAACATAAATGTCCCCAATTAACTTAACGATTTTATATCTGGAACGTCTTAAAAGGGTTAAGGCAACACCAAGAATACTTCCTAATACCACCGCAATTACAGCTAGGATGATGGTTATATAGATCCCTGTTAAAAAAAATTGATAATAGGTTCCAAGAAATGAAAAATTCAATTGACTCCCCCCTTTTAAAATGGTTTTTACCAGCTCACCAAACCGATATGATACAATGGTAAGAAATAAACTTTATTTTGTATTATATCGGGGCAATTATTTGGAATACCGTTAATTTTGTTTTACTTTTGACATTGCGTCTATTAACCACTTTTCATAATCAGGTTTTGTTCTTTCAATCGTTTTATTAATCGTATCCATAACTTCTTTATCTGTATCATTAGGCAATGCAATAGCCGCCCCTGCTGTATCGTCATCAAATAGTAGTTCAGTTAACGCTAAGCTAGGGTTGCTTTTAATAAGAAGTTTAGCAGTTGGGCGATCCACTAGGACTGCGTCTACTTTGTTAGCTGCCAAATCCATAGCTAATTCAGTAGATTTCCCTAATAATTTTAACCCCGCATTTGGAAATTCTTTTTCTACTATTTGTTCTTGTACAGAAGATTTAATAGCAGCAATTCTTGCTTTCTTCAAATCGTCATTTGATGTAAACTTGTCCAATTCTTTTTTACGGACTACCATTACATGTCTATCTTTATAGTACACATTCGTGAAGTCTGCATTTTTTTCTCTTTCCTCTGTTGGACTGATAGCCGAAACAATCATGTCAATTTTTCCGGCTTGAAGAGCTACTAATAAACCATCGAAATCCATATCTTTAATTTCATATTTAACACCTAAATCTTTTGTTACTTCATCGATTAACTTAATATCAGAACCAATTATTTTATCTTTTCCACCGTCAACGGCGTGGAACTCATATGGAGGTGTAGCGGCCATCATACCAACAACAATTTTCCCTTTTCCCTTTATTCCTTCCTTTGCTTCTGCCTTTTCGGATGATCCACAACCTGCTAATGAAATAGTGAGAAGAGCACTTAATGCGACCCCAGTTACTGATTTTAAAATTCGCTTTTTCATAATTTTCCATTCTCCTTAGTATTTCACTTCAATTTTTTTACTATTATAGAATATTATTATAGTTCACAACAATTAATAACGTTATATAACATCATATTAATGACTAAGGCGGATATTGTCAATAATAATTCTGAAAATTATCAATTAAAAGTCTTGTAAGCGTTTTGTTTTTATGCGTCATCTCCTAAAAAATACCATAATAGGTAAATAAAACTTTCAATTTTGTGGGATCATCTTATATTTTTCCGATATAGAGAATATATTAGTAAATATATTAACAAACGAATTAAAGCAGAATTAAAAGGCATGAGGCCGGTTCAATACCGTACTCATGCCCTAGGTTTAACTGGCTCTGCTTATGAGCAGAATAAACATAATCTCTCTTGTAAACCTTCTAAGACTTCTTCTGGCACTTCCCTGACCTTGATATCCCTACCTAGGAAAAGCAGCCAACTTGTCATTTCGGTCAATTCTTCGGGATTATTAACATTGATAAAAGTCTTTAGAATGGCTGTGGCTTGGTAAGGATTCGTATAGGAAAGTGATACTTTTAAAGGGTGGTATTTTTTAAACTGAGCAATCGCTTTTGGACCAAGTTCAAGAACAAGGTTGATTACTTCTTCCTGCTTACTTAGTTTTTCTACAATCTTTTTCTTACTTAATCTTTTTTTCGTTGGGTGGGGTTTGACATTGGTGAGATTGTCGACATTAAAAATCTGCTTCTTTTCTTCCTTTAAGTCAAAACCTTCAATCAGCCACAGGCTTTTTTCACGATAAAGGTGCAAAAGATAAATGGGATAAGATTTTATTACCTTCTCTTCTTTAATAGTGATCAATAAATATCTATCCAAAAGAAGGATTTGGATGAGTTTTTCTAACATTGGATGAGGGAGGTCTGACAAATCAAGCAGGTCGGGATTATTCGGGTTGGTCCCTTCAAATAGCAAGATTTGATTTAAAAGAACAAGGTCATCTTGCTGGTTTTCTGAGATGAGGCCTAGTAACTTTTCAGCTAAAGACTGACGACTCTTTAGATAGGGGAGTTGTTGATTTCTTGTAGCAATAAAGGCAATAAAAAGAGCTTTAATTTCATTATCAGTAAAGCGAACAGTGGGCAGGACAGAGTTGTTCATGACAAAATAACCCCCATCCCTACCAACTTCAGCGACAAGTGGCATCCCCATAGCTTCAATTTCTCTGATATCTCTAATAGCTGTCGAACGAGAGATGTTAAATTCCCGCATGATTTCAGAAATTGTAAAGTGGGCGCGATTGTTGATATACCGCATGATGATATTAATCCGTTCAACTTTTTTCATCGGGACCTCCTAAACAGTGTCATTTTTTGACATGATTTAAGGCTATTATAAACTCATCAAGTGGAAAGACAAATCATTTGATTAATTTTAAAAAAAGGAAGGTTTTAATTATGGCAGATTATACCCTAGAAGAAAAAGACAGCTTTACCGTTTTAGGTTTTGGAACTGAGCTTAAGAGCGATTACACAGACTATACTGGCATAAGTAAGGAAAAGTCAGATTTTTGGCGGTCCGTCAAACTAGATGGAAGGCTTGACACTTTAAAGACACTAGCCACTAATGACTACATTTTTGCCGTGAACGAAGCGGTGAATAACAAGATGATGCATTATGCTGGCGTCATGACAGAGACATCGTTACCAGAAGCATCCAGGGTTATCCAATTTCCTAAAGGGGAATACCTTGTTGTTAATGGAGAAGCGAAAACGGCTGATGAGTTGAGTAATAAGCTTACCGGCATTGCCTTTGGTCAAGTCTTGCCAGAAGCAAAGAATTTTGCCTATGTTGGCGGGCCAAATGCAACGGTTGAGATGGGGCAGCGAAATGGCTTAGTATTTGGTGAAATTTGGATTCCTGTTGTTAGGAAATAAAGAGCTAAAAGGAGGAGTATGGAATTGTCCTATATCGTTGATTTTAAAAATGTGTCTACTGTTGGTTTAGAGTCTTCACCTGTAGTAGAAGCACTTGCTGGTTTACGTGCCAATGAAGCCCGTTATTTTATGAACAAATACAAACATGAATTTACGGTTGTACCAGCTAGCGAAAGCCAGGAGACACTTGATTATGTGAATCGAATTTTGAAGGAAGAACGTGATATTGAGTTTGCGGCCAAACCTTTAGAAACGTCACGTTTTCAAGTGGAAAATATCAAAATGGCCTACGTCTTTTATGAGGATGGTCTTGGGGTCAACGTCATGTATACGGTTGATGACCCTAAGCCGAAGCGAGCTGTTGGTTTTAAGCTTTCTGAGGGGATGGAGGTACCAAAGGAGTTAGAAGGGAAGTTTAAGTTTGCTAGGCAGAAGTCTAAACTAGCTGGAACAATTCGGGGCTCGTATTTTGTTATTAAAGGAGAATATTAAAGTAAGCAAAAGCGAAAGTGAAGGAATCCAGCCATTTTTTATATTCCATGCCGCGCATAGATAAAGTATAAAAACAAACAGCACCTTCCTCTATTAATTGAAGAAGATGCTGTTTTATTTCTCAGAATAACCTCATTTACTTATATACGTTTCACCGCACCTACTTAAGCTGCGGGTCTGCTAACGCTCTGCCAAATCTTTTATCAATTGCTCTATCTTCTTCTTTCTTATTTTTTCTTGTTTTTTTGCCACTTTAACCTCTTGACTTAAAGCTTTGTAAATGGAAATACACATAAAAGCCATAATAATTCCAAACGGCAATGCTGTAATAATGGAAGCTGTTTGCAGGCTATTCAATCCTCCACTCCATAACAAAACAATGGCAATTGAAGATTGAAGAATCCCCCATGTAAATTTAATCTTATTGGATGGGTTAAGATCTCCTTTAGAAGATAACATGCCTAGAACAAAGGTTGCAGAGTCGGCAGATGTAATAAAAAAAGTTATGATTAAAAGGGTTGCAATTACACTCATAATGATTCCAAACGGCAATCCTTCCAAGGTTATAAATAAAGCAGAAGTAATATCATTTTGTACAGCCTGAGTAATTTTTTCCCCCTCAAACATTTGAAGATGCAGGGCACTTCCTCCAAACACAGAAAACCATATAAAACTAAATAAACTTGGAATCATGAGGACACCTAAAACAAACTCTTTAATTGTCCTTCCTTTTGACACCCTAGCAATAAACATTCCAACAAAAGGTGCCCACGCAATCCACCAAGCCCAATAAAATAGCGTCCATGTCCCAATCCATGGATTGTCTTGAAAAGGCGTTAATCTTAAGCTCATCTGCAGGAGGTTTTGGATATAGGACCCAATACTTACAGTAAAAGTATCTAATAAAAAAGATGTTGGACCAAGTATAAAGGTAACAATTAGTAATCCTGCAGCCAAAATGAGATTCCCATTACTCAATAATAAGATCCCTTTGTCAAGCCCTGTTGTTGCAGAAATCAGATACAGAACAGTGACTATCATTATGATAATTATTTGCCAGGAGGTTGATGTTGGAATACCAAATAAATGTGATAAACCGCCATTTATTTGTAAAGCGCCGAGCCCAAGTGATGTGGCTACCCCGAAAACAGTTGCAATTATGGCCAAAATATCGATTGCTTGTCCTACTGGTCCATTTACTTTTTCCTTTAACAGCGGGTAAAAGGTGGAACTTATTAATCCCTTGAACCCCTTTCGATATTGAAAATAGGCTAAAGATAAAGAAATGATTGTGTAAATAGCCCAAGGATGTAATCCCCAATGAAAAAATGAGTAGCGAACAGCTAACCTTGCAGCTTCAGGCGTCCTAGCATCTCCATATGGTGGGTCCATATAATGAGAAATCGGTTCTGCAACGCCCCAAAATACAAGTCCAATTCCCATTCCTGCACTGAATAGCATAGCAAACCATGAGAGATTTGAATATTCTGGCTCGTCATCATCAGAACCTAACCTTATATCTCCAAACTTACTAAAGGCTAAAAAAAAAGCAAATATTAAAAAACCCAAAGTTAAAAACAGATACAGCCATCCAAAGTTATCAATCGTAAAAGAAAATGCCTCTTTAGATACAGTACCTAAGTTTTTTGGAGCAAATGCCCCCCATAATACAAATAATAAAGTAATAAAGATGGATATTTTATAAACCATTAGACCCTCCTCCAATTAACACCATTTTTTTTATCATTTGTAAAAAACCATTCTTTAATCGTCTTTTTAAACTTAATGTATTTCCTCCTTTCTCATTAGTACCTTTTTTATTACGTCTGCCGATTCATTTCAGGGACAAGGCCTTGAGTTACTGTTTTTTCATTAGATGGTGCCTGACACCCAACTAATACCGCTAATTGAAAAAGCTGACTCGAAGTGATCTGCCCCCCGTCAAGTAGACATCGGAAATAAATAAACGACACTAAGCGGCGTTAGCCCTGTATTCTAAAGGGCTAACGCCGTTTAGTCTTTTTTGCAGTCTTTCATGATTATAAAACAGTATGTAATCCTCTATGTCTTTCTTCAACTCTTCAAACGTATTGTATCTGTTTAGATAATACTTCTCGCATTTTAATGTCCCCCAAAATGCCTCCATTGGTCCGTTATCAATACACCTTTCCACTCTAGACATACTGTGCACTATTTTTGCTTTTTCAATTTTCCTTTTAAATGCAGGGGAAGTATATTGGAATCCTCTGTCACTATGAAGAAGGGGATTGGCATTCGGGTTAGCCTCTAATGCTAAATCAAGGGTCTTAAACACCAACGGATTATTATTGGATGTTCCTAATACATAACTTACGATTGATCCATCGTACAAGTCTAAAATTGCACTCAAATAAGCCTTTTGTGAGGAACCGTATTTCATTTCGGTCACATCTGTCAGCCACTTTTCATTTGGCTTCTCTGCGTTGAAATCCCTATTTAATAGGTTCTCAGCTACATGTTGTGGAGTGCTCGGCTTATATTTTTTTCTTTTACGACGAATAACCGACTGGATTCCAGCAATCCTCATCAGTCTATACACACGCTTATGGTTAATATCCTTTGATAACGTACGTCTTAGATTCATTGTTATGCGGCGATAGCCATATATGCCGTCCACCTTCTTATATAGGCGCTTTATCTCCTCAAGGATTTCCTCGTTTAAACTTTCATTTTCTGAAGGGGAACGGTCAAGCCACTTATAATACGCTGCACGTGAAATTCTCGCAATCTTACATAATAGAACGATGGAAAAATTCTCTTCCTGATGAAGTTCCTGTATAGCTACGTATTTATCCGTTAATCGGGTCTGGCTTAAGATTGCTTCTTTAAACGCCTCCTTTCGAGTTCCTCCAACTTTTTTAAAAATGCATTTTCTGCCCGAAGACGTTCATTTTCCCGCTCTAACCGCTTCATTTCTCGCTGGATTTTCTCCTCCTGAGTTAATTCTGGATCTATCTTACTCCGCCCTCGCTTATCTTTAAGACCGTCTTCTCCTTCTTTTTCATACTTCTTCATCCATTGATACACCTGTTGATAAGAAACTTCGAAAAGCTCCGAAGCCTGGTGATAATTTTTTCCGTTCTGTAGACAATACATAACAATTTCCAAACGTTCTTCAAGCGTGGTAGATCGACCTTTAATCATAGAGTTACTCATCCTTTTCGTCTCTTTTAATTCTCTATGATCATTATAATGCTTTATCCACTTTCTCAACACAGAGTCGCTTGATATTTCATACTTACGTACAATCTCAATCAGGGAATAGGTTCCTGAAAGATAATCAAGAACAGCAGCCGTTTTTACCTCGATAGAATACCCTTTCCAACCGCTAGATCCTTCAAGCCCCTTGATCCCATATGTTTCAAATAGAAACATCCATTTTTTAATCGTATTCTTCGAAATGTTGTTTTGACAGCAGAAGTCTGGAATAGAGGTTTGTCTGTCCAGATAAGCCATAATTAACTCATACTTTTCTTGTGCAGTATACGCACTTTTCGCCATAGAAAAAGCCCCCAACAAAGCAAACAGATTTTTATTATTTCATCTGTCTACTTTATCGGGAGCATATCAAAGTAGTCATCGTTTGAACGACTCTTGAGTCAGCTTCTTTGTAATTATTTCAAGTCTTCAATAGAATCAATATCCATGTAGGCAGGTACAACGAGTCCCAGTTTGGTCCCTTTTAGGTTTTCGCCGAGGTCTTCGAATTTGCCTTTATATTTTTTGTAATAATCTTCATGGGTCGATGGCAGCCAGCCCGCTACATGCGCATCTAAGCTTCCGTCTGCGATTCCTGTCCACATTGGACCAGCTTCTACTTGGAGAAGGGTTACTTTATAGCCAAGGTCCGTTAAGACCTTTCCAATGACGTTCGTGCTCGCAATTTCACTATCCCATGCCACGTAGCCAAGGGTTATTTTGTCTCCGTCTACTTTGCCCGCTCCGTTTGTCCACTCGCTTACTTTATCAGCATTGTCTTTCACCCACTTAGCAGCGGCTTCTTCCGGATCTTCACCATTTACAATACTATTCATGACCACACCCATATCATCCGGATTCCAATTGAATTGGTCAAGAACTGTATAAGCATCAGGAAGGTCTTCTTTTAAACCATTTCTAGCAATGGTATGAATATTTTCATCTTCTCCGAAAACACCCTTTGGATCTTCTAAGTACTTTAAATCAAATTGAGCAAACATCCAGTGTGGAGTCCAGCCAGTGACAATGATTGGTTCTTTTTTATTATAAGCTTTTTTCAATGAGGCTGTCATGGCAGCACTCGACCCTTCTACAAGTTTCCAGTCATCTAAGCCATATTCATCGATTGCTTTTGCTGTGGCCTTCATGAGACCAGCACCAGGGTCAATTCCAATAATTTTATAGTCGACGCTATCTCCTACAGACGCCTCTTTTTTCCCGCCTTCGTCATCCTTTGTGGTTTTGTCAGAACCGCAGGCAGCTAGCCCCATTGTCAGCAATGCCGCCAATAATAGAAACATCCATTTCTTTATCATTAAGCATTTCCCCCTTGTTTTTTATTTTTTCCTATATTTTGAGTAATCCGGTCTAGAATAATAGCAATGACAACGATCGAAAGACCGGCTTCAAACCCTTTGCCAATTTGAATTTGAGTAACAGCCCGGTACACATCTGCTCCCAGACCTGGAGCGCCAACCATAGATGCGATGACAACCATGGAAAGAGCCAGCATAATGCTTTGGTTGATTCCTGCCATAATCGTTGGCATAGCCAGTGGAAGCTGTACTTTAAGTAATCTTTGAATTGTTGTCGAACCAAAAGCCTCTGTGGCTTCAATAATGTCAGCAGGTACTTGTTGAATCCCGAGAATCGTTAACCGAATCGTCGGTGGCATAGCAAAAATCACAGAAGCGACAACGCCTGGAACTACTCCGATATTAAAAAAGAAAATAGCAGGAATAAGGTAGACAAAGGCGGGCATGGTTTGCATAAAGTCTAATATCGGTGATGCAATTTTCTTCACCGTTTGCTTTTGCGAGGCCCAGATTCCCAACGGTATACCTAAAACAATTGAAATGATGACGGCTGTTAACACCAGTGCCAATGTCTCAAGCATTGGTTCCCAGTAGCCAAGATTGGCGATTAAAAATAAACCTATTAAGGTAAAGAGTGCTATTCCTTTATTTGAAACTTTCCAGGCGAGTAAAGTTAATAGAATCATAAATAAGTAGGAAGGAATATAACCAAAGCCGATTACCATTCCATCCACAATGGATTGGAGAAAGTTGGTAATTCCATCAAAAGCTACTGCCAAATGAACCGTCAGCCAGTTTACAAATGTATCTACCCAATCGGCTATTGGGATTTTCGGGAGCCATTGTTCCATGTTATTTTCACCCCCTTGTCTTCTTGGTTAGCTGCTATCTCAGCCTTTGCTTGTTCAAAGTTGTTAATAGAATCATTGTTACCAGCTAACGCTCCAATGACGGCACCTCGGACAAGAATTCCATTTAGCCGTCGCATATGGTCGACAACTGCCACAGGAATAGTAGCAATGGAAACTTTCTCAAATAAATCGGTTAGCAGTGTATCAGGTGAAACAGTCGAAACATCCGCCTGTAAAATGTCTATGATTCCTTTATTCCGGTCAATCGCCTCTTTTGCATCTGCGGCTGTTATAGCGCCTAGTAATCGTTTCTTTCTATCCACGACATATATACTAGATATCCCTAAATCTCTCATCATTTGAAGAGCAACACGTGGGCCCTTTTCAACTGAAACAGCTTCTGCCCGTTTCATGACATGCCCTGCAGTTAAAACTTTAGATAAATCTACATCCTCTACGAATCTCTCCACATAGTCGTTTGATGGATTCATTAGGATCTCTTCTGGTGTTCCAATTTGGACAATGGAACCATCTTTCATGAGGGCAATACGATCGCCTATTCTTAGGGCTTCATCTAAATCATGGGTAATAAATACAATTGTTTTTTTCATGGTTGATTGAAGCTCAAGAAGCTCATCCTGCATGTCTTTGCGAATCAAGGGGTCCAACGCGCTAAAGGCTTCATCCATCAGCAAAATATCTGCATCATTGGCTAATGCTCTTGCTAATCCAACTCTTTGCTGCATTCCACCGCTTAATTGTTTAGGGAACTGGAATTCATATCCATCGAGCCCTACGAGTTTTAAAGCATCCATGGCTTTGTTTATTCGGGTTTCTTTTGGTACTCCTTGAACCTCTAAACCATACTCTGTATTCTCTAAGACAGTTCGATGGGGAAGAAGTGCAAATTTTTGGAAGACCATGCTTATTTTTTGGCGGCGAACATCTCTTAAATGTTCTTTTTTCATTTTTACGATATCCATGCCGTCAATCAAAACTTCACCGTCGGTCGGGTCGATTAACCGGTTAAGCATGCGGACAAGAGTAGACTTGCCGCTTCCTGATAAACCCATGATGACAAAGATCTCTCCTGATTCGACATCAAATGTTGCTTGATTTACCCCAACAGTCGCCCCTGTTTTCTTTAAAATACTTTGTTTTGTTTCCCCACTTTGTAATAACTGAAGGGCTTTTTTGGGTTTTCCAAAGATTTTCGTTACATTACGGACGCTGATTTTTTTATTATTAGAATTCAAGTGATCACCTCATTGCTGTTTCGTAAGTAGTGGAACTTTTTTCATTATAGTGCCAACTTACCGTAATTAGCAAAGTTGTTAATTGGGCAAATTTGGGCGTAAAGTACGTACAGAAAAAACTGTACGTACTGAATATGCAACATTCTCTAAATTCCTTGGAATTGCTCTCATTTCCTCTATAAGTGAATTCTTTACTTTTAAAATATACATGGTAGTCTTAGTAGGTACATTTATATAAAATGGATGTGATACAAAATGAATGGCGAAAAAAAGTTGGAGCAAGCACGTGAACGGGTGATTGAAGCTATTTCTCAAAATATGAATTTATATGGGGTAACTGAATCCATTGGAAGATTATATGGGGCTTTGTATTTTCAGGAGGGCCCGTTAACACTAGATGAAATGAAAGACGAGCTTGGGATGAGTAAAACTAGTATGAGTACCTCGGTCCGAAGTTTGTTAGAACTGAAGATGGTAGGAAAGGTTTGGAAAAAGGGCGTACGGAAGGACCTTTATCAAGCGGAGCCAGATTGGTATCAGACCTTTATCGACTTTTTTTCTATTAAATGGAGAACGGGAATCTCGATTAATGTTTCCGCTATGGAGAAGTCGCTGACAGAATTACAATCACTTTTAGAAGATGATAAAATCGATAGGAAGATACAATCGGAAGCAAGACTGGATATTGAAAAACTAAACGATGCTCTCGAATACTATGACTGGCTGAATCGCCTCGTGGACAGCTTTGAATCGAAAGAGATTTTTAACTATATTCCTAAGAAAAAGTGAAAATACAGGCTTGTACCAATGGACTACAATGACGTGACCTTTATATTACAAAAAATCAACAAAAAAAACCAGAATAGGTAATATGCAAGGTTTTTATGCACATTATCTATTCTGGTTTTTTGCAAAACAATATTTTTCCGATAAGTTATGATGAATATTTCCATAACTCCTGCTTCTTATTGGCCCCCCAGTCGAATATGCTTTAATTCCAACTTTTGAAGCTGTTTCAATTCCTCCAGTATATCCATTATAGACAGTATTTCAAATATAATGAATGTTTCATGTGAAACAAAGTGGGGAAATTGGGGATTCTGTTCTCCACTAACTTCACTTTGGGAATGTCTTAGATGTCGATCCAGTGCGTCTATTAATCGATGATTAGAGTTGGACCTGCAAATATGATCTCCCTGAAGAATCCTCTTCACTAATTGGAATGCTGAAATCATCATTTCTTTTTTATCATCGTCCAAGTGACTCTTAAGTGGGGGAAGAGAGTTTAAATTCCCTAGATGATGTATCATCTGATGCAATAAGTTAATTTTTTTATGTGCATAATGGAATACTCTTATTTCCTCTCTACTAAAATGATGAATCTTGCATTCTTTTTTCTGATTTTCACATAAAGTATCAACGGCTTCCAATTTTTTAACAAATGACTGAAACTTCATTTTTGTTTCTTTATGCAATGGGTGCCCATATACTATTTCTAGTCCCCTCTTTTCAATGTATAGGCCGGCCTCCAAAAATAGTTGTTTTGTTTTATTCATAATATTCTCAGAATAATCTGGGCGAAACACCAAAAGGTTTACTAATGATGAAACCATTAAACCAATACTTGTCGTTCCGAGCCTGATAAAAAATGATTCGATAAATTGATGATGAACCGTCGATATCATTGCCACACCTGTTAGGGTAGCAACCAAAATCCCCGCATGCAGCCGCAGCTTATGGCAAGTAAAGATTGTTCCTAAAGCTACTAAAGTGTAAGTAAACGGACGGTCACCGAAAAAAAACGTGAATAAAACAGAATAAGCTGCGCCTATCGCGGAGGCTGGGAAGCGAATAAATGCTTTTTTTATCGAGTCTAGTGATGTAGGCTCAATTGTAACAATTGCAGTAATGACTGCAAACATCTCCGGCCATTTTAATAAATAACAAAGCATTGATGTCAATAAAACTGCAATGCCGGTCTTAATAATTCTGCCTCCAACAAATTTGTTATGATGTAAAATCTCCAATATGACCTTACCTTCCCAATATTGTTATGGTTCCATTATACCGCAGGAAGAATGGAAAGAATGGAAAAATAGGTGGAAAACACCTCTTTTAAAAGTTGCCCTTAATTTCTCAAAAAACATAGACACAAAAAAAGTTATCATTATATTGACCTTTTGAAGCTAGTATCTCTCTGCTTGAATCTCCTTCACCGCTAATCTTGAAGTTGTATTAATCATTTTTTTCCTGTATGGGGAGGCTTGTTAATGTTGTAAATGCTTTTGCCACTTTTCTTGCGAAGGAGAGAGGCGGTTCAACCGATTGAATATGAATATACATCAGATTTGGTTGAGCAAATATCCAGTGATTATGCAAGGCACCCACAATTAATCCTTGAGCCACAACAGATCTTGTGAAATTTGGGATTTCCTGTTCAAGTAATGTTATCTCCCCAAGGTTTAGTGCATTACCATTTACATCCAATGACTCAAAAGAAATTCCTACTGGTAAAACAGAATGACTTGGCCGTCCTTGGACATGAACATCAAAACTGCGCTTTAAACTAACCGAACAGCCATTTTTCACCATTTTAGCTTTACCATTTAATATTTGGGCAAATTGGTCTCCCAGCTGCTTCATGTTATTCATTCATTAGCCCCCTTTTCCGCATTCTCCGAAAATAAGCCTATTAAGATTATATTCACGAGTGAAAAATATATAAAGAAAACTTGCCGATTGACGAGCCCTTAAGGGGGAAGTCAGATGAGTAGTTCGCCTAAAAGCTCAACTTTTAGGCTGCGCTGCAAATGCTCACGAGCTTTCCTAATTAGCTAAAAAAATACGTACAAAGGACGTATCTCTTAGTTACTGTATATTTAGCCCATTACTTTCTCGAAAAACGAGAGAGGAACCTTCATCATATAATAGACGATTGGTTAGACATAATTAATAAAAAACTGCTTCTATTTATGGTAAGGTTCACCGTAACTTTAAAAAGAGCAGTTTTCTGGATACGGATCTGTACTTGAAAGGAACCATCTTATTTTTATAATCATATTATACAAATAAGATAAATGGAGAAGGTGGTTGTCATTGGGGCTTCAATATATTTAGATTTTTTGTCAAAGTTTGGTGTTAGTGGTGCACATCCTGGTGGTATTAAACTAACAAAGAAAATATTCGAGAATGAAAAGATTAACAATTCTTCTCGAATTTTAGATGTGGGTTGTGGTACCGGCCAAACAGCTGCCTATTTAGCAGCCCATTATGGTGCAAAAGTAACAGGGCTGGATATCAACCCTATAATGATAGAAAAAGCCAAAAATAGAATGACAAAATACCAATTACCGGTGGACATTATTCAGGGCTCAATAGAAAAATGTCCGTTAAAAGACAGCCAATATGACTTTATTATTTCCGAATCTGTTCTTTCTTTTGTCAACAAGCCTAGAGCACTTAAGGAAATATTTCGATTATTAAAGCATGATGGTCGGTTTATTGCAAATGAACTTACCGTTAATGGGAGTCTTAGGGTGAATTCCGAAGAGGAAATTAAACAATTTTATGGGTTAGATTCTATCCTCACGGAAAAGGATTGGATAACCTTAATTCAACAGGCTAGTTTTAAAAATATAAATACTTTTATGAAAAAACCATCTATCCTTCAAAACCATTCAATGCCTGAATTCCAGTACTCAGAGCATATTGAACCTAAACTTTATGAGGTTATACATCAGCATTTTCATTTAATGGTAAAATATCAGGGGGCTTTGGACTATAGAATATTTTTATGTACTAAATAGTTATTTAGAAACTCCCCTATAGAAAGCATTCATGAGCGATTGCTCTTAATTGTTTTTTTCTTCGAGTAGGAGAGGGGATTAACCCCCGACCTCTCACACCACCATCATTGACTTTTGTCTGATGAAGATGGATTTTCGTTTTGACCTTGATCACTTATATCTGAATCTTGAGTCACCGTAATAATCACGGAATTAGCAGGGGAATAATCTCCCATTGAAAAATTAGCACCAAATAATTTTAAGTTTGCAGTATGGCTATTGTGTAAGGTTCTTCCTATATTAATGCTTGCATTTTGTGCCATCCCGTTTACGTGCAGGTTGAAAATATTAATTTGATTAGACATAAGAGCCTCCAATTAAACGTAGGTTTTGATATAAATTATGTTAAACAAGCATATTAAGAAATGGACAAACATGGAATTTAATATATATAGTTTTTATCCTATCTCTTAAATGCGATAAAAATTCATTCATCGGCATACGTAGCCTTTTCAATCCTTTTCTATCCATATCACCATTTCAAATCAATACTGTTGGGCGTTCATACAGGACCTATCTAAATTTATTATGTAAGGATAAACGAATGAAAATTTTATAGACTGGATGTTTGCCGCCCACACATAGAAAAGGCCTGTAGGTACCTATCCACTACAGGCCTTTTTTGTATAGATTTTTAAATAAAGAATGGGAAAAATGGCCCAAATCTTCTTATCCCAAAGAAAGGGAACCCAAATAACCCAAATGGTCCGAAGAAAGGGAAAAACTGTCTGCTTTCGCTGCTTTCGCTGCCTGCATCCATTGTGTGCGTTGGCATATGAGAATGCTCCATCTTCGGCATAAGAATATACATTTTCTCCCTGTCATAGCTATGAAGTATGCCCTGGTAAACAGATCCATCATTTAGTTCCACTTGAACAAACTGGTAGATATGTTTTTTGCACTTTTTATGGAAATTCTCCATATCTCTTTCAGCATATATAGCATCCTGGTTAATATATGGTTGCATAAAATGACCTCCTCTAATTCACTACCTTTACAACCTATTCTTTGACGAGGTTTTGTGTTACCTAAACTTTGAATAAAACCACATTATACCTGCAGTTAATTAGGAATTATCCATCAACAACGCAAGATACAATTCCAGCCAGGATTACAGTCTAAAACTCTTAGTGTAACAAAATACAAATTAATTAAATAGAAGAAAAAATTACTTATTTTTTATTAAATTCAGATACTTTCTTATATTGTTTATATTCATAATAAAATGATGAATTAAAACGATATACAGGCTCCCTGTGTAAAAATTCTGGGAGCTGGATAAATGAAAGTTTTATCATTTGACCTTTATAGGTTAACAAGGAGGAATGTATCAAATGAAAAAAAGGGCATTAGCACTAACCGTATTAATCATCCTCTCCCTTATTACTGTTACAGTTGTTGGAGCAAAATCGTTATATGTAACAAAACCGGTGCCAAAAGGGGAAAGACATTCCATTTCAGAAATTGTCAGTCCTAGTAGTAAATGGGAAAAGGTCGCAACTGGAAGTGGATTTATGGAGGGCATTAATTTCGACCGCAGCGGAAATATTTGGATGGTTAGTCCGCCTACAGGTGAAATTATTAAGGTCGAAGACGATAAGATTTCAATCATAGAAAAATATGCAGGGCTCCTCCCTGTAGGGGCAAAGTTTCACAAGGATGGACGCCTTTTTATCACGGATGTTACTGGAACACTCTATGCCTATGACCCTACTACTGGAGATCGCACAACCATTGTTGATTCTTACAATGGCAGCCCTTTAAAAGGTCTAAATGACCTCGTGTTTGACCAAGATGGTGGACTTTATTTTACAGAGCCAATGGGATCCAGTGCAACGAAACCAACAGGACGTGTTTTCTACTTGCCACCGAATAGTAAAGAACCAGTACTCTTTCAAGAAGGGATTGCTTATCCAAATGGGATTGCGATTTCAGCTAACGGTCAACGTGTATATATCTCTGAGTTCGCTACAAACCGAATTATCTCCGTACCTTCAAAGAATGCTAAAGACGCACGTGAAACTCCGTTTGTCTTCGGTCAATTTGAAGGCGGAATCGGTCCAGATGGCTTGGCCGTCGATACGGAGGGCAATCTTTATGTAGCCCATTTCCAGGCTGGTGAAATTGTCGTACTTGATGCAAGTGGATTTAAATACGGTACCATTCGCCTGCCTAAGGATGAGGGGACATTTACCACCAATCTGACTTTTCATAATGGATACCTTTATATAACAGAGTCATCGAAAAATGAAGTCTGGCGTATTGAGGTCAAAAAGGATGGTTTGCAGCCTTACGGATTACAATAGAACTAACAATGATAGAGGTTTTTATGGATAATTTATAGACAGAAAATAATAGTTTCTCCCTTCTTCAAAAATCTCTCGGGTTTTCTAGGGCTGCCACAAAACATTATTGTGACAGCCCCTTTTTTTGTTGTATCAAGAAAAGAAACGTAATCAAGCACTATAATTGGGTGTTAGAAGTGATAGAATTCTATGCAAAAAATTTGAAATGTAAAACTGCCTCTATTTATGGTAAGGTTCCCCCCGATTAATCCGAAACGCTCTATATATCTGCTCAACGAGTATGAGCCTCATCAATTGGTGGGGGAAGGTCATCCGCGAAAAAGAAAGCTGCTCATTCGATCTTTTTATGACTTCCTCACTTAAGCCCAATGACCCGCCGATCACAAAGGCAATCTTACTTTTTCCATAGGTAGCTAGCTTGTCTAGTGAATCAGCAAGTTCCTCGGATGAGCTTAATTTCCCCTGAATCGCTAAGGCAATTACATATGTATCTTGGCTAATCTTTGCTAAAATTCTTTCGCCTTCTTTTTGCTTTACTTGCACCATTTCCAACTCACTTAATATTTCAGGTGCTTTTTCATCGGCAACTTCAATGACATCAACTTTTGCATAGGCAGTCAGTCGTTTTAAATACTCCTCAATACCCTGTTTTAAATATTTCTCTTTCAATTTACCAACCGTAACAATCGAGATATTCACAATCCACAACCCTTTTCAACTTGATTACAAACAGCTTACAAACAAGATATCCACAGAAGTTATCCACATATTCACAATTTTTATCCACATCTTGTATGGAATCATTTGTTCGCCACCATATATACAGCTTGTTTTTCACAATATTCACAGCCTGTTGATGACTTATCCACAGGGATTTGTGATAATACTGGATATGTTTGATATTGGTCCACAATATCATCTAAAGCAATCTCCACATGTTCCTCACAGCTATAAATCATTTTTCACTTCAACCTTTCTTACACTTCATAATTAATTTTATTGTTTACAGTAAACCGTTCTGTCATACGAACTGCCTCAATAACTAATACATCATAACACAAATAAAAACAGGAAAGTGAACGGTTCACTTTCCTGTTTTGCCTACGCTTTTATTGAGTTGTTTCTGCTGCTAATCTTAATGTCGTCTGCTTCAACTTACCTTCACGGTAATATTTAATCTCCAATTGATCGCCAATTTTCTTTTTCTGGTACAAATGTTTCCGAAGATCAATGACGTCGTTAATTTTTTGCCCATCCATCTCTACGATGACATCCAACTCTTGCAAGCCTGCTTGAGCGGCTGGCGAATTGGGTACGACTTGTCGTAAGGCTACACCATAATTGATTGATCGAGGCAATTTCAACGCTTCTTCTTGATAGTAGGCTGGAATTTCAGAGACTGATTTTAAATCCACTCCCATATATGGACGTTTAACCGTTCCAAACTTTTCAAGATCATCGATAATTGGCCGGGCTGAATTGATTGGGATGGATAATCCAATTCCTTCAACTGCATTTTGCGCAATTTTCATGGAGTTAATTCCAACCAACTGGCCGGTAATATTAATTAAGGCCCCGCCGCTGTTTCCTGGATTAATGGCCGCATCGGTTTGCAGTACTTCTGCATTCCAGTCGATTAATCCATCCTGATTAATATCAACCGGAATCGTCCGCTTAAGTCCAGAGATAATTCCTTGTGTGACCGACCCTGAAAAGGTTGCACCAAGCGGGTTCCCGATTGCAATAACGGGTTCACCCATTTTTAAACTATCGGAATCACCAAATTCAGCTACCTTTTTTATCTTGTCCGCATCGACCTCGAGGACAGCCAAATCAGTCCAGACATCACTGCCGAGCAGCTTAGCTGGGATCTTTGTCCCGTCGATCAAGCTTACTTCCAGCTTTGTCGCCCCTTCAACCACATGATGGTTTGTGACAACGAAAGCTTTACCCCCAACCTTCTTATAGACAACTCCAGAGCCTGTTCCAGCGGCTTCTTCCTCTGAATCGGCTTGATTATCTGACCAAAAGCTGGTGGACTGGATATTATTGATTCCGACAACCGCATCAGCTGCTTTTTCAACAGCCTTCGTTGTATTTGTGTTCACATCATAGGCAACCTGTTTATGGATGAAATTCTGATCATTATTATTGTTAGTTGATTCTACTGCATTGTTTTCATTTGTATCAATTTGGTAGGGGAGGAACCCACGATTGGATAAGGCTGGAATAGCAATGATTACTAAAATTGCACCAAGTATCGCACCAACTACGCTGGCTAGGAAAACTCCACCCCTGTTTCCTTTCTGTTCCCTGAAGCGGTTTTGTGAATGATCATCATAATAACCCACTTTACATCATTCCTCACTTTCCGAAAAGATAGCTATCGTTTATTTTGGCTTATAATTACAATTATACTCGTTCATCTATAAATTACTAAATAATTACCTTGTATTAATAAAAACTTACGACTTTGTTCATAGTTTTTTCATAAATAGGTTGGGTCATTGATTTGCGCTCCAGGCGCTTCGCTTTCCGCTCCAATCAACATAGTTATTAACCTCTAACACTGCCAATAAAAAAAGAATGAAGTGCCTTATGAAAAAGGTACTTCATTCTTTTATAAATGTACTATACAGCTGTTAAAGCTGTTGGTGTTTTCGGGTCTGTATCGTAAAGGCCAAATTGTTCGCCAACAATCAGCCCACGCTCCTGAAGGGTCTGTGTTACCGCCATTTTTGCTAAGTCCTTCATGTTATTATCCATGCTTAAATGGGCAAGATAAATTCGCTTAGTTTGATCGCCAACCACATCACTCATCGCAAAGGCTGCGTCCTCATTAGAAACGTGGCCCACATCACTTAAAATTCTTCGTTTAATATTCCATGGGTATCTGCCCATCCGAAGCATTTGAACATCATGGTTGGATTCAAAAATATACACATCTGCATTGGAGATGGTCCCCTTCATCCTGTCACTGACATAGCCTGTATCCGTGATTAAGACAAGTTTTTTTCCTCCATGATGAAAAACGTAAAACATAGGTTCTGCAGCATCATGTGATACCCCGAATGATTCAATATCAACAGCACCAAAGCTCTTCACTGTTTCCATATTGAAAACAAACTTTTGCTCCGTTGGAATCACGCCGACCGAGTGTTCCATCGCCCGCCAAGTTTTTTCATTCGCGTATACAGGCAACTGATATTTACGGGCGAGAACCCCAATTCCCTTAATATGGTCACTGTGCTCATGCGTGACAAATATTCCGGAAAGTTTACTAATATCACGGTCAATTTGTCCAAACAGTGCCTCCATTTGCTTACCGCTAAACCCAGCATCAACTAGAAACGAATGTTCATCAGACTCCACATAAAGGGCGTTCCCTGTACTCCCGCTTGCAAGAATGCTATAACTTAAAGACATGCTATTTCACTCCAATTTACTATTTTCATCGCTGTTAAATTGAATAATCTGCCCTTCAAATGCGTTCACAAACAGGCTCTCCTTACCATCGACCTCAAAGCGCCAAGTTGGTGCTAATACTTGTGAAGCAGCCAACTGGATGAGTGTGGAGTAGCCAAGCTCTACCCTGGTAATTTTACTCTTCGACTTCAACATCCCTTTCTGGTGCAAGGTTTCAATCGCCTTTAACGGCTTAAGAATTTCTTCTTTTGCTGTTAAAGTTTCCATTTCCTCCAGGAAGGTCTGTTCATAAGATACAATTTGATCAGCTTCATTCACTTTAAATGTGATCATCCCATTAATATTCTTAAACAACGGGAAATTCTCCGATCGTTGATAGTAAGTGATCGTTTGATCTTTGTTACTTTTCTCTCCAAATTGATAATCTTCTCCAAAAAGCACATTATCCGTTAAAAAGGTAGAAAGCTCTGCCGGTTCAAACTTATTAGTTAACTGCAGTGGTTTCTCTAATTTGGCATGGAGAGAGGTTGTCCCGATTCCGCTTAGAACAACAGTCTGTCCCTTAAGTTTTTTAATATCTTCTTGATTAAACATCTTAGGCTTTGCACTGAGGTATTGAGCCTTAATGGGATCCTTGGGAAGGTCCACAAATTTGATTTCATCCGCTTTCAGTTTTTCTTCAAACGAGGCCTCAGTAATCACCTCATATTTATTGGCATCACGGACTTTCATGAATTGAAATAAGAGATAAACATCTAAAATTAAGAACGTTATAATAAAAATTGTTTTAATCTTACTCCAATCCATGCTGCAATCCTCCTAGGTCTTCCATCGTAATCTGTCCCCATGTTTTATCATAGCGATAGAACCAGGCGGGTTCTAAAAGGATTAGCTTATTCTCATCTGAATCCCTTTCCATCCGATAGCCCAAGATCATTTCTTCAAGAAGACTTGGCTTAAAGTTCTTTTTGTTTTGTAAAAATTTCAGTGCATCATGCCCCGATGGGCGTGTGACCTTTTTCATTTCCGTTGTAAGGGGAAGCTCCAAAGAAATATTTGGCCGAATATATTGATTGATTTCATCTCGGCCCCAAACCTCACTAATTTCAGCAATCCCGTTTCCGTTAAAGACAGGATAGCCTTCGATGCTGTATAAACGAAAGGTTACGGAGTGATTAAGTTCATTTTTATCAACATAGCGATAAGGGTCTGTCCAGCCGCCATGTTCGTTCACAAAGTCAATACTCCGTTTGACTAAATCATAAGAGCTATTAACAAAATTCTCTTCCACGGTTGGATTGACATAGCGAAGGACGTTACTTTCAAAATTCAACGTCATTTTACTAGAATCGTTCGTATATTCCTCCCCTGAAGGGACGAAGCTTTTTTGCACAAAACTAGGGTCGTTGAAAAGTGCTTCTTTAAATTCCTCAGAATCAAGATTAACAGGCAAATATTTATAGGTTGTCATTTCTGTTTCAGTTTCTGGAAGGAAAATCGTCCGCCATTCAGAAGCTTCATAGGCGAAATGACGTGGGAACTGCGCTGCATTTTTATAAATATTACGATTGAATTCACTTAAATGAGCAGAAGAAATATGACTTATATATACTTGCTGATGTTCAGTGGAAACAAAATAAACAATCCCATTTTCCTTTTCTGAATTCTCAACATTGACAATGATTCGATTGAAGGTGAAAGAAGGTATTTTTTTACCCTCAATATTTAAGACACTGCGATATAACTCAATCGGGACTTCTCCTGGAAAAATAATTTCCGCATTGCCGCTGCCATGGATTAATTCCTTAATGTTTTTCACATCGTTTGTATATTTTTTTACATCAAAAAAGGCCCAACTGCTTAATTGTTTGAGAACCTTTTCGATCTCTTCTGTGTTATTGGTTCCATAATGCTGACCCTTAACGTGAAAAAACACCTGGTCAGGCCTGACGATCTTTTGGACCTCTTGTTTTTCACTTAAGGTGACTTCAGCTACCGTTTTACTCTTTTCCATCGTTTCGTAATTAGGCTGGTAGGTCCAAAGATTCCATGTTAAAAGAATACTAACCAGAACTAAAAAGGTTAAAATTCCTGATTTAATATTTTCGTATCTCATGACCATTCATCCTCTTCAGAACGTTCATATGGGAGTGAAAAGGAAATCTTTGTTCCTTTCCCTTCCTCACTTGTTGCCCAGATTGCCCCACCATGAGCATTAACCATTTCCTTTGCAATCGCCAGACCTAGGCCCGTACCGCCTAGTTTCCGAGTTCTCGCTTTATCGACACGATAAAAACGATCAAAAATCTTTCCAATATTCTCTTTCGGAATCCCCATGCCTTGGTCTGTTACGCTGACAATAATTTTATCGTCCATCTCTTTAATCGAAAATGTAACGTTTCCGCCTTCAGGTGAATACTTTAAGGCATTTGAAATAATATTGTATAAGACCTGTGTCATTTTATCTTCATCAATTTCAACAAATATCACATGATTCGGGAGTTTTCTTTTAAAGGTGACGTTTTGTTCCTTCGACATTTCAAACCTGTCAATGATGCGGTGGAAGAAGTCGACGAAGTTTACCCATTCGATTTTCAGCCTGTAATCCGTACTATCCATTTTTGAAAGCTGGAGCAAGTCATTGACCAAGCGAATCATTCTTTCTGTTTCGGTCCGCGTCACTTCTAAAAATTCCGGAGCAATCTCCTCATCCCGCCAGGCACCATCTGCAAGAGCTTCTAAATAACTCCTCATTGTCGTTAGCGGTGTCCTAAGTTCATGGGATACATTGGCGACAAACTCTCTTCGTTCGGCGTCAATTTTTTCTTGATCCGTGATATCATGCAAAACCGCAATTAATCCATTGACAAAGCCCGTGTCTTTTTGAATCACAGAGAAATTGGCACGCAGGAAATAACGCTCGGTTTTTGTACTGTAATCTAAGATGATTGAATCCTTTTCCTCCAATAAGTCTTCGAAGGAATTGGTATCATCTAAATCTAATAACGAGACAATTGGCTGGGTCAGCACTGTTTCACGTGAAACATTCAGCATTTCTGCCGCTGGTTCATTGATTAAAATAACCCGGCCTTTCCTGTCGGTAGCAATAACACCATCCGTCATATAGGACAAAACAGATGACAGCTTCCGACGTTCCCCTTCGGTCATGGCCTGTGCTTCCTGGAGCTTTTTCGTTAAATTATTAAACGTAACGGCCAGTGTCCCAATTTCATCATTGCCATATACTTTTACTTTCCTTGAAAAATTACCCTTGGTCATCGCTAAGGCCTGCTTCTTCATATCAGCAATCGGTCTTGTGATGGTTTGGGCTAATAATATCCCTAATATAGCTGTAATCGATAAGGCAATTGCTGTCCCTGTAGCAAAAATCCCATTAATAGTTTTCATCTGTTCAAAGACATTTTCTATTTTTGCGACAAGATAGATTGCACCAATTACTTTTTTACCAGACATAATTGGAGTAGAAAGGACCCAAATCCGATGGCCTGTTTGGGGGTCGATTAATATTGCGCTTTGATCCTCTTCTAAAACCATTGATTGTTTGATTCGGAGCTCTGTTGTCCTTTGTCCAACCACCCCTTGGTTACTGGGATGTGAGGTACCAAGAATTTTAAGAGACCTGTTTTCAATCACCCGAACTTCCGAAATATCACCTGCATCAAAGTCTCTGAGGATTTTTTTGATATCCTCTTCGAGTGTTGGATCTTCAGGCGTTCTCTCTTTCTCCATTTCCTGAACCAGATTGTAGGCAAGCAAATCAACCCGTTGCTTTATCGAAGTCTGGAAGTTTGTCCGTAATGTTTCTTCAAGCTGTTTGACAAAATAAACGCCGATAATTTGCATGGCTACTAAAATAAGGAGGACATAGATGATAACGAATTTTACGTTTATAGAGCGAAAGAAACCAACCTTTCTCATTCATCTTACTCCTGTTCAGGATTCCGCAAATAGTAACCAACTCCGCGGCGAGTAACAATCCACGTTGGATGACTCGGGCTGTCCTCAATTTTTTCCCGCAATCTTCTAACCGTTACATCAACGGTCCGCACGTCTCCGTAGTAATCGTAACCCCAAACCGTTTGCAGGAGGTGTTCCCTTGTCATCACTTGACCGATATGTTTAGCCAAATAGTAAAGCAATTCAAATTCACGGTGTGTAAGCTCGATTGTCTCACCGCGTTTTGAAACAACATAAGCATCAGGATGGATAATAAGTGAACCAATTTCAATTTCATTGGTTTCGTTCTCTTCATCTGGCTGCGTCAGAATTTGCTGGTGACGGCGCAAGTTAGCTTTTACGCGCGCAATCAATTCTCTTGTACTAAACGGTTTGGTTACATAATCATCCGCACCGAGTTCAAGACCTAAGACTTTGTCAATTTCAGAGTCTTTGGCAGTCAACATAATAATCGGCATTTCATACTTCTTGCGGACTTCACGGCAAACTTCCATCCCGTCTCGTAAAGGAAGCATAATATCTAAGAGGATTAAGTCAGGTTCGATTTCATCAACCAACTGGAGTGCTTCGTTTCCATCATAAGCACAATAGACAACATAACCTTCTTTTTTTAAGTTAAACTGTAAGATATCAGCAATTGGCTTTTCATCATCAACTACAAGAATTTTCTTTTCCATACCATATCTCCTTATCATTTAGTCGATCTAATCTATTTAACAAATGCTCTAGAAGTCATAACTATACTAGATTACTGTATCATGTTATTGGCATAAATTCACCTATAAGTACTATTTGGAAAGATCTGGGTCATGGTGCCAGACAATTCTCTAAGAATAAAGAAAAGCCTCTAGTGACAACTAGAGACTTACCTTTTACTTTAAATAGGAAAGTGGATTTACTAGGCTGCCATTCTTATACACTTCAAAATGCAAGTGTACACCTGTTGCATCTCCCGTAGCTCCCATTACACCTATACTAGTACCCTTTGAAACTGTCTGGCCTACCCTAACCTTGAGCGACGACATGTGTCCATAAAGGGTACGGTAACCATTTTGATGGTCAATGACAATTTTATTCCCATAACCGCCGCCCCAGCCAGCAGAAACAACGACGCCATTATCGGCTGCCTTTATTGTTCTGTTGCTTGGTCTGGCAATATCAATACCTTTGTGCATTCTGCCCCATCTAGGCCCTTGTTTACTGGATACATACCCACCTACAGTCGGCCAGGCAAAGTTTCCTTCCCCACGAGACGGAATGACTTTTGTTCCTTTGATAACAATCTGATTCACAGGCTGTTCAAGGACTGTCGCATTTGACTCCACTTTCTGCACTGCTACACCATTTTGTTCAGTAATTTTATAGTTAACAGACCGCGAGCCACTTTTACCCTCTTGTTTTACCTTTTTCTCACCTTTTAGCAAGGAAGAGTCTTCAACAACTGTATTTTTAAATGGAATTTCTTCCTTTTTATTTACTTCTTTATCAATAATCACTTCGATAAATGGTTTCGGAACGGTAATATTAATTTTTTCGCCAATCTTTAAGAGCGTATCCCCTTTTAGTCCCGGATTCACTGCTAAGATCTCCGCCAATGTCAAGTCGTGGTCTTGTGCAATCATTTCGAGCACATCGCCTTCTTTAATCACATATTTCTGTTCTTCTAATGTACCTTTTTGTAAAAAGGCAACTGCTTCTTCAGCTGACATCATTTTTTGTGGAACAATATTTTCTACTGAAAAGGAAACATTTTTTGATAATCGAACGTCTAATAGACGCGACTCATTTTCTTTTAATGCTGGTAATGTCGAATTGACGGAAGCTTTTCTGGCCTTAAGTTCGGTTAATTGATCCTCCGGCACGTATTGTTGGATTAGCTTCTTCATAACTTCTTCAGCTGTATTTTGATTATCTACGTAAACAACGGGCTTACCATCAATAATAATCGCAGAGGCCTCTGTTTGAAGTTGGAATATACTCTTAATAGTTCGGACTGTTTCTTGCTTCTTTGCAGCAGAAGGAAATACTTGATATGGAATGTTTTGCACCTGTTGATCGATTTTGTTGCTGTCATCGACTTTTGCAGCAATTATTTTATTTACAACAGCCTTATCTGCAATATTTCCAATATATGTACCATCCAGATATACGTCATAATCTTTGGTTGATTTTGATGTATCTGCAAAAGCAACCGGTCCGTTACTAAATGCAATCAGCGATGAAGCAATTGTAGTAGCAATCGTTATCTTAAGAAATAACTTTTTTGTTTTTGATACCTTATTGAAAAGCAGCATTTTTCCTCCCTAAACCACGGTAAAACCCTCTTAATCTAGTGTTTACCCACAAAAGAATTCCCCAGTATTTTAGACCTTCTATACTTTAACATAATTTTTTGTAAATAGATTAATAGTCTTTATACTGTAACAAAAATGTATAATTACTGACATTCACCTACATTTACGTGAAATATTCTAATTAGATTTCCGTGTTTTTCTTTTTAAAAAGCAGGGGAAAGTCCCTATTAAATAAGGGTTTTTCTAGTTCTGAAGGAGGAGGATATAATTATTACAATAATCGACAAAAACTCATGGTTCTTTTGTAAAAAAGAGGTGGTTTTATTACACTGGGATTACAATTTCAATTTTTAACTAAAAAAAGAAGCTTGCAAATGCAAACTTCTCTTTTTATGGCTCAGGACGGAATCGAACCGCCGACACAAGGATTTTCAGTCCTTTGCTCTACCGACTGAGCTACTGAGCCACTTATATGGCGGTCTGGACGGGACTCGAACCCGCGACCTCCTGCGTGACAGGCAGGCATTCTAACCAACTGAACTACCAGACCAATATTTAATTGATTGTCAGCAAGGAAACCGTCCTTGCCAGCCTCTTACTGACAATCAAAAGCCATGACCCCTACGGGACTCGAACCCGTGTTACCTCCGTGAAAGGGAGGTGTCTTAACCGCTTGACCAAGGGGCCATATATTGAAAGTTATTTTGCAAAAGCAAAAAACTTTGGTGAGCCATGAAGGACTCGAACCTTCGACCCTCTGATTAAAAGTCAGATGCTCTACCAACTGAGCTAATGGCTCGTACTAAAAAACGTTTCAAAAACTTTATCGTACTGTGACGACGCTTTTTATAATAGCACGGACTATCTACTCAACGCAATACTTTTTTTAAAAAAACTTTTTAAAAGATTTGAAGCCCTCTAATTAGAGGGCTCCATTAGTTAAGTAACAATTAAATTTGTCTCCATGGGCTGCGGACTACATTTGTTTGATTTCGATCTGGTCCAACAGAGAACGTAGTTAACGGAATTCCAGTAAGCTGTGTTACACGTTCCACGTAATGACGTGCATTTTCAGGTAATTCATCTAATGTTTTAACTCCAGTAATATCCTCACTCCAGCCAGGTAATTCTTCATAGACAGGTTCGCACTGTGATAAAACCTTTAAGCTAGCAGGATATTCTGTAATCAATTCATCTTTATAACGATATGCAGTACAAATCTTCAATGTCTCAAGACCCGATAGTACATCAATCGAGTTGAGGGACAGGTCGGTTAAGCCACTTACACGGCGAGCATGACGAACTACCACACTGTCAAACCAGCCAATTCGACGAGGACGCCCAGTTGTTGTGCCATATTCACGACCAACTTCGCGGATACGATCGCCGATTTCATCATTTAGTTCAGTAGGGAAAGGTCCATCACCAACACGAGAAGTGTATGCCTTACACACTCCAACCACATGAGTGATTTTAGATGGTCCGACACCAGACCCAATCGTTACACCGCCGGCTACTGGGTTAGATGAGGTCACGAATGGGTATGTACCTTGGTCAATATCAAGCATGACACCCTGTGCGCCTTCAAAAAGAACCCGTTTGCCTTCATCTAAGGCATCATTCAATACAACTGATGTATCACAAACATATTGTTTAATTTGCTGACCATATTCATAATACTCTTCTAGGATTTCTTCCTTCGTAAATCCTGTAGTCTCATAAATACGTTCGAACAAACGATTTTTCTCTTGTAAATTACGATCAAGCTTTTCTTCAAATACATCGTGTTCGAGCAGGTCAGCGATTCTAATCCCCACACGGGCTGCCTTATCCATATAGGCAGGTCCAATCCCTTTTTTAGTCGTTCCAATTTTATTAGCGCCCTTACTTTCCTCTTCCACTGCATCTAGTTTTAAATGATATGGAAGGATGACATGGGCACGGTTACTGATACGAAGATTATCGGTTGTAACGCCCTTTTCATGTAAGTAGGCAAGTTCGGTTACAAGTGCCTTTGGATCAACAACCATACCATTACCAATTACACAAATTTTTTCCTTATAAAATATTCCTGATGGAATTAGATGTAATTTGTATGTTTCTCCATTGAACTTAATGGTGTGGCCTGCATTATTTCCTCCCTGGTAACGGGCAATTGCCTCGGCATTTTCTGAAAGGAAATCGGTAATTTTACCCTTTCCTTCATCTCCCCATTGCGTCCCAACCACTACTACTGATGACATATAAGGCACCTCCAAATTAAATACGATTTTCTTTTTTCCATACACAAGTTTACCAACTTTCATGGCTAAAAGCAAACAAAACACGAACGTTTTATATATGGGTATATTATTATGTTCGTAAAATATTAATTTAGGAATCTATCAAAATCGCATCCTGCAGATTTAGATATTTCTCAAATAAAATAGAATTATAGTTTCGTAAAATAATGATAAGGAAGTGAAATATGATTATTAAACATCGGCAAGAGCAATCGGAAATAATAATTTTAAGATCATTAAATGTTCGAATGAGTTTATCAGATAAGGAAATAACTAACTATTTAAGTCTTAAAAAAGGATACGAAGGGGAGCAAAAGAGTGATGTCTGGTTAGAAGGGCTTTCCGAGGATTGGCTTATTATCCATGATTTATTACTTGAGTATAACAATTCTAAATTTCAAATTGATACCTTACTTATTTCGCAGGACACCATTTACCCCATTATCTAAGCCTCCACGACCAATATTCGCTGTTAATCTACACACAAAAAAGGCTAGCCAAAAAAACTTGGCTAGCCTTAATCTATGCACCCGGCGGATCATTATACCGTGTCTCGAGGTTAACGAACTTATTATATTCCTTAACAAAGGCTAACGACACTGTTCCGGTCGGGCCGTTACGCTGCTTGGCAATAATGATCTCGATAATATTCTTATTCTCTGATTCTTTATCATAGTAGTCATCACGATACAAGAACGCCACGATATCGGCATCCTGCTCAATACTTCCGGATTCACGGATATCGGACATCATCGGGCGTTTATCTTGACGCTGCTCGACACCACGGGAGAGCTGAGAAAGAGCAATAACAGGAACCTTCAATTCACGTGCTAATTGCTTTAGGGAACGTGAAATCTCAGAAACTTCCTGCTGACGGTTTTCACCAGATCGTCCGCTTCCTAAGATCAGCTGCAAGTAATCAATTAAAATCATGCCTAAACCATGCTCCTGCTGGAGACGGCGGCATTTGGAACGGATGTCACTGATACGGACCCCTGGAGTATCATCGATAAAAATCCCTGAACTCGACAAGCTGCCCATCGCCATCGTCAGCTTACCCCAGTCTTCATCCGTCAGGGAACCTGTACGAAGTCTTTGCGCATCGATATTTCCCTCAGAACAAAGCATACGCATAACCAGCTGTTCGGCACCCATCTCCAGACTAAAAATCGCGACATTTTCATTCGTTTTCGTCGCCACATTGGCTGCAATATTCAAGGCAAACGCTGTTTTACCCACGGAAGGACGGGCACCAACAATAATTAAGTCATTACGCTGGAATCCAGCTGTCATTCGGTCCAGTTCCGCAAATCCTGTTGAAATACCCGTAATGTCCCCAACACGGTTATGCATTTCCTCAATATTGTCATACGTACGCACAAGTACATCCTTGATATTATGGAAAGCACCGGCATTCTTTCGCTGCGCCACTTCCATAATACTTTTCTCCGCTTCACTTAAGAGAGCTTCCACTTCATCTTCGCGGGAATATCCATCCGAAGCAATGCTTGTTGCGGTACGAATTAATCTTCTAAGTAATGACTTTTCTTCTACTATTCTTGCATAATACTCAATATTTGCTGCTGTCGGAACAGAGGCAGCCAATTCCCCTAAATAACTAACCCCGCCTGTATCTTCAATCAGTTTGGCAGCTGAAAGCTCCTCAGTTACCGTAACTAAGTCAACTGCTTTCCCTTGATCATTTAGACTAAGCATGACATTAAATATTTTTTGGTGGGAAGCACGATAAAAATCCTCAGGAATTAATATTTCTGAAGCTAAAATCAAAGAGGCAGGTTCTAAAAAAATCGCCCCTAACACAGCCTGTTCGGCCTCTATATTTTGCGGCGGCATCCTGTCCGCATATAAGTCATTCATCTATCAAAAACCTCCTATCATGAAGAGGATGATTTATATAAAAATAGCATAAGCTCAGCAATTATCAAAGTTCTAAACTATCATATCCTATCCAAAAAAGAAAAAAGTGACCAGTTAAGACCGATCACATGGCGTTGATTACATTTTATATTCTATCATGTTCCGCAGCGATTTCGCACTGGGAAAATTTTTATTTTACTTCGGTAACAGAAACGGTTAACGTTGCGACGACTTCATGATGGAGCTTCACCGGAACCTTTGTGTGGCCAAGCGTACGAATCGCATCCGCTAATTCCATTTTGCGTTTATCGATTTTAATACCATGTTTCTTTTGTAATTCTTCAGCAATCTGCTTCGTGGTAATCGAGCCAAATAAGCGGCCGCCTTCACCAGCTTTAGCAGTTAATTCCACCGTAATTTGATCCAATACCTCTTTTAATTTTTGTGCTTCCGCTAATTCTTCAGCTGCTTCTTTTTCTTCCTTCTTCTTAAGTGCATCCAGCGTACTGATATTCGCGTTATTGGCTTCCTTTGCTAAACCTTGTTTAATTAAAAAGTTATGGGCATAACCATCAGCTACATTCTTGACTTCGCCCTTTTTCCCTTTACCTTTCACGTCTTTTAAGAAAATTACTTTCATTCTTTTTTCACTCCTTCTAAATATTCATCAATTGCTAGCTTTAATTTACTTTCCGTTTCTGCGATCGATAAGCCACTCAGCTGTGTGGCGGCGTTAGTCAGGTGCCCTCCGCCTTTTAAGGCTTCCATAATTACTTGGACATTGATGTTTCCGAGTGACCTTGCACTGATGCCAATGACCCCTTCGCTGCGCTCGGAGATAACAAAGGAAGCAAGCACTCCGTCCATTGTTAACAATGTATCCGCTGCTTGGGCAATAATCACTTGGTCATTAAAGTCATTTGAAGTTCCTTTTGCAATGGCAATCCCATCGCGGTAAAAGGTAACAGACTCAATTAACTTGGCGCGTTTGATATATGTATCAACATCTTCTTTTAAAAACTTTTGAACGAGGATCGTATCAGCTCCATGTGCTCTTAGATAGGAGGCAGCATCAAACGTTCTTGAGCCTGTTCGTAACGTAAAACTTTTTGTATCGACGATGATTCCTGCTAACAGGGCGGTCGCTTCAATCATTTCAATTTTACCCCGTTTTGGCTGATATTCAAGAAACTCAGTCACAAGTTCTGATGTCGATGAAGCATAAGGTTCCATGTAAACAAGTAAAGGATTAGCAATAAAATCCTCACCGCGACGATGATGGTCAATCACAACGACATGATCAATTTTATTAAGAAGCCGTTCTTCCATGACCATGGAAGGTTTATGGGTATCGACGACGACGAGCAGGGTTTTATCAGATGCGATTTCAAGCGCCTCTTCTGGACCTATAAAATGTGAAAATAATTGCTCTTGATTGCGGATTTCCGACATGAGCCGTTTGACAGCATTGTCGATTTCCTGCATGTTAACAACGATATAAGCATCTTTCTGATTCATTTGGGCTACTTTATAAATGCCAATGCTAGCGCCAATTGAATCCATATCCGGATGTTTATGGCCCATGATGATCACTTTATCACTTGCCATAATTAAATCCCTTAAGGCATGCGAAATGACTCGTGCTCTAACTCTGGTTCTCTTTTCGATTGGATTGGTTTTACCGCCATAGAACTTCACCTTGCCACTTGCCAGTTTAATGGCCACTTGGTCGCCGCCTCTGCCTAAGGCTAAGTCCAAGCTGGATTGGGCTAAAACCCCCAATTCTGGCAGGGAAGAAACGCCTGTTCCGACGCCAATACTTAAGGTAAACGAGACGTTTTGTTTGGAAGTCATTTCTCTTACCTCATCAAGAATCGTAAATTTACCTTTTTCCAACTTCTGAAGTATTCCTTCACTAAACACGGCCATAAATCGTTCAGATGAAATTCTTTTTAAAAAGATCCCATTATCCTGTGCCCATTTATTCAGGATTGACGTCACCAAATTATTGATGCTGCCACGCATCTGGTCATCCATCCCTTGGGTAAGATCATCATAATTGTCTAAAAAGATGATTGAAATGACAGTTCGGTCATTTTGATACATTTTTTCGATTTCCTTTTGTTCCGTCACATCGAAAAAGTATAAAAGCCGTTCTTCCCGTCTATGAATCACACGGAATTTTCGTTCATGGAGCGTAATGATTTCTGTCTCTACTTCCTGTTTAATTAACGGAATCAGCGTATCTGCGACATCATAAAGTGATCTTCCGACCAAGGTATCCTCATCGAAACAAGAGGCTAGAAATGGATTTGTCCATTCGATATAATACTCATCATTAATAAGCATAATCCCTATTGGCATTTCCATCAATGCTTCTTCGCCCACTCTTTTAACCCGGTAAGAAAGGGTCGCGATATACTCTTCCATTTCTTTTCTTTGGCGGCGGTCAACAACAAACATATAGTAGAGCGGGAAGAGCATGATAAACAGCCCGGCTGCACTAATGGTCCAATTATAGAAGGACAGGGCAATGGTCAATACCACTGTAACGCCTATTAACCCATAAAAAGGGTAACGAATCGACCGCTTTTCTAAAAATGCAGGCAATATTTTCAGCTCCTAGTCGTAAATCTTACTCTTTCATTTCAAATCGCTTTCGAAAATCAAAGCCTAAATCAGTAATGCCTAATAACATTATTATATAACGGACTATTGGAATCATGAAAGTAAGAATTACAACTAACACAGCAAGTCCCTTTGCAACCGACTTTTGGTGGAAAATAAAAAATAAAAGAGCCAGACCCTGAAGCATGATAAATGTCTCTAATATGTACCTGGCGTTAATTAAAACAGAATATAAGTAAGTTCCCTCTTGCGGATGAAAGAGCAGCATTATCCCTAAGGCAATTAAATAATACCATAAAAGGCTTTTTGGCAGGACAAGATTGCGAAAACTGCCCCATGGCTGTACGTTCACCCCAAACCTCTTTGCAATTGGAAAGCAAATCCATTGAGTAATAAAAGAGGAAAGGATGGAAGCGAAAATCAGAGCACTTGGTGCAAGCGTTACGATTTGCTTAAGCATTAAGGCATTTTGCTCTTTTAAGAGTTCAACTTGGTCTTCTCTTCCCATTGCTTTAAGCATTGCCTCAGAGCTTTTAACTGATTCATTTAACGCTACAGTAAGTTCATGGATAATATCGATTTTCATAAAAGCAACCATGACAACATATGAAATCACAAGGCCAGCCATAAATGTAAGGGAACTAGCTATTAATATGAACGTCCGGCTCTTGCCCTTTTGGAGCAGATAGCCAATAACGGCACCTACCGAACCATAAATCAACATTAAGCCAACACCCATTAAAGAGCCTGCAATAAATGCAATAAATATGGCCGCTACTAAAAAGGCGGCAATCAGTTTCAGATTATTTTTAACAGAAAACATGATAAATGGCAGCGGCAGTACCAGGTTTAGGATTGATCCAACGACAGGAACATAAATCGTTATTAATAATAGCGCAGCAAAGGCCGCCAAAAGAACAGCACCCTCTGTAAGCTTGCGTACATCTTTCACTACTTCACCCCTAATTTTACAAAGCTATTCTTTATTTTAGCGATATAAGGTGTTCTATTCAACTCTAGAGTATAACAAAAAGGCAGCAGGGATAACCCTAACTGCCTTTTTACTTATCTATTTTTATTCACCTGCAACAAATGGAAGTAATGCCATTTGACGTGAACGTTTGATTGCAACTGTTAATTTACGTTGGTATTTAGCGCTAGTACCAGTTACACGACGTGGTAAAATCTTTCCACGCTCAGAGATAAATTTCTTAAGTAAATCCACATCTTTATAATCGATGCGAGAGATACCGTTTGCTGTGAAATAACATACTTTACGGCGTTTTGCGCGACCGCCTTTACGTCCTCCTGCCATGAAAATTCCCTCCTTTATCAATTTTAGTTTATCGTTCATTTAAGGTTGTTTAGAATGGAAGGTCGTCATCGGAAATATCAATTTGACCATTACCTGCAAACGGATCCTCGTCCATTCTTTGGAAACCTTTATTCGTGTTTTGGTTTTGACGTTGTTGATTCTGATTGCCGCCGCCATAAGGATTCCCTTGAGGTTCCCTTGGTGGAGCACCGAATTGATTGTTGTCGTTTCTACCATTGCCGCCTGAAGAACCCCTAGGTTCAAGAAATTGAACATTATCTGCCACAATCTCAGTAAAATACTGACGTTTTCCATCCTGCTCGTAAGTACGAACTTGAATTCGACCATCAACACCTGCCAAGCTGCCCTTTTTCAAGAAGTTGGCAACATTTTCAGCAGCCTTACGCCAAACTACACAGTTAAGAAAGTCTGCTTCACGTTCCCCTTGGGGATTTGAAAATTGACGATTTACTGCAAGAGTAAATGTAGCAACCGCAATGCCATTTGGTGTATATTTCAGTTCAGGGTCTTTGGTTAAACGGCCAACAAGAACAACACGATTTATCATCAGAATCAACTCCTTTTTTTTCAGAAAATGTTTCACATGAAACATTTTCAAATCTATTATTAAGCTTCTTCTCTAATTACTAGATGGCGAATGATATCTTCGCTGATTTTTGCAAGACGAGAAAATTCTTGTACTGCAGCAGCTGAAGATGTTGTTTTAGTGATTTCGTAGTATCCGTCGCGGAAATCGTTGATTTCATATGCTAAACGACGCTTACCCCAATCCTTTGTTTCAGCAGTTTCCGCACCGTTATCAAGAAGAATTGTATTAAAACGCTCTACAAGAGCCTTTTTAGCTTCATCTTCAATATTTGGGCGGATGATGTACATGATTTCGTACTTATTCATCACAGTCACCTCCTTTTGGTCTAAACGGCCCATTTGGGCAAGGAGCAATTATTCATTACTCACAAGTTGAAATTATAGCATAGTTATTTAACAAAAGCAATCTCATTCACAGGATTGAGATTTTTCCAATAAAAAAAGCTCTGCAAATTCTGCAGAGCTTGAAATATTATACGTTGAAACGGAAATGGATGACGTCGCCGTCTTTTACTTCATATTCTTTTCCTTCTAAACGGACCTTGCCCGCTTCTTTTGCTGAGGTATGACTGCCAGCGGCTAATAAATCTTCATAAGAAACGGTTTCGGCGCGAATAAAGCCGCGTTCAAAATCAGAGTGAATAACTCCTGCACATTGCGGTGCCTTCATTCCTTTTCTGAAGGTCCAGGCTCGAACTTCTTGAACACCTGCTGTGAAATAAGTCGCTAGGCCAAGCAAGTGATAGGCCGCACGGATTAATTGGTCAAGGCCGGATTCTTCAATGCCTAACTCCGATAGGAACATTTGCTTTTCTTCACCTTCGAGTTCAGCAATTTCCTCTTCAATCTTTGCACAAATCACGATCACTTCTGCATTATCTGCAGCAGCAAATTCGCGGACCTTTTGAACATATTCATTGTCAGAAGGATCGGCAATATCATCTTCACTCACGTTGGCCACATAAAGAACAGGCTTGATTGTTAACAGATGCAGTCCTTTAACAAGTTTCATTTGTTCTTCCGTAAAATCAACGGTACGAGCTGGTTTCTCTGCTTCAAACGCATCACGAAGCATGGAGAGGACTTCGAATTCAGCCGCTGCTTCCTTATCTTTTTGCTTAGCCAATTTTTCAACACGGTTAATCCGCTTTTCAACCGATTCCATGTCAGCAAGAATTAACTCCAAGTTAATGACTTCAATATCATCGATTGGATCGACTTTACCAGATACATGGGTAATGTTATCGTCTGCAAAACAGCGGACTACTTGGCAAATCGCATCCACTTGACGAATATGTGAGAGGAACTTATTTCCGAGTCCTTCACCTTTACTTGCACCTTTAACAATCCCGGCAATATCGGTAAATTCAAAAGCGGTGGGAACCGTCTTTTTTGGTTGAACAAGTTCAGTTAATTTTTGCAGACGGGCGTCAGGTACTTCAACGATTCCGACGTTCGGGTCAATCGTACAGAAAGGGTAATTGGCCGATTCTGCCCCTGCCTGGGTAATTGCGTTAAATAAAGTAGACTTACCAACGTTCGGCAAACCTACGATACCAGCTGTTAATGCCATTTATTTCACTCCTCAAAAAAATAAGATCTATTTTAAATAAAATTAGTTCTGATAATAAAAAGACAAGTCTTTCACAATTATAGGCATTTCAATGTAAAAAGACAAGAATGATTAATGGTAACAACAATTAAAGAAAGCAGGTACGAAGATTTGGTTTTATGCCAATAAATGCTAAATAAAGATAAAAAGAGATCGAAATTTCAAACTAATTCTCCCTCTTTCTACAAATTTTCCTATATTATTTGGTAAATATGGTAAAATTTAATACAAACTTTACTTGATAGTTTTACTAGAATAATAGATTAAATGAAAGAATTCTGTCTGGAAAAGGTAGTTTGCAAGGATTAGCATCCACCTTTATCAAGGCTGGAAATACATATGGAATGAATGAACTTTACTTAATATCCCATGCTTTATTAGAAACAAATAAAGGTAAATCACAACTGGCTCAAGGCGTCCAAATTAATGGAAAAACTGTTTATAATATGTTCGGAATTGGTGCTTATGATCAAACTGCGGTCACCAGCGGGGCCCAATTTGCTTATAATGCTGGTTGGTTTACTCCTGAGAAGGCTATTCTCGGCGGTGCTCAATTTATTTCCAACGGATATATTAACGCAGGGCAGGATACCCTCTATAAAATGAGATGGAATCCAGGTTCAACAGTAACAAGCGATCGTGCAACACATCATTATGCGTCAGATATCGGCTGGGCTGCCAAGCAAGTCCACCAAATATACAATTTATATAATTTAATAGATTCTTATAAACTAGTACTAGAGATCCCGAAATATAAATAAGTCTAGTTATGAGAAAGGGGGCCTCTCTGCAGCCCCCTTTTCTCATATAAATTAATGGACCTTTTCAATATTCACGAGACAATCATATAAGGTGCTCCCAAGACCATTATCAGATGCACCGCTCGAGGTCAGGTGATTAACAGACCCACCAAACTGCATCCAAATTCCTTCATCGATATTAATGGTGTTCGGATGGGCAGCCGCTGCTATCGAAATATAGCCCTTTACTTCCCCGCGGTCATTCCAGACCCTTACAAAATCATCCTTTTGCAAACCGAGAACATCAGCAATATTTTGGGCAACCTCCATCTTCACTTTTGGTGTCACTGGGTAAAGGTGATAGTTCTGCGAGTGATTGGAGCGCATCGGATGAATGGTCAGCAGACTGTATGGATATTTTTCAGCAAGCTTCGGATTTTCCCATTTAGACTCTGCGGGTACAGCTAAGGTTAACCGTCCATCGCTGCCGTTACGTTGACCTAACTGTGCCGTGAATTCAAACTTTCCGGATGGTGTTTTAAACTTTCGGTCCTGCCATGGGATGGCGAGTACCGGCAATTCTAATGTATGCTTATCCATTAAAGTTTCTAGAGATGCACCCTTTTCTTCTAATGCTTGAAAGGCCATCCTTAGGAATTGCTGTCTTGTAAAACCAAATTCCTCACCAAAGCCAAGTCTTTTCGCTAATTCAGTCCAGATCCATAAATCCGGTTTGGCTTCACCCGGTGCTTCTACAAGCTTAGGGCCATAATTCACATAATGATGATACATCGAAGAATAATAAATATCCTCTTCCTCAAAGGCAGTTGTAGTCGGCAACACATAATCGGCAAGCTGTGCGGTGTCCGTCATAAATTGCTCAATCACTACCAGCGTCGCTACGGAAGAGAAGGCTTTTTCAACCACTTGGGTGTCAGGCACCTGGGTCAAGGGATTCCCACACGTCACTACAATCATCTGAATTTCTGGGTCTATTGCCTTTAACACTTCTTCTGCCTGCTTCATAATTGAAAATTGGCGCAGCTTTTGTTTGCGAGTTGGCAGGGTCAACTCTTCAAACACGAAGCTCTGCCCAACTTGAAGGTTGGCATAATTGGCGCCGCCGCCCGCAATGCCAATATTCCCGCTGCATGCAACAAGGGCATCAATGAAGCGAATCGTATTGCCGCCATTTTTATAGCGTTGTAAGCCAAGCCCCATAAAGGTAGAAGTTGGTTTGTCCGCATATACATGAGCTAATTTAGTGATCACTTCACAAGGGACTTCCGTCATTTCACTAATTTTTTCGATCGAGATGCTGTTAAGGAGCTGTTCAACCTCATCAAAGCCAGCGGTAAATTGCTCAATAAAGCTGCGGTCTTCTACTCCTAAACGGAGCATTTCCTTGATAATTCCCGCCGCTAATAGTCCGTCCATCCCAGGTTTAATCGATATATAGTCATCGGCAATTTTCGCCGTTGCATTAAAGATAGGGTCAATAACCACTAGTTTCGCGCCACGTTTTTTCGTTTCTAAAAGCTTTTCGTAAAAGTGCATATTTGTCCGGGCGACATTTCGTCCCCAGACAATAATATTTTTACTGTTATAAAGATCATCTGGTTTGTGGCTGTAAGCATCTCCAAAATCCCATTTTTGTGCTTCAATTCCAGCTCCCCAGCAGAGCGAGCCGTAAAGCTCAGTCACACCGCCATAGCAATTAAAGAAACGCTGGTCGAGGTTTTTCAATAAGCCATTATTCGCGTAGTCATGGCTGTGTAAAACAGCGGTAGAACCGTACTGTTCTTTTATTTGTTTTAATTTATCAGCAATCTCATTGAGTGCCTGTTCCCAGGAAATTTGCACAAATTGACCGTTTATCTTTTTTAATGGATGCAACAACCGTTGCGAGGAGTTTGTCCTTGTTTCGAGCATCCGTCCCCGACCGCAAATTTTCCCTTGTGTGATTGGATGGGAGGGATCTCCTTCTACTTTAGTGACCCGGTCATTTTCGACTGTTACATTAAAGCCGCAGCTATCCCAGCAATTTAACGGACATGCTGCCTGATGTATTTGTGCCAATTTCCTCACCCCCTATGTCAAAATTCTATTTCTACTTTTCTAATAAGAATAATATAATTTGGCAAAAAAAAGAAGCATAAGACTACTCCTCATGCTTCACCAAAATTTTCTTCATTTTCCTTGAAAATTCTCTCCTTGGTATGAGGACACTGTGACCACAGCCCTCACATTTGATCCGAACGTCCATCCCCATGCGGATCACCTTCCAACGATTTGTTCCACAGGGATGCTGTTTCTTCATCTCGACAACATCATTTAAGGCAAATTCTTTTTCTTCCATTGCAAAATCTCCCCTTATTTAGGTTGTTCAGACCCATACATGACCACTCTTGGATTTGGAGCTTTAATGCCATTCTCGTCTAATTGAAGCTTGATATCCCTGCGAATATTTCGAGAAACGGCCGCTTGCTTCATTGGCTGTGTTTCTGCGACAACCCGTAATACAACCTCGGTTGCACCCATTGTTTGAATCCCTAATAGCTCAGGGGCTTTAACTAACTCTTCATATTGGGCAGGCATAAACTGAATGGTATCCTCAATTACCTTTTCCGCCTTCGCTATGTCCTCACCATAGGCGATGGCAATATCAACAACGGCGATACTATTATTTATAGAGAAATTGGTTACTTCGATGATACTGCCATTTGGTAAAATATGCAGTTCCCCGGTCCAGCTTTTAATTTTTGTGGTTCTTAGTCCTATAGTTTCGACATTACCTTCATATTGTCCTATGCGAACATGATCACCGACTGAAAATTGATCCTCAAAAATAATAAAAAAGCCAGAAATGATATCCTTCACTAAACTTTGTGCACCAAAACCGACGGCTAAACCTACAACCCCAGCCCCAGCAATCAGTGCTTTTACATCAATTCCTAACACAGAAAGGATCATCATAAAGGCGATAAAATAAACCACATAAGAAAGGACATTATCCAGGAGCCTTGAGAGCGTTTCTTCACGCCGATCTGATGTATTAAGTGGAGAGAGGTTTCTAATTTTAAAAATGTTATGGATCATCAATTTTCCAATTCGAATCAAGATATTGGTAATGATTAAAATCACAAGGATTTTTAGAAGGGCTTCCCCCATATTCAACCATGTATCTTCATTTTGAAATTTATCGATTAATCTTTGCATTCCCTTTTGTGTAAGACTCATTCAGACACCATCCTCTAATAACTTCATATTCCACATCTATTTTAGCAATTATTCTGTGCAGTTAATAGCATAATGAATTTTCCTTTTTCTCCCCAGTCCATGTATAGATTTACTGAAAATTCCGTATACTAATAAGACTTAAGGGTGAGGGAGTGACTTAATGAATCTGAAGACCAGTTTTTTTGACAGGAGGGCTAAGATGCGAATCAGCCACGATGATTTGCATGCGGCTGAAAATCTAGCCGAAGAGTTACTTGCTATGATTCCCAGTCTGACAAACCGCTCAATTGTCTTTGTATGTATTGGTACCGACCGCTCCACAGGGGATTCATTAGGACCACTTGTTGGGACACTGCTGGAAGAAAAGGGTATGAGGTCGTTTTATGTGTACGGAACATTAGATGAACCGATTCATGCCGTCAATCTTTCTGAAAAACTAAAGGAAATCCATGCAAAACATGATGACCCCTATATTATTGGGATTGATGCTTGTTTGGGCAGGACTAAAAATGTCGGAGTCATTCAATTAGGAAAAGGTCCTGTCAAACCAGGAGCCGGAGTAAACAAAGAACTTCCAGAGGTCGGAGATATACATATCACCGGCATCGTCAATGTCAGCGGGTTTATGGAGTTTTTTGTTTTACAAAACACCCGCTTAAATCTTGTCATGAGAATGGCAAAAACGATTGCCAATGGGATCCATCAAGCAAGCCTGTTATACCCTAAACAAACCTGGACGGAATTAAACTTAAATTGGCTCGAAGAAGAGAAAACAAATTAAAAGAGCAAACGGTGTTATATCCGATTGCTCTTTTATTTCCATTGATTATAAATAGTGATGATAATTATAAAGAATAGTTACGATCAGTCCCGTTACGACAATGCCAGGCAGCAGATTGGCTACTTTAATTTTCACCATTCCGGTTAAATTTAGGCCAATCGCAAAAATCATGATCCCACCCGTGGACGTCATTTCAACAATAAACTGATCCATTAATGCTTGGGGAACAAACCGGTCAATCTGGGTAGCAAACAGGGCAATCACCCCTTCATAAAGGACAACCGGAATCGCAGAAAAAATAACGCCTATCCCTAAAGTTGTCGTTAAGATTAACGCAGTAAATCCATCGATCAATGATTTGGTGTACAAAACAGCATGATCACCGCGGATGCCGCTATCAAGTGCACCAATAATCGCCATCGCCCCAATCACGAAGATGAGTGTAGCAGTGACAAACCCTTCTGAGATACTCCCTTTTCCATTGTTAGAGCCGACTTTCTGCTCAAGCCATATACCTAAGTCATTTAATTTATCCTCCAATTTGAGAGCCTCGCCGGCTACAGCTCCAACCACCAAACTAATAATAACAATGAGAAAGTTTTCACTCTTCAAGCCCATTTGCAACCCTAAAACCATGACGGACAACCCGATGGCATACATGACTGTAACCTTCATTCCTTCTGGGATGCGATTTAACAACTTCCCAAGAAGCGTTCCAATGACTATTAACAGCCCATTTACAAGTGTTCCTAATAAAAACATCCTATTTCACCTTTTTCTTCGACCTTCGAAATATATACCTAATAAACTATCATATTTACCCAAAAAAATAAACCATCGAAAGGATGGTTATAAGGATTCATTTTGATCAAGCATTTCCAGAATTCGTTCAAGATCATCTTGTGAGAAAAATTCAATTTCAATTTTCCCTTTATTTTTATTCTGCTTAATGTTTACAGTGGTTCCAAACCGTTCACGAAGGGTGTGTTCACGTTCCTGGATAAACACATCCTTCTTCTGTTCTGGCTTTTTTGTTTCACGTGAAACATTTTCATTTAAGTGCTGAATCAGTTTTTCTAACTGACGGACACTGAGCGCTTCCTTGATGATCTTTTCCACCAATGCAGGAACTTTTGCCTTTTCCCTGAGTCCTAACAAGGCACGGCCATGTCCCATTGATATCTTAGCAGTGGATATTAACTCTTGAATGTTCGGAGGGAGGGAAAGCAGACGAACATGGTTCGCTACATGCGGCCGGCTTTTGCCTAATCGCTTCGCTACCTCTTCTTGGGTTAGCTTTAACTTTTCCATTAATGTTTGATACGCTAAACCCTCTTCGATGGGATTTAAATCTTCTCGCTGCAGATTTTCAAGAACGGCCAATTCCATCATTTGCTGCTCTGAAAGGTCACGAACAACAGCTGGGACTGTTTCAAGCTTTGCTTCCCTTGCAGCCCGAAAACGCCGTTCACCGACAACAATTTCATACCCTCTAAGGCTTTTTCTAACGACGATTGGCTGTAAGATTCCATGTTCTAAAATAGAATCTTTTAATTCATCAATTGCCTCTTGTTGGAAGTTTTTCCGCGGCTGGTAAGGGTTAGGACGCAGTTCCTTAAGCTTGATTTCTTGAACTGTTTCTTCCTTGCCAACATCCGTAAAAATTGCGTTTAATCCCTTTCCTAAACCTTTAGCCATTTGAGACCACTTCCTTCGCTAAATCTAAATACACCTCAGCACCACGGGATTTCGAATCATAAGTAATGATTGGTTCCCCATGGCTTGGTGCTTCACTTAGGCGGACATTTCTTGGAATAATGGTTTTATACACTTTATCTTGAAAATACTTTTTTACTTCTTCAATTACTTGAAGGCCGAGATTAGTTCGAGCATCAAGCATCGTTAATAATACGCCTTCAATTTTCAAATCCTGGTTCAAATGCTTTTGAACAAGTCTGACTGTACTTAATAATTGGCTTAAGCCTTCTAACGCATAGTACTCACATTGAACAGGAATTAAGACAGCATCAGAGGCCGTTAACGCATTGATCGTCAATAAGCCTAACGATGGCGGACAGTCGATAATAATATAATCAAATTGTTCTTTGACTTCTCCAAGTGCACGTTTCAGACGAACTTCTCTTGAAATAGTCGGAACTAATTCAATTTCTGCCCCAGCCAGCTGAATTGTTGCTGGTATCACATACAAATTTTCCACCGATGTTTGTTTAATAACATCCTTTGCTTCTACATCATCTACTAAAACATCATATATACATTGGTCAACTTCTGCCTTTTCAATACCAATCCCGCTTGTTGCGTTTCCCTGCGGGTCCGTGTCGACTAGCAGGACACGTTTCCCAATATATGCTAAGCAGGCCCCTAGGTTGACAGAGGTAGTCGTTTTACCGACTCCGCCTTTTTGATTCGCGATTGCAAGAACTTTGCCCACGATGTCACCTACCCTTTTATTCTCTCAAAGTTTTATTCTATGTTTCTATTAAATTCTATTAAAATACTAGTCATTTGGCTAATCTAAACTGAATTTATGATAGGAAAATTCCATTCCTTTATTTTAGCATGAAACAGAAAGGTTGTTGGATTTTTTCTGAAAATATTCCAAACTTCCAATTCGTTGATGTTCTTAATTTAGCGGTCAAGGGATGTATTTCATCAAACATTATAATAAAAAATTAAGTCAAAAAAAGAACCAAACATTTGTATATGTCTGGTTCTGGTATCTATTATTCTATTGATCTTACTTTTTCTTTGGTATGCGAATCGTAAATTGGTAGAATTCATCAAATTCTTCTTCTTCAGCATTGAGGTTAATCCCGCTGTCCGTTACCATTGTTAATGATTGACGAATGGTATTTACGGCGATTCTCATATCTTTACTGAAAGCCTTCCGTTTCGGCTTTGGCTTTTCGCTTTTTTGTTCAAGCAGTTTGACCACACGTTCCTCTGTCTGCTTGACATTAAAATTCTTATCAATAATTTCAGCCAATAGCACCACTTGTTTTTCTGGATCCTTGAGAGGGATCAGTGCACGAGCGTGGCGCTCTGTAATAATTTTATTTAACAATGCCTCTTGAATAGGCTGCGGTAATTTAAGAAGACGAAGCTTGTTAGCAACGGTTGACTGCCCTTTCCCAAGGCGTTGTGCTAATGCTTCTTGGGTTAAATTGTGCAATTCCAGCAATTTACCATACGCCATCGCTTCTTCAATCGGCGACAGCTCTTCCCGTTGTAAATTCTCAATTAAAGCAACAGAGGCCGTTTCAGTATCTGATAAATTTTTTATAATGGCTGGTGCTTCGGTCCAACCGAGCTTTTTCATCGCACGAAAACGGCGTTCCCCAGCAATAATTTCATATTGGTCAATGGCAAACTCTCTAACGACAATCGGTTGAATGATCCCATGAATGTGAATTGTTCGCGCTAATTCTTCAATTTTCTCTTCATCAAAAACCGTACGAGGCTGAAATCGGTTTGCAACAATATGGTCAATTGGAATCTTTTTTATTTCCTCGTTTTTTTCTACAATTAGCTCTTTTTCAAGCTCAACCTCTTGTTCTCCCTTATCGCCGAGGCCAAAAAAGCGTGTAAACGATTGCTTCATCCCCAACACCACCTTTACGAAACTCCCTATTACTTATTCTCTGAATACAGACATTCTTCCTGCCTAGAATAACATGTTTATTGAAAAATTGTTAGCACTCCAAATCCGTTTTTATTACAATACACCGCGCAAAGGAAGCGTGCTTTTCTTATTCAATCGGTGTCTTTCCCGGTGTCCCAGGCTTGCGCGGGTATTTCTTTGGCGTTTGTTTTTCCTTCTTAATGATTAAAATATTCCGCTCGCTTTCTTCCATTGGCAGTGTAAAGGTGTACATATCTTCCAACCTTCCACCAAGAGTGGTAATTGCCTTTTGACCGATTTCTAATTCATCTTTCGCATGGGCAGCCTTCATGGCAATAAAGTGTCCGCCTACTTTAACAAGCGGCAGGCAAAGTTCACTCAACACAGACATTCTTGCCACGGCCCTTGCCGTTACGACTTCAAAATTTTCACGGAAATTTGGATTTACCCCAAAGGTTTCGGCGCGATCATGAATAAAATGAACATTTTCCAATTTTAATTCCTTTGCGAGATGATTTAAAAACGAAATGCGCTTGTTTAGCGAATCAACAATCGTCACTTCGATATGTGGGAAAACAATTTTTAGCGGAATACTAGGGAACCCCGCCCCCGCCCCCACATCACAAAGATGGAAAGGCTTTGTAAAATCAAAATAGAATGAAGCCGTAATCGAATCATAAAAATGCTTTAGATACACTTCAGCTTTATCGGTAATGGCGGTTAAATTCATTTTTTCATTCCACTCGACCAATGTCTCAAAGTACATTTCAAATTGGCCGAGCTGTTCACTTGAAAGGGAGATCCCTTTTTCCCTTAGGTTTGCTGCAAATTGTTCAATGATCATTCAATAATCTTCCTCACATTATTATTCATTTGAAACTCTAGCTATTTTGCCTTGTTCTAGGTACACAAGCAGGATCGAAACATCCGCTGGATTCACCCCTGAAATCCGGGATGCCTGAGCAATTGATAGCGGTTTGACTAGTTTTAGCTTCTGTCTGGCTTCTGTCGCAAGGCCTGACACCGTGTCATAATCAATATTCTCAGGAATTTTCTTATCTTCCATTTTCTTTAAGCGGTCAACCTGTTGTAGTGACTTGGTAATATAGCCCTCATATTTTAACTGGATTTCAACCTGTTCCTTCACATCTTCATCAAGGCTGACATCACTAGGAAAAATGGTTTCAAGCAGATCATAGTTCATCTCAGGTCTTTTTAATAAATCAGAAGCGCGGATTCCATCCTTTAATTCACTGCCGCCAATGCTTCGAATCAGCTCTTGAACCTCAGCAGTCGGTTTCAAGAACGTTGACTCTAAACGCTGCTTTTCAGCCTCAATTGCGCCTTTCTTTGCTAAAAATCGTGCGTATCGGTCGTCACGAATCAGTCCAATTTGATGGCCTATTTCAGTTAAGCGCAAATCAGCATTATCATGTCGTAACAGTAGGCGATACTCTGCTCTTGACGTTAACAATCGGTAGGGCTCATTTGTCCCTTTAGTGATCAAATCATCAATTAAAACTCCAATATACGCATCGGAACGACTTAAAATTAACTGGTCACGGCCAATCGCTTTTAGTCCTGCATTGATACCAGCCATGATTCCTTGTCCTGCTGCTTCTTCATAGCCGGATGTTCCATTAATTTGACCCGCTGTATACAGTCCTTCAACCACTTTAGTTTCCAGGGTTGGCCATAACTGTGTTGGCACAATCGCATCGTATTCAATCGCATATCCAGCTCTCATCATTTGCACATTTTCAAGTCCTGGAACGGTTTTAAGAATTTCCTGCTGTACATCTTCCGGTAAGCTCGTGGATAGACCCTGTACATAGACTTCCTTTGTGTGTCTTCCTTCAGGCTCAAGGAAAATCTGATGGCGCGGCTTATCATTAAAGCGGACAACCTTATCTTCAATCGATGGACAATACCTTGGTCCTGTTCCTTTAATCATTCCGGAATACATTGGAGAACGATGTAGATTGGCATCAATTAGCTGATGGGTGCGTTCATTTGTATAGGTCAACCAGCATGGCAGTTGATCCGTAATATATTTCGTTGTTTCATAGGAAAAAGATCGTGGAACTTCGTCGCCAGGCTGGATTTCTGTTTTACTATAATCAATCGTATTGCTATTAACACGCGGCGGGGTTCCAGTCTTAAAACGGACGAGGTCGAAACCAAGCTCCTCTAAATGTTCAGACAGCTTAATCGAAGGCTGCTGATTATTTGGACCACTTGAATATTTCAACTCACCAAGGATAATTTCCCCACGCAAATAGGTTCCGGTTGTAATGACGACCGTTTTTGAGCGGTAGACCGCCCCTGTCTTTGTGATAACCCCTTTAGAAACTCCATCCTCAACAATCAGTTCCTCGACCATACCCTGCAGTAAGGTTAGTTTAGGTTCTTCTTCTAGTGTTTTTTTCATTTCATGCTGGTAAGCAAATTTATCAGCCTGCGCTCTTAACGCGCGGACAGCTGGACCTTTACCCGTGTTCAGCATTCTCATTTGGATATAGGTTTTATCAATATTTCGACCCATTTCCCCGCCCAGAGCATCTATTTCACGAACGACGATCCCCTTAGCTGGTCCGCCAACGGATGGGTTACATGGCATAAAGGCAACCATATCAAGATTGATGGTAATCATTAATGTTTTGGCGCCAAGTCTCGCAGCCGCAAGGCCCGCTTCACAGCCGGCATGGCCTGCTCCAACGACAATGACGTCATAATTTCCTGCTTCGTATTGCATGTTGTCACTCCTCTTTCTATTTCCCTAAGCAAAACTGTGAAAAAAGTTGGTCGATCAGGCTTTCGTGGACACTCTCACCGATGATTTCGCCAAGTAATTCCCACGTTCTTGTTAAATCTATTTGAACAATATCAATAGGGGTACCCATTTCGACCCCATCAATTGCTTCCTCGATTGTCTTTAAACTTTGGTGCAATAGTGCAATATGACGACTGTTTGAAACATAGGTCATATCGCCAGCATCAATCGAGCCTGCAAAGAATAACGAAGCAATCGCTTCCTCTAACTCATCGACGCCACGGTCCTCAAGGAGTGAAGTAGTGACAATCTTATGCTCTTTTGCTAACTCATTCACTTTCTCCAGGTCAATTTGCTGCGGCAAATCCGTTTTATTGACGATAACGATAACATCCATCCCTTTAACCACTTCAAAAAGCTGCTCATCTTCCATGCTTAACTTGTCAGCGTAATTTAAAACAAGCAAAATCAAATCCGCGTCTTGTAAAACTTGACGGGAACGCTCCACTCCAATTCGTTCGACAATATCCTCAGTTTCCCTAATTCCCGCCGTGTCCAACAGTCGCAATGGGACACCGCGAACATTCACGTATTCTTCAATTACATCCCTTGTGGTTCCAGGAATATCTGTCACAATCGCCTTGTTTTCGTGAACTAGACTGTTTAATAACGAGGATTTTCCTACATTCGGACGGCCAACAATCGCAGTAGACAGACCTTCTCGCAAAATTTTCCCCTGTTCCGACGTTTGCAATAGCTTTTTGATCTCTTCCCGAACAAAATGGGCCTTCTCTGCTAACATCTTATGAGTCATTTCTTCGACATCGTCATATTCTGGATAATCTATATTCACTTCCACATGGGCAAGGATTTCTAAAATCTCCTGCCGTAGTCGTCGAATTAATTTCGACAGGCGCCCTTCCATTTGTCCCAAGGCAACGTTCATCGCGCGGTCCGTTTTTGCCCTGATTAAATCCATTACCGCTTCAGCTTGGGATAAATCGATCCGTCCATTTAAAAACGCCCTTTTTGTAAACTCCCCCGGTTCCGCGAGTCTCGCTCCATTCGTTAACACCTGCTGAAGAACTCTATTCACAGAAACAATCCCGCCATGGCAGTTTATTTCAACAACATCCTCTTTTGTAAAAGTTTTTGGCCCTTTCATGACAGACACCATAACCTCTTCAACCACTTGCCCCGTATTAGGGTCTATCAAGTGTCCATAGTGGATCGTATGGGTTGCTGCTTCAGTCAGCCTTTTCCCACCGATACTCCTAAATAGCTTGTCTGCTATCGGGAATGCTTCATCCCCACTCAAACGCACAATCGCAATCGCCCCCTCACCCATCGGAGTCGATATTGCCGCAATCGTATCAGATTCCATTTCCTTCACCTCACATTAAAAAATCGGTTCATCTATATAAAAAAGATTTTTTCTCCAAAACAATAGAATACCACATCATTTTCTGTGGAAAAAGTAAACCCTCTTCCAAATAATTAATCCACAGTTCACTTCTATCTCATTATTATTTTAACTTATCCACATGTGAATAACAATAAAACGAAAAATGTGAAAAAATTCAATGTTATCAACAGACTCACTTTTTTTAAATTCGACAAAAAAAGACACCCTATTATTCAATAGGATGCCTTTGTGATTTTGTTTTTAAGTTAAATCCTTATCTTTTTGATGCTGGAGTAATCACAATATAGCGATGTGGCTCCGATCCATCAGAGAGTGTTTTGACGCGTTTATTATCAGATAATGCAGCATGAATCACTTTTCGCTCATAGGAAGGCATCGGTTCTAAGGTTACATCTTTTCCTGACTTAATCACCTTTTGGGCGAGACGATGTGCTAATTGAATAAGCGTTTCATTTCTTCTTTTTCGGTAATCCTCCGCGTCCAAGATCACAGTTAAATACTGATTCGAAAAACGATTTAGCACTAATTGCGTCAAATATTGAAGCGAATTTAATGTTTGACCTCTTTTGCCAATCAATAACGCAATCTTTTCACCAGTCATAATAAAATGAACATGTTTACCCTCGCGTTTGATCTCTATTTCTGCGGGCGCTCCCATCTGTTCACTTACTTGAGTTAGAAATTTCTTTGCTTCTTCAATGGGATCAATGATGACGGTTACCTTCACAATAGCGGGACGTGAACCAAAAATACCGAAAATCCCTTTTTTCCCTTGATCAATAATGTCAATATCTGTGCGGTCTTTGCTGGTTTGTAATTGAGCTAAAGCTGATTTTACTGCTTCTTCGACAGTTTGTCCTGTAGCAGTTACCTGTTTCACTTTTTTGCTCCTCCCGCATTACCGGATGCTTTTGCCATTTTCAAATCCGGTCCTTTAATAAAATAGGTCTGCACAATCATAAAAATATTTCCTACTACCCAGTACAACGAAAGCGCGGCAGGGAAACTAAAAGCAAAAACAACAATCATGATTGGCATCATCCAAAGCATCATCGCCATTTGTGGATTCTGAGCTTGTCCAGCCATCATAATTTTTTGCTGAATAAACGTGGTTATACCCGCCACTATCGGCAAAATATAGTAAGGATCTTTATCACCAAGGTCAAACCATAAGAAATTATCGTTGGCAATTTCCCTTGTTCGTGAGATGGCATGGTAAAAACCAATTAAGATTGGCATTTGTACGATTAATGGAAAACAGCCAGCCATTGGATTTACACCATGTTTTGAAAAAAGTGCCATGGTTTCCTGTTGCAGCTTTTGCTGTGTTTTTTGATCTTTAGAACTATATTTCTTTTTCAATTCGGCCATTTCTGGCTGCAATGCCTGCATCGCTTTTGAACTTCTTGTCTGTTTGATCATTAGCGGCAAAATCGCAAGGCGGATCAGGATGGTTACGACAATAATCGATAACCCAAAACTGCCTCCGAGAATATGCGCCCCTTCTTTGATCAACCAGGATAAAGGATAGACAATGTACTCATTCCAAAAGCCTGAACTCTCCGATGTGATTGGCTTCTTAATTTCACTGCATCCTGTCAGGAACATAAATACAGAAAGTAAACCAATACCTAGTAATATTCGCTTTTTCAACCAAATTTTCCTCCTTACAATAAAGATAATGAACAATCTAGAATCAAATCTATGTACAATTTATTTTGGATGATTTCAAAGGTATTTTATCATTTCGGCAAAGGAATTGTCTTCAATATGATGCAAATATTCAACGAATTCCTTTGCAACTTATATCCTTAAAGTCACTTTTTCAAAACCTTTCCAACCTTAAGTACATGGGTCAAACTTTTTTTCACCTCAAAAAAATCCATTTCAGCTGCAGGTTTCCTGGCAATAATCACATAATCATTCCCTGGTGTTAGCTGTTCGTTCAGTTCAAAAATGGATTGTCTTACATACCTTTTAATTCTGTTCCTTGTCACCGCATTTCCAATCTTCTTACTCACTGACAGGCCAATGCGAAAATAGTCTTGTCCCTCTTTTTTTAATGAATAGATGACAAACTGCCTATTTGCAAATGAGTGGCCCTTTTGAAATGCCGCTTGAAATTCTTTATTTTTTTTAATACGCAGCTCTTTTTTCATAAAAACACCTTCAGTCGGATTAGAAAAAAGACCACTGACTTTGCAGTGGTCTATGCTGATAATACTTTTCTTCCCTTTAGACGACGACGAGCTAGAACCTTACGGCCATTAGCTGAGCTCATACGACTACGGAAGCCATGAACTTTACTGTGTTTACGGCTATTTGGTTGATATGTTCTTTTCATTATATGACACCTCCCTGAGGAATAGCTATCAAGTTTAAATGACAGTCTTACTTATTATAAAGACCTCACCATAAAATTGTCAACTACTCTTCACTATTGTTTCCATTTCCAAATTTTATTGAACATGAATTTGCTAATTTCCAGAAATTCTATACCTATAAGAAATGATCTGAACCATAAAAGCGGAATTGTTAATTTTAACTCCAAAAATTCATCCAGCCCTTTCCCCAGGAAGGTACGAATATCCTGTGGATAAATTTTCGACATTTTTTTCACATTCTACACAAGATATTGACAGGTTTTGCACAAAACATCTACTTGTGGACAATTACTGTGCACATATTGTTACAGTTGTGGATAAACTGCGAAAAGGCATTGCATATCAAGCAATTATTTGATATCATATTTGTGTTTTCACTCTGAATAACTTTATCCACAATAATACGTTATCCACAATTTGTGGATATCATGTGGATAGTTTATCCGAGGGTACTGCAGAAAGTTGTCCACAAGAGGTGGATATTGTCGAAACTCCATTTTACTTCCTTATTATTTATTATCCACATTCACTATTTCGTATATTTATAAATTAATAGGTTGTACTGACGGTATAATTAAGAAAAGCGCGTTATTTTATAAAAAAAAAACAACAAAGGAGGGATATTATTTGGAGAATATTGCGGATCTTTGGCATGCTGTATTAGGCAATATAGAAAAAAAAATAAGCAAACCAAGCTTTGATACCTGGCTTAAGTCCACCAAGGCCCATTCCCTTCAAGGCGATTTGCTAATCATCACTGCTCCCAATGAGTTTGCTCGTGATTGGCTGGAAGAGCGTTATTCGCAGCTAATCTCTGGGATCCTCTATGAAATTACCGGAGAAGAGCTTTCTGTTAAGTTTATCATTCCGCAAAATCAAAACGAGGGAGAAAGTGATGTCCTGCTGCCACCAAAAAAGGTAAAAAAGGACGATGACCATGGGGAATTTCCTCAGGGTATTTTAAATCAGAAATACACTTTTGATACGTTTGTTATTGGCTCAGGCAACCGTTTTGCCCACGCTGCATCACTGGCAGTTGCCGAAGCACCAGCCAAAGCATACAATCCCCTCTTTATTTATGGAGGAGTTGGATTAGGAAAAACGCACTTAATGCATGCGATTGGCCATTATGTCTTAGATCATAACCCTGCAGCAAAAGTGGTTTATTTATCATCAGAAAAATTTACAAATGAATTTATTAACTCGATTCGTGATAATAAAGCAGAGAGTTTCCGCAATAAATATCGAAATGTCGATATTTTACTTATAGATGATATTCAATTTTTAGCTGGAAAAGAATCAACACAAGAAGAATTTTTTCATACCTTCAATGCTCTTCATGAGGAAAGCAAACAGATTATTATCTCCAGCGACCGGCCGCCTAGAGAAATTCCAACGTTAGAGGACCGGCTCAGGTCACGGTTTGAATGGGGATTGATTACAGATATTACACCGCCCGATTTGGAAACAAGAATTGCCATTCTTCGCAAAAAGGCTAGAGCTGAAGGATTAGATATACCTAACGAGGTAATGCTTTATATCGCCAATCAAATTGATACAAACATCCGGGAGCTAGAAGGAGCACTGATCCGAGTGGTCGCCTATTCTTCCTTAATCAATAAAGATATTAATGCTAATTTAGCAGCAGAGGCATTAAAAGATATTATTCCAAGTTCAAAGCCTAAAGTAATAACCATTCTGGATATTCAGAAGACTGTCGGGGAACTCTTTAGTATAAAACTCGAGGACTTTAAGGCAAAAAAGCGGACAAAGTCGCTTGCCTTTCCTAGACAAATTGCGATGTACCTATCACGGGAATTAACCGATTATTCTTTGCCAAAAATAGGAGAAGAATTTGGGGGCCGCGATCATACGACTGTTATACATGCTCATGAGAAAATTTCCAAACTTCTTCAGACCGATGCCCAGCTGCAAAGGCAAATGAAAGAACTGCATGAACTATTAAAAGTTTAGGCAGTTATTGGTGTTTTTTTCTTTCAAATATGTGAATAACTTCTTTGCATTTACACACAGTCTGTCCACATGTGGATAGGCTGTGTTTCCGTTGAAATAATTCGGTTATCCACATATCAACAGGCCCTACTAGTACTTCTACTCTTTTTTTTAAAAAAATATATTATGTTATTGCTATAAAAAATATGCTTAAAACGGAGGATTACATGCGATGAAATTTATCATCCAAAGAGATCGGTTAGTTCAGAGTGTTCAAGACGTTATGAAGGCTGTCACTACAAGAACAACAATCCCTATCTTAACCGGAATTAAAATCACAGCTACATCAGAGGGTGTTACCCTAACAGGAAGTGATTCCGATATTTCCATTGAATCTTTTATTCCAAAAGAGGATGCCGGTGATGAAATTATTGAATTGAGACAAGCAGGAGCCATCGTTCTCCAAGCAAAAGTATTTAGTGAAATTGTCAAAAAGCTCCCGACTGATTCGGTTGAAATTGAAGTCTTAGGCTCTCTTCAAACGGTCATTCGTTCTGGAAAATCTGAATTTAACTTGATTGGCCTGGATGCTGAAGAGTATCCTCACCTTCCACAGATCGAAGAAAATAATAAATTTCATATTGCAACAGATCTTTTAAAAGCGATGATTCGCCAAACTCATTTTGCAGTGTCCACCTCAGAAACACGCCCCATCTTGACAGGTGTAAACTGGAAGGTTGAAAACGGGGAACTAAACTGTATTGCAACAGATAGCCACCGTCTCGCGCTTCGAAAGGCGAAGATCGAAATAGCGAACAATGAAAATTATAATGTGGTCATTCCAGGGAAAAGCTTGAATGAGTTGAGTAAAATTATTGATGACAGCCATGACTTAATTGATATTGTTATTACCGAGAATCAAATATTATTTAAAGCTAAGCACTTATTATTTTTCTCAAGATTGTTAGAAGGAAATTATCCGGATACCTCTCGTTTAATTCCTAATGAAAGTAAAACGGATGTGACGGTAAATACAAAGGAATTTTTACATGCGATTGATCGGGCCTCCTTACTAGCAAGAGAAGGAAGAAACAATGTTGTCAAATTTTCGATAATTGAAGGCGGAATTATTGAAATTTCTTCAAACACTCCTGAGGTTGGGAAGGTAGTAGAGGAAATTCAAAGCGAAGCCATCGAGGGTGAAGAATTAAAGATTTCTTTTAGTGCTAAATATATGATGGATGCATTAAAGGCACTTGAAGGAACAGATGTAAAGGTAAGCTTTACTGGAGCCATGCGCCCGTTCGTCATTCGCCCGCTTCATGATGAAACGATTTTGCAATTAATATTACCCGTTCGAACATACTAAATTTAAAGAGCCTAAATCCATATGCCACCACACATTGGTGGCTTTCTTTTAGTTTCCTTTGTATCTCTGTGAAATATTTAGTAAAATAAAGTATTGAGACCATTTTAGAAACGAGGGTGACGATTTGCCTGAAAAAATTAAGATCGATACTGAATTTATTACGCTGGGTCAATTTCTTAAATTGGCTGAAGTAATACAATCAGGCGGCATGGCAAAATGGTTTTTAAGTGAACATGATATATTGATTAATGGCGAACAAGATCAAAGAAGAGGAAGAAAGCTGCGCACCGGTGACAAAATCCAAATTGCTGGTTTTGGGGAGTTTGTAATTACCGAGTAATTATCAAAATAATTACCGAGTAGCAAGGCTAAAGGATGTCGTTTGCATGTATATCGAAAAATTAGCGCTAACAAATTATCGAAACTACGAAGAATTGTTCGTAGAATTTGAAAATAAAGTAAATGTCATCCTGGGTGAAAACGCCCAAGGTAAAACAAACGTCATGGAATCTATTTATGTTTTGGCCATGGCGAAGTCGCACCGGACCTCCAATGATAAAGAACTTATTCGCTGGGACCAAGAGTATGCTAAAATAGAGGGTAGGGTTCAAAAACAACACAGCTCATTGCCGCTGCAATTAATTATTTCTAAAAAGGGCAAAAAAGCAAAATGCAATCATATTGAGCAGCAAAAATTAAGTCAATATGTAGGCAATATGAATGTGGTTATGTTTGCTCCTGAGGACCTTAACTTAGTGAAAGGCAGCCCGCAGGTCCGAAGGCGATTTATTGATATGGAAATTGGACAGGTATCGCCCATTTATTTACATGATATGAGTCAATATCAAAAAATTCTCCAGCAGCGTAATCATTTTTTGAAAATGTTACAGATCAGAAAACAGACCGATCAGACCATGCTTGAGATATTAACGGAACAATTTATCCAGATGGCTGTGAAAATTGTGGCGAAAAGGTTTGAATTCCTGCGCTTACTTCAGAATTGGGCAAAACCGATCCATCAAGGGATTTCAAGAGGCTTGGAAACGCTCGAAATTACCTATAAACCGTCAGTAGAGGTATTAGAAGATCAAAATTTGTCGAAGATGATAGCATGCTTTGAAGAAAAATTCAGCAAGGTTAGAACAAGGGAAATTGAGCGAGGTACTACGCTTTTCGGTCCCCATCGTGATGATCTGCTTTTTTATGTGAACGGTAGAGACGTTCAAACATTTGGATCACAAGGTCAGCAGCGTACCACAGCACTTTCAGTAAAGCTTGCTGAAATTGAATTGATTTCTGCTGAAATTGGTGAATATCCCATTTTACTGCTAGATGATGTTTTATCGGAATTAGATGACTATCGGCAGTCTCACTTGCTTAATACCATCCAAGGAAGGGTTCAAACCTTCGTGACTACCACAAGTGTCGAGGGAATTGACCATCAAACATTAAGGGAAGCTTCCACATTTATTGTTGAAGCTGGTGCCATAAAGAAAATTCATTGAGGTGAACCATGTATATCCATATCGGGGAAGATATTAATATTAGGGCAAGAGATATTATTTCTATCTTGGATAAAGAGAGTGCAAACAACTCGCCGCTTGTAGAGGAGTTCATCAGTCAACGTAAAGAAAAGGTAATCAATCTATCGAAAAACCCCTTTAAATCAGTCATTATTACATTTGACAATGTATACTTATCCCCGATTTCTTCAGGAACTTTAAAGAAACGATCAACTCAAATGAATATACATGAATTTTGATATTTATTATTTATTTTTTAATTAACGATATAGATATACTTTTGTCAGAAGGTGCAGGTGAACAAGCATGACTTTGGAACAAAAAGCAGTCGAAGAAGCATATGGTGCGGATCAGATACAGGTTCTTGAAGGACTTGAAGCTGTTCGAAAAAGACCCGGTATGTATATTGGTTCAACAAGTGGTAAAGGTCTTCATCATCTTGTTTGGGAAATTGTTGATAACAGTATTGACGAGGCGCTGGCTGGTTTCTGTGATGAAATCAATGTCATTATTGAAGAAGACAACAGCATCACGGTAAAGGATAATGGCCGTGGAATCCCAGTTGGAATTCAGGAAAAAATGGGTAGACCAGCGGTTGAAGTCATTATGACTGTGCTGCACGCCGGCGGTAAATTCGGCGGCGGAGGATATAAGGTATCCGGTGGACTGCATGGTGTAGGTGCGTCAGTAGTTAATGCCCTCTCTACGGAACTTGAAGTATATGTACACAGAGATGGTCAAATCTACTCAATCAAATTTGAACGCGGCGCGGTAGTTCAAGAATTAGAGGTCATTGGAACGACTGATATCACGGGTACAGTTACGCACTTTAAACCAGATGGTGAGATTTTTACAGAAACATTAGTATATGAATATGACATTCTAGCCACTAGACTTCGTGAACTTGCCTTCCTTAACAGGGGAATAAAGATCACGATTGAGGATAAGCGTGTTGAAAATAAACGCAATGAATACTACTACGAAGGCGGAATTAAATCATATGTTGAGCATTTAAACCGCACAAAAGAAGTGATTCATGAAGAACCGATTTACATGGAAGGAGAGCGTGACGGCATTAGTGTTGAAGTCGCACTCCAATATAACGAGGGGTATACTGATAACATTTACTCTTTCGCAAATAATATCCACACCTATGAAGGTGGAACGCATGAATCCGGTTTTAAGACTGCGTTAACAAGGGTTATAAATGATTACGCACGGAAAAATAGTTTAATCAAGGAGAATGATACCAATCTTTCTGGTGAAGATGTTCGTGAAGGTATCACGGCGATCGTCTCGATTAAACATCCTGATCCCCAATTTGAAGGACAAACAAAGACTAAATTAGGGAATTCTGAAGTGAGAACGATCACTGATACCGTTTTTGCAAGTACCTTTGATAAGTTCATGTTGGAAAATCCATCAGTTGCTAAAAAAATTGTCGAAAAAGGCTTAATGGCAGCACGTGCAAGGCTTGCTGCAAAGAAAGCTAGGGAATTAACACGCCGAAAAAGTGCTTTAGAGGTTTCTAGTTTACCTGGGAAATTGGCTGACTGTTCTTCGAAGGATCCGGCTGAAAGTGAAATGTATATCGTAGAGGGTGATTCCGCTGGCGGATCGGCAAAGCAAGGTCGTGATCGCCATTTCCAAGCGATACTGCCACTTCGAGGGAAAATTCTTAATGTGGAAAAAGCCCGGCTCGATAGAATCCTTTCTAACAATGAAGTTAGGGCGATGATTACAGCGATTGGAACAGGCATTGGTGAAGATTTTGATATTGCTAAAGCCCGTTATCATAAAATTGTCATTATGACCGATGCTGATGTGGATGGTGCCCATATTCGGACGCTTCTCTTAACGTTCTTTTACCGTTTTATGAGAAAAATCTTAGAAGCCGGTTATATTTATATTGCCCAGCCGCCGCTTTATAAGGTTCAACAAGGTAAACGAATTGAGTACGCCTATAATGATAAAGAACTTGAACGGATATTTGCCATGCTCCCAGCTACTCCAAAACCGAATATCCAACGGTATAAAGGTTTAGGTGAGATGAATCCTGAACAATTATGGGAAACAACAATGGATCCTGAACATAGAAGTATGCTCCAGGTAAGTCTTGAAGATGCGATCGAAGCAGACGAAACCTTTGATATGTTAATGGGTGAAAAAGTAGAACCACGTCGTAATTTCATTGAGGCGAATGCTCAATACGTGAAGAATTTAGATATATAAAGAAAAGGTGAAAGGAGGAAATAAGTATGGCTGAAACCCCAAATTCTCAAGTAACAGAGATTAATATTAGTAAAGAAATGAAAGCTTCCTTTCTTGACTATGCGATGAGCGTTATCGTTTCACGTGCCCTTCCAGATGTTCGGGATGGGTTGAAACCAGTTCATCGCCGGATTCTATATGCTATGCATGATCTTGGTATGCATTCAGATAAACCATATAAAAAATCTGCCCGTATCGTTGGGGATGTTATCGGTAAGTATCACCCGCATGGTGACTCTGCCGTTTATGAAACAATGGTTCGGATGGCACAGGACTTCAACTATCGGTATATGCTTGTAGATGGGCATGGAAACTTCGGTTCTGTCGATGGTGACTCAGCGGCAGCAATGCGTTATACAGAATCAAGAATGTCTAAAATCTCGATGGAATTATTAAGAGATATAAACAAAGATACCATTGATTATCAAGACAACTATGATGGCGAAGAAAGAGAGCCTGTTGTATTACCGGCCAGGTTCCCTAACCTTTTAGTCAATGGGTCGACCGGGATTGCCGTTGGTATGGCGACCAATATCCCTCCGCACCAGCTTGGCGAAGTGATTGATGCTGTGTTAGCGCTTAGTCGTGACCCTGAAATTTCGACGCAGGAGCTTATGGAAATTATCCCAGGTCCAGATTTCCCAACAGGTGGAATCATCTTAGGCCGGAGCGGTATTCGTAAAGCGTATGAAACGGGCAGAGGATCAATAACAGTTCGTGCAAAAGTTGTAATCGAACAAAAGGCAAATGGTAAAGAAGTTATCATTGTTAATGAATTACCATACCAAGTGAACAAAGCGAGATTGGTTGAAAAAATCGCTGAATTAGCCCGTGATAAAAAAATTGAAGGTATTACCGACCTAAGAGATGAATCCGATCGTAAAGGAATGCGGATTGTTATTGAGGTTCGTAAAGATGCGAATGCCAACGTCCTTTTAAATAATTTATATAAACATACAGCACTTCAAACCAGCTTTGGAATTAACACCTTAGCCCTAGTAAATGGACATCCAAAGGTGTTGTCTCTCAAGCAATGCTTAGTGCATTACTTAGATCATCAAGTAGTAGTCATTCGTAGAAGGACTGAGTTTGAATTACGTAAAGCAGAAGCGCGTGCCCACATTTTAGATGGTTTAAGAATTGCATTGGATCATCTTGATGAAGTTATTAGTTTAATCCGCAGCTCACAAACGACAGACATCGCTCGTGAAGGCTTAATGACTACCTTTAATCTTTCTGAAAAGCAAGCTCAGGCCATTCTGGATATGCGTCTGCAGCGTTTAACTGGCTTGGAAAGAGAAAAGATTGAAGAAGAATATCAAAACCTTGTGAAGCTAATCGCTGAATTAAAGGCAATTTTAGCGGATGAGGAAAAGGTTTTTGAAATTATCCGCGAAGAAATGACTGAAATCAAAGAGCGTTTTAATGATAAGCGCCGGACAGAAATCGTAACTGGCGGAATTGAAAATATTGAGGATGAAGATCTAATTCCTCGTGAGAATATCGTTATTTCTTTAACCCATAACGGTTATGTTAAACGTCTCCCTGTTTCCACCTATCGTGCCCAAAGACGAGGCGGACGGGGAATCCAAGGAATGGGTACAAACGAGGATGACTTTGTTGAACACTTGATCACCACTTCAACACATGATACGATTCTTTTCTTTACAAATAAAGGTAAGGTATACCGTTCTAAAGGCTATGAAATACCTGAATACAGCCGAACAGCGAAAGGGATACCAATTATCAATCTCCTTGGTGTCGAAAAGGGTGAATGGGTCAATGCAATCATTCCTGTTGAGGAATTTGTAGATGATTGGTTCTTATTCTTTACGACCAAAGAAGGGATTTCAAAACGGTCTCCGTTAACATCGTTTGCACATATCCGCAACAACGGCCTTATTGCTCTAAGTTTGCGTGAAGGGGATGAACTAATCTCTGCCCGCTTAACTGATGGCACAAAGCATATGATTATCGGTACAAAGAAGGGTATGCTGATTCGTTTCCCGGAAACAGATGTTCGATCAATGGGACGAACAGCCACTGGCGTAAAAGGCATTACGCTCGATAGTGACGATGAAGTTGTCGGAATGGAAGTATTAGAGGAAACGAATGATGTGTTAATTGTAACGAAAAATGGTTATGGTAAACGTACCAAAGCGGAAGAATACCGGATCCAAGGCAGAGGCGGTAAAGGGATTAAAACCTGCCACGTTACAGAAAAAAATGGCGACCTTGTTTCGATGCGTGCGGTAACAGGTGAAGAGGACCTGATGCTTATTACCACAGGTGGTGTCCTCATCCGAATGGATGTTGGCAGTATTTCTAAAATGGGACGTAATACTCAAGGTGTAAAGCTCATTAGTATGAAGGAAAGCGAAGATGAATTTGTTGCCACTGTGGCAAAAGTAGAGAAAGAAGAAGAGGAAGAAAACCTTGAAAATAATCCTAATGAAGCTGAAGGAGACTCTCCTGAAGAAAATCATGAGGTTGAAACAAACGAGGATGTAGAATAAAAAAGTAGAGGGGGCACACAATAAATGTGCTCCTTTTCTTATGTGCATGAATTATAAAATAGAGATGTAATAGTAAGAAAGAGTTATTATATTGTTCATAGTAAAAAAGATAGAAAAACTGTTGACTTTAATTTCATCAGATGGTATATTAATTAAGTCGCTTACGGGCGATAGAGAAATTGTCCTTTGAAAACTAAACAAACAAAATCGTGCAAACAAACAAAAATTTTAGTTTCAATTAAGAAACTAAGCCAACGTAACAAAATGAGCTAATCAACTTTCTTGGAGAGTTTGATCCTGGCTCAGGACGAACGCTGGCGGCGTGCCT
>NZ_JAGGQW010000018.1 GCF_018613065.1 Bacillus sp. ISL-7 | reverse complement strand
TAGGCACGCCGCCAGCGTTCGTCCTGAGCCAGGATCAAACTCTCCAAGAAAGTTGATTAGCTCATTTTGTTACGTTGGCTTAGTTTCTTAATTGAAACTAAAAATTTTTGTTTGTTTGCACGATTTTGTTTGTTTAGTTTTCAAAGAACAATCTCGTTACTTCGTTTGAAGCAACTTTATAACTATAACATTTCAGCGATTCGTTGTCAACCAATTTATCAAATGTTTTTCAACACCAACAAGTTGTTAACTCGTCAATAACGACTGCTTTAATATAGTACCACCTAGATAAGACAACGTCAATAAAAATTTCAAATGAATTTACCAATATCAACTTTCTTCTATTAATAAGTATAAAAGCCGATCCAAACATTTGGACCGGCTCTCAATTTACTTAGTAATCTTAATGATACCTTCTTGCTTCAACTCCACTTGACCTTGCTTATTAATAACAATTTTTTCACCTTCAGCTAAGTTCGTGAAGACAATCGGTGTAATTGTGGATGTTGCGTGTTCTTTAATGTAGTTTAAATCTACTTTCAATAAAGGCTGTCCTTGTTCGACAATGTCATTTTCTGACACTAATGTCTCAAATCCCTGGCCTTTTAAATTAACAGTATCAATACCCACATGAATTAGTATTTCACGACCAGTATCAGATAAAATACCGATTGCATGTTTTGTTGGGAATAGGTTTACGATTTTTCCATTGACAGGTGAAACAATCATTCCTTCTGCCGGTACAATTGCAAATCCATCGCCCATCATTTTCCCAGCAAACACCTGATCCGGCACTTCAGTAATCGGCTTGATTTCCCCTTTTAGCGGTGCTGCAAATACTTCATTTTCACGTGCTTTTTGAAGTGCATCTGAATTAGTGGCCTCGTTCTGTTTTTCTGCACCTTTTTCTGGTGTAGCAACAGAAGTCGTACGAGGTCGCTTACCTGACATGATATCTTTCATTTGTCCTTTGATTGTTTCAGAACGCGGTCCAAAAATCGCTTGAATGTTATTACCTACTTCAAGGACACCTGCCGCACCAAGTTTTTTCAATTGGGCTTTATCAACGTTTTTACTATCATTAACCGATACACGAAGACGTGTAATACAAGCGTCTAAATGAGCAATATTTTCCTTACCACCCATTGCATCTAAAATATTAGCAGCTAAATCACCTTTGCCTGCTTTGCCTGCCGGTGCTTGGCTCTCATCTTCTTCTTCTAATTCACGACCTGGTGTTTTTAAATTCCATTTGCGGATCGCAAATCGGAAACCGAAGTAATAAATCAATGCAAAAACAAGACCTACAGGTATAACAATCCACGCATTTGTTTGTGGGTTGATTAAACCGAATAGAACATAGTCAATTAATCCACCAGAGAATGTCATCCCGATTTTTACATTTAACAAGTGCATTGTCATAAAGGATAATCCCGCAAAAATTGCGTGGATTCCAAATAATACTGGAGCAACAAACAAGAATGAGAATTCAATTGGTTCTGTAATACCTGTTAGGAAAGAAGTTAACGCCGCAGAAGCCATCAATCCCCCTACAATCGCTTTCTTTTCTGGTCGAGCCTCATGGTATATGGCTAGTGCTGCTGCAGGAAGTCCAAACATCATAAACGGATATTTACCCGTTGTAAATGTACCTGCAGTTAAATGTTGTACATTATCTTTAATTTGTTCCATGAAAATACGTTGGTCACCACGTACAAGATCGCCAGCAGCATTTGTATAGCTGCCAAATTCATACCAGAATGGCGCATAGAAAATATGATGCAATCCAAATGGAATTAATGAACGTTCAATGACCCCAAAAATAAAGGCAGCAACAGTTCTGTTTGCATCAACCATGTTAGTGGAGAAAAGATTCAAGCCTGTTTGAATTGGAGGCCAAATAACAATCATTAGCAATCCTAAAAGAACAGTACTTGCAGCTGTCGCAATTGGAACGAATCGCTTACCAGCAAAGAATCCTAGATAGGATGGCAATTCTATTTCGAAGAATCTATTATACATATACGCGGCAATCAGACCGACGATGATACCTCCAAAAACTCCGGTTTGCAGTGTTGGAATCCCTAAAACTGACGCGTAACTTTGAGGATGCTTCGCAAGCGCATCTGCATCTATTCCTAAAGCAGTTCCCATGGTTGCATTCATAATCAGGAAACCTACAATCGCAGCAAGTCCAGCTACACCTTCTCCTCCAGCTAGTCCAATCGCTACCCCAACGGCAAATAATAACGACAGGTTACCAAATATAACACTACCTGCCTGTTCCATAATTTTCGCAACCATCGCAATCCCACTATTATCTAAGAATGGGGCGAGGTCAATTAATGTCGGGTTTTGAAGTGCATTACCAACTGCTAATAATATCCCGGCAGCAGGCAAAATCGCTACTGGTAGCATAAGTGCTTTACCGACTTTCTGTAAAACACCAAAAGCATTTTTAAACATAAAAAATACCTCCTAATTTTTTGTTCGGCTCATAAAGCGGTTACATTATCCACAAAAAATACAATAAAAAAGGCATGAGTAAAAAAATCCAATTGAATGAAACTATGGGTATAGATTACCCCATTAACTTCATTTCAATTAAACTTTTTACTCATGCCTGATCGAATCAGTAACACGTAAAAAAATAAGTGCTATTTAAATTTTTTTTGAAGTCGCTGCAAATGCATTGTTAAATATACTGCTTCTGCATCAAAGACTTTCAATTTTAATGATTGTTGCATCACTTTAATGAGCTTCCATGAGAGATTATAACATACTGGATATTCATCTTTCAATAGGGAAGCGATTTTTTCTGGTTCATCGACTTTTTCACCCTTAACTACTCTATCAATCGCAAAGCGAAGGTGACGAACAAGTCTCATATAATCGATTCCTTCTTTATCTATCTCTATTTCAAGCTGTTCTTCTACCATATCAACCAATCTGCTGACTAGTTGTGAATGTTGATTTACATCCGAAAGATTTTTATTTGTAAGCGCACTATGAATATGCAGGGCGATAAATCCTATTTCACCAATCGGAAGGCTAATTCCTGTCTTATCCTTAATAAGCTCCACGACATCTTTTGCCACTTCATACTCATCACGATAAAGCGCTTTCGTCTCCACTAAAAATGGATTTTTCAATTCCATCCCTTGCGAGATCCTCGTTAAAGCAAACATAAGATGGTCCGTTAACGCCACATGGATATGTTCATTTAACATCGAATTTGTTCGTTGCTTGATTAATTCAATGGAGGCTATGATTACCTCTAAGTATTCATTATCAATAAAAGGAAGCAATTTAATATAATTTTCTTGTTCCTTTTCATTTTTTAAGACAAAAAGTTTTTCCACTGAATCTGTTTCAATATAGTCCCCGCGCTTGCGATTAAAGCCAAGTCCTTTCCCAATCAAAACAACTTCACCATAGGAAGGGTGTTCAGCAATTAAAACATTATTATTTAAAACCTTTTCAATCAGCAGTTCTGCCATACCCAATTCCCCATTTCTACCTTTTAACCTATTATTTACAGGATAAAAGAGAGAAAACAGGAAGTCAACGACAAAGTTCGACAGCTACATGAACTTACGACTAGTAATTTATTCAAATTTCATCCCTCTTAACCCAATAAAAAAGAACTGTGGCAGCCCACAGTTCCTTTTGACTTATTTTAAGAAAATGAAATATAGTACAAAGATTACAAAGAAGAAGTACATGACCGGGTGTATTTCTTTTGTTCTGCCCTTTACGATCATTGTAATTGGGTAGAAGATAAACCCAACAGCAATACCAGTAGCAATACTGTAAGTCAGTGGCATCGCAATCATCGTTAAGAATGCTGGAACAGCAATCTCAAAACGCTGCCAATCAATTTTCCCTAATGAAGATACCATTAATACCCCTACAATAATTAACGCAGGTGCCGTTACAGGTGCTGTAACAACCGATAATAACGGAAAGAAGAATAACGATAAGATAAAGAATCCAGCTGTTACTAAAGCTGCAAACCCAGTTCTCGCTCCAGAGGCAACCCCTGCAGATGACTCAATATAAGACGTTGTTGTGGATGTACCAAGTACTGCACCGACAGTTGTTGCAATCGAATCCGAAATTAACGCGCGTCCAGCTCGAGGGAGTTTATTGTCTTTCATGATTCCCGCTTGGTTCGCTACTGCGACAAGTGTACCAGCATTGTCAAAGAAATCAACAAACAAGAAAGTTAGAATAATTCCAAGCATTGCAGTGGTATAAAAAGAACTATCTCCAAACGAAGAGAAGGCTGCACCAAAGGTCGGCTCTAAACTTGGAACTGAATCGACTACTTTATGCGGCATATCAATTAAGTTAAAGATCATTCCGACGATTACTGTGATGACCATTCCATAAAATACGGCACCATTAATACCTCTTGTCATCATAATTACTGTAACAACGATCCCAAAAATAGCAAGCAAAGTAGGTCCTGCTGTCAAATTGCCTAAACCAACAAGTGTTGCATCATTATTGACCACAATACCAGCATTTTGTAATCCGATAAAGGTAATGAATAAGCCAATCCCCGCACCAACCGCGTGTTTTAAATCAACTGGAATGGCGTTAATAATTTTTTCTCGCAGGCCAGTGAGCGTTAATAAGAAGAAAAACACACCTGAGATAAGGACTGCGCCAAGGGCATGCTGCCAAGGAATCCCGCTTCCTAATACAACTGTATAAGCAAAGAACGCATTCAAGCCCATTCCCGGGGCTAGTGCTAGTGGATACTTTCCAAGAAGTCCCATGACAATCGATCCTATCGCTGATGCGAGGGCTGTTGCCACAAATACAGCACCATAATCCATTCGTAAGGCATCAGGATAATCCTTTATTGATGCTAATGATAATGTTAACGGGTTAACAACTAGTATATAAGCCATCGCTAAGAAGGTGGTCAGTCCACCAATAAACTCGCGGCGATAATTTGTACCGTGTTTCTCAAACTCAAAATACTTCTGCATTTATTTTCCCCCTATGAATCTTTTCTTTATTATGCAAAAAAAAGCTCCGGCATATTCTACCGGAGCGTGACTTTAGGCATGTGCAAAAATAGAGGAAAGGAAGCTAGCCTCTTTATTAATGACACTGCCTCGTAGTCAAGCCATTTACGGTGGCTCGGTAGAAACTTTTGGGCCATATCCCCAAGATTATACGATGCAATTATTATATTCTCTTAACTCGTTTTTTATTTTAGCAGGAAAAAAATATCTTGTAAACAAAAAATACGAACGATTTTAAAATTAAAATTGAAATCGTTCGTGAATATTTCACTCCTAAAGAAATAAGAACCGGGACTATAGTCCCGGTTCTTACGCTATCGCTTTTCTTATTCCCACTCAATCGTTGCTGGCGGTTTGCTGGTAATGTCGTACACTACCCGGTTCACATGCGCGACTTCGTTAACAATACGCGTTGAAATTACTTCAAGAACATCCCACGGAATCCTTGCCCAATCGGATGTCATCCCGTCAATCGAAGTAACCGCTCGAATACCGATGGTATAATCGTAAGTTCTAGCATCACCCATTACTCCGACACTGCGAATGTCTGGAAGTACGGTGAAATACTGCCATATTTCTCGGTCAAGCCCAGCTTTTTTAATTTCCTCACGAAGGATCCAATCCGAGTCCCGAACGATTTCAAGTTTATCCTCTGAAATAGCTCCTAAGACACGAATCCCTAGACCTGGGCCAGGGAAAGGCTGTCTCCAGACGATATCATCCGGAATGCCAAGCTCTGTTCCAAGCGCACGGACTTCATCTTTAAACAAGGTGCTTAATGGTTCAATTAAAGTAAACTGCATATCTTCTGGAAGGCCGCCTACATTGTGATGTGATTTAATCGTCTGTGCCGTAGCTGTACCACTTTCAATGATATCGGTATAAAGCGTTCCTTGGGCTAAAAAATCGATGCCCTTAAGCTTTGTTGCTTCATCATCAAATACATAGATAAACTCATTGCCGATGATTTTCCGTTTCTTCTCTGGGTCAGAAACGCCTTCCAACTTCGATAGGAAACGTTCTTTAGCATCGACCTTGATTACATTCATATGGAAGCCTTCAGAGAAAGTCTTCATCACACTTTCTGCTTCATTTTTACGGAGAAGACCATGGTCCACAAAAATACAAGTTAGTTGGTCACCAATAGCTTTATGAATTAACACGGCAACAACGGAAGAGTCAACCCCGCCGCTTAAGGCACAAAGCACCTTTTTATCGCCAACCTGTTCGCGAATCTTCGCCATCTCGATTTCAATGTAATTCCCCATTGACCAATCGCCAGTGCTTTTACAAACGTTGAAAACAAAATTCCTAAGCAATTCATTCCCATAAACAGAATGACGTACTTCCGGATGAAACTGAACAGCGTAAAGCTTTCGTTCTTCATCACTCATTGCTGAAATCGGGCAGTGCGGGTTTGTTCCGTCAACAGTGAAACCTGCAGGGGCTTCTACCACAAGGTCGCCATGGCTCATCCACACGGTTTGCTCTTTTGGCAGGCCGCTAAATAGCGCTGATTCATGCTGCACCGTCATGGTTGCTTTCCCGTATTCACGCTGGTTTGCTTTTTCCACCTTCCCATTGAAATGGACAGTCATTAATTGCATCCCGTAACAAATTCCGAGGATTGGCAGACCCATTTCAAATATTTCTTCATCACATCGGAAGGAATTTTCATCGTACACACTGTTTGGTCCGCCGGAAAAAATAATCCCTGTTGGGTTTAATTGGCGAATTTCTTCTGCTGTAATCGTGTGCGGATGCAGTTCACTGTATACCCCGAACTCGCGGATCCTGCGAGTAATTAGCTGGTTATATTGACTCCCAAAATCTAATACAATAATCATTTCATGCTTTCCTGGCAAAGCATTCACCCCAATTTTCTAAAGATATAGTTATTATTAACCATAACAACAAATGATATAAAAAAAACTAGAATTCTCCCTCCATTTAAATATCAGGAAGGCAGAATTCTAGTTTTCTTGCAAAGTGCTCACAGAAAAATCCTGCCTTCATAGTCAGGTCATTATACGGTGACCCGGTAGAGACTCTCGAACCTTATTTTCGAGGATATATGAAGGAAACGTACATATTTTGAAAAGCGCACACCCATTTAGCGAATTCCGCTAATAACTTACGCTAGACATTGAATAGTACATATTGTAACAATAGGTCGTTTTTCTGGTCAAGCAATTGTTTTTTTGATTAAATTTTCCCACAATTCATGCGATTCTTCCCAAGTTCCCTTTGGCAGGTTTTGATGATACACATAATTTTCATAAATAGCTGTCAATCGGGACATCTCTCTCGTCGAAAAGAACGAATCAATATAAAGGGCATAGTTCCTCAGTGTTTGGTTCTCCTTCCGCTTTAAACCGTAGCGATCGAACTGTTCTAATAATGCCAGGTAGGCAGTCCCGAAACTTTCGTCCTTTTTCTTGAACCGATAAACCGCTAACAGCAAGTACGGAACCCACTTCCCACGGATCCGATAAAGAATCGTAGATACTCCTGCTAAGAGTATGAATATAAGGACCATCCGCTTCCAATTATTTTTCAAAAACAATTTAGAATCAGTCCATATTCTTTTGATATCAGAGAATTGATTCGAATCCTTTGACGCCTTCGTATCATCAAGATTTTCCTGCTGAGGCTTTTTCACAGTTGGTGTGCTGGTTTGCGGATTAGATGATGATGTCGCTTTTGATTCATAATTGATGATGATTTCATTTGAAAAGCCCTTTGTCGGCTCAAATGGGACCCATCCTTGATTCGGAAAAAAGACCTCCACCCAGGAGTGGGCATTATTATTTGTTACTTCATAAACCTGTACCCCTGAAGCCTCATCACTATATTGGAGAAAATCTCCGCCCGTAAACCCTTTGACCCAGCGAGTGGGAATCCCCAGCGTTCGAAGCATAACTGCCATGGATGAGGAGAAATTATCGCAATAACCCCTTTTTGTATCAAATAAAAACTGATCGACATAATCATCGTTGGTGTCAGGCACCGCAACATTTTTTTGGTCGTAGGTGTATTCCGCTTTTCCAAAATAACTTTCCACTGCCTTCGCTTTATCGAACCAATTCGATTTTGAGGCAGTAATTTCTTCTGCTAACTCTTTAACTCTTGGTGGCAGTTCCTCAGGCAGCCGGGTATACTTTTCATAAAATTCAGGGTTGATGCTCATCGGATCAAAACTAGTTGTTTGCACTAAATCCTTTGCTTTATATTTGGGTGTTTCAAATTCAACTGTAAAGTCGCGAGGTACAACAGGAGCTTTGTTATGATTGTAAAAGCTGATTCTCTCATTCGTTGTATCGACCTCAAAGTCATTTCCAGCTGCATCAAGCGGCAGAATTTTTAACACTTTATTAATACCGGCAGGATACATAAGATAGTTATAATTATAACCTACATGGGTTAATACACGGGCAGTTTCCTTAATGGTCTCCACTGTTTTTGGCAATGAATAAACAGGGACCAAGTCTTCCTGTCGGAAGGAAATGGGCGTTGTCCCAGATGTTAGCCAGCCTTTTCCTGTGTAAACATCCTTCGTTTCCATCTTCCAATAATTTTTTCCGTTCGCTTCATAGTTAAAAACCGGGTTGTTGTCCCCTATAAATGGACCGCCTAAAGCCGAATCATTCGTTCCGTACCCAATTCGATGAACACCATTTAGATTGCGTTCTGGAACTTTATCGTTATTAGCTGTTAAATAGGGAACAGGATCAGGCCATATCGGTTCAGCTTTTGGTGCTGCTATTCCAAGAAAAACACTAAATGCAATCATTCCTGCTAGCGGCACCATCCACTTTCGAAAGAAAGCTGGCTCAGTGTTTACATTCTCGCTCTGGATAATCCGGTTAAACGTCAGCATCCCCATCACCGCAAAACCAGCCACCACTGTTCTGACAATCGCCGCTTTTGCGCTATAAGGGGTAAACGTATCCAACACGGTAATATAAATCAATGTCATAAAATAAAAGATAAATATTCGCTTCCGGTTTAAGAGCCAATAATGAATTAAATAGACCATTAGCCAAAGCAGCACAAAGAATAATAGTGTCCGGAACACATTGGATAAGTCGTTCCAGTCCCTTGCAGCGATCAAGCCAATATTATCGATCCCATCCGTTAATAAGGACTTAACCCAGCCAAACTGAAAGAACCCTTCATCATAGTGGATGCGGTTGATAGAATATAAGATAAATATCATTTTAATCAGGTATTGCCAAATCCATTTTAGATGTAAAAAAGAGAGGGCAAACGAAATAATCAGGAAAATAATAAATGTTTCAATATGTTCCGTTTCCGTTAATTGTTCAACTGGACGAAGCCACTCCCATAATAATAGAAAACCAAACGTATATAACAGAAACGACGGATAATCCCTTTTAATCAAAAAAGTTCACCTCCGAAAAGGCTGCCTTGTGTTGACCTTCATGAACCATAACAATCCGCACCCCTCGTGCATTGGCCATTGCAATGAGTGATCTTTCGTTTTCTGTTGGGGATTCTTTCTCCCCCTTTATTAGAAAAAGCGTAATGGTTCCTCCTTTTCGTTGTCCAAGAAAACTTGCTTTTTCAATCAAGGGTTTGGTTATCTGTGCAGTGACAAGCATAAATGAAACCGTTTGTTGGATAAACAGACCATCTGTATCTAACACCTTTTCAAAAGGTGAGATACATTTCGCTTCTATTTTTGCTAAATGATAAAAGAGTTGCTGGAGATGCTGTTCTCCGCCTCGGATCGGGAACAATGCCCGCTCGCTGCTAATCGTTAATAGGCCTGTCTGGGCTCCTTTTTTCAAAATGGCCCGCAGCAAGGAGGCGGTAAACGATACAACCGGCTCAAAGTGCTTATCCGGTACACAATCCATGACAACGAACACGTCGTGTGATTGCCGCTGCTCAAATTCCTTCGTCATTAGTACGTTTCGTTTCGCAGAGGCTTTCCAGTTAATCCACGAAAATCGGTCACCCGGCTGGTAGTCCCTTACTCCCGTAGCCATTGAGGTATCACGCTGCACACGTTCCCTTGATGCAGTCAGCCCTTGATCATACTGATTTTCGACTGGTCGATATAATAGCTCTGAATATGCTGGATAGACAATAATTTTCCCCTCTGCAGCTAACCTTTTTTCTTTTTCGAATAAGCCTAGCGGGTCACCGATTCTTACGGTAAAGGACTGAAAAAAATGTTCACCGCGTGGCAGCTCTTCCATGATATATTCATAAGAAAATTCCTTTTTCAATCCCGGTAAAAGAAGTGCCTTTGGTTTCTTTTGCTGATTGGCAAATTTCAAGGAATCATCTAAGTTGTCCTCGACAAGTAAATAAAATAACGGAAAGGATTTTGACCTTTTTACTGTAACTGCCACCCTTAAAGGTTCCCCCGCGTTGTAATCTAATTTTTGCAATGTTCTTGTGACTTCAAGTTCATTTAAGGAGTAGAAGGCTATGGCCACACAATAGATCGCAAAGGGTAAAAAGCTATAAAATAAAAACCAGCTGACAAAACCCCCTTGGAACATCGCGTAAGAAAAGGTTAATAGAATCAAAAAAAGTAACAGGATAAACTTCCACACTTTTTTGATTGGAATCCAGAGCTTTTTCATTCTATTTCACTAACCTTTGGACCGGTACAGGAACTCTTGCAACCACCTGGTTGACTATTTCTTCAGCAGTAATCCCTTCAAACTTTGCCTCTGATTTTAAAATGATCCGATGGGATAAGACAAAACGGGCCAAATATTGAATGTCATCAGGCAGGACATAATCATGTCCAAACATATACGCATAGGCCTGCGCTGCTTTCATTAAGGCAATTGAACCCCTTGGGCTTGCCCCAAGGTAGACGCTGCCATGTCCCCTAGTGCGATTGACAATGTCGACAATGTAACGCTTAATCGTATCATCGACGAAGACATCTTTAATTTCTTTTTGTAAATCTAGGAGGCCTTCAAGGTCAATCACTGGCGTTAAATCCTCAATCGGCGGAACCCTCTGTGCTCGGTTCAACACTTCCATTTCCTCTTGTAAGTCCGGGTAACCCATTCTCATTTTTAATAAAAAACGGTCAAGTTGTGCCTCAGGAAGCGGGTATGTCCCTTCATATTCGATTGGGTTTTGAGTTGCCATAACGAAAAATGGCTTGTTCAGTTGATGGGTTATTCCATCAATGGTTACACTCGCTTCCTCCATCCCTTCTAAGAGTGCCGACTGTGTCTTCGGGGATGTCCGGTTAATTTCATCGGCAAGAATGATGTTCCCCATTAACGGACCGGGACGAAATTGAAATTCCATTTCTTTTGGATTATATATGGAGACTCCGGTTACATCGGATGGCAATAGATCGGGTGTGAATTGAATTCTGCGGAAGTTAGCATTCACAGACTTTGCCAGGGCACGAACCATCATCGTTTTCCCGACACCCGGTACGTCTTCTAACAAGACATGGCCGCCAGCTAACAGGGCAACCAGACTAAGTTCAGCAACGTCTCTTTTTCCAATCATAACCTTTTCTATGTTTACTAGTATTTTTTCGATCACGGGATTTATTTGTTCAAGAGACAAGGTGACTCCTCCTTGGATGGTTTCTATCTATTTTGGGCATTCATCTAAGTATTCTATATACTCCTAAAATATTCCTTTGTAAATAGACACACAATATACAAAACTGGGTAACTACTAGACGAGGGTAAATTGGGGCAGGTTTCAAGTTTAGGGAATTGCTCTTTTTTGGGGTTTTTGGCTGATATTTTAGATTAATGGGATTTTCTGAGGGATATGGCTCATTCTTTATACGTTATGTCCGATTTTCAACGGTGAATGGCCTAAAATACATTTTATGGAAAATAGACTCATAAAAATAGCCTACTTCCATAAAAAGAGTAGACTCTTAATTTATAAATCTCTTGGATTAATTGCGATTTTTTCTTCTATAAGTTTCACTTTACTTTTCGGAACCCATCCAAGCCATGTATCACGATCTACTCTTGGTAGATTTGAATCATTTCCAAAAAGTAAAGAGACTGCGGCCACTTGGTACTCATTTTCTTTTTCCTGTAAAATTTGGACTTTCTCCCCTTGGATAATTCCATAAAGGGCAATACTCACACAATCCACTAATTCGCTAGGATTTACTATTTTTGAATATACCCCAGTATTATAAAGATCTTCAAATGTACTATCAATTTTTCCTTTTTCTTCGGTTATAATCTTAACATTATTATCCATATCCCCGGTTATTTCATACTCAGTTCCTCTGTACTTACCATATATTCCTGACTTTACCATCACATTCCCCCATTACTCTCAAGAGATAACGTAAATGAATACCAAAGTTCCTGCTGATTTTCTTTAAAAATATTCCTTAATTCATCGCTCAATGCAAACAGTTTTCTCTTATTCTTTTTAAATTCTTCTTTATTAATAGCATAGTTAGATGGGATATTCACACTATAATTAAAAGATTGTTTACTTACAGGCGTATTATAAAAAAAATAAGTTCCGCCTCCAGATTCTGATATTTGAGCATAAAAATAGAATTTCTCCCATTCTTCTGGAATCATTTCATTAACTGTTTCGGCAATTTCTCTGTATAATTTATTCATTTCTTTTTCCATTTTGAATTAACTCCCCTCACCATTAATAGAGATTATAAAAATAGATTCAAAGCTGATTTACTTTGAATCCAGTCTTTAATCTATCTTGCTTCTCCTTAATTAGTAGGAAAAACCATAGCCTCTTAAAAATAATGGTTTAATATTTAACTACGTTTTTGATCATTCATTCGTGCCAATATATTTAATACTTTTATAAAACTCATTTTCACTTCATAATCATTGCCAACGAAAAGTACTTCCTCTATCCCCTTGTTGATAGAATGGTTTAATACTTGATACAGACTGTTTATGTCGACGGATGCTGAAAATTCATTTTTATAACCATGCTCCAGCGACTCTTTTTTACTTTCATCCTGATTTGCATAAATTATAATAGTATTTTCAATTTGCAGCGGAGAAAACTGATTAAAGATTAGCCCTTCCCCTGTTGTCTCTTTTGCAGGTATGATCCATAATTTTTTTGACCCAAATTTCATTTGATTAAACAGAGTCATAATCTTGTATTCTTGTTTTTCTAAAACAGGCTGGCGTTGCATCGCTAGTAATGAGGTATTTACTAAATCATATACATTGGTGGTCAGCGTATTTTTCCCTTCATCAACAATTAATCCACTGACCCCAGAAAACATCGCATTAAATAAAAAAACCGTTAATTCCTCAATGGCTACTTTCTTATATAAGCCAACCTCATCTTTTTTCAATTTGTAATGGTTCGTATATTCCTTTGCAATCGATTCCTCAGTAAATAACCAAACGCTCGGAATATCGTTATAGCCTATGCCGCAGAAAATGGGAGCCGTCCCATCCTTAATACTTTCTAGTGATGATTCCTTCCTTACCACCGTAAACAAGTCTTTAGTTTTGACGATATCGAAGATAATCTTTTCATAACAGGACTGAAATTGTTCTGACGATTCTTCGTATCTATTTAATAAAGCAATCTTTTCCTGTACAAGACTTTCTGTCATCGATCCAGCCCCCCCTTATTCAAAAAGCTCAGTTTCTATTTTAAAACACTCCTCTATAGTAACTTCTCTTCGGATCGTGTTCTTGGTCAGATAATCTTCCTTTACATGAATAAGTTGATATTCATCATCAGATCCTAGTCTTTTCGTATACAGATCTCTATCTTGATAGTCGAGATTACACTCTCTGCCTAAATTGGAATCTGCCGTCACAATTTCCATCTCTTTATCATCCTGGAAAATACGAGTAACAAAAAATTCATAATTTTTGTATCGGGCGATAAAATACTCCCGATATAACTCCGAAACCTCTTCCTTTTTTACTTCTTTTTCATGTAAATCTTTATCGTATGCAGACATAGCAGATGTGAAACCAGGTTCTTTTCGGTGCAGAAATAATTTGATGCTCGTTATTTGACCTTTAACCCTTGCTGCAAAGGCCTTATATTTCTTATTATCATAAACAGCAACGCATCTATCCATAATACCCCCACACTTCTAATTATTATTAAAGTCTATTGGTTCAAAACGGCCGTTTCTAAAGATAGCAATTTTCTCCTCTTTGCCATCAACCACCCTATACATCTCAGCACCTTCTTGAATGTTTGCCCGATCATAATCCTTCACTTGCCACTCAGGAACAATCGTTTCATTTCTTCCGCCTAAAAAGCCATTATGTGTACAAGGATATGCATCAGTCGTTGAACCATAAAATTCAGTACCATATGGTATTTGAATCAAATCGTCCGACACATCACTGTATTTAAAGCGGATGACCGCATAAGAATCACCATCATCCGGATACGTTCTAATAACAACCCCATCTTTTTCATACGTATAATCTAACCGTAAAGTCTCAAGGGTTTCCTTATAGTCACCTGTTACATTTGCAACATCTTCATACTTTGCTACATACCCGGCAACGGTTGTATATGGCTTTTCTCTCCTTAGATAGTCATCAATGGAGTCTATTGGTACTACCTTACTCATTAAAGTGTCTTCAGTTGGTTTTTCTACTGACTCCCGAAGGTAAAAGATTAAATTCATTTCACGATCTGACAATTCTGAGACAGGCGTCAACTTAATCCGCTGGAATTCCTCTACACTGGTGTTATTTTCCTGTAAAACCTTTAAGATATTTTCTGAGATTCTTTCATCGGCCTGTTCTGCCACGTTAACTCTTCCACTTCCAAGGTTAACTCCATCAATCTAATTGTACAACAGGCGTAGTTTATCTTTCCGGTTTAGCTTTTGTACATCTTCCCATGTGTTAGCCCTTTGGTCGACTTCAAAAGAGAAGGTAAACATATCGTCTCCTTCTTCAACCATTGCGGGTACGAATAAGTCTGAGTCGTTATTGATTAAAGCCAATTGGCGAACATCTTTTACTCGTGTTTGTGATTTCGGCAAGTTCAGCTGCCAGCTATTGTTAAGAATGAGAAACTTGTATGTGATTGACTCCCATTGGATGCTTATTTCGTTCATGAGTTCTGACTCCTTCCTGCGAAACAGGCGCCATCTTCAGAAAGATTAGTGCCTGTTTCTATATACTTATAAAACTAGTAAAAGGTCTCCATTGGTTACCGGGTAATCGATAAGCCGATCGTCATCTGCTAATAAGAGATCTTTATTGGAAAGCTTTACTGCAAACAGAGGTACCATTGTAAGATCCAGATTTAAGGTTTCTGCCAAATTCACCAGCAGTTGATTAATCGGTTGGTGCGCAGGAATTCTTACGTCATACTGCCCTTTGCCCCATCTGCTAAAATCAACGGTCACGTTAACATGTGTTTGACCAGGCATGGTGGCCCCTCCTTTACCCAAGCGTTTTTCTCATCATAGTAAAGATCCCGCCGCAGCCAATCACGACCATCCCTAAGAACGTCATGATTGTTTTTGTATTCAAAATACCACCTTGTTGATCCTCAGGCTCGTTCTCGGAGGGAGCTGCAGTATATTGAACTGTATAATTACTCGAAAACAGTACCTTTTCGGTTTGTTTCAGGGTAATATCGGGCTTACTCGGCGAAACAAAAAGCCCTTGTTGTAAATCTGACGTGGATTGTTCCATTTCTATTTGTTTCGTTTTGAGGGTAGCCTGCGTTTGTTCCTTAAACAGGTTCGGCGCCCATTTTTTCCAATTCCGTTTCTTGATAGTCTTGAGTTTCTAAGTTCTCTCTTTCAAGTGCATCTTGGCCAATCCGGTCCGTTTGCAATCGAATTTTCCCGCTATGATCAAGGGTTTCCTCCGCCAAAGTCTGGAGTGAAAACATAAAAAGGAATCCTGTAAAAACAGTGATAACACTACAGAGCTTCATTAATTCCTTCATGATTACCCTCCTCGCTTTTAGCCGAACGATTAAAGACAAACAAATGGCCGGCAAGGCTGACAACCGTCAGGGCTGCTAAGCCAAAAATAATCCACTTTGTATCCGCTGCTCCACTTCCAAACTTCATTAATAACGTCTCAATGTATTGCAAAGGTGAGTAGTCTCTTAATGTAGCAGCGGTAGAAAATTGATCAAAGTGACGTCCAAGTGCCTCGGTTAGGAATAAATAGAGGCTCAAAATTACCAAAAGGATAAACATACCTGCCATTTTCAACTGCCGTAATAAATAAGCTGACACCATCAGCAATGTGACCATAATCAACGTGATTAAACCGATCCATTGCAGGAATTTCCCTTCACTCATTTGCAGTAAATAGGCTGACAGCAGTCCGATCACGATCCCCTCAACCAGACCAATACTCACAGTCATAATTGTGAGCGGTATATTCTTGCCAACAATTGTTTGTTCTCCCGCAAATGTGTCTTCTTGCAGACGTTTTCGCTCATGATTAGAGAGAACATAGGCGGTAAATAAGGCGACAATAAAACAGATCAAGACAACAAAGTAAGGTGTAAAGGTATCACCTGCAGCGATAACCCCAACATTCTTGGTTTGGACCGGATTTGAAAGAAAGCTTAACAAATCTTCATTTGGCCGTTCACCTATGCGGCTATTGGCTAGCACCCCGGCGAAATTGTCAGCAAAGTTTTGGTCCTCTGCCAATTTAGTTGTTAAATTACTCGAAAGGTTCCCTGCTTGTTGTACTAAAGTCGTTCCACTGGCTTGAATTTCCTTCGCTTGACGATCAATTGCATCGAAGGTTTGATAAATCGAATCAGCGGAAGTTAAATTAGATTTCGACTGGTCCGCTAGGGATTGACTTGCAGCAAGCAGCGAGTTAAATTCATTTCCTATCGATAGAACTGCCTGTTGTTCTTCGTCCCCATTCTGCAAAACTTTTGCTTGTTCAGTTTGTAAATTAAGACTTGCTTCGCGCCATGCTCTCAAATCTTTTAACGTCTCAGAAAGGTTCGTATTTAAAGTTTCTGCTTGTGCCGTTGTTTCCTTTATCCTTTCCGACATTTGGGCTGCATTTTGATTGGCATTGTCAACCAGCAGCATATATTCATCTATTTTGCCTTTTACATCTTCTGTCTGTTCCCGTATTTCCTCTGTTATTTGTTCAGCAATATAAGATGCTAACACATCGACAATGTCTTGCTTATTAAATAAATAATATAGTGAATCCCCATCTGCCATATCCGTCAGATTGGTTTGATTCAAATCATTTACTAGGTCCTGACGATTAAATTGATCTATGCCAATGCCAAAGTATAAATTATACAGAGTCAATAACTTATGGAAATCACTGACGGTATCGCTGGAAGCATTGATCAGAACACTTGTCGAATCCCCGGTAAGAGGTGACATCACTTGGCGGGTAATATGGTTATTTAAAATTTCCAATCTCTCAATAATGCTTTTGTTGTCATTGTCACTTGTTTGAATCAACTCTTGATTTTCTACCGTCTTTTCGTCCGTCGTATCATTCGGACTTTTGCCCATTTCTTCAACTGTTATGGGCTGATTACTTTCATAGGACGATACGGATTGCTCGGTTTTCTTTTTAATTTCAGCTGAAGTTCCCTCTTCCGTACCTGGCAGTTCTGGAAGATCTACATCGGTTATATCCTTCTGATCGAGTTCCCAACTCCATGTAATAGGCTGGAAAACATCTAGGATTGCATCCATGTTTTTAAGACTCACATCAACTTTTACAGTGAATTGTCCTTCATCTGATGAAGGCAGTTTAATTTTTGGGTTACTAAGAAATAACTCAGTATAATCCATTTCTTGACTATTTGGTAATGATAATAAAACTCTCTCAATCTCAAATTCTTTTGGAATCGATAGAGTAAATTCCTGCCCATTCTTTTTATTTTTCTGAAGGTTTACGGTATCTGTCAGAGTTACCCCCTTTGTCACCAAATCACTTTTGACTTGTTTTACTTTTTCAGACAAAGGAATCCCATTTGTATCACGATTAGGGGTATAACCAAACTCTTGATTGTATTTATTGGTGACAGCTATGACATTTTTTAGCTGTGTGATGGTTTGATCACTTAGGCCTAGGCCGTCTAAATCATTACTATCAAGTGTTGGCAGCAGATCAATTTGCTTTTGTAATGTATCCCGTGCATTTTTATCTGGAGCAGCAAACATATGATTTAAGGAAACATTTTGCTCTTGACCTGAACTATGTTTTATTTCGTTCTTAAGCTTATCGGCAATTAATTGCTCCATATCTGATGCCAATTTGTCCGACAGCTCTGCATTCTTTTGATCCATTTTATCCTTTGTGTCCTTCAGGTACGCTTGAAGGGCGGCTGATTCGGTTAAAATAGTCGCCGACTGATTACCATCCTGGTGGAACTGGTCATTGATAGCCTTATTAGCTGACGTTAAATAATCTAATTGCTGCATGACATCGCCATAATTCATTTCACGATCTAACATGTTAAGCTGGCCAGAGAAACCCTTTGTTAATAGACCATTTGCCGCTTTCAGTTTTGTAAAATCCACTAAGCTGGATTGGTAGGTATGGCTTGCGGTTACATCCTCACCCAGGCTAGTTTCAAACCCCTTTAATAGGTCCTGTAAGCCGGTAAAGCTCTCTCTCGATATCTTTGTGCTACTCTCAACAGCTCCAAACTGAGCGGTGTACCCGGATATGGGACGATGGATCGATTGATCATAGAAGTTCGTATATACTTGCTCCTTGTTTACCAATGTTCCGATATTGTCCTGAGCATCATGTAAATTGCCGATCACACTGGCGAAATAGACATCAATTATCTGGCGGTTAAAATCTCCCAGGATAGCGCTCGCCGTTTTCTCGGCTTTGGCTATTATATTGCTGTTATCTGAAGCATTAATTTTGTAGTTCAATACCACCTGTTCTGGTGATTTCGAATCAATTGATAATGCCTTTTCTGTAAAATCATTCGGAATGACAATCATCATGTTGTAGACATTCCGCGCAAGGCCGCTTTCAGCTACACCACGGCTGACAACATACCAGTCATGTGTATCATCTTTCTCAATATTCTTGATAAATTCTGCACCGAATTCATAGTTCTTATTGTTAAAACTTGCAACTTGATCTTCATTAACCAATGCTACGGTCATTTTCTGCTCATCTGTGTTGGCTTTGCTATTTGAAACTTGATTCAATGCCAGATAAGAGATGCCTGAAGATAGCGCAAGGATCAGAACTAGAAATAACAAGGCACCCCGCTCAACCCTTTTCATCCACTCAACCCCTGAAATTTTTAGTATGTAATAAAGAAATGATTTCTATTTATATATAAAAACACTTTAATATGTTGGGAGACTTTTTGAAGTTGCCTGCTAGCTGCAAACAAAAAATAAAAGCCACACAACAATTGTCGCGTGGCTTTTGGTTTTTTGGGAACATAGCCCCGAATGACATTCCACTTATCTAATGCTCATCTTTCATTTGTCAGGCAAATGAATTAATTAAGCCCAAAATTCTGCGATAATTGCTCATCTTGTTGAGCAACTGCATCTGCCGTTTTGTTCAATTGTGTATTAATTTCCTGCATTAATTGAGCAAAATTTTGTACTTTTGGCTTCAACTGGTTAAACTGATCGTCAAATCTTTGGAAGGCACGGCCTTCCCATTCACCACGAAGTTCATTTTGTAAATTAGTTAAGTCCCTTAAAATTTGCTCAATTTGTTGTGAACTTTGCCCATAGCGAGTCGCTTTAGCTTTTAACTCCGCTGGGGTCATACGAATTTGTCCAGCCACTTGTTCTCCATCTCCTCTGCCTATAGTTTGCCGTGGAATTAATTAATCACGATTTCCAGACAACAACACTACGTTGGAAGTAAATTCCTATCTATTTATTTAACATAGGATCTTGGAACATTCAAACGCATCTGGAAATGGGTGGTATTTCGTCTAGTACTTTCCTTCTAATTTACATTAAAACTGGGAATTTTTAGCCGGAGGATAAGGGAAATATGATTCTTTCTTAGTAAGACATAGGGTTTGTTTTTTGACTATATATAAGGAAATGTCAAAAATCGTAGCACTATTTACCTGTTTTTCCGAGTTGGAATGGGTTCCTTGCACAGTTCCAAATACACAAACTTTACTTGACAAGACGATGTGGTAAGTAGCTATGGTGATACGAAGAAATGAAAAAAGAGGCTTCTCATAATTACCAATACGAGAAGCCTCTTTCAAAGAGTAAAATATTTTTCATTTTTATCAATTTGCATTCAAACTTTAGCAATTTCTATCTCAAAACCACTTGGCAATGCTTCAATAGCTCCTATTTTTGTACAAACAAGCGCTCCAACCTTATTAGCGAAAGACACGATGTCACGGAGCTTATCAAAATCATTACTAATAGTTTTGATTTGTTTAGAGTCTGCAAATCTGTATAAGGCTGCTCCGACAAAAGCGTCACCTGCACCTGTAGAATCAATGGATGTAACCTGAATGCTGTTAACAATCTCATTTTTCTTTCCATTAGACAGCAATGTTCCTCTTTTACCAAGCGTAACTGCTATTATTTCCGCTCCCATTTCATGAAGGAGACTAACACCTTCTTCATGATCTTTAGTCTCTGTGATAATCTCCAATTCCTCATCACTTACCTTAACAAAATCACTTAAAGCAATTGCCTTTTTGGCAATTGTGACAAACTCATCGACTCTTCCCTTCCATAAATCGCCTCGATAGTTAGGGTCAAACGAAATAAATTGTCCCTCATCTTTAGCATTGGAAATAAGATTTAGGTAGGTGCTGCAAAATGGCTCAGATAACATAGCTGTCGCCGAACCAAAATGGAGAATCTTTGCATTCCTTATTTTATCTTGATCAATATCGTCTAAGGTCAAAAAAGCATCGGCTCCCCTATGGAATACAAAGTCCCGCTCTCCACTTTTCTTTAATGAAACAAAGGCTAAAGTGGTTGGTACTTTCTCATCCATGACAAGCATAGAGGTATCTACGTTTGCAGCGTCTAATGTTTGTTTCAAGAAATCCCCAAATGGATCCTTCCCTACTTTTCCGCTAAACGCTGCGTCCCCGCCTAATTTTGCAATGGCAGCTGCGACATTGGCCGGTGCACCACCAGCACTTTTTTCCCTTTATTAAATCCATGTCAATATCCGTACAAAAGAAATCAATTAATAATTCTCCAACACAGACAACTGAAAGATTTCTAGTTATATTACTTTGCACATCTATCACACTCATTTACTAAATTTAAATTTTTATATAAAGAATAATTAAACTGGTTGTTTTGATCTTTGCTCCAAATCTGACATCATATTTTTATATTTTTTCTCTGTTAACGGATAGAAGCTTATGATTAATACAGCAAGTAAAATAAAAAGTCCTGGGATCAATGCATTCATATTTTTAATAGCATTTAGTGACGTTACTGTCTGTTCTGCATTAGGTACATAGCCTGCTATCCCTAAATAAATGGCAGAGAATGACCCCGCGAGGGCAACTCCTAATTTATTAGTAAAACTCATGCTGGAAATAACCACGCCATCAGCCCGAACTCCAGTTTTCCATTCAGCATAATCTACACAATCGGCAATCATACCCCAAGCTAGCGTATTTAAAGGAGTTGTAAAAAAGCCCGAAGCAAATAACCAAAATAAAATTAACGTAACTGAAGAATATGGAGTAAAGTGCAGCCCGATGTACGAAATAAGAGATATAGCAGCTGAGATAATCATTACGTTCTTTCTACCCCATTTTTTTGAAAATACAGGGATAAATAAGTTACTGATTAACGCTGCCCCAAAAAATAAAACGGTTCCCCAAAACACTAATTCCTTTTGATGGATATTGTACGTAAAGTAGTACACCATGGTACTAAGTTTAATATTAAATCCAATAGCAAACGCCAAAAATGATGAGGCTAGAATTAACAAAGGCTTGTTCTTAAATAAAACAGATAACGTCATTTTAATTCCATGTTTCTCGCTCTTTTTGGGGACAATTCGCTCTCGTACTGTAAAAAAGCTAAAGAGGTTCAAAACGATACTTACCATCGCATAGACTAGAGCAGTCATCTGAAACCCAAGTTCTTGATTCTCCCCTCCAAATGCTGTTGCAAGTGGTGTTGCAAATGAAATGGATAGTAGGATTCCTATATAAACCAATATCATCCGAGTAGTTGTTAATACGGTTCGTTCTTGCACGTCATTAGTTATCCGCGCTGTTAAGCTGTTAACTGGAATCGTTTGCATACTAAAGGACATTCCTAGCAAAATATAGGTAACATACGCATAGATAATGTTTCCCGTCGGGCCAAAGTGAGGGTTGGTAAAACACAGGAAAGTGAATAATGCGAACGGAAGGGAGACCCATAATAAATATGGTCTTGCTTTCCCCCAGCGTGTGTTGGTCTTATCTAAAATCATCCCCATGATTGGGTCAAAAATAGCATCTAAAATTCGTACGGCAAGGAATAGAGTTGCAATAACCGCAGGGTGAATCCCACCGACATCCGTATAATAGAAAAGGAGATACGCGTTAACAAATTGGAAAACAATATTATACGACATATCACCAAGTCCGTATCCAAATCGTTCTAACCAGGATAAACCAGTACTAGTATTACTAGAGCGGGAACTTTTTTTGCCTTTGGCCTTCAATCCTGCTAATTGTCCTGTTTCTATCATAGATTATACCTCTCCATTCGTTCAGTTTTAGTCATTCGGATAGACTATAATTTTTAAACATTCATTTTTAAAATTAAGGGCTCGTTCCATCGCTTCACGTGTGTCAGCTAACGAATATCGATCCGTCACAAGATGCTTGGTGTCAACTATGCCAGAAGCAAGGAAGTTGATCCCTTTTGGATACGTGTTTGCATAACGAAAGATGCCATAAATATCAATCTCATTGTCCGCGATAAATGGTACATTTAGCGGGATTTCATTCTGGGAAGGCAATCCTACAATGGCAAGTTTCCCACCTCGACGAACGGAAGCTAGTGCGGATTGCAGCGCTCCTGGATTCCCGGCTGTTTCCCAAGCAACGTCAACCCCTCTGCCATTTGTAATGTTTTTGATTTCCTCCAGTGGTTCCTGTTCCCGAATATTGATAACATGAGTTGCCCCCATTTTTTTTGCTGCCTCGAGCCGTAACGGCTCCAAATCGGTCACTATTATTGTGCCTGCCCCAAATGCTTTGGCTGCACCAACAGCCATTAACCCCACCGGGCCCATTCCCATTATTGCAATGGTTGATCCAGGTTGAAGTTTCGTTCTCATCGCTGCATGAATACCAACAGAAAAGGGTTCGATTAGGGCAGCATCTTCAAAGGAAAGAGTATCCGGAATTGCGAAGACAAAGTCTTGCCGCATTTTTATATATTGTACAAATGCACCGTCAACTGGTGGCGTTGCCAAAAATTCTACATCTGGACAAAGGTTATAACGGCCCTCTTTACACGCTTCGCAGTACCCGCAGGTTACACCTGGTTCAACCGCAACGCGTTCACCGACTTTAAATCTATCAACAGCCGTTCCAATAGCAGCAATCTCACCCGAGCATTCATGGCCAAGGATGATCGGCTTCTCAACGATGTATTTACCAATTCTTCCGTGAGTATAATAATGTAAGTCCGACCCACAAATTCCAACGGCCATTACTTTAATTAAAACTTCATCTTGACTAATTTGCGGGACAGGCAATGATTCAATTGTAATTTCTCTTGTACTGTGCATAATTGCAGCTTTCATGTGTGTAGGTAGTGTGTTTTTCATTTTAAAATTCCTTTCTTTTATGTAAGTGCATACATTTTATTCCCCTCTGTTATATTTTGATTTTACTTGCTAACCCAATGATCTAGTAGCTTTTTACACTGTATAAAAGTACAGCGGCGCTGTACTTTCTAATTTTTCATATACAAAAAGAGATGAATTGGTAAAATAACATAAAAGGAGGTGTGCAAGGCATTATGGCTGAACTCGAGGACCAGAAAGATTTTGCGGAACTGTTATCGTCTGGTGTTAAGTCTTTAAAACTCCATCCTGACTTCAAAATCAGAAGGGGTAAAAATGAAATTAATTCATCAGGACAATCCTATTTAGAAAAAGTCGCTTACCAGCTGGGGGTCTCTTCTAATACCATTAAAAGCTGGATAGGGCAAATGGGCCTAAAATATATTCCCGGCCGAATTGACGACGGAAAACTCTTTGGAATTATCTGGGTCATCATAGAAAAGAGTGACATGAATATACAGTGGTTTACAAAACTACTTGAGACTACTTCCATACCTGTAATTAAACCTGCATTACCTATCTGGGTCGTTTCATGTCTAAAAAAAGCCAAAATCTTACGAAATAACGGGGCATTCGGTGCACCGCTTGATGAAGACATTGAAAATGTAATTAATCGATTGTTTCCTGATACGCAAATAAGCAATACTATTACACCTAAAGAACAGCCAATGACGCATAACTTGCCAACTCGCTGGTCAGGGGGCTTCATCGGTAGGAGCTTTGACTTAGAAGCTATTCGTCAGTGGGTGCTTTCTCCTTCACCAGTATGTACAATTACTGGTTGGGCTGGCATGGGAAAAACGACCATCGCGCTTGAAGTAGCATATGCCTGTGTTGGGGGAAATCTCCATGGGGATTCTGTTAATGTCGACGAAAATTGGCCAACATTTAGATCGATAATCTGGGTAAGTGCTGATTGGAAAGGGTTAACCTTTAGTGATTTCCTAAATACAATTGCCTATCAACTAGGACGCGTAGAACAAATAGATAAATCAATTAATGAAAAACGTTTTGTTGTCCGTAATGCATTGGCGAATTATTCTCGGCAAGAACCGGTATTGCTGATTGTAGACAGTATTGATACTGCCGAAAGTGATATTCACGAGTTCATTACCAATCTCCCACAAGGTGTTAGAGTAATCCTAACCTCTCGTGAGAATTTGTATCAAAAATATCGGGAAGCCTTTAGGGAAATGGTTACCATTCAGCTGAATGGTCTTGAAAAAACTGAAGCTTTTGATTTTTTTACTTATGAAGTACGCCGTCAATTACAAACTTGTAACTCTCCAGATAAGCGAGAAAAGATAAAACAGTTATTGAATATATCTCCTGAAATCCAGCACCAGTTGTTTTTAGCGACTGCTGGTAACCCTAAAGCTATTGCACTCAGCATAGCCTATATTTCAGACGATGACATTCCTGCTCAACAACTTATTCAGGAATTAGGGAAAGCCGGCTACACATTGTTGGAAATGTTTGATTTCCTCTTTGGGCGCACATGGAAACGCTGTGATGAAGGTACCCGGCGTCTATGGCAGGTGCTATGTTTTTTCAGCAAACCTCCTGATGAAGAGAGCTGGGCTGCAGCCGCTGGATTAGATGTTCGAAATTATCATTATGCTGTTGAAAAGATGCGGACCTTTGCCCTGATCCAACCAGAGCGGATAGAAGGGAAATTATATTTTCTTGGGCATCAAACTGTAGTGGCTTATGGCGAGCAGCACTTGTTAGAGAATCAAGACTTTGAAAAGGAAGCACGCAGTCGATGGAGCCGATATTATATTCAGTACTTAGAAACCCATTTAAAACGGGAGCAGCTAAATTCTGTTTATTGGAGTTACCTGCTTGGTCGTGATTTGGATAAAATCAAGAAAGAATGGCCGAACATACTTAAAGTTATAAAGTGGGCAAGCCAAGTTCCAGATAAGGAGCTGCTAATTGATCTGGTAACACGCATAAGTCACTTTTTAAGCCGGATTAACTTGCCGCTCCGAATCGAGTACGGACTGAAAGCCGCTGATTACGCCAACCAATTGGATAAAAAAACGCATGAAGCTTTTCTTCGAATTGATACAGTAGGCTGGGCATTAATAGAAGTCAATGAATTGGATGAAGCCCTTCAACAAATTGAAGCCGGGCTTCAGATACTAGAGCATTTAGATTCTAATAACGCGGATGTTTTTGATTTGAAGGTTTGGGGACTTGCCTTAAAATCCAGACTGTTCTTAAAATCAAGCGATCCTGAAAAGGCAGAAGCAATTTTAAGAGAAGTCATAGATATATCCGCGACCCCTATTATCCAACATAGAGTTTTATTAGTTCGCGGGGACCTAAGCTTGTTGCGAAAAAATTATAAAGAGGCAATCAATTTATACGAAGCCGCTAATCAAATCAGCACAATGTATGGCGGTGAAAAAACGATTGAAGCATATTTTAATTTAGGTTTAGCTTATGTAAATTGCGACGAATTTGAAAAGGCAGAAGCAGCGTTTGATAATATTCTCTATCACAAAAATAAGGCGAATCAGATTGAGCTAATTTATTATCATTATGGGATGTCACAAATGTTTTCTCAGAAAGGCGATAATGAAAAAGCACTGCAATCAAATCAAATCGCTATTAACCTTATTGATTCGTGGGAACCAACCATCAGTATTCGAAAAGAAGTAGAACAATTTAATGATGTAATTGAAAGTAATTTACATATTTAGCCGTGTTCGTTCAAGGCTTAAGGCTTGGCATTTAAATTTTAACAGCAAAACCACTACCTAAATTTTATTAGGAAGTGGTTTTTTAATAGAAGAAATAGTGGCATTTTGTCGCTATATACTCAGAATTTGTAGATATTTCCCGGGAATTTGTTGAAATTTGGAGGAATGTCCGTATCGAATACCGCTATAAGCGCATTAATGTCGGATTGAAGAGCGATACACCAGCAACCTTTATTAAAAATTCATATTTAATTCGTTATATCGCCGGGCGATACGATACAAGTAAGCAAAAAAAAACCTAAAACAGGCACCCTATTTTCGGAATATGGAGAAAAGCCTCTCCCATTTTTCTTTAGGTTTTTGTATCGCTTCTTCTAAACGTTTATTGAAATCATTTTGTGAACGCCATTCTTTTTCCAGTTCGTCCCGCATATTTTGTATTTCTTTTTGTAAAAATTCACTTTTTTGTATTTCTTGCTGCAGCAAAGTTTCGTAATGGTTATTTTGTTGTTCCGTTAATTTTTCAATTTTCGCATGAGTTTTTTGCGCTGAATTAGCAATACTGGAACTTATAACATGGTGATCTTGCTGGAGTCGGGAAACTGTTAGTTTAAGCTGAGACATATCGTTTGTCAGTTGAACATTCATTTCACGCGTGGCGGCAAGTTCATTGACTAAAACCTTTAAAATCTCTTTTAATTGATTAGGGTCTTGGGGTAAATTTTCATATGTATCGGGTACCGCTATTTCCGTTTCATTGAAATCTACTAATCTTTCCTTTTGTTGATACGCAAGGTCTTTAGCTGTATCGTCTAGGGGCTTATCCGTATCGCGTAGCGCTATAAGCGCTCCGATATCAGATTGAACAAAGATACGCCGATCGCCATCTTTAAAAAACTCATATCCATTCCGTTCTAAGATTTGGCCATACTTTCGAACAGTTGGTGTTGCAATCCCAACTTCTTCTGCCACTTCCTTGGATGAGAAAGCTCGTTCATTCGATTGTATATCACGTCGCATATCGGACCTCCTTTTCTATTAAATATGAAGGTTTATTGGTTCATTTGCAAGATATATCGCCCAGCGATACGAAACAAAAATAAGAATAGATCAGCCCTTTTTTGATGCTACCACGGAAACATCAAATTAAAAGCGCTCGAATTGAACGCTTCTTTCTACTCAACATCGAAATTCTCCTGTATAAATTCCATTTCCTCTTCAGGTGAGGCTATGCCATTAGCCTTTCCAACCGTGCCACCCTGCAGCGACCAAATGGCATTGTGGTTAATAACCACATGATCAAAATTGCCTTTATCCCAAGATCTTAATATACTTAAATATAAATCAGCATTTTCATATTTTTTCTTATTTGCTTCCACCACTTGTAATAATCTTTTAACCCGTTCAGGCGTTAATGGCAACGCACCCCATTTTTTTTTCGCTAATACCTTTTGATGTGACATATTATGTATGGCTTGCTGAACAGAGTTTTCACTCATGCTAAACGGAAATTCACGATCAACCTTATTATTTTGTTCATTTACTTGGACCACTTTTTCGCCACTAGGTGCTGTTCCTACCCTAACAGTGACATTTTCCTTATCAAGATATAAATAACCCCCAATTAATACCCCCGCGAGTACTACTGGGATCCATATTTTTTTATGTATTTTTTTCATAGTTTCTCCTGCTCCTCTAATGTGAAGGTCTGGAACATTGCTCCGTCCCTCCAAGATAGGCTTTAACTATAATAATTCAACATTTTCCCTTTACTTTCCTTTAAAACCTTTTAAAAAGTCTCAATTTCCGAATAAGCTTGGCGAACATCTTCAGGGGAAAAGGAAGCAATAACTTCAAACCCTTACCTATCTGTATGAAGAAGGAATGGCTCTAGGGGTGATTAGAAGTTTGAGATTTTTAAGTATTATACTATGATAAATTTAATTCCATTATTTGAGTAGGCAAGTGTATGGGACAGTGACCCTTACTCTTAAATTTAGAATTACCTAAGGAGTGGTAGAAATGGCACGTGTTTTATTTATTAATGCCGGATCAGAAGGACATATCAATCCAACTATTGGAGTTGTGCATGAGCTTATTTCGCGCGGCGAAGAGGTAGTGTACTTTACGATAGAAGCTTTTCGAGAGCGAATTGAGAAGACGGGAGCAATTGTACGAACATTGGACGGTCAAAAATTTATAACAGCCTTTATCTCGGGTGGAAGAAATTATTTACATGAAAGAATTAACGGTCTTTTACGTACGGCAGATATCGTCATACCTAGCGTGCTTGAACAGATTGAAGGAGAACATTTTGATTACATCATCCATGATTCCATGTTTGGTTGTGGACGTTTACTTGCCCAAATCCTTAAGCTTCCGGCAATCAATTCTTGTACTTCCTTGGCGCAGACAAAGGAATCATTCGATCAAATGTTGGAACAGCTTTCTAAAAACATTCCTCCAGAAGTGGGTAAAGAAATAAACGATGAGTATCAAAGCCTGACGGCAATGGTGAAGGAGAAATATGATGTCGAGATCCATTCTCCTTACGAAGTCTTTTGTAATCCTGCCCCACTTACAATCGTTTACACAACTAGGGAGTTTCAACTTTTTGGAGAAGCATTCGACCAAACTTACAAATTTATAGGTCCATCCATCTCTACACGATTAATTCAAGAAAACTTTGACCTTACAGCAATCAAGGGAAAAAGACCAATTTATATTTCACTGGGTACTGTCTTTAACCAAGCCATTGATTTTTATAAGCTTTGTTTTGAAGCATTTGGAAATAGCAATCATACGGTTGTCATGTCGATCGGGAAACAAACCCCACTAATCGATTTAGGAGAGATTCCCCAAAACTTCATTGTAGAAAAATATGTTCCACAAACAGAAGTGTTAAAATACACTAAATTATTTATTACACATGGTGGAATGAATAGTACCCATGAAGGTCTCTATTACGGGGTTCCGCTCATTGTCATCCCACAAAGCGCGGATCAACCGATCATTGCCGGACAAGTTGCCAATATCGGTGCCGGTATTAAATTACGAATGGATGGCTTGACTGCAAATCAACTACGTGAAGCCGCAGATCATGTGTTAAACACCCCGTCTTTTCATAAGGCTGTTTCAAATATAAGGGAATCCTTTCAAAAATCGGGTGGATATCACCAAGCTGTTGATGAGATTTTTGAATTTAAAAGTCAATATGATATCTAAATATAAAAATTTCTCTGCTACCATTATTGGTGGCTTTTTTTAGTGGTTACGGCAATTCCCTTTTTAATCATCCGGATATTTCACAAGATGTGGAAGATGAATTTGAATTCTTTAATAGTTACATGAAGGGTGAAGGTAGGTTTCATGCAGCTGGACCGTACTAGAAACGATATTTAAAGACATATCCAGAGCTTCCTAAAAAAAGACTACCCCCTTGTTTTTAGGAAGTAGTCTTTACTGTAGAAAATGATGATATATGTGACCTTTCTTACACAATCGTAAGTTCCTTTTCAAAAACCTTTTCCGGTGAGACAAAATTATAGCCAAGATCTTTCGCAACAGCTTCGTATGTGATTTCACCATTTGCTACGTTTAATCCAAGTTTTAAGGATTCGTTGTCTAAAATTGCTTGGAATACACCTTTGTTGGCAATCTGTAAGGCGTAAGGAACCGTGACATTGGTTAAAGCAATGGTGGATGTTCTTGGGACTGCCCCAGGCATGTTTGCCACTGCGTAATGAACAACACCGTGTTTTTCATATGTTGGGTTGTCATGTGTTGTAATATGGTCAACTGTCTCAACAATACCACCTTGGTCAATCGCCACATCTACGATAACAGAACCAGGTTTCATTGCTTTTACCATTTCTTCCGTTACCAGCTTAGGAGCTTTTGCACCAGGAATTAATACGGCTCCGATTAAAAGGTCAGCTTCTGCTACAGCTTCTGCTATGTTGAATGGATTGGACATTAATGTTTTAATTTGGTTGCCAAAGATATCATCTAATTGACGTAATCGATCTGCACTTAAGTCAATGATGGTAACGTCGGCCCCTAAACCAATGGCCATTTTGGCTGCATTTGCGCCTACAACACCACCACCAATGATGGTCACTTTACCGCGACTAACACCAGGAACTCCCGTAAGAAGGATACCTTTACCGCCATTTGATTTTTGTAAGAATTGAGAACCAATTTGTGCGGACATACGGCCTGCTACCTCACTCATTGGAGTAAGGAGAGGAAGAGTTCGATTTACTGCAACTGTTTCATAAGCGATAGCGATCACTCCTTTTTCCTTAAGAGCTTGAGCTAAAGCCGGTTCAGCAGCTAAGTGTAAGTAAGTGAATAAAATTAACCCATCACGGAAGTAACCATACTCGCTTGGAAGAGGTTCTTTCACTTTCATAATCATTTCAGCTTGAGACCATACATCTGCAGCATTTCCAATAATCTCTGCACCGGCATTGGCGTAATCTTCGTTGGTAAAACCACTTCCAACCCCAGCATCTTTCTCAACTAATACCTTATGACCAGCATTTACAAAAGATATTAACCCAGCTGGTGTAAGAGCTACACGATTTTCAATATTTTTTACCTCTTTTGGTACTCCAATAATCATTTTAATCTTCCTCCTAAAGTAAAATAAGTAGTTTCCTAACAAAAAAATATTTCTCCAACCTTTCAAACTACCATTGATTTTGATTACGGTTAAAATTGTATTTCAAGTATAATCATCGGTTTCTTACAGCTCACACAAAAATATCCTTGGCAAGAATATAATTCACATATACCTTTGCACTTTCTTTTATCTCCTCATCAATTGCTGTATATGTTCCATTGAAAATAAAAGCCGGTAAAAATTTAGTCCCTATTAAATTACTAGTTGCTTGGAATGGTTTTAAGAGCTCACTCATAGAATACTGATTACGTCCACCCGCTTGGTATCTTTCTTTTGCACTTCCGGTCGATACGGCTAAAATGAGCTCTTTATTATGCAATTTATTCCCTTTTGATCCATAAGCCCATCCATGAGTGAGTACTTCATCCTGCCATTTTTTAAGAAGTGGTGGAGAGCTATACCAATAAAACGGAAACTGCCAAACGATCCTTTCATGTTCTTCACATAACCTTTGCTCTCTTTCAATTTCAATTATTTCATCTGGATATTGCTTATAAAGTTCATGAACAGTTATATTGGGATGCTTCATCAGTTCTCCTAACCACGTTCTATTCATAATTGACTCTTCAATATTTGGATGCGCTACAATCACTAATACCTTCATTAATTTATCCTCCAGAAAATACTATCCGTAATTAGATCGAGATTCTTTCCCCACGAGATTCATAAAATTTATGATAAAGTTCTGTACGCGCTTCTTCAATGCCTGGCTGGAATTGGATGAGTGCATTGCGGCGTGTTTTCATAACCCCTGCAGTAGCAGCACCAATTTTTTCATCAGCACGTTCTACTAAAGCGTTAAGTTCACGCGCAATCGTAAGGCCAGCTACTGTACCTTGAGCCCTTGCTACCTTAGCGCTTTCAACACCTGTGATATTGCCTGCTACATATAAGCCATTGAGATTTGTCTGCATCAATTCATTGTGCAAAGGAACATGTCCCCCGAGTTCAGGAACATAGCAGAAAGTGCATCCCGCAACAGCTGCAAGCTCAGACATTGGTGTGAGACCGCCTGCAATGCAGACAAAATCCGCAGATACTACTTTTTCCGTTCCAGGTACAACCTCCCCTGTTGCGGAAATATCAGCAACGCGCACACCTTCCACTTGATTTTCCCCAAGTATTTCAAGAGCTGTTTTACGCAATTGAATAGGAATATCCCACATTTTAAATCCATTTTTCGGATACAAACGAGCACCAAGTTTCGGGCTTACCCATTTACCGCCAAATCGGATTAATGGAGAAGGGGCCAAGTGTGATAATCGTAAAAGTGATTCCATCATTTTCTCAGGATTCGCGGCATCACCAGATAAAAGACTCGGGTGTGGGAGCAATATACTCTCAATGTGGACGCCGCATAATTGCAGTTCCCTTGCAATGGCCACTGAGAGTACATTAACACCGATAATGACCCCTTTCTCTCCCGGCTTCACACGATGCACATTCCCCATCACCTGTGCTGCTCCAATCGACATTACTCCTGGAAGAGTCCATCCCGGGATAGGAATAGGAGTTTCCGATGCCCCTGTAGCAAGCAAAAGACATTTAGATTCGATGGCTTTGTCCGTGGTATACACACACCAGCCATTGTCCAATTTTATTAAATCATATACGGATACTCCACATTGGATTCTTACCCCAAGTTGAATGGCGCGATCATGGAGTTTTTGGGCTTCGGCAATACCGTTGACCCACTTGCCATCAGGCTCCTCGTGCAATTGCCCCAATAAACGTCCTCCAGGCTTTACGAACTCATCTATTACGCACACTTCCAATCCATTTTCGGCTGCCGAAACGGCTGCACCTAACCCGGCTGGGCCCGCACCTACAATCACAAGATCAATCATAACTTACCTCCTTGTAGAGCATTTGTAGGGAGAGATATACCTGATTCAATTCGCATATTGTTTTCTACTGGAGTTAGACAAGCACGAACTGTATTTTTGTCGTTCACCCTTACCCGGCATTCGAAACAATGACCTATATTACAGTAAATCCCACGCGGAGTCTGCTTGTCCTCATGACGACGAAGGGTACGAACTCCAGATGCAAGCAAGGCAGATGCAATTGTATCTCCTTCATAAGCTACATATTGTTGGTCGTCAAAGTAAATCTTAATTTCCTTTTGTATTTCAAGATTTCCAAGAACCGGATGATGATTAACTCTCGTTGGATTCATTTTGTTTCCCCTCCTAATACGCCAAATGAAACTGGTCGGACGGGAGGACGATAGCTAAGTGACACTTCGTTAGAAACCGATGGTCCACCCAATTGCTCTACTAATCGATCGATCATACCTCGACAAGTGCGTCCCCCACAAGGTCCCATCCCTGCACGAGTTCGTAACTTCACCTCACGTGAGGAACATTGAAAACGCTCAACCGTTTCTATAATTTCCTTCAACGTGATTTCTTCACATCTACATATTATGGTTTGATTTTCACTCATGGATTTTCTCCTCCATTACTTCGAGAATAATCTTATTAATTTCGTCCATGTCCTCTTTAATTGTGTAAGGAACTTTCATTCCTTTATCGAAAGGTATCTGCGTATTCCATATATGGCTACGGTTACAAAAAATAATGAGACATCAACATTCATCTTCCAGTGTAAAATAGATGTGCAGCCAACTATTTTTACGCAGAAGAGAACGTTTGATGTCTCATTCGTACGGAGTAGCACATCAGAGATATTATTGAAATACTGCGGTGCTTGGTGTGTTACATTCTACGTTTAACTTAATCTATGTTTTTTTCAAATAAAACCATAATATGGTTTTTGACTTGTAGCAAAATGAGCCCATTTGATCATAGTAATGAAATCAAATACCGGAAGTTTAACAGCTCTTTGAATATCAGCTGCATACGGAGGTAAATCACTGCATTCCAATAGAATCGCGCCAATATCGGGATTTTCGTTTACCATAGTGACAGCTGCCTCTACTACTTCTTTTCTCACCTTTTCGTTATCAAAAGATCCTCTACTCTCAATGATAGCTGAAAATTCAGGCAATCTGCCTAAATCTCTTACTACAACAATACTTGGATCATCTATCCCACAACTTTTAAATAAGTTTGGGGTAATTCCATGCGCATCCGCTGTCAACATTCCGATTTTATGACTAGGTTTTAAGCCTGTTTTGATCCAAGGTACTTGAACGACACTTGAAAGATAAACAGGAATATCGACAGCCGCTGCTACTTTATCTTGGAAATTACCAAAAAAACCGCATGCCGCGCATATAGCACGTGCTCCTTCTGCTTCAAATTCTTTTGCCGCTTTGATAATATCATCCAGTAACGTGGGATCACCGACATGGATTCTTTCCTGATTGCAATTTGGCACTACTTTTAGCCTTACAGGAAAGTCATATGTAGATAGATTTGCAACATTTCCGGGTAAAACAGGGTACCAGCATTCATCTAAATAAAGGATTCCAACGGAATATCCTGCTACATACTGTCCTTTTTTCATAGTAATAATAGTGCTCTCTTTTTCCTTTCCTAAATAACCATATTCCCGTTCATTGACCAATGCTTTAGTGTTCAATAATGGCCCCTCCTTATAGTTTCAGAGAATACATTTGTATTCTCCGAAACTCGTTATCTCTTTCTATTCATTATTGACCCTGTTACACCAAAATAGATTTATCCAGTGATTCAACTTTATATCCTAACTTTATCAGTTCCTCTTTAATCTTTGTTTTTATCTCATCAGTAGGTTGTGTTAAAGGCTTTCTCACTTTTCCGCCTTTCATTCCGATCATGTCCATGCCTGCTTTTACCGGGCCCGGATACGGATTCCCTTCCGCCTCCATTAAGCCATAAATAACTGATAATTTTGAATTCAAATGACGTGCAGCATTTATATCGCTCTTCTCAACTGCCAGTTCGTATAGCGTTACCATTTCCTTAGGAAGCAAATTAACGAGGATTCCAAATGCACCCTGTCCTCCAATAGAAAAGGTAGGAAGAATAAAGTGTTCTTCACCGGTAAATACCGTAAAGTTCTCGACATCCTTCGTCAAAGCCAAAACCTGACATAGGTGACCAAAATCTGCAGATTCTTTAACGCTTACAATGTTTTCTTCCTGGCTCAACTCATAAATCATTTCAGGCGAAAGACATACGCTGGTTGCTCCCGGATAATTGTAAATGACGATTCCGACATTTGATTTTGCAGCTAATTCCTTGAAAAAATCACGAATTCCATCTTCACTTGTCTTATGATAATAAGGAGGTAGAGCCAGTCCCCATTTTGCGCCACATTCTGCAGCATAATTGGCAAGTTCGATTGTTTCCTTAGCAGTAGAGCATCCAACACCTGCCATAACAGGTACTCTTCCAGCAGCATATTCACAGCCAGCCTTGATTAAACTTTTACGTTCCTCTAATGACATAACATGGTATTCTCCTGTTGTGCCTCCAACCAGAAGACCATGGACTCCACATTCTACTTGAAAGTCGATTACTTTCTTATAAGATTGAAAATCAATGGTTTCATCATCATTGAATGGGGTGATTAATGGTACAAAAATTCCTTTTGGCGCAATACTCATAATGAATTCCTCCTATTATTAACCTATTATTTTAATTTTTATTTACATTCTTCCGTTTTAGATATTGACAGCTTGTTTTTTCTTGTATCTAGAAAAATTCAATTTATCAATGTTAAAGTCCGTTGGCTCGCCGGTAATGAGCTGAGCCACCATCCTTCCGGTGATTGGAGACATACTAATGCCATCTCCTTCATGCCCGCTGGCTATATAGTACCCAGGCACTTCTTCCACTTCTGACACAATTGGAAGGTGGTCTTCGACCCAAGGCCTTACTCCTGCATAAGCTCTTATGCAGTTAAGTTCTTTTAAGATAGGTAAAAAGCGGATCGCTCTCTCTGCAATGGCACGCATCACTTCGACTTCTGAACGAATATCAAACCCTCTGAAGGCCCGATGTCCTCCAACTAAATAGTTATTTGCATCAGTAGGTTCAATCGTAAAAGCAACATTATGTTTTTCAACTAATTCACTTACATTTCTTTTAAACTTAATATCTTCGAATTTAGATAACATGTATCCGAATTCATGAACTTTTTGACTTGCCACCTTCAACGGCGTTTTCTCAGAGATTAATACCATGCCTTTTCTTGGCTTAATCGGTATGTGAACTCCTACCATTTCTGCTAATTTAGGAGACCATACACCGGCACATATAACGATTCTTTTTGTTTTAAAGGTCCCTCGGTCCGTTACGACGCTTTCAACTCTTCCTTTGTCATCCAGTGTAATATTCTGCACGGCATGATAGTCATAAACTTTCAATCCTAGCTTTTTGCCTTCTTCAACAAACGCATAACATAATTTATAGGGGTTCATGGAGGAATCTACTTCTGTCCATATCCCTCCTGCTAAATCATCGGCTAAATATGGTTCAATTTCCTGCAATTCATTTCTGTCAACCATGCGCATATCATAACCATCTTTAGCTTGCTCCGAAACATAATCCCTGGCAATTTCAAGCTCTTTTTCAGTTTCACAAACATAAAGACTTCCTCTTGAAGAAAATTCAAAATCAACTGAAAATTCTTTCGATAATTGTTTGAACATCTGGATACTTGCATAGCCTATTTCCGTATCAATCCCAGGCTTTTTATCACAAATTAAGGCAACTGCGTCACATCTACTGGAAGTACCTGATGCAACACCGCCTTTTTCAATTAATGCAACCTCAAGGCCCTTTTTTACCAAATGATATGCTACGCTAGATCCGATCACACCAGCTCCAATGACAATTACATCAAAACTTCTCATTTGTAATCCCCTCTAAGAAAATATGGTTTCTAAACTGCTATTTCCCCTCAAAAAAACCTGATGGTTCTACTTTAAGGTTTACGTTGATTTGCTTCGTTTCTAGATACTCTTCAAAACCATATGTTCCCAAGTCTCTGCCAATTCCACTTTGCTTGTACCCGCCCCAAGGCGCTTCATTAAAGGTTGGATGATACGTATTAATCCATGTAATCCCTGCACGTAATTGGCGTATCACACGATGTGCTTTAGCGCCATCATTCGAGAACACAGCACCAGCCAAACCAAAAACTGTACCATTTGCTAATTCAATGGCTTCCTCTTCTGTTTTGAAGGTTTGAATGACTAAAACCGGACCAAAGATCTCTTCCTGAACAATTCTCATGTCAGGTGTTGTATCTCCAAAGATAGTTGGCTCAACAAAATAACCCTTTCCAAAATCACCCTCGACCATTCGATTGCCTCCACAAAGCAAGGTAGCTCCTTCATTTTTTCCAATCTCGATATAGTCAAGCACGGTGTTCATATGGTCTTCCGAAACCAGTGGTCCCATTTCAACACCTTCTACCCAACCTGGACCTACTTTAATCATCTTGGCACGTTTGACTAATTCAGGCACAAACTTTTCATACAGACTTTCTTCTAGCAATAAACGTGAGCCTGCTGAACATACTTGGCCTTGATTGGCAAAAATAGCATACAATGCATAATCAACTGCTGTTTCAAAATCTGCATCAGCAAAGACAATATTAGGGGATTTTCCACCTAATTCTAAACTAATCTTTTTCACTGTATCTGCTGCCGATTTCATTAACCTAATGCCTGTATCAGTACCACCGGTAAAGGAAATTTTATCGACATCAGGATTGGACACTAATTCTGCCCCAACTTTACTTCCAGGACCCAATACTAGGTTAACGACACCAGGCGGAAATCCTACTTCATCAATAATCTCAAATAAGCGAATGACAGAAAGTGGTGTCTGTTGTGCTGGTTTCACAATCACTGTACAACCTGCAGCAAGGGCGGCAGCAATTTTTTGGTTTGCCATAACTAACGGGTAGTTCCATGGAACGATTAGCCCCACAACACCGATCGGTTCACGGACAACCATTGCTTGGATGTCATCCGGAACATCATAGGTCTGACCATGCGGCTTTGTTGCTAACCCTGCATAATAACGTAATTGGTTTACAGCATCTTCAACGTCACCCAATGACTCTCTTAATGTTTTTCCATTATTCAATGTATCCAAATAAGCTAATTCTTCTTTTCTTTCTTCCAATTTATTGGATATTTGAAGGAGAAGTTCCGCACGGTGTCTGGCTCTGCTATTCATCCACCCATTAACATAAAATGCCTTTCGTGCAGCTTCAATTGCCTTTTTAGCATCCTCTGTTGATCCCTCAGTTACGGTTCCAATTACCTCTCCATTTGCAGGATTAATAATTTCTCTTGTTTGATTTGTTTCACTTAATACCCACTCGCCATTTATGTACATTTTTTGAGTAGTATTTTTGCTAATTAAAACGGATTCAATATCTGCTTTTTCTAAAATCATTACGATCACCTCTTCATCCATTTATACAAATTGTAAAATTAAGAATTTTGTAAATACCAACTGATTTAAAGATACATCAGGTCTTGATGTTCTTCATTGGACAGTGTGTAAAATATATCTATTAATTGATTAGACACTACTTGAACTAAATCGGTCTTTTATAGTCACACTGTCCTCTCATTTGGAATCTTGAAGTATAATGCACAAAAAAAAGAACAGATTCGCTTCAAAGAAACGTCTGTTCAAAATCAACTTCATTTTAATATGTCATTTTCTTTGAACTACTTCTACATTGATATAGTCTTACTTTCTTTTGGTATATCTTGTTTGATTTCCTGATATTCATTTTCCCAAAAGTCTGCTCCTTTAATCCCTAACTTTACAGGATCAAATACAGGATTTTTCCCTGCCTTTTTCTGAGTCTCATAGTCCTTTAATACTTTTAATGCCGGCTTTGTAAGGAGAAAAATAACTGTAAGGTTTACCCAAGCCATGGCCCCCGTACCTAAATCCCCGATCGCCCACATTGTATCAGCTGTTTTAACACTACCATATATGACAGTGACCAGTAAGAAAACTTTCAATACATGATTGGTCCACGTTGATTTTATTCTTAAATTATGTCTAAGAAAGGCAAGGTTTGTCTCTGCCTTATAATAATAAGACACTAGTGTTGTAAAACAGAAGAATAACAGCGCAAGAGCAAGAAAAGGCGCACCAAATTTAGGAAAAACAGAATCAACCGCGAGCTGTGTATAAAGAGATGGTGCTACGTCACCAAGCTTATTCGTAATAGGCTCCATCCCTTGTGGTTTCACATCATACATTCCTGTAATTAGAATCATAAATGCCGTTGAAGTACAGATCAAAAAGGTATCAATGTAAACAGAAAGTGATTGAACTAAACCTTGTTTTGCTGGATGCGATACCTCTGCGGCACCAGATTCAAACGTTTCACTACCTAAACCAGCTCCAGTTGCATAAATTCCTCTTTGAACTCCCCAAGCAATCGCCGAACCTATTAATCCTCCAAAAGTCGCATTTAAATTAAAGGCACTAGTAAAAATTAAGGACATAACACTTGGTATGTTTTCATAATTTAAAGTAAGAGTGATCAAGCAAACGATGACGTAACCAAGAGCCATAAATGGAACGATGATCTCAGCAAATTTTGCAATTCTCTTAACACCGCCAAAAATAATAGCTCCTAGTAGAATCACCACGATGATTCCAGTTATGGCTGGTGATATTCCAAAAGCGTCTTGCATCGCTAATGCAACTGTATTGGCTTGTACTCCTGGCCATAGAATACTCATGACAACCAATGTTATGAGTGCCGATACAATGGCAAACCACCTTAGGTTTAATCCCTTTTCAATATAATAAGGAGTCCCCCCTCTGTACTCACCATCAATTTTTCTTTTATATACTTGAGTAAGAGTTATTTCGATGAACGAAATAGCACTCCCGAAAAACGCTGCAATCCACATCCAGAAAACTGCACCTGGTCCTCCTAATGAAATCGCTGTAGCTACCCCTGCTACATTACCGACACCAATTCTACTTCCCAATGACATAGCTAATGATTGGAAAGATTTTACTCCAGCCTTTGAATCTCCGCCCTCAAAAACTAGCCTAATCATCTCTTTAAAGAACCTTACTTGTACAAAACGTGTAAGAATTGTATAAATCAGCCCTAATCCTAGGATCAAATAAACTAATACTGAACTCCAAACATAACCATTTAACCAATTAATAATCTCACTCATCGAAATCCCCCTGTTCAATGATAAACTTTTAACGGGTATTCATATTCAAAACCAAGAGACGTAATATTCAGAAATTATTCGATATTAAAAAAGGATTATAACATTGTGTCTTAATAAAGATATGTGATTTAATTTTTACTTTAAAAAATATCATTTGTAATAAATCTAAAAACTAGAACTTTACCACCCCTCCAATACTATCATGAAATTTCAATTTCACCTGTCCCTTTTGTAAGCGCTCTCCAATCTAGTTGTTAGGTTAGAAACATATCACTATTTGTAACTACTCATTCTGCATGAAAAGACTGACTCTAAAAAACACCTATATTCTATCCGATCACGATATGTATCGGTGTTTCTTCTTTCGAATCGAAATGCAGTAGATAAGTGGTTACTTCTTTTATCTAAATATAATGTATATTCAAAAAGTGAACACTAGACACAGTGTTAAATATTGATATCTATTAATTTTACATTAATATTATGTTAAGAAATGACAAACGATGGGGCAGCCCCCATCGTTTTGATGCATATGTTTCACGGCTAATTAACTACAATTGAAAAATGCTTTCTTTTAACGTTTTAACAATAAAAGTAAAGTCATCTTCTGTAATGCTTAATGGAGGAGAAAGTTGCAAAATATTATTATATCCCACAACGGTGTCCCCATTTTTACCAATAATTAGACCTTTTTGTTTACAAAGACTGATGACTTTGTTCATCTTTTCAATCCTAGCTGGCTCTTTTGTTTGCTTATCTTCCACTAGTTCAATACCTAAAAGAAGACCTTTTCCGCGAACATCCCCTACGTTTGGATGCTCCTTTATATCCTCTAGTTCACCTAACAGTCGTTCACCTAATTCTCTGGAGCGTTCAATGAGCTTCTCATTCTCCATAATTTCTAGGTTCTTCAAAGCCAGGGCGCAAGCAGCAGGATTTCCTCCAAACGTATTCACATGGCGGAAGCGATCATAATCATCACTGCCTACATAAGCTTCATAAATCTCCCTTTTAACGGCTGTCGCTGAAAGAGGAAGATATCCACTTGTTAGACCTTTAGCCATCGTAATAATATCCGGCTTTACTCCATAGTTCATAAACCCAAACGGTTTACCTGTTCGGCCAAATCCACAAATGACCTCATCAGAAATCAAGAGTGCCCCATGCTTCTCGCAGATTTCTTTTACTTTTGCCATATATCCATCAGGCGGCATTAAAACCCCTCCACCCGTAATAATAGGCTCCATAATGACACCCGCCACTGTTTGGCTTAATTCCCATGTCATGACACGATCAATTTCTTCGGCACTTTTCAGTGTATGAACATCATCTGGATTACGGTACGTATCTGGTGGTGCTACATGTAGAAATCCTTGACCTAATGGTTCATACTTATACTTTCGTTGCGCTTGACCGGTTGCAGCTAGCGCTCCCATTGAATTACCGTGGTAAGCACGATAGCGTGAAATAAACTTAATACGACCATTATCCCCTTTTTGCTGATGATACTGACGGGCAATTTTAAATGCTGTTTCGTTTGCTTCGGACCCGCTATTCGAGAAGAAAATGACGTAATCATCACCAAGCCATTCGTTTAACTTTTCTGCTAATTGAATCGCAGGGATATGACTTTGAGATAAAGGGAAATAAGGCATCTCCAATAATTGTTCATAGGCTGCTTGAGCCAGCTCTTTTCGACCATACCCAACATTTACACACCAGAGGCCTGACATACCGTCTAAATAACGATTACCTTCGATATCCGTCACCCATGCCCCTTCTGCCTTTGTGATAATTAAATTCGATGGATTAGGCACCGCTCCTCTCATCGCGTGCCAAAGGTACTTTTCATCTGTTTTTTGCAAACTTTGTGTTTGTTCTGTGGCTTGCACAATCATCAACCCCATTCTATCCTTTATGGTTATACATCACTTTTTTAATAACGAGCCGTAAGCATTTTCTTGCGAGTATAGAATTCTACGCCATCTTTTCCATTTGCATGAAGATCACCATAGAAGGATTTCTTATAGCCAGAGAATGGGAAAAATGCCATAGGAGCAGGAACTCCAAGATTAACACCAAGCATACCCGCATCAATTTCATCACGGAATTCACGAATGGATTTAGCACTGTCAGTATAGAGACATGCACCATTTGCAAACTCAGATTTATTTGTAAGTTCAATTGCTTCCTCTAAGCTTTCTACTCGAACAATCGATAACACAGGGGCAAAAATTTCATCTTGCCATATTTTCATTTCAGGATGCACGTGGTCAAAGATTGTAGGTCCGATAAAGTATCCTTGCTCATTCTCTGCATCATTTCTTCCATCTCGAATGAGAGAAGCGCCCTCATTTTCACCAATTTCAATATAATTAATGGTGCGTTTTTTTTGTGACTCACGAATGACTGGTCCAAGGAATACACCTTCATCCATACCGTTTCCTATTTTAATTTTATCGGCTGCTGTTTTAAGTCGACTTATTAATTCATCTGCAACGTCTCCAACTGCAACGACAACGGAAGCTGCCATACAGCGTTCACCTGCAGATCCAAATGCAGCACCAATAATATTGTTTACCGCATTGTCTAAATCTGCATCCGGCATGACAATCGAGTGATTTTTTGCTCCTGCAAGAGCTTGTACACGTTTGCCATTAGCTGCTGCTGTTTTGTATATATACTCAGCCACAGGTTGAGAACCAACGAAGGATACAGCCTTCACATCGTCATTATCAAGAATGCCATTAACAACGTCATGTGCACCATGTACAATATTTAATACTCCATCAGGAAGACCCGCTTCTTTAAACAGTTCAGCTAAACGATTAGCCAACAACGGTGTTCTTTCTGATGGTTTTAATACAAAAGTATTTCCACATGCGATCGCGAGTGGGAACATCCAGCATGGAACCATCATAGGAAAGTTAAACGGCGTGATTCCCCCGATTACTCCGATAGGATAACGATACATACCCGACTCAACACCAGTGGCAATATCCGGAAGTTGCTGTCCCATCATTAAAGTGGGTACACCGGCAGCAAATTCAACACATTCAATCCCACGCAAGACTTCACCGTAAGCTTCTTCATAACTTTTTCCGTTTTCTAAGGTAACGATCGTCGCCAATTCCTTCCAGTTTTCAACTAATAGTTGTTGATAGCGGAATAAAATACGAGCACGCCTGGGCACTGCAACCTTTCTCCATGTTTTGAATGCTTCTTTAGCAATCGCAACAGCATTATCTAAATCTTCCCGAGTGGAAATCGGTACACGGGCTATTACTTCTCCTGTTGCCGGGTTCGGTACCTCTTCAAATTGTTTACTTGTAGATTCTACCCATTGCCCACCGATATAGTTCTTTAATGTTTGCACAGTTTGTGTTAACTCCATTGTAAAACCTCCTATTTTTGAAAGAATAACAATCCTTTGAGTTCATTATATTTATTATAAAAACCCCTATCATTAGACACTGTGTAAAATATTCTGAAATTTTTTTCTACATTATGATTGATGCGGTACGAAACTATTTACAAGTTGTCATATATGAAAAAAGAAACCCAGATTGAGGGTTTCCAGTAGATTATGATGATTTAGGTATAGAAGCATATTCATATGGTGACTTAGCCGCAGAGGTATATTCATATGCTGAGATCGCCACTTCAATTGCTTGACGCTTATATGGATCCATGAAGTCCCTTCCAATTAATTCATACAATTTGTCAAGTCGATGATATAGTGTTTGTCGAACAATATGAAGTTGTTCAGCTGTTTCTTTTTTGGCACCCTTACATTGCAAATATATTTTTAATGTTTTTAATAACTCTCCATTGTTCTGTTGATCATGCAATAATACAGATCCTATATAATCTGAGATGAATTCATAAAGAACCCCTTGTTCGTTAGCTGCTAACACAAGACGAAAAATATATAAATCCTCATAAAAATAACTAATTAATTCATTCGGCATTTTTTCTCGGATATTTAATGTTTCTTTTGCTGTATGATAGCTATTTTTTACAAGACTTAAATTATTGACAAATTTTCCTGCACTAAATTCAAGTTGGGAAAATTTCTGTTTTTTTATAAACTCGGATTTTTTCAAACAATCTATTCCTTCTTGCACCCTACGTTTGAAATCATTAGTTTTCGAACTATTGAGAAGTATAAAAATTATCTGACCTTTTTGTATATGAGATAACAGGAAGATACCTCGTTGTTCAAAAATAGAGCGAAAGTATACTTTTAAGTAAGTGAATTCTGAAATTATTTTTTCTAGATTATCGGCTTTACAGAGCAAAACAGTACATCCATTTGGTTCGAGATTAGGTTCCAGCTCGGAGAGGTATCTATGAATTTGTTCATGACTATACTCTCCATCAAGCCAACAACTAACCCATTCCACTTCTTTAGCTTTCCTTTGTTCTTCGATGTATAATTCGCGTAAAAGGCTTTGAGCTAAAGCTATGGCACTACGGTCTAAAACTAGAGATTCAAATTCCGTAATGGCCTCCGATTCCGAAATGATGAATAGATCTGCAAAAGTCTGATTCAAGGCTTGTACAGATTGGTGAGCAACGTTCATATGTAAAGGTATCTTATTATCTTTTAAAAGTTGAAACATTTTATCTTGTTCATCTGGTGTTTTTTTAGAGATAACTTGAACTTTTCCTTGGTTAGAAATATAAAATACTGTCATTTTTAAATGATCATGTAAAAGTTGCAAGATGTTTTGTTGAGGATTAGAGGAAAGAAGCACTTGATTTAACCTATTAGAATATTCTTCTAGATCAGAAAGGATTTGATAATGCTTTTTAATCAAGAGGCTATGTATCTCTTGTGTAATATCAATAAACCGTACTTCTGTAGAGAAAACAATTAATGGAAAATCATGGGTATCAGCTAATTCTATTACTTCTTGTGGTATCTTAGATATATACGGTCCTAATTCAATGCAAAGTCCAGCTGCATTGGAATCAATGGACTGTTGAACTAATGAATTAAAAGCATCTTCATCCCCTTTCCATCCGACGCCTGTAGAAAGAATAAGTTCATTTCCATTTAAAAGATTTGAGATAGAGGTTAATTCCAGAACATGAACCCATCGAACGAGCCGAAAAAGCCCAGCTTTCCCCGCTATTACTTTTGCATGAGCAAAATGTTTATTCTGTAAAATTTCGTGCACTGATAATTTAACTTCAAAGTTCATTGCCAACTTCCTCTCATTTAGGTTTTGGACAAACTTTAGCATGTTGTTAATTACAATGGATGGACTAATTTATTACTCTTTGTTAAATTTTTAGATTAATTTATTTTCTAACTCAGACTTTCAATTTATATTCTAATAAGTTACATAGTGGATAACTCTCTGAATTTGAAACGCTTTCAAATTATCCCATTTGCATTGTGGGATAGCTGAGTTATTTTCAGTATACTTAATGACTTTGCATGAGTAAAATGAACGTTTATAATGTTATGTATGAGATAAACTAATATATAAAGGAGAAGAAGATGACAATTAGTCGATTTGAGGTCTTTTACGCTATAGTTGAATCGGGGAGTCTGACAAAAGCGGGAGAAATGTTAAACTTAACACAATCAGGTATCAGCCATGCCATTACTAGTCTTGAAACTGAATTTGGCTTTTCTTTACTCACCCGAGGGCGATCAGGCATTTCTTTAACAAGTAATGGAGAACGTATGCTTGCATATATTCGTGAAATCTTGATTTTACATGATCGAATGAAGCAAGAGGCGGCAGCGATAAACGGTTTAGAAATGGGTGTAGTGAGAATAGGTACATTTACAAGTGTCGCTACACAATGGCTTCCCCATATTATAAAACAGTTTGAAGATGATCATTCAGGAATTATCGTGAAATTGTTTGAAGGTGATTATTCTACCTTAGAACAGTGGATTTCAAACGGAGTAATTGACTGTGGTTTTCTCACTTTACCTACACCGAAATCACTTGAATTTCTACCACTAAAAAAAGATAAGATGCTTTGTATTCTATCAGATCAGCACCCTCTTCATACCCAAGATAAAATTTCCTTTAAACAAATACAAGAAGAACCTTTGATTATGCCCAAAGAAGGTTGGGACAATGAGATAAAACAAATTTTTAGAGAAAACAATATAAAACCAAATGTGAAATTCGAGGTATCAGATGACCAAACTATCATTGCTATGGTACAAAATAATTTAGGTATCAGCATACGACCTGAAATGACTTTATCTCATATCCCTAATAACGTTCGTATTCTTAATTTAGAAAATGAGTCTTTTCGTTTTATAGGTATGGCTACAAAACCTAATATGTCTCCTGCCACAAAAAAATTTATTGATTGTGTCCACTCATGGTTAAGTGAGCACAATTTACTGGATTATTAACATCAAAGCGTCTGTCATCTGAAAAGTTCTGGAAGCGAATTTTAACAACCAAAAAACCACTCCCTAATTTTTATAGGAAGTGGTTATTGCAATTGAGAATTCCTTATCAGACCAAAATGTTTCAGAAAACCCGTAACCCAGTGTGTGGGACTTAGGTTTTAATAAGAAAACAATACATTCTTTTCTATAAGTGTTTTTTCAAGTCTTTTCAATTTTTTAATCGATTCTTCTGATGATCGTTTACCAATTTCAATTACCAATGCCTCTATCAACGTAATAATAGGTACTACTGAAAATTGTTCTTTACTAACTTCTACTTTCAACGTTACGGACGCATAAGAAATAATTGGACATGAGATATAGTCTGTTATCAATATAATGCTATTGCCTAGTTCATAAGCCAGCTTAACGGCTTCGATAACTCGATTAGTGTATGGTTCGAATGCAAAAACCACTAAAATTTCATCCTTTTCTAATTGTAAAATCCTATCGAAAATCACTTCCGTATCATGGCCTAGTTGCCTTATCTTAGAGTAGAATTCTCCAAGTAACTGTTCAAAATATAATGCAGTTGCTTTGTACGGTCGAGTACCCAAAACATTGATATGACTTGATTTTTCTATGAAATCAATAGCAATTTCGAAATTTTCCATTAAATTAGAGTCTAAAGATTTGTTTAATAAATTAACTGATTCATTCCAAACTTGTACTAAAGTCGAAACTCTCCCTTCTTCTTTTTGAATTTCTGTAATAGACTTCTTTAATGTCCATCTTGATTCGGAAGGAAACGATTCATCGTAGATATCTTTTCGTAAGTCATTAAAGTTTTCATACCCTAAGGCATTTATCGTACGCATAACAGTTGAAATTCCAACTTTGGCATTACTAGCAAGCTCTTTAATCGTTACATAAACTTCTTCCAATATGGCACCAGTTCCCTCAAAATATGGAACTAACCAAACGTTTGATTAAAACTGGTATCAGCTCTGGTAAATCAACGTTTTTCTCTGTAATTGTATAAAATACTTGTCGATAACTTGGGCAGCTAAGCCTTCCATTCACCTTATTTCCCTTAAAATTTACACCCTTCGACCAACTGCAAACTAATCAAACGTTTAATTAAATAGGCTGAATAGCCCTCCCTCTCAACCTTTTACTCCCAAATCTGTTAAAGAGATTGTTGAATTTACACTACTCCAAAAAACTAACCAAACGTTTGATTAGTTAACCACGACTCCATATAAGTAAAGAGTTTCAGCCTTTTCATAAAAAAATCTTTGTCGACGCAGTTCTATTTTTCCTATATAAAAAATAAAAAACAAGTCGATATTTGGATTTCCTTAGGGAAACTCACATGCTTCGACACGTTGCCTGATCATTCCTTACTAACCTAACGTTTGATTAGTTGCGGGAAAAACCCTTTTAAAAAAAGGATTTTTCCCCGGGAAATGGAGAAAAGAATGTCGAAATCCGCTCGACAAAACAAAAGGCGCAAAGCCCGTATTGCGGCGTATGGACTGGAGCAGAAAATCTCCATTCCAACAAAATAAAGAAGTATATTTTCACCATTTGTATAATTTAGGGATTTTGTAGGGCACCATATCATTGTTCTTATCAAAATTAGATCCTCTAAAGGAGGGAACAAACTGGTACATTTCATGATCAGTGATTCAATACATATTAAGATTTCATAATGTGAGGAGGAATTATTGTGAGGCGTTACTTAAAGGCAACAGGTTCGTTTTTTTTGGCCTGTATGGTCCTTGTTGGCTGTCAAACGAATAATAAGCAGAACAATGCAAATAACAAGGAAGAAACCAAGAAATCCAACCAAGCAAATCAGGTAAAGGAGACAGGATTCCCAAATTGGGGTTATGACCTCCAACATACCCGACATGTGCCCTATAAAGAGATTACAAAAGATAATGTAAAAAAATTAGGGATTGTCTGGCAGCAGGATATCCTGGAATGGAATCAGGATATTCCTAATTTACAAGAGGATTTCCCTGTCGTTCAAAACGGAATCATGTATGTGACGAGTGCAAAAAACCATGTGTTTGCAATCGATGCCGCAAGCGGAAAGAAAATTTGGGCATGGACACCTCCTAAGGAAGTACTTGACCATCTTGAAAGTTTGCCATGGCAGTCCAACGTGGCAAGCAGAGGTGTCGCGGTGGCCAATGGAAAGGTATATGTCTTGATGATTGACAATCGGCTGGCCAAACTTGATGCGAAAACCGGAAAACTGGAAAAAATGGTCAACTTCTGGGATCATGTTCCCTCCATTAAATTAGAAAACCGATACTATGAATCTTCGGCTCCCATGTATTATGACGGCAACATTTACGTTGGAAGCAGCGGCGGTGATAATGGCACTCGAGGCTTCGTTTGGGCATTTAAGGCTGATAGTCTCGAACCGCTCTGGAAAGAACCATTTTGGACAGTTCCTGAAAGAGGAACAGGCTGGGCGAAGGGGAAATACACGGGCGGAGGCTCCGTATGGACACCAATGTCGTTCGACCCAGATACCGATATAATGTATTTTGCAGTAGGGAATCCAGCCCCTGACTTTTACGATGCAGATCGAAAAGGGAAAAATCCATATACGGATTCCATCGTTGCTTTGGACAGTAAAACGGGGAAATTTAAGTGGGCCTCCTCCGAGGTTGATCACGATGTATGGGATTATGACGCTGCCGCGACACCGATGGTTCTCAATACCAAGGTCAGCGGGAAAAAACAGAAGATTGTGGTGGAAGGCGGAAAGAACGGGAAATGGTATGCATGGGATGCCAAAACCGGAAAAACCATTTATGATGGTGTACCATTTGTCAAAATTCAACATTCAACACCACCTAGCGATCAGAGTAAAGTGAAACTTCAATGGCCAGGTACGCCAGGTGGAGAAAGCTATGCCCCAGAGACGTATGATCCCGATACCAACTATGTGCTGATTCCAGGTATTAATAACCCGAATTTAATGTTAGCAGCAAAAGATCGAAAAGAGATTGCAAAAGATAACAATACCTTCCCTGGTACGAAGATACTTCCTTTACCAGAAGATATTGATCCTACTGGTAACATTACAGCTATTGACGTGAATACAGGTAAAAAGGTTTATCAAATCAAAACTGACGACCCGATGTATGGAGGATTAACAAGTACTGCTTCCGGCCTTGCTTTCTACGGGGAATTAGACGGAACGGTGAATGCACTCGATATTAAAAAAGGAAAAGTATTATGGGGCATGAAAAGTGGAGGAAAACAAATTAAAATGGCCCCTTCCATCTATATGGTTGACGGCAAACAATATATTGGGGTGATTACTGGTGGAACGAGGGTAGTGGTTTATGGACTCGGTGGTAAGGAAAAGATCGCTGCCCCTAATAAAAATGCTAAATTACAAGGGCAAGCCGACGTTGTTATCGACCCGGAAAAGGTTTACAAAAAAAGTTGTATTTCTTGTCACGGAGATAATCTTCAGGGCGCAACTGCTCCAAATCTTCAACACATCGGTAAATCGATGACCAAAGAACAAATATTGAACCAAATCTTAAACGGCGGCGACCGCATGCCGGCGGGCCTCGCTAAAGGTGCAGAAGCTGAAGCACTAGCAGAATGGCTGTCCAAAAAGAAATGATGTGTTTTCTTGAAGCAGTTCGAGTCCGATCACTTCTTTCGGACTCAGATTGTTTCAAAGTGGAGCAACCTATAAACGAAAAATAAGGATGGTGGTAAAATGAGGGACCTAACGAAATATACCGTGCGATTCAGGGCTATCGCCTTCTTCCTTTGCTTGCTCATTGGCTTTGCCTCCCCTGCTTTGACCAGTGCCGAATCCCTAAATCAGGGCTTAGGCTCAGCTGAAGATAACGGAATCAAGCTAACACTCAATGGCTATTCCATCGTAAACCATGGTCATACCATTAGGCTGAATTATACAATACATTCCAATTCGAATATTCAAGTAGATCCGTATGCCAAAAGCCTTATGGCAAGTCCTCATATTTGGATTGAACACACGTTAGTTCGTGAAAATTCCGATACGTTTAAAAAGATAGGTAACAACTTATATAAAGGAACGATAGAAGCACAACTACATCAATACAGACCTGAAAATCCTCATATGACATTTAAAACTGATGGGATATTGAATCAAAAGGGCCAATGGACCATTCGATTTATCCTTAATAATGCTGATTACTAAAATATGTGTATTGAAACCCTAAAAGCATCCCGTATCATCCTTTAAAATGGTACGGGATTTGATTTTTAATTAAGAACAAGACAACATTGATCAAACTGATCAAAAATTTGATTCATGCGGAAAGCGACAAACATTGAGGTGCTCGGAAGGCCTTAATTAAGGAGGAAAAAATCGACTTTATTTATGATGAATATCTAAAGGGCTTATAAGGCCCTCTTTCCAATAGACTCAAGTAAAAGAGGCTTCTCCCAAACTTTGGGAAGAAGCCTCTAAACGTTGTTATTTCGGGATTTCTGGTGGGAGATTACATCATGCCGCCCATTCATTTTCATGAATAATAGAAGAAAATTTATTACAAAAAAACACTATAAATCACATTTTGCGAGTTTTATTTTTAATAGCCTGAAATAGTTTATTAACAAGTCGAGGACTAACCCGAGGACAAAAACAATTATAAAAGCTCTTCAGAGAGGATTTTTAATAATTAACACTAGTTACAGTTTAAATGAAACAATAATCTTCAATAAGCGAATAGTAACACAAAAAAGGGGCTCCCTTAAAGAGACCCCCTCTCGTTTCAAATGTTCTATATGTTACATCACCTTTTTCAAATCTTCCTGACTATCATTGTTCTGGTCTCTACTCGCAACATCATATTTTTCTGGATTTCTAGCGACCTTAATTAGGGCAAAGACCGTTAACAGCCCCAGTATTAGTGCAGGTACGCCTCCTAGATTAGAAAGCATTTTGATCCCATCAATCTTGGCAAAGCTAATCATGATCCAAGAAATAACACCAATAGCAGCTCCCCAAACAAATTTAATGAACATTGGTGATTCCGGGCTCTCAGGCGTAATTCCAGTAGAACTGATACCGCCCATTGCCGAGATATTGGAGTCGGATGCCGTTACAAACGAGATAAAGACAACAAATAAATAGAAAGGAATAACTAGACTAGACAATGGAACATCAGATAATACCGCATATAAAACCGATTCAGGTCCTTGATTCGTCAGAATATCCCCCAGGGTTCCTTCCGTCATCTGCTTATGGATTGCAGTGCCACCAAAGATCGTCATCCAGAAAGCACCGAAGACTGAAGGAAAAACGAAGTTAACCATAATAAAAGCTCTTACTGAATAACCATATGAAATTCTTCCAAGGAACAACGCTGTAATCGCTGCCCAGGCAAACCAGTTCGCCCAATAAAACACCGTCCACCATTGCGGCCACTGGTCTTCTGCTGCTGCTCCAGTAAATAAACTTTTTTCAAAGAAATGGCTCAAGAAGTAACCAAAGGACTCAGTTCCAAGATTGACAATATAAGCTGCCGGTCCTGCAACCAACAGGAATAGCACGATCACAATATAAACCTTCATATTGATATCCGATAAGATTCGAATTCCCTTCATTAAACCGCTGGAAGCAGAAATAATAAACGTAACCATGACCACTACAGAGATAATGGCCCAAAGTGTTGGGGTACTAGCTATACCTGTTAGATGTTTCACTCCACCCGCTAAGTTCAAAATACTGGTTCCCATTGCTGCGGCCATTCCAAGTGCCAATGTATATAAACATAAGGCATCAATCGTTTTCCCCCAGCCGCCAAATACTTTGTCGCCAAAAAGCGGTGCTAACGTTGAACTTAAGCTGAACGGTTTACGCATATTATAATAAGCAAAAGCGAACATAAGGGCAGGTACACAATAGATAGCATATGGCGTAACCGTCCAGTGAAGATACATCGTTGACATCGAAAAAATGGCTGCCGCAGGGCTATTCGGTTTGATCCCCAAAGACTCAGGTGGTGCCGTTACATGGTAGATTGGCTCAACAATTCCCCAAAAGGTTACACCTGATGCAATCGTGGTACAAAGAGTAATCGCCAGCCAATTTGACAATTTAAGCATGGGTTTTGCATTTTTCCCACCGATTTTTACTTTCCCCATTGGTGAAAAATAGACCCCTACAACCGTTAACAGCATAATCAAGCCGCCTAAGCTAAACAGCCAACCCACATTCGAAAGCAGCCAGTTATTGGCATTAGTCGCCATTTTAATGAAACCTTCTCTGTTCGTAAAGCTAAAGATAGCTGCAGCGATCAACAACAAGAACGGCGGCCAGAAAACGCTATGTCTCAAATTTTTCATCCATACTTCCCCTTTGTTCATAAAATTTAGAAACTTCTACTTATTTTAGTCGCCGGAACAGCGTTCCGGCTTCTTGATGTACGACAATGATCATTAACAAAAAGCCACCTGAACCGTCCGAAACCACTGAAAAATGAATC